>JACKFZ010000009.1 GCA_020632215.1 Candidatus Nomurabacteria bacterium | reverse complement strand
AACCTGCGAGGGCTTTCACCCTACTCACTTTCCAAGCGAGCGCACTCGACCACTATGCGACATCTCCATTATTTTATATAGAGTTATAAACGAAAAGTGAAATTAGTGCAAAGAGAATAGAAATCATTAATAATATAATTGCTACTCCAAACAAAAATGGTGTCAAAGGGAAAGCTAAGTGCAAAAGTAAAAAACCAACCCCAAAAGACTGACAAATCATCTTTATTTTCCCAGATAATCGTGCCTCAATATTTTCATTGTTATATCTTTTTCTATAAAACGCAGCCAAAATAATAAGTAATTCTAGACCAATAATACTTAGTGCTAATATATGACTAACAGATGTTGAGATGACAATCGCAGCGACTGTTCCTATGAGCATCTTGTCTGCAACCGGATCAAACATCTTTCCCCACTCCGTAATCTGATTATTTGTTCGAGCTTTGGCACCATCAAGAGCATCTGAAAAGGCTGAAATTACAAAAAGAGGAATGCCCCACGCATAGTTTTCAAAAAGAAGAAAATATAAAACAAAGGGAATCGTTAAAAATCTAAAGATAGTTAAATGATTCGGTGTCACCCAAGAAGGAATCAGTTTCAAAAACGTAGCTGCTAATATTCGATCTGAGATAGTTATTTTGTTCATTTTGATTTAATCGCCTCTTAAAGCTTTTATTCTTTCTTCTACTGGAGGATGAGTTAAAAATAGTTTAGTCAAAAAACCAACCTTTTTTTCTTTAGAACCAAATGGATCAGCTAAAAAAAGATGTGCAGTGGCATGATTGGCTTTTTTCATTTTACCACTATATTGTGATATTTTTTCTAGAGCACTTGCAAGTCCTTCCGGATATCGAGTTAGAGAAACACCGGTAGCATCGGCAAGAAATTCTCTTTTTCTAGAAATAGCCAACTGTATGACTGTGGCAATTAGAGGAGATAAAATCATGAACACCACTCCGATCACAATAAGTAAGCCACCAGAATTACCGCCTTCTCGACTTCTTTTATTTCCCCCATTGAAAGTTGACCTCAAAAAAAAGTCCGATAAAAGTGAGATAAATCCAACCAGAACAACTACAACGGTCTGCAACAAAATATCCCTATTACCAATATGAGAAAGCTCATGAGCAATAACACCTTCGAGTTCATTTTTTTCTAAAATATTCAACAGACCACTAGTCACAGCGACCACAGCGTGCTCTTTATTTCTACCTGTGGCAAAGGCGTTTGGAACATTATCTTCAACTACAAAAATCTTGGGAGTTGGTAATCCGGCTGTAATAGAAAGATTTTCAACTATTGTATAGAGATCATAATATTCTTCTTTAGAAGCTGGTTTAGCGCCAGTAATTTTCAAAACAATTTTGTCTGAAAACCAGTAAGAAACAATATTCATTACTATGCTAAAAATAACAGCAAAAAATAAAATTGATGGATCATCATAGTAAAAACTAACAAACCAACCAATAGCAATTATCAAAACAAAAAATAATGTCATTAAAATCCAAGTCTTTGCGATATTTTGTGATTGATGAGTATAAAAGTTTGAGGACATATTACTTATTCTTAGATTTTAATATTTTATCAACCATTTTTATCTCTTCATCTGTTCCTGTTATTAAATCGTAATTTCCTAAATCATCAACACTAACCCAAGCGTATTCGGTACTTTCGTCGTTCAATTTTACCTCTCCGCTTTTATAAGGTGCAAAGTAACTCAATACAAGAACAGGGATACCATCATTCCTGATGAATGCTATATCTATTAAAAATTTCAAATCGCCAATTTCTAAATTTACTTCTTCTCTGATCTCTCTTCTTAAGGCATGTTCTGAGACAGAATACCATTGTCCATCCTTAGTTGGTTCTCTATCTATATAATCATCAACCTCTAAGCCACCGCCTGGTATCAACCATTTGCCAGGGAAAAAAGGTTTCTTTTCACTTCTCTTCGTTAATAAATACTGATTTTTTTCATTGTAGATAATAGCTGTAAAAACAACCCGATGTAATTCCTTGTCTTTAATTTGAGAAATGTTTTCTTCTAATGTCATTTCATTTTTATTTTAACTTTTCTTTTACGTTTATTTAGAGCGCATATGTTATGCTCAGACTAGCCCAGAACTAAAGCGGAGCTTAGTTCTGGATTAGTCCCGAACCGAGCTTTGCTCTGGTTCGGGAGGGGTGAGCGGTAAGCCCCCACCCAAAAAAGGGGTGGGAATTATGGAAATAGTTTTTAAAAATCAATCTAATGTTTTCAATAAAATTTAATTTTAAAAATCAACTTTTACAGGCTCTCTAGCAGCTTCCTCTTCTAATTCAAAGAATTCTTTTTTAGCAAAGTGAAACATTTTTGCCACAATGCTGTTTGGAAAAGATTCAACACCAATATTCAAATCACGAACATTGGTATTGTAAAATCTTCTTGATGCTTGAATTTTGTTTTCTGTATCCGTTAACTCTCTTTGTAATTCAAGAAAATTTTGATTGGCTTTCAAATCAGGATAACTTTCAGAAACAGCGAACAAACTCTTCAATGCTCCAGATAGCATATTTTCTGCTTGACCTTTTTGTTCTACACCTTGTGCATTCATAGCTTGAACACGAGCATCTGTTACTTTCTGTAAAGTAGAAGATTCATGCTGAGCATATCCTTTTACAGTTTCAACAAGATTTGGAATCAGGTCATATCGACGCTTCAATTGGACATCGATATCAGACCAAGCTTCCTCACTTCTTGTTCGTAAACGAATAAATTTGTTGTAAATGATAATAAACCAAAGCACCAATACAGCTATGATTATGATTAAAATCGATAATATCCCCATAATTTTTAGTTATCTTAGTAATAAACTAATTATACGGATTTCTGTTTAAATAAAAAGGATACGCCGAGCACTAAAATTTAGTGCTCGACTGGGTTAAAATTGGAATGCGAACACAAAGTGCGCATCCAGTTCTCGCAGAGGAGTAATGGAGACTTCTACTCGCAGATGTTCTTCCCCAAAAGCAAGATGGATTTTTCCTGCTCCCAAAAAAGATGAATCAAAAGCCGTCAAAGCAAACCCTTGTCTTGCTAAAATTGAACTTATTTCTCGTTCCAAGAAAAACATAGTAGTGTCCAAAACAAGACAAGAGCAAATAATCCTACTATCAGGTAGCAGCCCTCTCGCTTCACGAACAAGACTTCCTAATGGTCCATCGAAAAATTTGAACGGACCTCTTAGAATTGACTGTAACCATAATTTTGGATCATCGTCTTGACCCACACTTTCTCCCCCAAATGGTTCGATTGCCTCACCGCCAAAGTATTCGACTCTCCATCGCCTATAATCTTGATGGTTCATACCATTTATTTCCAAGACTATATAGTCAATACTTCGTCCTTCCGCAGTCTTATAAACAGGGTAACAGTTCGCAACAACCATGAAATTATCGCGATCATAATGACTACTCCAAGTATCTAATCTTTCGTCGATGAAGGTGGTTATATGCTTCGCTTCAATGTTTTTCTTCAGAAACTGTTTGACAGCATTGAGAAGCTCTGACAAATCAGAATTACGATCTAATTGCAGCATCTTCAAAACTTCAAATTCTTGACCTTTGTCATCGCAATATGTCCCTTCTTCCGAAACACAATGCTCAATGACCCGAAACTTTTTTGAAAGTAAGTAGTTAACAAGTTTGGATTCTGAATCACTCATCAGCTCCTCCCTTCTAGATTGTTAAATTGTTCAAATTCGTTCTAAAATGAAGCATAAGTCTTGAGAGAAAATTGTCAAATAGATAAAAAAGTGAGACCGAAACGAATCGAACGTAGTCGGTCATTTGTTATGCCCTCCACCAATCTCCTGAATGTGTCCATGGGCCATCACCCTCCCAGTCATCGTCATCGTCACAATCTTCCTCTCTGTTCGACGAAAAACCATTGAATTCGGACAAGTCATCCACAACGACTATGATGAGAATCTGACCTTGCCACACATTACCCATCTGACTACTTATGTATGGCAAAGGTTTTAAAGTGACCAAACACATTCCATCGTCACAGTTGAATGTCAACTCGGTAATACCCGACGGCATCTCAGTGCTAATCGAGGTATGTGCATGACCCATAGCATTAAAACATCTGATCATTGCTTCGGACAAAAAAACGATATTACTGTTTGTCATACCCAGAAAGTGTAGATCTCTCCCGACTTCCAACATGACTTTCGCAAAAGTCTCTCTCTTCAGACTTCCAAGCTGATCACCATGTACTATCCAGAAGCCTTCACGAGCCAAAAATGTTTCAATCTTGTCTCCATACTCATTCATGACAAATATCCCCTTCTAGATTGTTAAATTGTTCAAATTCGTTCTAAAATGAAGCATAAGTCTTGAGAGAAAATTGTCAAATAGATAAAACCCCGTAAAAAATTTACGGGGTCACGCGACAAAATAATCCTAATTCAATTTTTACTTTTTATTGCTCTGATGGAGATTGATATTTCTCTCCATTTAGGAAAATCTCAACACTGTTTACTGTGCTAAATTGCAAAGCTGCTTCTTCAACCTGAATCTCCATTCGAGGATCATCACAGACACCAGCTAGTGGACCAACTTCTCCCATCAAATAGACTTTTGCTACTCCGTTTTCAATAGTTGCCCTATCAAAAGATAGATTTTCTTGTGAAGCCACGAAGTTCCCTGGCAAGAAGCCGAAGTCTTCATTTGTTTCGAACATAGCTCGCAATGTCGCATTTAATACTGCGACCGACTTCGGGACTGTTCTTTCTACAAAAACAACATTGTCACAACCTCTTTTCTTACCAGTTGCTTGATCAAAAATCTCCCCAGCCAAAACTGGAATTTTTATTTTCATAAAATTTTGAGGAATACCTGCAACTGCTAAAGCAGAATTATTTAGACTATCCTCTGATCGTCCAACCATATCACCTTCCATCATTTGTTCGCTATCATCATACATTTGATCGTCAGATTTTATCCCATCAGAACCACTTTTTAATCTAACTACACCAAAAATAACGATAAGAACAATAATAATAACGATACCTATAATGACAGATTTATCTGTAAATTTTTTTGTATTTTCTTCCATAGGGTATTTATTATGACGACTTGAAATTCAAAATCAAGTGTTGACTTTTAAAGAATTTATATTAAAAAATTCTAAATCTGAAGCACTAAATTCGAAAAAATCCTAAATTTTAAAATAAAAACGAGGGGTTCCAAGCGAATTCTTCCGCAAGGTTCCCCGTGTTTCAATGGTTAAATGTTGATATTTCATACACTTCTATTTTACAGAAGTGTTGCACTTACTTGTTGAACTAACACACCCTTATTTTTATTCATTATAAAAAGAAAGTGCCTAAAGTTCACGGGATTCCAGACATTTTTCTCCTCTTCCCTTCGCTACGAGTCAAAAAATTCTGGAATGACGATATTTGCCTAAAGTTTTACGATATCCTGACCGCGTCTGAAACGGCAGGAAGACGCTTTTTTTAATGTTTATAATTTAGAATTTGCCTGCCCGCCGTAGTAACGTAAGACGTGACGAAAGAGAGTTTCGGATCTCGAATTTCGTGCTTCGGATTTTCCCCCGTTACATCATTCCCGGCATTCCACCCATAGCAGGACCATGATCATGACTTTCTTCTTTTGGTTCCTCAGCAATAGCTACTTCAGTTGTAAGTAGAATTCCAGCCGCCGAAGAAGCATTTTGGACTCCGGCTCTAGTGACTCGCACAGGATCAATAATTCCTTCTACAATCATGTCATCTACATATTCATCAGATAATGCATTATAGCCAGAATGAACTTTTCCATGCATTACTTTTTCGACAACGACAGAACCATCATCTTTCCCTGAGTTAACAGCAATTTGCTTCAACGGTTCTTGTAAAGCTTTGGCAACAATTGAGTAACCAATCCTTTCTTCATGCTCCATGTCATCTCCTTCTTTTTCTAATTTATGCAAAAGCATCTTTGAGGCTTTAGCTAAAGCACTTCCTCCTCCAGCTACCACACCTTCGGCAATTCCAGCTTTTGTAGCATTGACCGCATCTTCCAACTTTAATTTTAAATATTTCATTTCTGTTTCAGTAGCCGCTCCAACTTTGATAACAGCGACTCCACCAGAAAGTTTGGCGATTCTTTCTTCCATCTTTTCAATATCATATTTTGATTTTGTATTTTCAATCTGAGCTTTGATTTGAGAAACTCTTTGTTCAATAGCACTTTTCTTTCCTTTGCCACCAACAATAATGGTGTTGTCTTTTGTAGAAACAATTCTATGTGCTTTCCCAATAACTGACAGATCAGCTTTTTCAAAATTCAAACCAACTTCTTCTGAAACGACAGTCGCTCCAGTCATAATAGCTATATCTTCTAGTTCTGCTTTTTTTCTGTCTCCAAAACCAGGAGCTTTGATAGCTAAGACATTAAAAGCACCTCGAAGTTTATTCAAAACAAATGTAGCCAAAGCTTCCCCTTCTACATCTTCAGCAATAATAACTAAATCCTTTTGACCTGTTGAGGCAATTTTTTCAACCAAAGGTAAAATATCTTTTACATTTGAAATTTTTTGATCAGTAATCAAAATAGCAGCTTCTTTATATTCTGCTTCCATTCTCTCAGGATTTGTCACCATATAATGTGAAATGTAACCCTGATTAAAAGAAAGTCCCTGAGTTACTTCTGACTCAACTCCCATCACTTGAGATTCTTCAACTGTCACCACTCCGTTTTCTCCAACTTTTGAAATAGTGTCAGCAATTATTTTCCCAAGATCTTCTGATTCGGCAGAGATAGTGGCAACATGCCTAACTTCTTCTTTCTTTTTGATTTCCTTGGCACTCTTTTTTAGAAAATCGACAACTTCATTGGTGGCTTTTTCCATTGCCATTTTAATCCCAAGTGCGTTTGCACCCATCGTGGTGTACTTCATTCCTTCATTAATCATTGACTGAGCAAGAATTGTAGAAGTAGTAGTTCCGTCACCTGCCACATCATTAGTTTTTGTCGCAACCTCCTTGATAATCTCAGCGCCCATATTTTCAAACTTATCTTTCAAAGTGATTTCTTTGGCAATAGAAACTCCGTCATTAGTAATAGTCGGTGCACCATAACTTTTTTCTAAAACAACATTACGGCCTCGTGGCCCAACAGTAACCTTTACTGCATTAGCAACTGCATCAACTCCTTTCAAAAGAGTTTTTCTGGCTTCTTCGTTAAAAATGATTTGTTTTGACATAGTGTTTAATTGATAGTTAATAGTTAAAAGTTGATAATTAATTTGAATTATTAATTATTAATTAATTGACGATTGCGACAATGCTCGACTCATTGACTAAATAATATTCTTGCCCATCTATTTTCACTTCGTCTCCCCATTGAAAAAATACAGTATCTCCTTTGTTCACTGCCACAGGCACCAACTTACCATCGACTAATCTACCTGGACCAACAGAAATAACTTTTCCTTCTTTCATCCCTTTGTCTTCTTTGTAGTCATCTGGCAATATAATTCCAGAAGCAGTTTTTTGTTCTGTTTTCAATTCTTCTATTAAAACTTTGTCCCCCAACGGAGTAATGGTCTGCTTTTTGACCTCCTTTTTTACACTAGACTTCTTATTTGCCATAACATTTAGTTAAAAATTATTAATTGATAGTTAATAATTTTTAATTTTAAATTATCAATTATTAACCAGTATTAGGGCTGTAATTATAAGGATTTATATATACAAGTCAAACTTATGTTAGACATCAGACGTCAGAAATCAGTAACTACTTTAGAGCTGATACCTGATGTCTGATGTCTGATATCTGATGTCTGATATCTGATACCTGATATCTGATGTCTGATTCCTTCTTCTTGCCAAAAATAGAATCTCTGCTATACTCTCTCAATCAATGGTTACTATTCTTTCTGTAATTCAGATAGTTATCTCTGTAATATTGGTTATAGCCATTCTCTTGCAGAGCCAAGCAGCCGGACTAGGTGGTGCTTTTGGTGGTTCTGATGGAGACTCAAGCTTCCATACACGAAGAGGTTTCGAAAAGATATTGTTTAGAGGAACAATAGTTTTGGGAGTTTTGTTTGCCATTGTATCTTTTTTGATTTTCTATCTTTCATAACAGATTTTCTAAATTTTTATTTCAAAAAAAATTATTATTAAACATTTATCGTGAAAAGAGTTATTTCAATTTTTGGAAAACAATTTCATATTCCCAAGACTGACAAGATCAGCACTGCTATTGCCTCTTTGTCTCTAACAGAAAAAGTGCTGATTAGCATTTTTGCTATTATTTTTATCTGGACCTCTTTTTCAATGCTTTCAAAAGTAAGTAATCATTTCACAATAGAAGTGCCAAGAAGTGGTGGTACCTTACGAGAAGGTGTTATTGGTACCCCTAGATTTATCAACCCTTTATTAGCCCTATCGGATACAGACCGAGATTTAACTGCCCTTATATATTCTGGCCTAATGCGAAGAGATATTGATGGTAACCTTATTCCTGATTTAGCAGAAAGTTATGAAATATCAGAAGACGGAATAACATACTTCTTCACAATAAAAGAAAATGCCGTCTTTCACGATGGAGAGCCTGTTACAGCAGATGATGTTGTATTCACTGTATTGTCTGCACAAGATAGTGCTATAAAAAGTCCAAAACGAGCAACTTGGGATGGTGTTAGTGTAGAAGTCATAGATGAAAAAAATTTAGTATTCCACCTAGAACAACCTTATTCTCCTTTTCTAAACAACATGACATTAGGAATTATGCCGAAACATTTATGGCAAGCAGTTTCTTCTGATGAGTTCTCTTTCAGTCAATTGAATAATGATGCGGTCGGATCAGGTCCTTATAAAATTGAGAAAGTTATTAGAGATAAGTCAGGAATCGCAACATCTTATGTTTTAGAATCTTTTGACGAATTTACTCTAGGAAAAGCTTACATTAAAAATATCGAATTTTACTTCTACCGAAATGAGCAATCATTAATATCAGCATTAGAAAACAAAGAGATTGATTCCTTAAATGGTATTTCTCCAGAAAAAGCAGTTGCTTTTGAAGATGACCATCAAATAGAGCAATTTCCTCTTCCTAGAATTTTCGCTGTCTTTTTTAATCAAAGCAAAGCGCCTGTTTTGATCAACACAAATGTCCGAAAAATTTTGAGTGGAGCAATTAGCAGAAAGCAATTGGTAGAAGAAATATTTGCTGGTTACGCTCGTGAAGCATACGGTCCAATTCCGCAAAATCTTTCTGCTTTGGATCTGGTAGACAATTCAATAGAAAAAAAAGACGAAAAAAGTCAGGAAGAGTTGCTTAATGAAGCTAGAGAATCATTAGCGGAAGATGGATGGGAACTAGATGAAGAAGGTATATTAAAAAGAAAAACGAAAGATGGAATAGAAATTTTATCATTCTCTATATCTACTGCTGATGTTCCAGAACTTGTTTCTGCAGCCGAATACGTAGTCAACGTTTGGAGACAAATCGGAGTAGATGTTAGTGTCAAAGTATTTAACACTAATGATTTAAATCAAAACGTTATTCGGCCGAGAAGATATGATGCTCTTTTGTTTGGTGAAATTATTGGGCATGATTTAGATTTTTATGCCTTCTGGCATTCTTCTCAGAGGAATGATCCTGGTCTAAATATAGCTGATTATGCCAATATCACAGTTGACAAAGCCCTAGAGAAAGCTAGAGAACTTTCTAATAATGATGAAAAAGCAGAGCAAATAGATATTTTTGAAAAAGAAATTAAAAAAGAGGCCCCAGCCACTTTTCTGTATTCTCCAGATTTTATCTACATTGTACCTAGAAAGTTAAAAGGTGTTGAGTCTCAAAGCATCACCATACCAGCTGAAAGATTTTCAAATGTCTATAAATGGTATACCGAAACAGATATGGTTTGGAAAGTTTTTCAATAATTTTGGCTTTTAAATAATAACTATTAAAAATTTAGTAGTTATTAGCTAGAAGCTAATATAAAAATCAAAAAAATATGAATGAAAATAAATCAGAAAATACGAACCAATCGTCAAATAACCGATCTCACAGATTCGGTAATTCAAGACATCACAGTTCGAATAGATCGACAAACGGAAATAGCAAAAATCCTATGATGAGACGTGTGCAAAGACGACCAAGATCAAATCACAATCACCTAAGTCGAAATCGTGGTGATAAAAGAAATAATATTGAAATCCCACCAGTTGGTGATGCGGTGCGCATTATTCCACTTGGAGGTGTAGAAGAAGTTGGGAAAAATATGACCGCTATCGAAATCGGTAACGACATTATTGTTATTGATGCAGGTTTTCAATTTAAAGATGAAAATACTCCGGGTATTGATTACATTTTACCAAATACAAAATATCTGGAAGAAAGAAAAGATAGAATCAAAGGTCTTTTCATTACTCACGGTCACCTTGACCACATTGGTGCTATTCCCTACATCATAGACAAAATTGGTAATCCTCCTATTTACTCACGACAGTTTGGAGCAATAATGATTCAAAAAAGACAAGAAGAGTTTCCTCATCTACCAAAAATCAATATGAACATCATTGATAAAGATGAAACAATTGTTATTAGTGAGCAATTAAAAGTAGAAACTTTTTCAATTTCTCACACTATCCCAGACTCAATGGGTCTTATATTACATACTCATCAAGGAGACATTGTCTTCATTGAAGATGTGCGTGTAGACAATATTGGAGGAGTACCAACCGAAGAAGAGGAGGATCAATACAAAAGGTTTAAAGGAAAAGAGGTTGTTTTGCTTACAATGGACTCAACTTCTATTGAAAAACCTGGGTGGTCACTTTCTGAAAGTGTGGTTGCAGAAAACATTAAAAAAATTATGAGTGAAGTTTCTGGGAGATTGATCATTGCTACTTTTGCTTCTCAAGTAGAAAGAATCGTAGCCATTGTCGAAACTGCTCAAAAATACGGCAAAAAAGTTATTATCGAAGGTAGAAGTATGAAAAGTAACATCGAGATTGCAAAATTGCTTAAATTACTCGATACAGATAACATTGCTCCCCTCACCGATCTCGACAATCTGCCACCAGATAAGGTTGTAATGCTTGTCACAGGAGGACAAGGAGAAGAATTTGCTGCATTAACCAGAATGGCAAATAATAGCCACAAATATGTGAAGCTTCGAGAGACAGATACGGTTCTACTTTCTTCATCTATCATTCCTACCAATCACAATTCTATTGTTAGATTGAAAGATAATCTATACAGATCAAAAGCAAAAATTATTACTTATCTAGATTCTGATGTTCACGCCTCTGGTCATGGTAATAAAGAAGAATTGAAGTGGATTCACGAGCATATAAAATATAAATTCTTTATGCCAGTTCACGGTAACCATTACATGCTTAGACAACACGCTGAACTTTCTCAATCAATCGGTACCTCTTCAGAAAATATAGTGGTTCCGGATAACGGTTCTGTAATTGAAATAAAAGATAATGGGAACAAAATTGAAGTTCTGCCAATGAAAGCTCCTAACGAACTTGTGACCGTTGATGGATTCTCAATTTCTGATGTTCAAGATGTTGTCTTACGAGATAGACAAATGCTATCCGAAGCTGGAATCTTTGTCATTGTGGCAAGCATCAACGCAAAGACAGGGAGATTAAAGAAGTCTCCAGACATTATCTCAAGAGGTTTTGTGTATTTGAGAGAATCTCAAGACCTACTTAGAGAAGCTAGAAATATTATCAAAAGAACTATTGAAAGAAATATTAGAGGAAAAAGACAAATTGATTTTGATGCACTCAAAGATATTGTTGCAAAAGAAATGAGTCAGTATCTATTCCAACAAACTGCTAAAGAACCACTGGTCATTCCTGTGATATTAGGAGTGTAAGTTAGTTTAGTATGTAGTATGTAGAATGTAGAATGTAGTCAGCGGTCAGAAAAGATTATACTCGTTGTCTGTCTAGTCACTAGTCACTGAAAACTGAACACTGATAGCTAACTGCTAAATAAAAAAGTAGACCGCCAGCCGAGTATTCCTCAGCGGGCGGTTTTTTGTTTTCCTTTTCTCTGGGAAATTGAAAATTGATTGCGTCCACAAATGACAGGAACGCCGTCAAGAACATGATCCCCGCTACAAGCTTCAAACAATCCTCCCGAAGCTCGTTTTGGAGTTTGACTTTCCAGAGAAGATATCCGGCCAACCCGAAGGTGGCCCCGACACAAACCAAAAACAATGCGTTTGAGTCAATGGACGATATTTATATTCTAGTCGCATAAAAAAGTCAGGTAGACTTTTTTATAAGTTCTACATACTAAATTCTACATTCTAGTGCTAAAATAATTAAGCAATGTCCAACTCTTTAAGCATTAACAAAAGTATTGTTTATGTTTTGGTTTTTCTTTTTACTTTACATATAACCCCTGCTACATATGTAAACTCCAGTTTTCTAGGAGAATTTGTTCAAGAATCTAGCATAGGAATTGTTTTTAGTATTGCTTCAATCGTCACAATAATTGGTTTTTTCTACATTAGAAAAGTTCTCAGGAAAATTGGAAATTATAAGACGACAATACTAATGATATTCCTCGAATTAGCAACTCTATTGCTAATGGCTTTTGTAGATGTTGGTTCAGTGGTTATTATCGCTTATATTATAGGGTTTACCTGTAGATCATTAATCTACTTCAACCTTGATGTTTTTCTAGAAAATATGACCTCAAATGAGAGTACAGGTGGTATTAGAGGAATCTTTCTTACCAGCTTGAACATGGCCTTCTTGATTGGTCCTTTTATAGCTAGTTTGGTTATGAAGGATCATGATTTTTGGAAAATATATTTGATTAGTTCTTTTCTTCTTTTACCTGTTTTATATATTCTCATTCGTTATTTGAGAAGATTCGAAGATTCAACATACGAACATGTCGATATTTTTAAAACTGCTAAACGAGTTTATGATCACTGTAACTTTTATGGTATTTTTGTTTCTGCTTTTTTACTAAGATTCTTCTACTCTTGGATGGTTATTTATACACCAATATATTTGAATCAACATATAGGATTTTCTCTTTCCGAAACAACCATGATCATTGGTATCGCACTTATCCCCTTTGTTCTACTAGAAGCACTTCTAGGATGGTTAGCAGACAAAAAAGTTGGGGAAAAAGAAATTCTGACCGCTGGCTTTATTATTACAGCTGGAGCAACTGCTATAATGTCTTTCGTTTCCCTACCAAACATTATCCTCTGGTCAGCCATATTATTCACCACCAGAATTGGTGCTAGCATGATTGAAGTAATGACTGAGACATATTTGTTTAAAAAAATCGATAGTGAGGATATTGATGTTTTGAGTTTATTTAGAATGGTTCGACCTGTAGCTTACATTTTTGGGCCACTCTTAGCTTCGTTTCTTCTAACTTTTATAGATTTCAAATATTTATTCTTGATTTTAGGATCTATAGTTTTATACGGCATTAGATATAGCTTGGCTATTAGAGATACTAGATAAGACTTGAATTTTATTAGGAAAAAGGTAGTATTTCTCCTTAGAAAAATATCAATCCAAAACCTTCTAATTCTTATGTCACAAACAAATATTGTTAGACATCAATTTAGACCACATCAAAAAAGTCCAGACACAGCATTGATTAAATTGGCAAGATCTGCCATTCAACACATTGAGGCATCGCATCAAGAACCCAAAGATAAAGTAAGTATCAGAAGAGCTATACATACTCACTTTAGTAATGTCTCCATGAATTCCATAGAAAATAAACTTCGCAATTCAACCTCTCGTGAATGGAGTTTATATCCTGAAAAATACTGGATTTATGCTCACAAATTCCTCGAGTTCTATGAGATAGAACTCGAAGTAGAACCCCCACCCAATCACCCGAGTGCCGCATAAGCGGCCATTCTTTTTTTCTAAGACAAAAAGTAGTATCCTATTAATTATGACTGAAGGAGAGAATAATGTAATAAGAGGTGTTGATTTTAGTGCTGAGCAAGACAGATTAGAGGCTGAACGCAAGAAAGCTATTTTAGAAAAAGCAGAAAAATTACTCGAAACTCTTTCTGAGCAAGTTGACCCAATATCACTAAAACGTTTTATGGATACATACGACGCAACTCCAATAATAGAAATTGAGAATATGATAGAAAATGCAAAACCTACAACTTATCAAGTGCAACCTGCTCAATTTTTAGCTCTTGCTATAATCTATATAAATTACAACAAAAACTAATTATGGGTGATTAAGAACTTTAAAGACTAGGCGTAGTATTGTAATATTTTTTACAACACTCCTTTAGCAGTTAGCACTCTCTCCACTTCATCTTTATCAGAATCCGCAATAATCTCACCTTCAATATCTAGAGTCGGTGCTTTTGTCTGACCAGATTTCTCTTCCATCTCTTTTCGATAATCTTCATTTTCAGTAACATTTCTTTCTTCGAACTCAATTCCTTTTTCATTAAGAAAATCTGTCACTCCAATACACCATGGGCAACCTGTTTTTGTGTATACGATAATATTCATAGTTAGTTAATAGTAAGTAGATAGC
>JACKFZ010000008.1 GCA_020632215.1 Candidatus Nomurabacteria bacterium | reverse complement strand
ATCTGAACGGAACCCAATAGCTCGACAACGATAGAATTGATTTCGTTTTAGTTTTCTATATCGGTCAGCACTGTTGAAGACTGGAGGAAATAAAGAATCAGCGATTTCAAATGTTTCGTGTTCTGTATAGACTCGATAAACTGAACCATCTTCAGATGTAGATCTGTCTTTATCTTCAACTTTAATGACAATATAATCATCTTTTGAATAATAACTAACAGAGTTTACAATTTCCACCACGAAGAGTACGGCAACAAAAGTAAAAATTACACCAAAAATTAATTTCATGACTCTAGTTCTCCTTTTGGATTAAGTTTTCTTCTCATTGGACCAGAAATGGAAGCGGAGTGACCTGCTTTTTTGTATTCTTTATTATATCGTTCACATTCCGCTCTAGCGACAACTTCTTTATCAAACCACTTATGACCATCTGGTCGCCTGCCCCACTCTGGGTCCATCTCTTCGTAATCAACTTTCCACCAAAGTTTATTTTCAACTCTTTCTTGAAGAGCTTTTTCAAAAAGTTCAGGGATGTAATCTAATACATCAAATGCAGATGAGTTAACTGTTACAACTAAAGTAAGAGAGTTGTCTTCTGTTTGAATTTCTTTATAAGAATGAAGAGATAATAAACTTTTTAAAATATCTTCACATTCAGAAACAGTTAATCCTGCTTTAAGAAAAGAGGTTAAATCATATTTAGTGGATCTTTCATGTTCATGCTGTAGTTTTAATGTCGTCATTTACTTTTCCTAAAGAAGCATAATTAGTAAGGTCAAAAGGAATAAGATCTAATTTTGGTATAGGAAGATTGCGCTCAAGAAAATACTGAATCGTTTTTCTTTTTTCTTTTTCGAGTTCATCAATGCACTCTTTCCATGTGGCTCCACATGCAGATAAACTTACGTCTCCCCATTCAGGAAGATAGCCAATATAAAAAGCTGTTCCATCTGCTTCAAAATGAGTAGAGATATGATACATCCATGGAAATTTAGACAATATATCTGCATGTTCTGAGATAGTCATTATAAACTCCATTGGGCCGTGTGGGACTCGAACCCACAACCAATCGCTTCACGTTTGTGTAGTTTTCACTACTCCGTAGACTATATCATCACCCACAGCATTATCTGTTTGGGTGTGGGACGCTAATAGTGTATTACATGTGACGCTTCACAAACCACCTAGTCGTTGCACGTTCCTCACGAGATCGCGTGAGGCTTCGCTCAGGATTATCATAGTAAGCCATACTGTTTTGCCCATTTTCGCGCACCATTGTCTGATACGTCATATTTCCGACCAATAGCTATCCAAGACATCGACTGAATGTCTTCTGCTAACTGTTCTTTTGTCGGTTTATTTGGGTTTGTCTTTAGTATGCTTAAACACTCTTTAGAACAAGCTCTTTCTTGATCTCTTTGTAGAGTAATCCCGCATACCTCACAAAACTTGAGTTCGATTACTTTAGACTTCCCTGAATTCATCCCATTCAATTTATAGCTTTCGACTATAAACGCACCATTGTCAAGCCAGTTGTGTAGTTTAGTGTGCATATCTTTTGTTAAGAGTAATAGGTTTTCAAGTCTATTATCTCCTCTATTACAATTAAGATGATGCACTTCTTCGTCTTCTTTTAACGGCCTACCGAGATATTTTTCCATCAAATACCTATGTTCATATATATAACCTCTCCAGTTATTATTTTGCATAGATGTTGGATGTTCTGGTTTATAAATAACTCGATATCCGTTTAGTGTTCGCACTTTTGGCATGACTCTTATATTCCTTTCGTGATGTCTGGTTCGCTTTAAGAGTGTACCAAACTCGAACCTGGAATACAAGGCTGATGAGGCGAGCGCTCTAACCACTTGAGCTAACGGCCCGAAATGTTTTACCAGCTAATAAAAATACAGAATGAGTTTGTGTCAATAAGCTCTTTGAATTCTTTGTAAATTAAACTTTCGATCTCAGTAAGAACAGGGTACTTTTCTCTATCTTCCGAAGAGATGTTAAGTTCTCCTCTATACTTAATAAAGTGATCATTACCATGAGGAGTAAACCATTCCATATCTAGTTCATCAAATGGCTTAAAATCTATCTTTGATTTTAGCCATTTTTCTAAATCTGAAAAATCTATATATGTAATTTGATTTACTTGAGGAGAAGGAACAGTTTTATTTGTCTGTTTCATTTAAGTGACTGCTTCCTAAAATTTTTTTAAGATCTTTGACTTGTTCATCTGACAAGTAGCCGTCTTTAGCTAAGACTTCTAACTTTTTCACAAGATTAACTTGTTCTTTGACTTTGGCAGTGCCATTTAGATACTCTTCTATATTGCCGTAAATTTTTACGGGAGTTGTAAAGTTACGTTCTCTAATACTCCATTCCCCTAGTTTTCCCCCATAAATACCAAACTTTCTTGAGTATTCTGAATTAACAAAGTTCAGTGCTTCTGCTTCTGTTGTAAATCCAATTCCAGTTGTTACGTTGGCACCTTTTCCTTCGATTTTATCAGTATTCTGCATAATTTCATAGTATTTAAATAAATGAAGACCCATAATTAAAATCCTTTTTAAAAAACTAAACCAATTGTTTATATAATGGGGTTTTAATAAATTCTAATAAATTATTATATTCATCCAAAGATATGTCAGCGTGAACTTCAATGAATTCTTCTTGTGGGCCTGTTCCAATTGTAATATCTATAAGGTTTTGATAAAGATATTTTGAAACATATAAGAAAGACCCATCTTTTTTATCTATTCGTAAATAAGTATTTCTAATATCAAATTTTATAAGACGAAGGGCGTCTTTTTTACTAAGGTAAAAGACGCCCTGCAATAATGAACCTTCTGTTATTTCTCTACAAATAAGCCGATGACGTATCGAACTTTTCTTAAGTTTATTTACTTGAAGTTCTGCAATTTCTATCAAAGGAATTTCTTCCTTAACATAAGCAAAGTTTTTGAATTGATTCATAGCTAACTCCTTATTTTAAAAGACTTAAGATAGGATTCGAACCTATAATTTCTAACGCTTTGTTAGTTGTTTTCCCTGTTAAACTACTTAAGTCAGAGAATTAAATCTCTATTTTTCTGAATCGATTAACTGTTGGACTTTAAAAATATCATTGATTGGATATTTATCACATTCATCATCGTTCAGTTTTACACATAGAAATGATCCCTTTTCATATACCGCTTCGACATGTCGATATACAATAGGGTCAGATGTGTTTTTTAGCCAAATGAAAACTTTACTGTTATGCATATTCATTTCTCTCTTATGAATTTTCTATTTTAAAATACCATATTTCTTTAACATGGTTTTTTCTTCTTCGGTAAGTTCAGAAAGCTTTTTGGTATTCATGATGTCGGTGATACTGTTTTGAATAAAAGCTTTTCTGGCCTCTTCTTGTTTGCGTTTTGCATCTTGTTTTTTATGTTCTGTCCACCATTCATCTAACAAAGGATTCTCTGCGAAATTAAATCCTTGTCTTTCTAAAAGGTTACATACAGAACAAAGTAATGCTTCTGTGTTTTTAAGTTCTTCTTTTAACACAGCAAGCTTTTCTTCTCGCTTATCAGGTTCTGGAGGATCATATCTACAAGGCATAATAAAGTCCTATTTTTTATAAAATCGGGTGGCTCCATAGTAACCAGATCCCGACAAGACATATAGTTGATCTTTGTATTGGATATCACTGGAATGATCATATTGATAGCCATTAGATTCGAAATTCAGGATTTCAAATCCTTCTTTCTCTAAGACTTGGCTCATTGAATAAATTGGAAAATGAAGATGGGAGCTGACCTCTTCTTTCTCTCCCGAAACAACTTTCATAATCTCAGGCAAGATTTCTTTTCGAAAAAGATCTTTGTAGTAAGAAATAGAATCACTCACCTTTGTCATTTTTATTCTCCTATAAATTGAATTGATTCAATAACCTTTCCATTCTTTACGAAGAACTCGGTTCCTTTCTTTTTTTCTTGAATCATATACTCGTATAGCTGTAAAGCATTACGAATTACTTCTGCTTTAGTAGCATTGCATTCTTTTTGAAGAGCTTTTAGTCTTGCGTTGGCGCTTTCACTAAAAGACAACTCAACCTTTGTCATTTGAGGCTGGGACTTTTTCTTAAAAATCTGAGGAATCATTTTGAAATGTCCTTAGTTTCATATAAACTTCTCTAACACTCATGGCGTCCACAAGAGCGCCATGAGTGGGAAGAGTTAATTCGAATGTAGAAGCAATATCACCTAATCTACAAAGGCGACCCGTCATTTGAAAATACATTGCACAAACATCGATTGGTTTGTAAAACCAAGTTGGAGATTGTTTTAGTGTTTCATAAAGCAAAATTTCTAATCTTGTCATATCAAATGTTGGATTAGAACCAACAATAACTTTATCTTCCCAAAATGCTTGACATTCGATTAGCGCTGCTTCTGTCCTTATATGGGGCAGTGTTAAATGATCTATCGCATTAAAATTTGTTATCTGTAATGCTACTGGATCAGCTTGTGAAATTTGATAGTCAGTTACAGGTAGTTTTTTATTAATCAAAACTTTACCAGAAATATCAACTAATCCGATTTCAGTGATTGGGTGGACGAAAGGGTTAAAGCCTAGTGTTTCAATATCTAAAAAAATAGGCTCTAACATTCGAGATTTATAAGGAATTAGATATTTGTCAAGCATTGTTAAACCATTCAGGATGATCTTTCTTTAACTGTTCAAGCTTTCGAAGATCTTCTTTGTCTTTTCGAGTTTTTCGTTTGGCTTTATTAACTTTGGCTCGCAACAGTTCTAGCACATGGTATTGAAATGATTCTTCTGTAACAGGCATTAATTCTTTTACTTCATATTCAATCCATGAACCATAGTGGTTTGAATGTGCTGTAATTTTTTCTGCATGTTTTGGAATTTCGTTTAAAGTATGAATAATTTTTTGAATATCTACAGGGATAGGAGTCGAGGTGAAAATTCCGACTTTTTGTTTTACAATTCGAGGAACTTTTCTCTCACCTCCAGTTTTATCGAGAAGTTCGGTATAAATCTCTAAGAAATCAGCCATATGTTTTTCAACATATTTTTTTGTAGACTGATTGCTAATTAGTAGATTTACTTTGAGCGCTTTTTTCTTAGTGGATGTTTTCTTAGTCGTCATTTGAATCACCGTTATAGATTTCATAACTGGATTCAAATGCATCATCGAACATATCACTCATAGAGGAACTATTATATGATGTTCCAGAGATATCTTTTAATATGGCAGCAAAGAATCCAACAATACATAAAATTACAATAATAATAAAAAAAATCATTTCTTTAACACATATTTTTTATCGTTGAGAACTAGCCAGTTAAGAGAACGATGGTCTACTTGTCGAACTCCACCGTTTACAAGGTCAGCTACCAAGGAGTACCCTGTTTCTGTAGTTTCGGTTCGCAATAGATAACCAACCAAAACTCGTTCTTCACCATTGAGACCATTTTTAACTAAGCGGGCGATATTTGCTTGGACATCTTCTGCTTTAGGATATGCCGAACCTTTTCGTTTGACCGCATCGTAAATTTCTTGGCAAAGAACACTTTCTTTTGGTTTTTTGTTAAAGCAAACCTTGAATACCATATCTCCAGCATGACGAAGTTTCTCTGCCATTTCTGTTCGAGAAACCTTTACTTCTTCTGAGTATTGCTCAGAAGAATTCATACACTCTTCGACAATCGCGTTTGTTACAGTAATATTCATTCCCTTGTGGGTTTTGAGATTCATGCGTCCTTTTTCAACACTCACGACTTCGTAGTATTGAACTTCAGAAAGACGGTCTCCGACTTTTACTTGAGAGATATCTACTTTTGTTTTCTTATCCATACTCATCTTTTTATTCCTTTTTTTAAAAAATGAAAAATAAAAGTTTTCTCAAAAAACTCACAAGCGGTTTGATAACAGCCCCTATTAACCGTTATCAAACCTAGCAATATAAACTATAACTCCTTAAAAATCTAAAGAGATAGCTTTTCAAAAACAGAGAGCAAAGCTCTCTGTTTTTGAAAAGAGTAAAAAGAACTTTAAAAGAGAAAACTTAAGTTTTTGTTTGAAATCGAAAATTTGGCATAAAAAATTTTTTCCAAAATCTCCCTATATAGGAATTTTAGTCAGGGATATTCTCCTCTCGTTTCTATAATTAAACGAGAGGAGAGATAATATGAGCTATGATAAAAAACATATAAGTTTTGATGGAACATATATTCAATTTGATAAACCTGGACGTTTTAACGATAGTCTTCATGTGCCATATGATGCCACTAGTACGGAGAGAGGGTCTCTTCGAATTAGTACTCAAGGTAAACTTGAATATTATGACCATGTTCAAGATAAATGGATACAAGCTGGTGGAGCAGGACTCTATTATCAAGAAGCAGGAATTAGTAACCCAGTAAAAGAAACTAATATCTTTGGAGATATCTATAATTTAGATGCGACATGGTACTTTGGCACATCAATTACGACTCCATTATCATTTTACGAAGCAGAAGGGATATAATTATGGCAAGGCAAAGTTTTTCCATACCAAATTACTATTATCTTAATTATTCAGGTAACGAAACAAAGTTCCGAGCTTACTGGTCTTCAGTTCGAGATCATATCCGAACAAAGCTTTCATCTAGCGCAGGTACAGATTATAAAGTATCGGATATATTTACTTGGACTGGTTTCTTCTCTAACAAAGGTTATGGTTTCTTAATAGACTTTCGTTCTTCAGGCACTCCAATTGGAGATCAAATTGTATTTCTCTTTAACTATGCGAACAATGGTTCAACCAGTACTCATGATATTTTAGGAAATAGAAACTCTGCTACTTGTAATACTTATTTTGATATAAATGGTATAGAAGGTAGCACCAACGCATATAATGAGGCAAGTGGTTTTACCATATTGTATCTACCGAAAGGTGGAGATCGTAAGGCTCGAATTACTATCACTAATACAGGTGGATCTTCTACGGTAACTGAAGGAGATGAATTCAGAAATGCAGATGAATCCAGTAGAGGTATCGTAACTGCTTTACACTCTCAAACAGACATCGAAATACAGATGACACAAGGTGGAGCGTTTACTACGGGAGATACTCTAACAAATCAGAATACATCAGGTACATTCGATTTTGATTCTGAAACATGGCGTGGATTCATCGATGTTGGTTGGTCTTCCTACGCAGACTATACATTGAATTCAGAATATGCTTCGCCACATACTAATCCTTATTCTGCTCTAGCTACCTTTCTTCCGAAGACTGCGGCTGGTTGCGGTTTTTCCTATTTCAAAGGAAAAGTACAAGGATTTGGAACTTATGTGAGAACCTTTCAGTGCATTATAGATAATACATTTCCTATGTGTATGATCTATAATTGGATTGGTGTACATGTAAGTCTTGCCAATTTCATGTTAGCTGGAAAGATTTTCATCAATGAAGATGAAGATACAACATATCAACGAGGCATATTTAGTGTAGATGTAACACCTGATGTATATCAGGGCTATTTTACGGAGTTCTACAATATTGATGGTGAATATAATAGTGATGGTTCAGTTACCAAATTTGATTATAGAGACCATGCTAACTTTACTTTTCGAAATTATATTACTGATGATGGAACTTTTAATGAAGACCTTGTTGCTATCTATAATGAGAACGAAATTAAGGGCTGGTTAGATTTAAATCTTGTGAGGATACAAGGGGGATCTACTCGACATCCATTCTTCTTAACAACGAGAAATGGAGCCAACCATTGTATTAAAATCCATCGTAACTTTATGACCCCTTGGCACACAGATATTTTCCCTGGATTACTTAAATACGACACAAGTGATGGCAGTTATCCACCTTCGGAGGCATTCTAATGGCTAGGGACGGAACATCATATCTTTACACTGGGACTCCTGGAGCTGGGCAAGCGACCGCCTTAAGAGCGGCGCTTGCTTCTGCTGGTTTATTAGGTATTACTGTCGGATCTTTATATACTTGGGGTGCTGGTACATCAGAAAGAAACTATTTTACTCTAACATTCGTATCTGGTGCAGAAATACTAGTATGTATTCCAAATGGTACTTCTATGTCTCGTGACAATATGTATGTAGATCCTGACAATACTGAATCTAGTTGGACTATGCCCCTCATGTTTGCTTATGCTCCTGAAGGTGGTTTCGAGGATGGATTGTCTAATACAATAGATCCAGATACATCAGCGTTCGTAACAAACATTACAACCACTTTAGGGTTGAGAGAACCTACTCAGGCAGTACCTATGATCCATTGGCGAAGTGGTGGTCCTTCTATGCAGTTACATTTCATCCAAGATGATGCAGTAGAATTTTTAGCTATCTATTTATCCGAAGCAACTGCAATAGGTGGTTCTACGCATATGTCCACTATTATGTTTAGTAATGTAATGTTTACTAATTATGAGACAAATGGAACTCATCCAGAAGGTATGTTTTATATATGCTCAAACAATAATGCGACTAAAACATATCGTAATCAAAGATGTGTAGGCTGGGAATCGACAAATAACACGAGAATCAATTCGTATTCTGCTTGGAATGCAGAATACAATTCGACTTATCCACAATTCCGAGATGCAGCATTAGCTACCATACCTCCAGCATCGGGAAATCTTCCAGCTTGGGATCATGTCATCTACGGAACAAATTATATTTTTCAAATCAATAGATTGTTCTTAAAGAAAACAAGTATTTATTATTCTACCTTCAAAACATTAATAGGAACTTCTACAGATTATAAATATACGCGCATTATTCAAGGATATTTAACTCCGTGGGATAATTCTCAAACATTACCTACGTAAAAGGATAAAAAGGAAAACTACAATGAAACGAACAAAAACAATTATTATTGACGCTACGACATCTTCACAAATTAGGCATTTAAAACCATTTGAAGCTCAGAATACCCATATTATTTGTCAAGGATATAATGATGTAGATATTTATTTACCATCTGCTGATTTTTTCCCTTTTAGTACGGAGCCATTAATTATTTCCAGAGAAAAACCTTCCTGTACTGTTTCTATCCATACTATTAATGATAGATTTCAGAATCAATTTGACGTACCAATGAAAAAAATATCATTGGATAAGTTTTTTACTCGAACAATTAAACTAGTAAAAGAGTCTAGGAACCAGTCTGAATGGTATGTAGTTTCAGATGGAAAAGAAGCTTATCAGTCTCGATATATTAGAGCGGATCTTTATGGGACTTCAACTTATCATGAAGGGACTACTTTAGCTTATTTCTTTTCAGGAGACTATCAAACATCTCAGACAGCAACGAACTATCCAGGTCTGCGATCTTACTTAATTGATCATGGTTATGCGAGAACGCATCTTTCAACCGCAAGAGATGCTATTGTATTTTCCAAACCTGCTCAATACAAACGAATTGTATCTTTTAATGCTTGTTATGTTGGAACGGGGGCTTCCACTTTAAGAGTAAGACGTAGACAACTTAATGATCATGCTTATGAAGAAAGCAATTATGATGTGGTTTTTAATTCGCCTGGAGGCACTACTTTCCATAATCATTATAGTGAAAAATTAGCTCCATTGACAGTAAAATTCTATTCAACTCATACAGCATTTAATACTTCTGGAGGAGAAGCTTATTCTGAACTAACAGAAAAATATGATATTGTTGTAGAGGGTGATGGTATTTGGTACATGACTCCTGATTTACCAGCAAATAACAATCCTGACTGGATTAACTTTATTAAATATGAAATGGTCTCTGACCCAGACCTTCAAGAATATTTCCACGGAACCTCTTACGCTCCGTAATAGTTATCTTTCGGTAAACTATCGTTATGTGCTTTTTTTGATAAAAGGAGTAGTAACCCAACCGCTTCCTCCTTGAGAGGGAAGCGGTTGGGGATTACTTTCTCAACAATTGAAGCAGTATCTTCAAGAAACTGCATTAGTGGATGACCTAAATAATTATGAATTCTCATTGTTTTAATTTTCATTTTTAATTCTCCAAAGTAAAGTTGTATTTAGTATCTTCATTGGCACCGTACAAGTGTTTCATTTGAACTTCAGCTTCTTTAAAAGAAGAAAAATCTACATACGTAACCAAAGTATTTGGATATGGTTCGCCCAAAGATCCACCATTTACGAAAGTAGTTTTAATTTCTTCGATATATCCATGTCCAAAACTTTCATGAATATGACCACAAAGAAATAACTTATGTTCATTAGGACAATCTACTGTTAACATATCTAAAATCAAATCAGATCCATAGTTTTTACCATCTAAAATACCTTTTGGAGGACAATGAGAAAGAAAAATATCACATTCTTTCCAATAGTCTAAACAAAGGGTTGGTTTAATATCTGATCTGAGTAAATCTTCTTTAGATTGAAGTTGGCTATCATCAAAGCCATAGGGCATTGCGACCGTTAAAGGCGCTCCTCCTTTTCCCGAAATAGAATATCCAAGAAATGAGACCATTTTTTGATCAACATTTTGAATATTTAAATGTTTGACTTCAGGAGTGCTTGCCTTAATAAAATCAATAATGTCATGCAAATTAGAATAATCGTGATTTCCTGGAACATAGAAAATTGGCATATCTTTTTTAAGAAGAGATAAAATCTTTAACACTTCTCGAATCGATTTAGTATATTTAAACGAAGGATTATGTTCCTTGTTCTTTTTTGGAGTCCAATCATCTTTGTCATTATAAGAAAGATAATAGCCTCCAATATCTCCTGATAAGAAAATAGCATCAGTTTTAGTAAAATAATCGTGATTTATGTAATCAACAAGTTGACGTAGTTTTTTTAATTGGCCGTGAATATCGCCAATAAGAGCAAGTTTCATGCTTTTTCTCCAATATTTATTCTTCGAATCTCTCCTTCATCATTTGAAGCAAAAACTTTTTTTATTCCATGATCTTGAAGAAATTTTTTACATTTGGAGCAAGGAGAACTTTCAACTAATTCTCCTTCTCCATTTAACCTAATAACTAATAAAGTACAGTTTTTTGGTATTCTACCTATTCTTTTTTTTATACATGCATATTCAGCATGTTGGCTATAGTAACCATATTCACTATGTTCTATAGCGCAGCCTTTGGAATAGGAATTAATTCCAAAAGCAAACACGCGGCTTCCCTGAAAAAGGACAGCCGCGTGTTTGTGTTTATCAGTAACCGTGGATGCTAGTCGTTTAAGGGGCCTTCGAACATGTCAACCTCCAAGGTAGAGTGTGGGAGATTCAATCCTATCTTTAAAAAAAGCAAGTTTAAGTCTTTCAATTGCCGCAATAAGTCCTTCTTGTAATAAAATACCGCTGTCTTTTGTCCAAATTCCACTAGCTAAAGCAATTGGATCAGCCCATAAAACATCAAAATGTCTATTAGAATAACAAACGAATGACTTAACAGGATTCATTAAGTTGACGTTTACTTTTGTTGCTTCGTAAGGACCAGAGCCTCCACCTACAATGATATGCATTTTATGCGAGAGGCGACTAATCTCTGGTAAGTTTGTCGCTGGTCCATATTGACCTTTTGTACGAGGTAATTCTTTTTCTAGATCTACACCAGGAAGAGATTGAAAATTGCCTCGTTTGTTTGCAAAAAAGAATTTTACAATAGGATAATATGCTTTAACTTCTTTATAGACATTGGAAAAGTCTTGATTTGAGTGCTGTAAGCTTTCGCAGTCTTCGTTACAAATTAAAATGTTTATTTGAGCTTGAAAATCTTTTCTTGTAAGATCTTCAATTTTTTCATCTACTTCTTTATTAAATCCAGGATATTTAGGAGGGATAAAATCTTGCATAAACTTATGAGCGTGAGGAAAAATACGCATGAAAGTATTGACATAGTTTAATAGAGAAATCTCTCCCATTCCTTGGTTCTGTGGCTGACAGAACCAAGAATTAATAATTTGAAGTGGTCCTTGAAATCTAGACAAGGGACCGCTTTGATTATGATGAGAGTCAAGCGGTCCTGTTGGGCAAAGATCACTGGTTAATCGAGATGAGTTTTTATGACTTGCAATTAAAGAATCTTTTGCGTGTTTTTTAAAAAAATTAATAACCCCTCTCATTAAGTGAACATCACCGTTATGATGATTATTATAAATATTTATCATACTAGTTTCTCTTTCATGATTTCTTCACAGAAATGATCAAACATTGCTTTTGCAAAGAAAGCTTTTTGACAATTTTTAGTTAAAATAGACAAGTCATAAAAGGATAACCAAAAAATTGGAAGGAACAATGCTAAAGTTTGCCACTTAAAACCTCCAAGATCTTTTTTATATAACGAAGGCATTTTTTGGCCGTCAAAAAAATCAATGGTTAGTTTGTCGCCTTCTTTAAGAACGGAATAGCGACAAGTATTAACAACGTCATATCCACATAAAGAATAATAGAGTTTCGCATAATCAAAGATTGAAGAAAAACAGAAAGTACCTGGTCTTGGGTCAATCCAGATAATTTTATTATTTTCATCCAAGCATAAATTAGATAATGTTGTATCTCCATGTCTACTCAAAGGAAATAAGTTATCTTTTTCAAATTCATTTATTTCGTTACATAATGCATCTGCGATAAGACGAATTTCTTTTTCTTTTCTGTGTTTTCTCCCGCCTTTTTTTGTTCCTTCCGAAATTCTTGGTGTATCATAAATATAATTGTAGATCCTTTTTGGGAATGAATCTTCAACAATTAATCCTTTCCCATCTGGTCTTAACATAGGATTCTTTCGTTGATACTCATCAATAGAAGCTACAATTTGGTCAATAGTTGGTCGCTCTTCTTCTTTTAAGGAAAAATAAGGTCGTAGCTCTTTTAATATCAAATATCTATCTGAGTTATAATAGCCAGGGTTTCGAGGAGGAGTATCGTCAATTTCTGGATAAAAATGTTTATACCATCTTTGTTCATTTTCCATAACTGCAACGCTGGGAAATGATTTTTGAACAAATCCGCTATTAAGATATGTAATAGTAGAACCAGAATTACCCGAATATTCAACTGGAAGTTTTTTTGCTTCGTCTCTGGTTCCCAAATCTACTAAACTTCCTTGAGGGAAAGAATAGATTTCATCAAAAAACTCAAAAATGTTTTCATTGTTATAAAAATCTTCAAAACATTTATGCTGCAAAGCTTTAAGTAAAAAAGCAGGAGTTTTGAGGTTTTTTGCGGATACCTTCATAAAACCAAAAAATCCTTCTTGATTATCCTTTTCTTTGAATTTAATTCTACAATTTAAATCAGAGGTTGAACCAATAACGTTTTTATCATTATGAACAACCAAATCAAAAACATCATTCAAGAATTCTTCTTTAATAATATAATCGGACCAAACAATAACTACTCTATCTTTTGTTGTTTTAGCTACTTGAGAAAATAAGTCAGAGAAGTCGCCGTTTTGTTCATCACTGTAAAAAACATTTTCGTTTGGAAAAATATTTTCAAAACCTTTGTTTATAATTGCAGAAACTTCAAACGCAGAGAAATTTTCTTGCCAGTATTTTAAAATAGATTTACCTTTGTAGCAAAAATATACCTTTGAAAATGCTGCATTTTCACCTAGCAGTCTTGAACCTTTTCCTCCTGCTTGAATAATTAAAGCGCTATTCATCTATTTTCTCCTGATTATAATGATGAAGACCACCTTTAGGATGGTTTTTTAAAAAATCTTCATCGGTAATAAGATTATGTTGAAAGAATTTTTCTAGAATCAAAAAAAAGAATTTTTGATATTCAATTAATGAATAAGAAGGTAGTTTGTTTAAAGGGTCTACTTCATTTACGGGAGGAATATGAATTACATCTCCATACTCAAAGCTAGTTTCTGGATTCATTGTGATCATAATAATTTTTACATTATTCTCTCCAAAGAATACAGTTTTTGCTAACTGTAAAGTCTCTTCAGTTCTCCCGCTTTTGCTCATTAGAAGCAAAAGCGGAGTTTTGTCAAAAGTATTAAGAACTCCTAAACTTCCATGCATCATGTCTATTGGGTCAATAAAATAAAAAGGAAAATTAACAGATTGAAAAGAATCACAAATTAATTGAGCAACTCTTTTACTTTTTCCTACACCTGTTAAAACAATAGGCTGTTTTGATTCAATTACTTTTTCGAGATCATATTTCTCTATTTTCATTTATTTTCTTTCTTAAAAGAAAAGGGGGCCTAAGCCCCCTTTTTTGGATTTTATTGGCTAGATTGACTCGTCTTCTTTGGCTTGTTCAGCCTCTTCGATATCTTCATAGGTTTTTTTTGCTTTTTGTGCTCCTTCCATAATTGAGAACTCTGTGCATTTTAATTTTAAAACCTTGAAGAATTTTGGATCTTCAAATCTGAGCACAAGACCTTCCATAATCTCAGGTCCACCTTCGATTTTAGATGGATCGTTTGATGCTAAAGAAAAACCTTTCCAGTGAAGCATTTGAGTTTTTGGACAATAATCTGGATTTGCTCTACCGTAAGCAACTACTGGAACTGTTGGAACACCTAGTTCTTTGCATCGAATCTGTAACTCATCCCAAGAAAGTTCTTTTGTCGTGTTCGTTTTTTTATCGTACTGAGTGATTCGATATACGAAAGATTTCGCTTCACCATCTTTACAGCCATAGGTGTAGATATTTTTCCCAGACTTATAGCCTACTTTTTTAAGATCATGATCTCCCATGATCTTTTTCGCTCCTGCCCATCCAACAACTTCGTGATAGATACATTCACCTTCTTTGATTTTATCTTTGAAGGAATGGATTGCAGCATATCTAAATGCATTCGATCCACAGTATCCAGATTTAATGTCCTCAAATTCATTGCTCTCGGGTAGATTTACTTTTCGTGTTCCTACTCGAAGAGGGTAAGATCCTTTTTTCCATAATCCAAAAAACGCTAAAAGTTTTTGCCACCAAGTTGAAGGCTTAACCAAAGCAAAAGGCCGACCTGTTCTTTGGGACGTTCCGTGTAGTTTTTCAGTGATAATAAGCTTAGTGTCCACATCAAAATGTCTATCAATCCAAGCCTTTTGTTCAGTGTATCGGGGAGTGTCTTTATGCAAGTCAAAACCAAAAAGAGTTGGTTTAATTTTCTTTGGCTTGCTTTGATTTGGACCGCCTGATTTACGAGTCGCTACATCTTCACTTTGGACTTTTCGAGCAAGTTGAAGATCTACGCTTTTCAAGGTGATATATTGATGGTCTTCTTCTTGGGAGAAGACCATCCCTTCTTGAAAGTAACTTTTTTCCCACGGAGATTTAAGCTTGTTTAATGAAAACCAAAAGCCATCGGTTTTAACACCTCTTAAAGAAATACCTTGGACTTTTCCACTTCTTTGGAAATATCCGCTGTTAGTCTTCTTTCCATTTTCATCTTTTCGCTCATAAAGATCATGGGGTTCTAAGAAGTCAGAAGAGATTTGACCTCCTGGCAAGAAAAACAATCCAAGTTCTCCTTCTTGAATATCTTTACTTACGATTACTAAGTTATTAAGAACCACGCCGATATTTAATCTATCAGCATTTGGATGTGGTTCGATTTGTTCAATTTTTGCAACGTAAACACTATATGACATTTTAGTTTCCTAGTTCGTTAACAGATTTCCGAATTTTCTTTGAAAAGTTTTTTCGGTAAAGAAAGAATTTTTTTGTTTTGGAACGCCGACGCGCCTCCAAAAAGGCGGCGTCGGGCCTTACCTTTTCTCCGTTTAGCAAAGCTCCTTTTGAAAAATCAATTTTGGTAACTTTCTTATAAAGAGGAGAAGCGTGAGCAATTTGGTTATAGGCCGCGAATACAAAAAACAAAAAAGCAAATCGAATCATGAGTTGTTTCATTAGAGTTCTCCTTTAGAATTTGTTTTTGTTACAACCGTGTGTCTTTTAAGTAAAGCTTTACATGTTTTTAAATCAGATTCTGTTTTATCAATACGAAGAAGCAGAAAGATTAGTAATTGAGAAAAAACGATACCTAAGATGAAAGAAAGAAATCCTTGCCAAAATTTTGTCATTTGTTTGCCTAAAAATTCATTGTAGGATTATGCAACGCTGGATACCATAACATCATTTGTTCGGCAGCACTATTTCCATCATCTTTTGTTTTTGGAGAAAAACATTTTTTACGATACTCTTTGAGATTGGAATGTAGAGCAACTGATGTTTTGGAAGAGGGACGCGATGATGCATTTTCCGTAATTTTAGTTTGTAAGCTTTGACAATATTCTTTCTTTTTATCTAACTCTGCCTGTCTTACCTCTGCTTCTTTGTATGCAAAATAGAAGAGAGGAGTAAAAAACAAGAGACCGATAAGAGCAATAAAAACACAATTAATTTTATTTCTGTCCATTGTTAGTTCCTTTAAATAAATAAAAAACTTCTACGATAACTACAAAGAGTAGAAGTAATGGTGAAAAAAAGTAATAAGGAAGAATAAGTAGTAAAAACCAAGATCCTGGTGCATAAATCATAGGAGCAAAAACATAATGAACCAATGTAGGAATTTTTACTACTTTTCGTTGAAAAAAATAAAGCAATAAGAAACAGGAAGAGAAGAAAGCTAAAATTGGATACCAGTTGAAAAAGTCGTACATGGACTTACCCTTTCGTTAAGTTTGGAAAGAAATGCTGAAATTATTACAAGATCATTAATTAAAGATGGTGAAGTAGAACCATTAAAAATAGATCTTTCAGTGTTAGAAACGATAATATCAATAAGTTCTTTACATTCTAACACTGAAAGATCTTGGATTGATTCTAAAGAAGGAAGAGAGGTCTTGTAACCAAACAAAAAAGCGTAAGTTTCTTCTCTGATTTTCGGAAACATTTTATTCTAGCCTTTCCTCCCAAAGATCAGAAACCTCTAAAAAACCAACTGTTTTATTAGAGATAATCTGATTGTTTTTTAAAGCTATCATCAGGGCGTCTTCTCTTGAGAAGAAGACGCCCTGATCGTTCAAGAAACCTTGTTGATAAGTTTCAGGAGCAAAAAAACCTTGCTCTATAAGAAAAGCCAGAAGATCATGAAACCTTGCTGGCCTTTCCATAGAAAAGATATTTCCCTCCTTATCCTTAAGTGCTACTGCAACTATCATGATTTAACACATGTTTAACCATTTTTTCGAATGAAGAATAACTTTTTGGAATATCATGTTCAGCAATAAAAGAAAGGATTGAATCTAAGATTTCTTGCCAGTGCGGAGGATATTTTAAATAATAACCCTTTAAATCCTTCAATTTTCTTTCTTTTTTCAATCTCATATAGAGTTGAAAAAATATACTAATAAGAATAAATCTTTTATGTATTTCAGAAGAATAAAAGGTTAAGCAAATATATTTGCCTAAAATCTTTTCAGGCCAATGTTCTGTCTCTGAATCCAAAAGGCAAATATATTTGTGTGCCTTTTTAGTCCAAGTTTTTTTGATTCGTCTCATAACGAGATCGAATTTGTTGTGATAGCTAATTTCCCACAAAGTTCTCTTCATTTTGTTTTTCTTTCATTTGTTAGCGAGCGATATCTTCAAAAGAATCAACTGGCCCTGATACAGCTTGAATCACTCGACAACTGGTTAGAGGTTCAAAAAACTCATAAAAAACAAGACGGACTTTTGAAGGAGCAAAGATTTTAGCAACTGTTAGTTTAACATCTTCCATGTTAAGACCGCCCAAACCTGCTCCAATTGCTGGCATTGCAACTTCTTCAATCTTGTTGTCGAGCGCCCATTTAAGAAGCGCTCGACAAGATTTATCGATTAGATCTAATGATGCAGGAACTTGACCCCAAATTGTTCTTTGAGTAAACATGTTTACAAGGATGGGTAGATTAGGAGTTTCGTAAACTTGAATTGTGCCTTCAATCTCTTCTATCTTTGAGGTTTTACAAAGTTCTTCGTATTTATCCATCATTTCTTTTGGATAAATGTCGCGGATTGACTTTGCAATACCCGCTCCCATAAAGCCAAGGCAATTACATCCATGCGCAATTACTTTTTTCGGAGAATTAAGCATATTCCCAGCAACAAAAACGATACTCATTGGTTATTGTTCCTTTTCTTCTGTTTCTAATGTTTTCTCTGTTGAAGGAAAATCTTCGGCTAAATCGCAAAGCTCATCAAAGTTACTAACAGGTAATTTATAAACCTTAATTGGGCCATTGACCTTGATCTTTTCTTTTCCGAGAATTTGTTGGACAAGGCTAACGATTTGTTCATCTGTTTTCCCGTCAAGAACATTTCGAACTTTTTCGTTTGCTTCTTCTTCGAGCAAAAGACGTTCAAGTTGAATCATTTTGTGTTTGTAATTGTTTTTTGACCAAACAAAACGATTAACTGCTTGATGGAAAGGTCCATCCATACGAGTCTTTAGCTCTCCTACTTTTGAGGAACCTTCTAAAGCCGATCCTGATCGAACAAACATGTCTTGGATAGAGCATAGGATTCGATAAGATTTCCAGACAAAGAAAGGGTCACCAGAGAATGGCTCAATATAGCATCTTCGAGGAGCTTGACCGTCTCTTAATGATTGTTTAATCAAAACACTTACCATGTCAGAAACAACATTTTTTGGATAGGTTGCTAATAAACGAACAGCTTCCAACATTGCTGCTTTTGCTAAAATTGGCAATGGGATGTCTTGCTTCTTAAGTCGATCATATTTTTCTTTGTAAATGTTGGGTTTTTTTTCGTCAATGGGTTTAAGTTTTTTCACTGCATCAAGGATTTCATGTAAAGCATTAAATTGATGCAGTGGTGGGTTTTTTTGTAATTCTTTGATTTTCGCAACAACAGTCTCAATAACATCTTGTTTTAAAACTTTTTTCATTTTGCATTTCCATAAATAAGTGGGGAAGGAAGCTGTTTTATTGGTTTTGAAGGAGGTAGAAAACTATGTTTTTTGTTTCCTTTTAAGGGAAAACAAAAAACTTTTACAACTTCTCTTAAAGATTTTAATTCGTTGAACAATTCAGGATTTTTGGCTTCAAGTTCTAGTTGCGCATGAGGCTCAAAACGAAGATGCTCGTGTAAATATGGCATCGATTCAAATTTGGTATCTTCAGCTTGAGTAAGGATACTACGCAAAGGCTTCATAAATTCTTCGTATTCTTTTTCGTCTTCAAAAACTTTGAAGATTTCAAAAGTAGAAGGATAAAGCCTACCTGAAGAAAAGATTACATAAATATTTGACATTTTTTACTCTACTTGAACGGTATAGACATATAGATATGCAGCACTTCCTAGGTATTCAAAAATATCTTCATCATCGCACATAGCTACTTTTGTTGTCTTTACTGCATAGACATCTGGACGAGTTGTTTTTGTGACATATTCACTAAGACTATCCAAAAAAATCTGTAAACTTTTCTCATTTTCAAATAGTTTTGGAGTCAAGTCTTCATAATTAGAATAATTTACGTCACGAATTACGACAATCATTCTTCTTCCTTTTTTTTAAGAGTTAAATAAATTTCAAAATATTCATTTAGGTTTTCAATTAGTTCTTGTATTTCACTGTCAATATATCTAGGGTCGCAGCTAACAATTTCATCAATTGCTGAGGTACAAAAATTAATAGCAACTTCTTTGTCTTTACTTCTTTCTCTCAAGTTATCAATTTTATCCAATAAATCTTTTTCATCTCTTTCATTCCTGGTTATAAAAGACTGATAAATATCATTTAATCTCATGTAGGCATTTAACGATTCTTCATTCTTTTCTCTCCAATGATTGGCATCTTTAGCAGATAAAAAAGTAGTAAAAAGAAAGACAAGAAAGCAAAATCCAAAAATATATGTCAAAGGTTCAAATACGTTAGTCATTTAATTCCTCTTGATTAATAAAAACTTCTCTAAGGTCGTAAGAAAGTTGTAAGGTAGAATCTTTAAAGTTTGAGCCATTTGATATTTCAGCAAGATAAGAAGAAAATAAGATAAAACATAAATCGCGCTGTTTAGAATTTGCGTTTATCTTGTCTAATTTATGACCGTAACGACTTGCTAAATCTCGCTGGCATTGTAGTAACTTTTCCAGAGAAACATAGGATTCTCTAAGATTGTTAAATTTCACACCTAAAACAATAAGTGCAATACTTGAACATACAACACAGCATAACAAAACGATACAACATATTTCTATAGGACTCATTTTTTAAAACCCGTTTGGTCTAAAGGGAATCCCCCGAAACTGTTTCGATAATCTGGATAAAAAGAAGGATTGACTATTGGATAAGGTGAAGGAATTGCATTTTCTTCGTTGAGTAGTCCATTCTCCAATTCCAAAAGTTCAATTTTTAAAAGAAGTTCATCGTTTTCTTTTTTTGCCTTTTTTAGTTCTTCGGTCTTGCTCTTCAAGGCTACATTAAGCCAGATAATACAAAGAAGAGAAAGAAAAGATAAAACAACTTGGATAAAATTCATCATGGAGCTACTCCTAAAGTAAATAAAATAATTAATGAAACAACAAAAGCATATGCAAAAGAATATGCTTTATTTGCGAGTGCTTTAGATTCTTTCATTAATTCCAAACGTTCATGTTTTCCCGTGGATAATAAAAAAGATTGAGCCATTAGATCGTTACTTCTTTTGAAGAAGTTTCTTGCTGAAAGACCCAAATAAATAGAAACAGAAGAGATAATAATAAATAACTCTAGATACTTCATAGCTTATCCTTCAATGATATAATAATCTTTAAAAACCGAATAAGGGACACAATGCATATTATTTACTTTTTTTGGCTCTAAATCAAATTGATGAATAAGACCTCTATGGTTTAAATAAGAACCAGGACAAGCGAAGGTCATATATTTACCTGTTGCCTGTCCTTCTTTTCGGTGCTGATCCATTAAGTAATCTAGGTTTGTTCCCCAAGGAGCTTCTGGCAGGGTTTTTCTTTTTAAGAAATCATATAGGTAGTCAATAAGAAATGGTTGCTGATATACAATTCCTAATGACCAGTGATCAATCCAAGCTCTTTGGTTACTTGATCTCCAAATATCTAAAGACCAAGCAAAGACATGTGGATTTTGTTGAGCTTTGTGCTCTATTTTTTCCATGATTGGAAGGAATGGAAACAAAGACAAATCCCCATCAATAATCCAACCTGGACCTTTAAGCTCTTGTGAAGCTTGAAGATGAGCAAGACATGCTCCTTTCCACTTGTTAGAGCACCTTGCTATAATAAATCTTAGTTTTGGGTCTGTTGGTTCTTTGTCTGCAATATATTCTGCACTTGGCAAATGTTTTTGTAATTCAGAAATTTCCGTTTTTGGACAAATGACTTTTAAATTATATACAAGAGATAAATCTTGCCATTCGGCTAGTCTTGAAACTCTAGCCGAATGGCATTTAAGGACTACATTAATTCTTTTAGACATTCTTGCGTTCCTGTAATATCTTTTCCTTGACAAACAATTGTTCCTGTATCGTAAACATTAACGAGAGCACCTTTCGTTAGTTTAAGAACAGTTCCTTTATCGTTTGTCATTCGAGTTTCTTTCAGGATTTTATATCCTGTTTTCGTTAATAAATTTTTTACTTCAGCCAATAATTTTTCCATAATTTTGCTCCTTTTTAGCATTCAAGAATGTTTTTTTGTTCAAAAGATTCTTTTAATTGTTTGGAAAATGGAAACAATTCCTTAGAAAAAACGTTTAAGTCTAGTGACTTAAGAAGTTCTTCATCTTGTTGAATCAAGGGGGTGATATTTTGAAGAATCTCTTTCATCTTCTCACTAAACTCTCTTCCGTCTTTTCTTTTTTGTTGTTTTCTGTATGCAATGTTTTTTTTGTTTAAGAAGAATTTAACTGCTTGATAATCAATTAGCATAAGAATAATAGTATATAGATTATCTGCGTGAAGAGAATCTGTCATTGCAGCTTGACAATAGACAGAATAAATTTGTTCTGCTATTGTTTTAAGGCTAAAATCGACATTAAAGATTCTTCGACTTTCAGTCTGCTTGAAGATATTGCAGAAGAACCGAAGGCACTCTTCTTCGTAAGGGTCACTTGCTCTTTTATGATTATGGTGTCGTCTCAAATAAGCACGCGAAGCGCTGATCAGGTTCATATATGCAACATTGTAATAAACAGGACCGCTTACATAAGCCATGATTTACTCCTTCAATTTTAGTTTTTTTAAAACCTCTTCTTTTTGATCTTCAAAGAAGAAGTTAAAAGTAGGTATATTACGCTGTCGAGCTAATTTAACAGCAGTAGCTGTACCTCCAGAAACAACTCCATCTTTTTCTTTTGCATAAAAGAAAACAACTCTTGATGGAGTTTGTAAATCTCTGCCTAGTATTTGATAAACATTCCTAGTATGGAGTTTTCTTACTCCAAGTTTGCACTTTTCCCATGCAGGATGAAGCTCTTCTGCTATTTTCTTTGCTGTTTCATATTCTTCGCCATAAGTATAAATATCAGTCTTTACATTAGGTCGGAAGTTTTGCCAAGCAACAAAGATTTCTTTGTTTTGCGGAGTGCTGACACCCGCCTCAAAAGCGGTGTCAGCACCTAAAGCGCCTCCAGATCGTAAAACATAATTTAGCTCTTCCATCCTTTTGCTAATTTTTGTGAATAGTTCAAGAAATTCATCGGGAGTTTCTCTTGAACCAATCCCTGTATAATACATCATGTCATAGCCTTTTTCTGTTCTTCAATAATTGTTTTTAGTTTTTCAGAAGAACAACTCCAAAAATATTCGGGGCCTGATAAATCAAGCCAAGGTTCTTTGAAGTCATTTTCCCCTGACATAACTAAAGAACCATCTGTTTTTAGTTCTCTAGCAAAAGCTTCTACTTCTGCTCGTACTCGGAAATATGCAAATTTGACGGGAAAAGGCCAAATTAAATAAGGTAAGAAAAACAAAAACAGAGCTTCAAAAGATGTACGTCTTCGAGGAAGATCTTTTTCAAAAAAACCAATAAACCGACCATAATAAGCTTGATCGAGATGAACTTTTTCATGAGACAGAAGTGCTAGATTGGAATCGTTATCATGGAAATCTATAGTGAGATCTGGAATCCAAATAGTCTTGAATAGAGTCGTTGAATTTTTGAGTAAATAAGGAGAAAAAAGTGCAAGAAATTTCCAAAACCAATTATCTTGTTTTGATTTGATTTGGAAATCAGGATGATGGTTTTTGATATGTTCTAGATACTCTTTGCATGTCATAGAAAAATCTGTAGATAAATATTTCATTGTCTATCCTTTCATTTAATAATAAGACAGTCTTGTTTTTCATATGTTTCATTCATATAACTACCAACGACAACTTCTCTTTTTTCTACTGAAACTGTCCAGCCTCCTTCGGTTAACCAAGTTAAAACATTGTCAAAAACTGGCTTATATCGATCAATGTCAGAAATAGGAATAACCCCTTCTCCATAAAGAACAGCGTCAGCGAGGTGATGGTTTATTTTTTCTTGAATTTGTTTTTGATATGTTGCCAGCTTGTCTTCCAATTCTTTTTTTACTGTTTCTTTTGTTTTTATTTGATTCATGATATTCTCCAGAAAAAGGAGGGGGCGAACCCCCTCCTGAAAAACGAAAATGAAGACTAGCGAACCGTCCAGCCTTTCATTTTCATTTTGAGTTGGCGTTTTTCGCTCGGTTTGATGGGGTTCATCTTTTTCTCCACAAGGTTTTGGACGACATCAAAACTGAGCGGCCCGAAACCAAACGAAATAGGACAAACTTCCCAAGGAACAAACCCTGAGTGCATGACTAGACAGTTTACGTCATAGTCCATGCGGTTAAAGATAGAGCGAAGAGACTCATTGGACACTTTGGTATCCATGAGT
>JACKFZ010000007.1 GCA_020632215.1 Candidatus Nomurabacteria bacterium | reverse complement strand
TAATTAATTTATTAAAAAATAAGTTGACCTTTTACCATTACTAAACTATTATGAGACCCACTTAGTAGTAATATATTAAGCCACGCGTAGATGGCAGAGCGGTCAATTGCAGCGGACTGTAAATCCGCCGGCGTAAGCCTACGGGGGTTCGAATCCCTCTCTGCGCACATAAAATAAAAGAGTTCAATACAAAGTATTGGACGATTTTATTTTACTAAGCGAGAGGTATGAGAAAGACGGAAAGCAAAAGTCTGGAGCTCTGCGAAGACTTTTGCTTGAGTCGGGGTCGCGAGCACTTAGATTTTTGTGAGCGAGTCTACGAGCGAAACAAAAAGCTTAGTGACTTGTGACCGAATCCCTCTCTGCGCACATAAAATAAAAAACACCGGCGATCCGAAAATCCCGGGTTTTGTTTTGCTCATCCGAACACGCACCTTTTATTCAGGCATGCGAACGAATGTATGCTTTGACCGCCTCAGCGATCTTGGCAGGATCGGATCCATTGATCTCGTGGATCTCCCACGGCTTCCAACACATCGCCTGAAGCCTTTCGGGAATTTCGATCTGTCGTCCAGTTGCCCTTCGAACAGCCTCTTCAAACTTCACCGGCAATGCTGTTTCAGCAATAAGAACAGGTCCTTCTCCTTCAAACCCAAGATCCTCGACCACTTTCATGGCAACAGCTGTATGAGGATCTACGAGATACCTAAAACGCTGGTAAACCTTATGCATGGTCTGAAGAACCTCCTGGTCAGTAGCCCTGCCGGTCCGAAACTCCGGACAGAAGGGTTGCCTTGAGAAGAACTCGATATCGAATGAGCCGTTAACTCTGAGCTGTCCGAGAAGATCTCGCATTTTGTCTGGACTTCGAGTGACCATATCGAAGATGAATCTCTCGAGATTTGACGCAGTCTTGATGTCCATTGAAGGACTCAGTGTCGTGACCACATCCTCTTGAGGTCGATAGACCCCATCGCTAAAGAAGTTGTGGAGCACATCGTTTTCGTTGGTAGCCACCACAATGCGCAGTAGCACACCCATACGGTATGCAATGTAAGCAGAGAGTGCATTCCCGAAGTTTCCCGAGGGGATACTTACGGTAAGCTTCTCTCCCGGCTTGGTCATCTTCAGATAACCGTAGACCCAGTAAACGGTCTGTGCCATGATACGAGCCCAGTTGATGGAGTTGACTGCTCCGATGTAAAACTCAGCTTTGAATTCGGCGTCGCCGTTGACCAGCTTCACTGCATCTTGAAGGGTTCCGAAGTCAGCATCTGCAACCAGATTGTGAACATTCGGAGCATTAATAGTCCACATCTGGGCTCTTTGGATAGGGGTCATCCTCTCTCCACTCGGAGACAACATGAAGATATTCATCCCACGCCGTCCACGAATGCTTTCTTCGGCGGCAGATCCAGTATCACCAGAAGTGGCTCCCAGAAGATTAAGGGTTCTTCCCTCCTTGTCCAGTGCATGTTCCATCAGAGAACCAAGGAGTTGAAGGGCCATGTCTTTAAAGGCCGATGTAGGTCCTTCAGACAAACCCAGCAGAGCCATTCGGTTGCCGAGATCTTTGATTGGGACGATATCCCGACCAAACTTCTTTCGAGCATAGGTAGTCCGAACAATCTTCTGAATTTCTTTACTGGTCATGTCGAGACCAACGAAGAGACCGATGATGTACTCAGCCACCTTCCAGTAGCTCCATCCTCTCATCTCTTCGAGAATATGGCCGATTGCCGGATAGTACTGAGGAACAAAAAGTCCTCCATCCGGTGCCAAGCCCTGAAGCAGAACCTCGAGAAAAGTGAACTCGGTGTTTCCGCGAGTAGAACGATATTTCATGGTTTTACCTTTCCGTGTTGTGGTTGTTGTTTTAGTGAAATCTAAGAATCACGATCTATCAATGATCATGTTCTAGTGGCCATATTAACTTTTATTCGAAATATGACAAGTGTATTCTACGATACCAAAACATCCTCACTCAAATCCCTTTCTCGCATTAATGATGATTTCTTCCCTTTCTTTTTAAGATCGAAAGTAAACTCTTTATTACGTAAACCTACAGTGATAGCATCTCCTTCCTTGATTCCTTTTACAATAATTAGTTGAGCAACAGCATTTAGTATTTTATTTTGAATTAACCGTCTTAGAGGTCTTGCTCCATAATGCGGGTCATATCCTTCATTGGCTAGAAAATCAAAAACTTGTTTGGTTGCTTTCAATTTGATGCCCTTATCTGCAAGACGATTGACAACTTCATCAATCTGAATAGAAACGATTTTCTTGATTGCATCTTGCCCAAGTATGTCGAAGATAATCACATCATCCAATCTGTTCAAAAATTCTGGTCTAAAGTGATCTTTTAAAGCTTTCTCTACATTGTTTTTTGTTTCTGTATATTGAGCTTTTTCAGACTTAGAATCTGCAAAACCAATCTTTTCCATTTTATCAATATGCTCAGCGCCAATATTAGAAGTCAAAATGATAATAGAATTTTTAAAATTAACAGTTCTACCTTTGGCATCTGTTAATCTTCCATTATCTAGAACCTGCAAAAGAATATTAAAGACTTCTGGATGAGCTTTTTCTATTTCATCAAATAAGATGACGGAGTAAGGCCGATGTCTGATTCTCTCTGTTAAGTTTCCCCCTTCTTCATGTCCAACATACCCAGGAGGAGCTCCTATAAGCTTTGAAATAGCATGTCTCTCCATAAATTCTGACATATCCACTCTAATCAAGGCATTATCATCATCAAACATAAACTCAGCCAAAGCTTTGGTTAATTCTGTTTTTCCAACTCCTGTTGGTCCTAAGAAAATAAAAGATCCCATAGGTCTGTTTGGATCAGAGATACCAGCACGAGATCTTCTAACTGTATCAGCAACTCTTTTTACAGCATCGTCTTGTCCAATAATTCTCTTCTTTAATTCTTTTTCAATCCTAGCTAACTTAGACACTTCTTCTTCCAACATTCTCTCGACAGGAATACCTGTCCATCTAGCTACAATGGTGGCAATATCTTCATTAGTAACTTCTTCTCTCAAAATTCGTCTAGAGCTTTGTAATTGTTTTAATTTCTTTTCTTCTGCTCTTAACTCTTTTTCAACTTGAGGAATAGTTCCATATCTGATTTCTGCCGCTTTAGCTAAATCAGAAGCACTTTGAGCTGATTCCGCTTCAACGCGCAAATCTTCCATCTCTTCTTTTAATTCCTTAATTTTAGAAATTGCCTCCTTTTCATTTTTCCATCTAAGTTCAAGCTCGCTGGTATTCTCTTTTAGATCTGCAATATTCTTTTCAACCTTCTTTAGTCTATTAGCAATCTTTGTAGTTTTCTTTGTCTCATTTTTCAAAGCTTCTTTTTCAATCTCTAATCTCATTATTTTCCTTCTTGCATCCTCAAGTTCTTCTGGCATATTCTCTAGAGAAATCTTTAAACTCGAAGCAGCTTCATCGATAAGGTCTACAGCTTTGTCGGGCAACTGTCTATCTGGTAAATATCTAACACTTAGATTAACAGCAGAAATAATTGCATCATCAGTAATTCTAACTCCATGGTAAAGTTCGTATTTTTCTTTGATACCTCTCAATATAGAAATTGCGTCCTCAACCGTCGGTTCACTAACAAAAACTGGTTGAAAGCGTCTAGTCAAAGCAGCATCTTTTTCTATATGCTTCTGATACTCTTTCAAAGTCGTCGCTCCGATTGCTTTCAATTCTCCTCGCGCCAAAGCTGGCTTCAACATATTTGATGCATCCAGAGATCCTTCTGCTGCTCCCGCTCCAGCAATGGTATGTATCTCATCAATAAACAAAATTATTTTGCCATCAGCATTTTTTACTTCTTTTAAAATCTTTTTAAGCCGATCTTCAAATTCACCTCGATATTTTGTACCTGCTACCAATGCACCAAGATCCAAAGAAACCAATTCCTTACCTTTTAATGATTCTGGAACATCACCTTGAACAATTCTATTTGCTAAACCTTCAACAATGGCAGTTTTCCCCACCCCAGCTTCTCCTATTAAAATTGGATTGTTTTTTGTTCTTCGAGAAAGAATCTGCACGATTCTATTGATTTCTCTATCTCGACCAATGACAGGGTCCAATTTATTTTCTGCAGCTTTTTTTGTTAGACTAATCGTATATTTTTGAAGAGATTTTAACACTTTTCTTCCTTCTAACATTGCACCCTTGTTCTTTTTCAATTCTTGTAGAATATCTAGAATATCGTTTTTATCAATTCTAAACTTACCCAGTAGTTCTTTTGCGTGACCAGGTACATCGAACAGAGCGATGAATAGATGTTCAGTTGATACAAATTCATCTTGCAACTCTTGAGCCACTCTCGTTGAATATTCTATAGCCTGAGCCAACTCTGGAGCCAAATATATTTGATAAGAAGGAGAAAGAGTTTGAGTACCTTCTGGTGATTCTATTAAATCCAGCAAGGAATCTGTTAGTAAAATAGTATCTATATTTAATTTATCCAAAATTGAAGAAACCAAACTCTCTTCTTGTAAAATGAGTGCCGTTAGAAGGTGAAGAGGATTAACATGATTTTGACCTCTTTCAACTGCCAGTTCATGAGCTTGTCTGATTGCATCTCTAGCTTTTGTAGTGAAATTTTTAAATGGTGGCATAATTTCAATAAAATACAATTAATTTTTAATTTTGTAAAGATATAAAATCATAACTTTCAATTTTTAACTTTTAATTTCAAGTTAAAAACTATTCCCCTTTCAAAAAAGTCTGAATACTATTTGATGTGAAGAAGACATTAGAAGCAATATCTGTACCTCCCCACATTCCCAAGACTTCCCCTTGTAGGTTCAAAATGACACTACCCCTTATAATTTTGTTTGACTCAACCGAAGTTTCAATTCCTGTAATAATTGTTTGTGATGTGTCAGATCCTTCTACTTTTTGGTTAGCAGAAGTTATGTTTGTCACGATTCCAGAAGAAACTATGTTGCTTTCTCTACCAGATAATAATATGACTGACTGTGCCAACTTAACATTCTGCACATTAGCAAAAGATACTTTTGAAAATGTTTTTCCATCTTCAACTTCTTGTATCGACAATAGATTAAATCGTTCTCCTTGTTTTTCTAATTTTAACTTATAATCAACACCGCTGATTGTTCCCGCAACATTACTAGATTCGCCCACTGCTGCATCTGTCACTATTAGACCAGTAGTGTCGACCACGAAACCTAGTCCTGCGAAAGTTTTATTGTTTTGATTGTCAACACTATATATACGCACTAGAGCAGATGTGTTGTCTTGAACTGCGGATGTTGTTAAATCTTCTTGATTAACAATAACAGTTTCAACTACTCGTTCGACAGCTGGCTTATCTTCCGTAGCAGGTTCTTCTACCACTCGTTCAATAGTTTTTTCGACAACACGATTGATTGTTTGAGAAACAGCTTGTGGTTCTTGATCCAAGAGAGATACAGTCGTAATACCCGTTACAATAGATGTAAAAAAGGCAACAAAGAGACAGAGTAAGACTATTTGCTGCTTGTTCAAGTCCTCCATAATATAGTTAGTATAATTGATTTGAGGAGTCAAAGCAATTATTTCTTTACTGAATTTAAAACTTTCTTTATTATTTTTACAGCTTTTTTTAATTCACTTTTATCAGTCTCTCTACCAAGACTAAATCTCAGAGATGATGCTTCGCAATTACCATTATTCAAAGCTTCTACTACGTATGACTTACTTTCATCACCTAAAGTCTTACAAGCAGTGGTGTATGCACATGCCAGACCTTCCTGATCCAACTTGATCACTGTAAATTCTGCATCCACACCTTCAAGACAAATATTTAAATTATTAGCAATTCTATGTTCTGTACTTCCATTAATGGAAATATCCGGAAGCTCTTTTTTTAATTCTTCAGCAAAATAATTTCTCATTTCAGAAACTTTTCGGCTTTCTTTTTTGAAATCATTTTGAGCATTCATAAAAGCTTCAGAAAAACCAACTATCATCGGCACATTTTCTGTTCCAGATCTCAAACCTTTTTCTTGCCCACCACCAAAATTAATATTTTCTATCTCCACATAGCTTTTTTTGATTAGACAACCAGAACCTTTTGGTCCATAGATTTTTGAACCATCCAAAGTCATCATGTCTACTTTCAAGTGATCACAATTACAATCCAGATAAACTGGAGCCTGGGATGCGTCCGTATGTAAAAATGGAGCCGAATTTTCTGAAATAGATTTTTCTTTTTTATATTTTTTGATAATACGAGAAATTTTTGAAACTGGTTGCACAACACCTATTTCATTGTTGGCGTAAATTATGGAAACTAATACAGTATTTTCTTGCAAGGAATTCTTCAATTGTTCTAAATCAATAATTCCTTCGATATTGACTCCTATCATAGAAACTTCCCCTCCCTTTTTTTCAATAAATTTGATTGTCTCTATAATAGAAGGATGTTCTATTTTACTAATTATGAAATGTGGATTATTAATTTTATTTTTATAAAAATTAAAAATTCCTAGCAATGCGATGTTGTTACTCTCTGTCCCCCCTGATGTAAAATATATTTCATTATCTTTAACCTGTAATAATTTTGCCAATTTAATCCTATAGTCGTTGATTATCTTTTTTATAGAAATAGCTTCGTTATAAAGAGCTGCCGGATTAAAAAAATTATGACTGAAAAATGGCTTCATTTTTTCAAAAACTTTTTGGTCAACTGGCGTTGTGGAGGCATAGTCTAAAAAAATTCGTTCAGACGACCTTTTCCCAAACTGTGTATTTCTTTTTTTAGAAAAGCTAAACATTTTTGTATAATTTCGAAATCTCGAAATATTATGGATTCAAACCTTATCATCGATTATATACCCTTAGCAACCTATATTCTATTGGTTTTATTGATAATTCTTTTTGCTTGGATTATTCGTTTGGAAATAAGAATTAAAAAACTAACTCGTGGAGAAAAAGGTGGATCCATTGAAGATGCTCTAAAATCTATAGAAAAAGATATTCGTGGATTTGACTCTTTTAGATCTGATGTCGAGAGTTATCTAAAAAAAGTTGAACAAAGATTATCGAGAAGTATTCAGGGATTAAAAAATATTAACTTCAAAGCTTTTAGTGGTTTAGATTCTGGAGGGCATCAAAGTTTCGCAATTGCATTATTAAATGAAAAAGGTGATGGACTTATCCTCTCCACTCTTCACTCAAGAGACCGAGTAAATGTTTTTTCCAAAGAAATTAAAAACTTTAGGGCTTCAGTTTCACTAACAGACGAAGAGAAAGAAGCTTTGGAAAAAGCTATATTGGAGATGAAAAATTAATTTCATTTTTTCTTTAACTTTTCTTTTATGTTTCTTGAGAATGAATATGTTATGCTCAGACTAGCCCAGAACTAAAGCGGAGCTTAGTTCTGGATTAGTCCCGAACCGACCTTTGCTCTGGTTCGGGAGTGGTAAGCGGCAAGCCCCCACCCAATAAGGGGTGGGAATATTGTGCAAATTTTTTATTTTTTTTATCAAAAAGAATAACCCACTATAAAAAAGAATAACCCACAGGAGCCTAGGTCTTAGACTTTCCGTGGGCACATGAGTTCTGAAAGTTACAGCACTATACGGAAACAAAAGACGTTGTTGGATTATTTCACTCCATCTCCCCCGAAAATATCCGACTTTCTAAAGCTATCTTTCTCCTTCCTCTTATAAAAAATAAGAACATTAACTTATAAACAAAACAAAATGAGATGTCTTTAAATTAAAATTAAAAACTTTTTTTAGAGTAATTTCATCTGTAATTTTATCATTTAAATTAAAATTAGTACCTAAAGTTAAACGAGATCCTGACCGCGTCTGACGCGGCAGGAAGACGATGGATTAACGAAATCACCTTTGTATTTTTAGTTTTTTTATGGTTAACTACTCCCTATGACAAAGGAAACTCTTCAAGAACGGCCTCCTGTAGTAGTGGTTATGGGTCATATAGATCATGGTAAATCCACACTTATCGACTACATTAGGAAATCTAATATTACTGCCAAAGAAAGTGGTGGTATTACTCAACACATTGGTGCATACGAAGTCGCCCACCAAAGTGAAAATGGCGAAAAAACTATCACCTTTCTAGACACCCCAGGCCATGAAGCTTTTGGAAGCATGAGATCAAAAGGTACGAGCGTGGCCGATATCGCTGTTTTGATTGTATCTGCTGAAGATGGAGTTAAGCCACAAACGTTAGAGGCTTACGAGGTTATAAAAAAATCTGGTAAACCTTTTGTCATTGCTATCAACAAAATCGATTCACCAAAAGCAAATATTCCCCAAACACAAACCAGTCTAATAGAAAACGAAATATATCTCGAAGGGTTAGGTGGCGATATTCCTTACGCAGAGATCTCAGCTAAAACAGGACAAAATGTTGATGAATTGCTTGATCTTATATTACTAGCGGTTGAACTTGAAGAACTAAAAGGAAACCCAAATAAAAAAGCCGAAGGTATTGTTATAGAAGCACACAAAGATATGAAAAAAGGTATCTCCGCAACAATTGTTATCAAAGACGGGACACTACATGTTGGCGAAGTTTTAGCTAGCGACTGTGTTTTTTCTCCTGTTCGATCAATTGAAAATGACAAAAATGACAAAATAGAATCAGCTACTTTCTCAAATCCAATACTAATTTCTGGTTGGAGTGACATGCCAGAAACAGGAAGTCTGGTGCAAACTTTTGAGAACAAAAAAGAAGCTGAGGCTTACTGCCAAGAAAATAGAGAAAATAAACCCAAGAAAGGTGGCGTTTCTCATGTCATTGGTAATGAAAACGGTTTAGCTATTCCTTTAATTATAAAAACTGATGTGGCCGGAAGTGGTGACGCCATCGTTCACGAAATTAGAAAAATAAATGTTGACGGAGTTTATTTTAACATCATCACTCAAGGCACTGGAAATATTAGCGAAGCCAATGCAAAAAGAGCTAGCTCTCATGAAGGCACAATTATTATTGGCTTCCATGTTGATGCAGATTCTCAAGCTGAAGTTATAAAAGAAAGAGAAGGATTGGATATAAAAATATTTGATGTCATTTACGATGTTAGTGATTATTTAAAAAATATTGCAGAAGAAAGAAGACCCCGAATCGAAACCGAAGAGATTACAGGTTCAGCAAAGATTTTAAGGATTTTTAATAAAACAAAAAATACTCAAGTTATTGGAGGAAAAGTCAAAGAAGGAATTTTGAAAGTCAAAGAAAAGATAAAAATTATGCGACGAAATGAAGAAATTGGAACCGGTATGGTAAAAGGTCTACAATCACAAAAAGTTGAAGTATCGGAAGTAACAGAAGGTAACGAATTTGGTGCAGCAATCGAGACAAAAGTCGAATTAGCAGAAAGTGATCATATCGAAGCATTTGAAAAAAAGATAGTTTAAAATGATTGAATACAAACGAGAAAAAATGATGGATGAATTGAAAAAGTATATTAGCCAATTTATTCAAACTGAATCAAATAAAACTTCAATGATTACAGTCACAAACATTGATCTATCTAAAGACTTAAAAAAAGCTCGTTTTTTTGTTACAGTTTTTCCTGAAAATGAAGAAGTGGCCGCCCTAGATTTTTTAGAAAGAAATCAAAAGAATGCCAAGGAATATTTGAAAGAAAAATCAAAACTTTCTCGTATCCCTTTTGTGACTTTTCATTTAGACAATGGGGAAAAATCTAGACAACATCTAGACGAAATCTCTAGAAGTTTATAGCGATTTGCAGCATAATATTAGACCACTTAGAATATTAGTGTGGGGATAAAGTATAAGATCAATAAAGACTCGTTTAAAAAATGGAGTTATGAGATGGCTTATGTCTTAGGATATCTCTATGCAGACGGAAGTTTAGAAGATTCTTCTTATATCAGAGCTAATATTTAAGAGTAACAAGTACCGATTATGATCGAATAGAAATCATCAGACTATTCTTGAGTTCAGAGCATAAAATCTCTTCATCACAATATAATAATCACAAGAAACTTTATTTATTGAGAATTGGAGACAAAGATATATATAATTCGTTACAACAAATTGGTTTATATCCGAACAAATCCACAACAATGTTATTCCCAGATATTCCTAAAAAATATCTAAATAGTTTTGTTTTAGGGTACTTTGATGGGAATGGGTGTGTTTATATAGAAAAACTAGAAGATAAGATAAAAAGATTAAGAATTATATTCACTTGCGGAAGATACGAATTCTTAAAGATATTGAGAGCAAAATTGGAAGAAAATGCTGGTATAAAAGCAAACATCAAGAAATATTCAAGAGCTTATAGGCTATATTATGATAGTTCCCAATCAATTAAATTATTCTGTTGGCTTTATAAAGATAAAAGAGATGGTTTCTTTCTCAAAAGAAAATTTGACCATTTTGATAATTACTTTAAACTTAAACCAGAAAAAATCACAGATAAAGTAAAACGAATTATTTAAAATCGTGGTCTAGTGGCGAAGTTGGTTAACGCGACGGTCTGCAAAACCGTTATGCGCCGGTTCGAACCCGGCCTAGACCTCAATCTAGTCAGTAGTCATCAGTCGGTAGTTAATAGAAATAGCTACAGACCGCTTTCTACTAATTGGATATTGTGTTATAAATCTATTTTATAACACAATTGCCCGGGTGGTGGAATTGGTATACACGCACGACTTAAAATCGTGTCCCTCTGGGATGCGGGTTCGATTCCCGCCCCGGGCACATAGCAATAGTATGGTTGCATGTATACACGCACGACTTGCTATAAAATATTTGCGTGTCCCTCTGGGATGCGGGTTCGATTCCCGCCCCGGGCACATAGCAATAGTATGGTTGCATGTATACACGCACGACTTGCTATAAAATATTTGCGTGTCCCTCTGGGATGCGGGTTCGATTCCCGCCCCGGGCACATAGCAATAGTATGGTTGCATGTATACACGCACGACTTGCTATAAAATATTTGCGTGTCCCTCTGGGATGCGGGTTCGATTCCCGCCCCGGGCACAAACTATAATGAAAAAGAACGTGACAAAATATCCTACTCAGAAACTTCTTGCTTACTTAACAGCATTAGTGATTTCTGCCCTATCATTAGGTGATGTGCCCAATAATAAAGAAGATCTAGAAAAAATTATTAGATTTTCCATTATTACATTTATTTTTATTCTACTGATTTTATTGATACTATTCTTGTTCATGTCATTTTTTTAATTTGCAAAATTATTAATTTTGGTTAAGAATGTTATGAATCAATATCCGCCCATAGCTCAGCCGGTAGAGCAGTCGCCTCTTAAGCGAACGGTCGTAGGTTCAAGTCCTACTGGGCGGACATGGAATATGTAATATTTCATAAGTAGCAATTTTTTAATAAATTGTTTAGTATATCCACTTATACACATGCCGAGGTGGCGAAATTGGTAGACGCACTTGCCTTAGGAGCAAGCGGGGTAACCCATGGAGGTTCAAGTCCTCTCCTCGGCACAGAAAATAAAAGAGGGTGATGCGTAAGCATTGCCCGACTTTTAAAAATAAATAAAAATTTCCCGCCCTTTTGGGTGGGGGCTTACCGCTTACCACTCCCGAACCAGAACTTTGTTCGGTTCGGGACTAATCCAGAACCAAGCTATGCTTTGGTTCTGGGCTATTGAAGATTATATAAAAACCATTCTCAAGAAACATACAAAGAATATTAAAGAAAAAATGAAAAACGTAGTTAAACCATAGATATTACTTTTATACAAACTAAACCTATTTTGACGGCTCAACAAAGCCATATTTTATTTATTCTTAGCTTGACAAATGACCACTTTATGTGGTAAAATCGCGGGCAGACACTCGCTCCTTAACAATGGAATGAGTTTCAAAATTCTCAAAAACAAACAAAAAACAAACGGCGCAGGAGGCGCATTACTGATATGGAAACAATACTGATAGTTCTCATAGTTCTCACACTAATAACATTGGTTGTCTTTGGCTTCCTTTTTGTCAGTTACTTCTCAAAAAATCCACCACACACATTCTTCACGAATGCACCAGCGGAACACTTTGTTCTTGCTGGCCGCAGCGATGGGTACGAGAAAGGTTTCATTGCCTCTGGTAGTGGTGATCTAGGATTTAACTTATCACCAAATGGTGCAACACAAGCACCAACATTAGATAACCCGCAATATCCTCACACTTTGTTGTACAAATTGTTTGGATGGGTGTGGTTATCTATCAGTCCAGCAATGAAAGTCCTGTCATTTGAAATTGATGCTGTTAAGCTCAATAACAGTGAGACAGAAGGTCAGGGCACGACACAAATGTCGTCTCTGGATATTCGGAGTTCAATTACATCAAGAAGAAAAACTATCTGGGCAATTCGCAGGACATTCATGCGTCCCCAAATAGTCCCAGCAGTGGAACTATCTGAAGGTAGCTTGGATTTCCTATTTCGTTGTGAATGGGAATGCATAAACCCAGTACTTTTTGCACTACGCTATCATGTGGATCTGGCAAATGTTGAGGATGTACTGGATAATACAGTCAACGACTTATTTTCTCATACTCTTACACCAGCAGAGAGAGAAAAATATCCAAATTACAATGTCCCACGGAGTATCGTGGAATTTCGAGAAGGAATTGAGACATTCACTGCATCGTTTTTCAACAATTTCATCCAAGAACGGGTAAATCGAGTTGCTGGTACTTACGGATTACGTCTGAATCGCCTATTCCTAAAGGCATATGGAGTCATCCCTGAACAAGCAGATCTTGAAGCAGCCCAAGTAGAAGTACGCATCGCTGAACTCAAAGCTGATGCTGAACGCCGAAAAGCTGAAGGTGATCGTGATGCTGCTACCGAGAGAGGAATTGGTGAAGCAAATGCACGAGAAGAATTACTGAGAGCAGAAGCAGAAGGTCTTTTGGCTAGAGCGGATGCAGAAGGTAAAGGGTGGAAAATCGTATTAGAGAAACTACATGAGGCTGGATTGAGCGATCTGGGGCATGCTATGGACCAGGTTGTTCAAGATCGTCGAGCCAATGCAATTGGCAAGAATGAAAGTGGCATCGTGTACTCCGAAGGGGGATCTTCGTCCCCTATCGGCATCATGGTAAGCCGTACTAAAGAACAAAGTCACACACAAGAACAAGAAGGAGGTGAGTCATGATTTGGTGGATCTCTGGAATAGCAATCTTTTGGATTGCATTAATAATTGGTTCGGTTTGGTTTTTTCTCAAAAACAAGACTACGCCTGACGAAGATCCCCCCTCCCAATCATCAAGCGGAGGTAGGGTAAATATCTGGCCTGGGACAAAGTCCTTCGTTCTAGGCTTCGGCCAGTTCCTCTGGAGAATGTTTTGGGTACTGACGGTTGGTTCCCTCGTGGGGTCATTCGTCTATTTCGCCTACAAAAACCATGAGTGGGCGAAAGAAAGGTACCTGCTCGAACGAGTTGACAGCCAACCCGTGATCGAGAAGAAAAACATCTTCACCGACTGGTCACCACCAATCCAAGTCGGAGGGAAGACAGTGCGGTTCAAGAGACCGCAAGACGAAAATTGGTTTCAGTTTGAAGTGACTCATCCTGATGGGTCTACTGACTCTGAACCAACAAATTGGTTACCGGGCAAAAAGCTGTATCTCCACGATGTGGAGATTGTCCGGATCAGATTGGTCCTAAGCAGGCCGAACCAACCAACCTTCGGACAGATCTTCATCATCCACGAAGATCTGTAAATTCATTCCAACCAAAAAAACGCCCGCCGGAACCTCTTTCGAGAGGAACCGGTAATGGGCGCTTTTTATTTTTGACTACCTTGGAGAAGATTCAATGGTTGATCACTCAAACTGAAAGTATTAGTGACAATTCTTAATATTGACCAAGCGCCAAACATCATTCCCATACCAACCAATCCCCAGAGAATGTGGTCTCTTCCTTTTTGTCTAACTTCCTCATTCTCTCCACCAACAATAAATCTAAGCACTCCAAAAACAAAATAAGCTAAAGCTAACCCAAAAAACATAACAATAATTGGATTGACTATATTTATAGCGATTTTAGAAAGTAAATCTACTTTTTTGTAAGGCACTTTTATATTTTCAGCCGCATCAACGTCAAAAGAAATAAAAAAAGAGCCTAGAATAAATGCACTGAGCAGGAAAAATTTCTTTTTCGAAAAATCAATACATTTTTTCATAGGACTCTTCAAGTAGTTGAATTATTATCAATTATCTAGGAGTGAATCTAGGTAAAACAGGAGGAGAATCAATTCTTGCTCCACCGAAGACAGCGTCGGAAAGTATTGTTACAATTCCCCAAACAGAAACCATCACAAATAGTCCGATAATACCCCAGATCATATAACTTCTAGCAGCTGCCTTATCTTCTTGTGACTTAGAGATAACATAAAGCAAAACTCCCCAAAGAAAGACGATCAGAGCTAGTCCCATAATAATCGGTATCAAAGCAGCAATAAGGTCACCAACAGATTTTAACAAAGACTCCAATCTTCCTGTACCTCCTGTCGTTGCAACAAATTGGGCACTAGAAACTAGAGGGAGTGCAGCAACTGAAAGTACAAATGTTCCTATTTTTAAAGCTTTCATTTTTTAAATAAATTAGTTTTAAATTAATTGATAACCAAAAGGTTTATCGACTTATATAATACCACATTTACAGCTATTTTATAAATCAAAAAAACTAATGTGGAAAAATATATGTCCTAAAGTGTTGGAATAGCAGGAGGAGTTTGTCTGATTGCTCCACCAAAGAATGTGCCAGTCAACAAACCTACCAATGCCCAAATAGAAACCATCACAAATAGTCCGATAATACCCCAGATCATATAACCCTTGGCCTTGGCTTGCTCTTCAGGACTTTTAGATATTATGTACATAACCACTCCCCAAAGAAATACCACCACAGCTAATCCCATTATAATCTCAATGGCCTTTCTCAATATAGCTGAGATTTGATCCAAGAAACCATTCAAATCGTTGTTAGAGTTGCTAGGAATTGATCCTGTGTTCAAACCAGTAGAACTTACACCACCGGAACCAGACGTTATACTACCAGTACCAGATTGCGCATGAGCACTGTTTGAACCACCTATCAGAACACTACTCAAAACTGCTAAAGAAGTAAAAGCTATTTTCTCTATTTTTTTCATAACAAAAATGAATTAATTATTACGCTCTACATTATACCCTAAAAAAGCATCTTTATACCCTATTATTGAAACTGTGGAATAATCCCTGCTGGAGCCCCAAAGAAGTCTCCAAAGAACTTGGCAAATGTCCAAACTGTGACCATAAAGAATAAGCCAACAATACTCCAAATAATCCACTTAATAGCTTCTGCTCTCTTTTGTTCATTATCGGCATTACGAATATACCAAAAGATAGCCACCATAAAAGACAGTAAGGCAAGTGCAAATATATACGGCACAAATGATCCTACAGCGAGTTGCGTAATACAATATGCAAAGACTTTTACATTTGCACCGCTACCGCCAAGCTTGGAACAATAACTACTGCCCTGAGTTGCCAATTGTAGCCCAGGTGTTTTGACTTGTGCATCAACATAATTAACATAAAAAACAGATGTAACAAATAAAGCAAGAGTAACTACCATTAATACTTTAAATATATTTTCTTTTAAAAAAATAAGGTCTTTTATCATAGATCAGTTATATTTTTTGGTGCAAATTGATTAACATTGCCATCCTTGCCTATAGTAGTATTTACCAAAAGAGTGACAATTGCCCAAACAGATACTGCTAGAAACAAAGCTATTAGTCCGTGCGTAATAACTTTTGCTCCCGATGATCTTTTTTCTGGACTTTCACCAGCATTGATATATCTAAAAACTCCAAATATAAAGAATGTCAGCCCCCACAACATAGCAAATCTAATAAAAAAACCAATACTATTGGTCAAACCATTAAAATATTCAAATAAATCAGTAGTAGCAGCATTAGTAACAAATGGTGTTGTTATCAGTGTTAGAGATATAAGTAGTCCTTTATTTTTTTTAAAGAATACCAGCATATTACCTTAATTGATCAATTGTGTTATTTATAAGTTGTAAAATGGCCTCTGCACCCAAAACAACAGCTCCCCCAATCATGGTGTACCATAAAATATTTTTTGCTTTCGCCAACTCTTCTGGATTACCTCTAGCCCAAACCATTTTAAATCCAGCAAAAACTATGAAAAAGACTACGGCAATCACTCCTATCTGAACGACTATGTTTAACAAAGCCAAAAGAACATCTTTAACAGAACCAAGTTTACTCAAAGGATTATGGATACCTTTTGGATTAGCTACAGCATCTTGTGCAAAAACAAAAAATGGGAGTAGGAATAGAGTCAAACTAACAATAAATAATTTTACTTTTCTTATACGAGCCATAATAAATCTATAAACGATAAAACTTCTTGAAACTTTGAATCTGTCTTTAGACCTTCTAAAATCATTTTTATAATCAACCATGCCGATATAACTATTATAATCCCTACAACAGAATTAAAAAACATCTTATGTGCTTGAGCCACTTTTCCTGTATCACCTCCTGAACTAATATAAATCCACCCCGCGTAGACAACAATAATAACAAAGACAAAGCTAGAAGCTATTACTAGAAATTTTATAATCCGATTAACTAACTCTATAAGGTCTTGAAAGGTGCACGAACCAGCATTAATTTCAACAAGGTTGCCGTCAGCATTCCCATTTCCACACGGCACCAAGCCACCAGAAATAATAGTGCCACTACTCTGTGAACTACCAGAGCCACCACTTGGAACAGAAACAGCGTTAGTTTCTCTCCCACTCTGTGCCCCTGCCAAATTAAAAAGAAAGAAGAAAGCAATTAATCCAACTATAAACGATATTATTAAACTTCTTTTTATTCCTTTTGTTTTCATAGTTATTGATCAAGTAACAACTCCATTTCTGTCTGTGCTTTTGTTACCGCTTCTCCAGCATCTGAACGCCCCGTCACATAAGATTCTACCATTGATTGCAAAATTTCTGTTGTTTTTTGTGCATCTACTTCCCTAACACCTTTTGACCACAAAGCGGAAGTGAAGAAAATGCTTTCAAAAGGATCATTTGGATCAGCCTGCAACAGATCTCTTCTAACTGGTGGTAGGCCAGTTTCGATCTTGATCTGATTTTGAACAAGCTGACTAGTTAACTTTAAAATGGCATTGAAAGCACCTTGTGGATTTTGACTATTGCGAGAAATAGCAATGGCCGACATTCGACCAAAGACTTTTGGTTCTGAAGCATTCTGAGACTGTGGCATAGTAGAAACATCAAAATCTAGGTTTGGGTTCTTCTGACGAATAGTATTTTGCTCACTAACAAAACCAAAATACATAGCTAAGTCTCCACCAATGAATCTATCTAGAGAGTTTGGTAAAGATCTATTCCAAGAGTAGACATCCTTAGTTGGATTAGAAAATTGGGTGAAAAAGTTCATAGCTGCTACAGTTGGAATAACTGTATAGCCGAGTCTTTCATCTAAAATAACCTTGTAACTTCCTCGTACATTTTCATCAGTATTTGGTATTACTACATTATTACCTGCTTGCAATATTAAGTTTAAGAAAATTTCCTTGGCGTGATTAATATTTCTAAATTCTCCTAAAGCAACTGCGCTTTGACTTACTATCAAGTTACTATCGCTATTTGTTAGACGAGGCGCAATACCCATCACTTCACTCCAATATTTTGGTGGCGAAGAAATACCAGCGGCCGAAAACAGACTTTTGTTCCAATACATAACCATAGGATCAATGAAAAGAGGGACAGCAACAATACCGTTATCGGAGGCAAAAAGATCACCTTCTGAAATGAAAGTATTTAAATAATCTCGCAAGGCAAAAGTCTCATAAGGAATCTTAATCACTCGATTATAATTTGAAATTATCTGATCTTGATTAAGAATAATTAAATCTGGTCCTTCACCTTCAGCTAGAGCGCTTACAAATTCATCTTCGATAGTATTTGGATCTTTTTGGATATAAACAATGTTAGAAATATCAACATTACTTTGCTGAAGAGTTCTGCCAATATTAATCATTAGATCAGGAGAAAAAGTACCCCACATTACCACTTCCGCTTCTGTAGAACCAGAATTACTTCTATTGAAAGCAAATATAATAACTGCTACCACAATGGCAAATCCAGCAACGACAAGTAGAATTAATTGTAAAGGTGAAATTTTGTTCATGATTTTCTATATATCATACCGTAATGATGATCACCAGCCTCTATTTTTCTAACAAACTCAAAACCAGCTTTTCTAAAAAGAATCTCGGCTTGATCTTCTTTAAAAACATAATGATTGGGAGGTCCAAGCCCACCAAAAGAGTCAGTCCAATCTATACACAAAACAGTTCCTTTCGGTTTTAAAATTCGTCTCGCTTCAGCTAAGACTTCTTCTTTGTGAGTGATTTGAAATAAAGTATTTGCAATGATAACCCGATCAATAGAATTATCGGCTAACATAGTACCATTTCGATGTTCTATATCTCCCCAAATAATTTCAATATTGCTTACACCTTGTCGAATAGACTCATTTTTTAATTTAGTCAAAAGTTCTTGTTGAACATCCACGGCATAAACTTTACCACTAGAACCAACAACCTTTGATAAAGCTAAGCTATAAAAACCTGCTCCTGACCCCAAGTCAACAACTTTTGATCCAGGGTCAACAGCAAACTGCTCGATATTATGTTCTGGATCAGAAAACATAGTGATATTATAACTTAATAGACATCAGATATCAGATATCAGATATCAAAATTGTAGATAACTTTTTCCTAATGTCCAACGTCTAATCTTTAAAAACAGACGAGTGATGCCAAACTGTCACCTGCTCGCAATTTCATAACACGCACACCTTGTGTTTGTCTTCCTAGAGACGGTATTTCTTTTATATCAACTCTTATTACCTGACCTTTCTTTGACATAGAAACTAATTCGTCATGTTCTTCTGTTATCACAACACCCGCTATAATATTTCCATTTTTAGATGTCACTTGAGCGGTCTTTATACCAGAACCTCCTCTCTTTTGAACTTTATATTCCTTGATCTTGGTTTGTTTACCGTAACCTTGCTCTGTAAATACAAGCAATGTTGCGTCTTTGTTATCTTTTTTGACAACATCTGAAGCCACAACCTTGTCACCACCTTTCAAAGTCAGAACTTTGACACCAGCTGCTGCTCGCCCCATCTCTCGCACATCATTTTCTTTGAATCGAATAGATTGTCCCTTATGACTGACCACAACCACATCGTCTCCTTTATCAACAAAATTAGAAGCAATTAGCCTGTCATTAGATTTTAGTTTGATAGCCAAGATACCACTTCTTCTCACATCATGAAAACTTGCTGCATCAACTCTCTTTCCAACTCCATTTTGAGTAACCATAACAATAGAAAGACTGTCCGCCTTTTTTATTTCTTTCGGCATAGCCAAAATAGAAGTCACTGTTTCATCTTGTCCTAAGCTCAAAAAGTTCATTATGGACTTGCCACGGGTTGCTCTTTTGCCTTCTGGAATTTCATACATCTTTAGCTGATAGGCTTTTCCTTTATCTGTGAAAAATAGAATATCGTTATGAGTAGAAGCATGTACAAAATTTTGTATAAAATCCTCATCCTTTGTATTCAAGTCGACAACACCAACGCCACCTCTCTTTTGTTTCTTATACTCAGATGGATTTGTTCTTTTGATATATCCACCCTTTGTCAAAACAAGAACCGTTTCCTCGTCTGGTATCAAATCTTCTTGAGAAAGATTCTTTACACCATGCTTGACCACTTTTGTTAGACGATCATCTCCGTATTTTTCTCTAATATCAGCTATTTCGCCTTTGATTAGATTTCTCATCTTAGTCTCGCTCTTCAATAACGCCTCAAGCTCAGTAATAAGTTTCTGAATCTCTTTTAGTTCATCTTCAATTTTCTTTCTTTCCAAACCAGCTAGTCTTTGTAGCTTCATTTCCAATATAGCTGTCGCCTGCAAATCACTAAACTTAAACTTCTTCATCAAGTTTGCATGCGCTTCGGGAGTATCTTTTGACTTCTTAATCAATTGAATAATTTCATCAATATGATCAAGAGCCTTCTTCAAACCAAGTAAAATGTGCTCACGAGCTTTTGCTTTTGCCAGGTCAAATTGAGTTCGACGAGTAACAACTTCAAATCTATGCTTCACAAATTCTTGCAAAACACTTTTTAGAGAAAGAGTTTGTGGTACACCATCAACAAGAGCAACCATGTTCAAGTGGAATGTGTCCTCTAACTGAGTATGCTTATACAAATAGTTCAGTATGTTTTGAGGATGAGCTGAAGATTTTACATCAATAACAACTCGAATATCCTCTGCAGATTCGTCTCGCAAGCCCTTTATTCCATCCACCTTCTTTTCTCTAACTAAAGAAGCAATCTTTTCTATCATATCTGCCTTATTGACTCTAAAAGGAACAGAAGTAATAACAATTTGAAAAGAGCCGTTTTTTTCTTCAACAATTTCTGCTTCTCCACGAACCACCATACCTCCTCTACCATTAGCGTAAGCTGCGTGAATTTCTTTTTGATTAAAAATTACTCCTCCTGTTGGAAAATCTGGGCCTTTCACAAAACCTAGTAGATCTTCAGTGGTCGCTTTTGGATTTTCTAAAAGATGAGTAGTGGCATCAAGCACTTCGTTGATGTTATGTGGAGGAATATTTGTTGCCATACCAACTGCAATACCAAGAGTTCCATTGAGCAAAAGATTAGGGACACCTGATGGAAAAACAACTGGCTCCTTTTTTGTTGCATCAAAGTTTGGTCTAAAATCAACAGTATCTTTTTCCAAATCTTTCAGGATTTCTCCTGAAAGTTTACTCATCTTTGCCTCTGTATATCGATAAGCGGCAGGCGGATCCCCATCAATAGACCCAAAGTTACCTTGACCAATCACTAGTGGATATCTGGTCTTGAAAGTTTGTGCCAGCACAACCATAGCGTCATATACAGATGTATCACCATGAGGGTGATAAGAACCCAAAACGTCTCCAACCACAGTTGCTGATTTCTTGAACTTAGCAGATGAGTTGAGACCCATCTTATTCATTGAAAATAAAATTCTTCTGTGTACCGGCTTTAGACCATCACGAACATCTGGAAGTGCCCGAGCAGTAATAACCGACATGGCGTAATCTAGATAAGATTTACGCATTTCAGCACCAATAGGAGCCTCTATAACTTCCCTTGCAATCACAACAGAATTACCCTTCTCTTCCTTATTTTCGTCCTTTTTCTTAGCCATATATTGCGAGTATTATATCATTAATTGATGCCTTTTTCCAGCGATTTTTCTCTAATTTTTGAAGTTAGAAATGACATTAGCCTGATTGTTATTTATCTCGTTTTCTGAAATTTCTGCTGGCTCATCATTAGATAAAAGATCAAGTTTAACTCCTAATGTCATTAACCATATAATAAAAATGAGGCCAGTAATAATAGCTGAAGCAGTAAAAGCAAAAGATCTTCTGTCTTCTAAACTTTTTGATCTAATTTCTTCCAAAAACTTTCTCATAAATCTTTTATTAATTGTTATTAGATTTCAGAACAATGATATCCCCTTCTGACTTTTCAATGTCTTTCATTTTGACGGTTAGTTTTTCTACTGGCTTTACATCTTCACTACCTCCTTCTTTCAAAAAATCTTTCAAAGCATCTTTTGATCCGACACTTCCAAAATGTATAGGAATAATAACCTTTGGCTCCCTCTTTACCGCCAATTTGTAGGCTTCACTGGCATCCAAAACACCTTCACCTCCAATTGGCACAAAAAGTATATCAACATCATCCAAATCTTCTTTCACGTCAGCTGAAAAATCAGTATCAGACATTGCTCCTAGAAAAACTACATTTATATTATCTATTTTTGTAGAAAAAATTGTATTGATTCTTTCTGTTCCACCATAATTAGTTTTTGTTGAATATCCTTTAATAAAAAGTCCTTCGACTTCGTATTCGCCTGGACCATTGATGACGAAAGGTTCTTTTTCTCCTCTTGTTACTGTTTCAACACCATTTAGATCATGGTGGTTTGCAGTAATCAGAGCTATATCTGCCCCAAAATTAGATGATTTGAGTTTTGAATCTTTAGAAACAGGGTTAAATGCAACCACGGTGTCTCCTTGCTGTATTTTTATAAATTCTGCCCCTTCGTAAGTAATGATCATGGGAAAGAGTATAGCATAAGGTAGTTAATAGTTAATAGTTAATAGTTAATAGTTAATAGTGTGGTCTTGAAAAGATTTTGATATTGAGTAAGATGTTTCTTCAGAGCAGTTCCACTGTCTCTTTTTTAAAATCAAACTTACGAGAATACTAGAAGGAGATCTGTTTTATGGGTAAAAAAGTTCATGGCAGAAGGAATAATGGAGGAGTAAAAAACCGAAAAAAAATTTCGGAAAAAGGACAAAGAAACGTGCAACGAAGGAAGGAGAAACGGTACCTGTCCAAGAATGCTACTGTTCCAAAACGGAAAAGGCGGTAAGTCCACCCAAAACTAATTGCAATTTTCACACTACTCTTGCATTGTCACGCACTTTGCGAGAGTAGAAAATTTTTTATTTCATAAAAATCACTAATGTGGTAAATCAATAAAATTCATCAAAAAATACCACAAAAATAGCTCAGCATCAATTTCTTCTCATCCTTTTTATATTAAAAACATTGACATTTAATGAAAATGTATGTATTTTTTGAAATAGAAAAAACTAAACATTGAACCGAACCCTCATAACATCATGAACAATACGATCTTCGAAACAATTTTGGCTGTGATGATCTTTCCCTTTTGGGCACTCTCGGTATGGTTAAACATACGAGACTTTCGCAAGGAAAAACTTCTCAGAAAACTCAAAGAGGAGATGGGGCGTGGTCCAGATAAGGGTTGTGCCCCCGCGTACAAAGACCCTTTAAGACCCCCCTTTAAAATAACCCGACCTGGAGATGAAGCAAATTTCGAGAGGATAAAAGCGAGAGTCTTTTTGACCATATCTACATTTCCTTTTCTGAACACTCCAAAAGAAGTGTTCGATAAATTATTACCAAAATATGGTTCTCATCTGCTAAGCAAAGAGCTCGTCGCAAAAGCAATCAGAGAACTCCTGAGAAGTGGAGAAATCTGCGTTGATTCAGATACAAATTGCTACACAGTAACCATTGACTTCTCATAATCGACATCTTCATTTTCAAACGCAAGCAAATAGGTTCGACCCCTATTTGCCAACCTTTTTGTTTACTTTTTATAAAAAATACGTATAATCCTTTGCAATCCTTTATTAGCCCAAGTACGGAGCTAAATCTAGGCAAAAAATACGAGCGAGTAAGTCATAAGTTATGATTTTCTCAAGAAAAGATTGTCTGGACCTCCCTGCTTTTATAAAAAATGTTAAAGGAAAAAGAAAATAAAAGTGTAATGTTCAAGCTTTTGGAAGATAGCGTAACGCCTCCAAAAGCAGGTGAGCTTGTGGAAGGTTTAGTTGTTGCATTAGGAAAAGCGTCTATCTATATAGATCTAAAACCTTTTGGTACAGGAATTATTATGGGTCGTGAGTATATCATCGCTCGAGACCTGATTAGAAAACTTCATATTGGAGATTCTGTTACAGCGAAAGTTGTTGATATTAATGGTATTGATGGATACATTGAACTTTCTCTTAAGGAAGCAAAGCAAGCTTTGATCTGGGAAGAAATCGAAGCAGCTATTAAAAATAAAACTCCAATCGAACTTGCGGTTCAAGATGCCAACAAAGGTGGTCTACTTCTATCATGGCAAGGAGTTCAAGGTTTCCTACCTGCTTCTCAACTAAAAGCTGATCATTATCCACGAGTAACTGACGGTGATAAGGACAAAATTCTAGAAGAATTGAGAAAACTTATTGGAGAAAAACTTACAGTTAGCATTATCGGTGCTGCTGAAGATGATGGTAAGCTAATATTCTCAGAAAAAGGTGTAGGCACTCAAGAAGAATTAAAACAAACAGAAAAATACAAGGTTGGCGATGTTGTCGATGGTGAAGTAACAGGTATGGTTGACTTTGGAATCTTTGTAAAGATCGAAGATGGACTAGAAGGTTTGGTTCACATTTCTGAAATCGACTGGTCTCTTGTTGAAGATCCAAGAAAAATGTTTGTAGTTGGAGACAAGGTGAAAGTTAAAATTATCGAAGTCAAGGATGGAAAAATTTCTCTATCTATAAAACAACTAAAAGAAGATCCGTGGGCATCTGCAAGCAAAAAGTACAAGAAAGATGACGTTGTTAAAGGTATTGTTATCAAATACAACAAACATGGTGCTTTGGCTTCTATTGAAGAAGGGGTTGCTGGCCTAGTTCACATCTCAGAATTTGAAAATGAAGAAAAAATGCGAGAGCAAATAGAATTAGGAAAAGCATACGAATTCCGAATCACACTATTCGATCCGACAGATAGAAAGATGACTCTTTCTACAAAGTTGGAAAAATAAGTTCTAAACTATTACGTCTTCCTGAATGAGAGAAAATCTTCACCGAAAGGTGGAGATTTTTTCGACATTCAGGATCTCGTTAAATAATTTAAACAAATAACATTTTCGTACCAGTCTTCATTACCAGTCATCCCGGCCTCCGAGCCGGGATCTTTTTATGTAAAATTTATTTAAATACAAGAATTGGAAAAAAGAAATAAAAAAACTCCTAAACCAGAAAACTAGTTGGGAGTATTAGACCTTGTGCAAGCCCCTAATCTTGGGGAGGAAACGCACTAAGGACTGGTCAGGCCCCTTGCCGTAAACGCACAAATCCTCAGGTGGCAGCAAGTCCACGAAAAAGAACATTAAAGGCCAACCCTCTGGATTACTCGCATGGAATCAGAGATTTGGAATATTCTTTCAGAGAATCGCAGCACCATCACGCCTAGACTTACCTTCATTTATTTATCGCCTGTGAAGGCAGTTTTTGATGCTGTTCGGATACGAGATTCATCAGGCACTATTTTTCTTCATTGTTCTGATACCTCCTTTCCAGTTAATTACAGACCCAAAAAATATTCTATCATAATATCACTTCCAAGAATTTACATCCCCCATCGCATCTACATACCCTTTTTTCATGATCAATTCCAAAGCCTCTATACTTCTCTTGGTGACATCCTTCACTTTTCCTTTTTCAAAAAATCCAAATTTACTTAGGACAAAGTTTTTAACTCTATCTTCACCAGCAACTTTTTTTGCAGGAGAAATACCAATACGAAGTCTAATGAATTCTTTAGTCTTTATGTGATTAATAATAGATTCAATACCTTTGTGACCTCCGCTATTTTTATTAAAAGAAATCTTTAAAGTTCCCAGTGTCATATCCAGATCATCATAGAGAACAATAGTGTGTTGAGCTGTTTCTGAATCAGAAACAATTTTTCTCAACGCTTCGCCTGAATCATTCATGTATGTTTCAGGTAAAATCAAAGTTAGAAAGTCAGAACCGATATTGCCTTTAGAAATCAAAGCATTGTGCATCTTATCAAATTCCCAATCAGGCAAATTATTCTCTTCTCTAAACTGATCAACAATATCTCGTCCAATATTATGACGAGTCTTTGCATATCTATCGGTAGGATTTCCTAGTCCAACAATTATCCAATTCATATTATTAAAATAATCACATCTCGTTTAAGAAAGTGCAAGCGGTTTAGACATCAGAGGTCAGACATTAGATATCAGATATCAGAAAAATACCTACCCTGACGTCTGATGTCTAATATCTGACGTCTAAGATACAATTTGATTATTCCCCCTTTTTGCTTTACAATGCTGTTACTTTTAACTCTCAATGGAAAACGAAAGTCCTAAAACAAATAAAAATATAGGTTTTATAAAGGAGATTATAAGTTTTGCTATTTTGGCTATAGTTATAGTTATTCCAGTCCGAATTTTTATTGCTCAACCATTCATTGTCAGTGGTGAATCAATGTATTCTACTTTTGAAACTGGTCAATATTTGATTGTCGACCAACTCTCATATAGATTCCATGAACCCCAAAGAGGTGACGTTATCATTTTTAGATTTCCAGAAAACCCTTCCAAATTTTTTATAAAAAGAATTATCGGTCTGCCAAGAGAAACTATTCAATTAGAAGGCAATGATGTATACATCACCACTACTAATGGTGAGAGAATAAAATTAGAAGAAAATTATACTAGTAGCAAGAGAGATACTTTCCAAACCACAGAATTATCTGACACCGAATATTTTGTGATGGGAGACAACCGATTGGCAAGTCTCGATTCCCGTTCTTGGGGACCACTAGAAGAACACTTTATTATTGGTAGAGCTTTTGTCAGACTATTACCAATAAATACCTTTGATTTTTTACCGGGACAAGATAATTAATATGCAAAAAAAAGCAAGACAAATTTCCAACGCTTACCTTATTTCAAAATATTTTGGATTTGATGAATTAGCTTCACCAACCATCTCTGTAGAAGAAAGACAAAAAGCAAAGTCATTGAAAAAAAGCATATCTTTTTCCCATGAACTTCTACCTTCTACCGAAGAAGTAGTAACTCTTTTAAACAATTTCAAAGAATCTTTAGCAAAAATAAATCCAAGCGAACCACTAATGCTATATTGCGAAGGAGGTTTCAAAGAAGATAAGGGAGGTAAAGTGACAAAATTGAAAGACAAGAAGGTTGGTTTGCATGTTATTGGTACTCCGAAAAGTATCGCTGAAGCACTTTTAATCAAAACTACTATTTGTATATTAAAAGAAGAAGGTTACTCTGACTTATCATTAGAAATCAACAATGTTGGTGGCAAGGAATCTCTCAATACTTTCATTAAAGAATTAAATAACTACTACAAAAAACATTTGAGTGAAATGAATAGCCAGTGCCGTCAACTTTTCAAAGACAGTGCTCACTCTCTCATTCTTTGTAAAGATCAGATAAAAAATGAGATTGTCGAAAATGCTCCATCGCCTCTGAACTTTCTAAGTGAATCAAACAGAAATCACTTCAAAGAAGTAGTCGAATATCTAGAAAGCCAAGAAATACCGTACGAAATAAACAAAGACATTCTAGGTGACCCAAATTATTCAAGCCATACTGTATTTTCTATTTTTGATCGAAAAACTGGAAAAATATTAGCTACAGGAACCAGGTACAACAATATAGGAAAAAAAATTGGACTAAAAAAAGATACCCCCGCAATTAGTGTTAGTTTAAATTTAAAAAAATTAAAAAAGGTTTCAGGATCACAACTTCCTAAGAAAGAAAAAATAAAGTTCTATTTTATTCAAATTGGTCCAGAAGCAAAGAGAAAAAGTCTAAAAGTTCTAGATGAACTTAGAAAGGCAAAAGTGCCAGTTTTCACTAGTCTTAGTCGCGACCGACTAAGTACTCAAATGCAACAAGCACATAGATTAAAAGTACCTTTTGTTATTCTAATGGGACAAAGAGAAGCTCTAGAAAATAGTGTTGTTATCCGTGACATGTCTACCCATAAACAAGATAATGTCTCTATTAGCAAGCTATCAGAGTATATAAAGAAGTTGAAGTAAGTTATTAGACATCAGACTTCAGACATCAGACTTCAGACATCAGACTTCAGACATCAGTAATGTGTCTTTTCTGATGTCTAGTGTCTAATAACTATTGCCACAATAGACTCCCTATGTTAGTCTATTCTCCACTATGGCTACAGCTGTAAATGTTGAAATAAAAAGAAAAAAGAACGAAAACAATGGGAGTATTTTGAAGCGCTTCACAAGACGAGTTCAAGAGTCAGGTGTACTATCGAAAGTACGATCTTTACGTTATCTTGAGAGATCTCCTTCTGAATTCACTAGGAAAAAGAACAAACTACGATCAATAGAAAAGAGAGAAAATGTTCAAGAAATGATAAAGCTTGGCAAGATACCAGAAGGTCGTTTTCGAAGAAGAAGATAATTATGTTTTCGTACCAAAACATCTCCAAACAAAATCCTCTTTCATCTAAAGAGGATTTTGTTCGTATTAAAGAAAAAATCTTAGGTAAAAAGTATGATCTATCTCTTGTTTTTGTGGACCCAAAAACTGCCAAGAAGTTAAACAAAGATTACAGAAAAAAAACTTATGTCCCAAATGTTCTTAGCTTCCCTGTCGACAAAAATACTGGGGAAATTTTTATTTGTTTAGAAAAATCCAAAGCCGAAGCAAAAGATTTTGAAATGACAAAAACTTTATATATCAAATATTTAGCTATACACGGAATGTTGCATTTAAAAGGTTTAGATCATGGGAAAAAGATGGAGGAGGAGGAAGAGAGGTTGCTGAAAGTGTTTGGGTAAAATATATAACTTGCTTTTTATTGATAAAAAGTTAATATTGCTCGCAGAAAATAACGGCGAAGTTTTTACTGTCGTCACAACCCAACATCAACCCGCAAGAAAAATGCCACAGGAAAAAATACAATACCGATGGGATATCGATGATCCTATCAAAAATCAGGAGACGGTTGGTGTGGCATGCACCATGCTACGACAAAAAGGAGGTGCAATTGTCGCCCCTACCAAGGCCGGCTACATCGTCATGGCCACCGACTATGAAGGTCTGAAAAGAACGTTCGACCTTAAACTACGAAATCCGAATAAGCCCAGTGTCGTGCTCTGTACATCGGCAAAACAGATCTTCTGCCTCGCAAAGACCACAGACAAAATCGAACGACTTTACCTGGAGTGTGAAGTTCACAACATCCGATTGGGGTGCATTCTCCCTTGGGAAAAAGATAATGATCCTATCATTCCCGATGACGGATCAAGAGAGCTGATGATGGATCAACGAGGCACCAGCTGCTTCGTCATCAATTTCGGAAATCCATCGGAAGAAATCGCCCGCAAGATGTGGCAAGACCACAGGAAACTGTGCTTTGCTTCGTCCGCCAATCCTTCTGGCCAAGGCAATCGCGGCCGTCTGGAAGGTGTTGGTGAACGCATCCTCTCAGGAGTAGACATGACAGTTGAAGCCAACTCCTACGTTCGTGACCAGCAGCCGGACAAGGATCTGTCCCATCGTTGCAAGCAAGGTGTCATGGTCTCCTTCATCAACCGTGAAGGCGATCTCTCTGATCTGCGTCCAAAGATCATTCGCAAAGGTTTGGAGCTCGACAAAATCATGCTGACCATGAGCGGCATATTCGACAACTTCGATTATCGCCACGGCGAGTACTACTGAGCTTCGGTATTTGTTCTTGTTTTTCACCCAACGGGGTTCGTCTTGACGAACCCCGTTGTTGTTTTTCTGAGTAATTCATTTTTATTTTAACTTTTCTTTTACATAACTTTATCTGACATTGTTATAATCTAGCTTAAGGAGGTAAGCGGTAAGCCCCCACCCTGGGCGGGAATTTTGTATAGATTTTTTATTTTTTTATTTTTAATAACAAAAGAATTCAGTTGTGATTTTACAAAATCCTGAATGTCGCCCATCGACTTCGCTTGGAACTCCTTCAGGGAGACCAAAATCTTTAATTATCAATTATCAATAATTAGACTCAGTAATAATCTTACGAGATCCCGGATCAAGTCTGGGACGACGGGCTTGAAAAAAGTTCTCCCCATTACAATCATCATTTTATTGTGTAAAATATAAACACTTTTAATTTACACATGAGAAAACACTACGCTGTTGGTATTGACATAGGAACACACAATGTAAAAGTTATTGTTACAGAAAACAATGATATTAATCCTGCTTTCCCAAAAATCATTGGGGCTGGTTTTGCAGAGTCCAAAGGTCTAAGACATGGATACATTATCAATCAAACTGAAGCTGTCCGTAGTATCCGAAAAGCAGTTAGACAAGCAGAGAAAAAAAGCGGTATAAGAATCAGTCGAGCCTTTCTTTCTGTCGGAGGAATTGGTCTTGCAAGCTATGTATCAACGGGCACTATTATGATTTCTCGAGCTGATTCTGAAATTACCGAACTAGACATAGAGAAAGTTTTAGAAGATAGCGAAAGACAAATACCACCAACTATTTCTATCAATAGAAAAATCATTCACACCATTCCTCTTGAATACTTAGTTGATAGCAAACCCGTCTTTGGAAATCCTGTTGGACTAAAAGGTGCAAAACTCGAAGCCAAAGTACTATTTATCACTTGTCTCGAACATCACTTAGCAGAATTGATCAATACGGTTGAAGAAGCTGACATAGAAATCATTGATGTTATGGCTGCACCTCTGGCTGCTAGCTTGGTCACTCTTTCAAAACCAGAAAAAATTGCCGGCTGTGTTTTGACAAACATTGGGTCCGAAACAGTTTCTATTGTTGTTTATGAAAATGACTTGCCTGTTTCTCTAGAAATATTCCCTATTGGTTCAAATGATATTACAAATGACATTGCCTTAGGATTACAAATTCCATTAAATGAAGCAGAAGATGCTAAAAGAGATTTGAATAACGAGTTTGGAGAAAATAAATATCCAAAAAAGAAACTGGAAGAAATCATCGGCGCTAGACTTTCTGATATTTTTGAATTAATAGAATCACATTTGAAAAAAATAAGTAAAAACGGACTTTTACCGGCAGGTATTGTTATTACAGGTGGAGGTTCGGGTATCACCACGATCGAAGACTTGGCCAAGGCATACTTAAAATTACCATCAAAAGTAAGTCACTTGGCTTGCAATTCAGAGATTGAAGAATGTATTAATGAACAAGGTGTCAAAATCAAAGATGGACAATGGGCCGTATCATATGGACTTTGTGTTTTTGGGCTTTATGCAGATGATGATACCAATATTCAAAATAACATTGGTAAAAAATTCTTAAAATCTACTAGAAAAAAAATAGCCAGCTGGCTCAAACAGTTTTTGCCTTAATTTATTCTGAAAAAGCCCTTTTTTGATGATATTTTAATACAAATATGTCAAGGTTTTCTATAACTCTATCTTCTGTTATAGTTTGGAAATCTCACGGAGGCGAGATACTTATCAGTTAATCTGTCTGTTTTTAACCTAAACAGAGAGAATATCTAATTTTATGCCACAAGTTAAACCAGAAGTAGAAAGCTTTGCACGTATCAAGGTTTTGGGTATTGGTGGATCGGGTAAAAACGCGGTCAATCATATGGTATCTAGCAAAGTTAAAGGTGTAGAGTTTATTGCTATCAATACTGATGCACAAGATTTACATCAATCACAAGCAAAGAAAAAAATCCACATTGGTAAAAACCTTACAAAGGGTCTAGGAGCAGGAATGAATCCCGAACTAGGTCAAAGAGCAGCAGAAGAAACTAAAGAAGAGATCCAAGAAGCAATAAAGGGGTCTGACATGGTTTTCATTGCTGGAGGTCTTGGTGGTGGAACTTGTAGTGGTGCAAGTCCTGTTATCGCTAATATTTCAAAAGATTCAGGAGCTTTGACAGTTGCAGTTGTTACAAAACCATTCTTCTTTGAAGGACAATACAGAATGAGAATTGCTGAACAAGCGTTGGAAGATTTACGAAAAGAAGTCGATGCAATCATTGTTATTCCAAACGATCGTCTCCTATCTAACATTTCAAAAGAAACAACTGCTCAAAATGCATTTTCAATGTGTGATGATATTTTGAAACAAGCTGTTGAAGGAATATCAGACTTGATAACAACTCCTGGAACAATTAACGTCGACTTTGCAGATATCAAAGCAATCTTAAAAGATACTGGTTCAGCTCTAATGGGTATCGGAACTGCCAGTGGTGACAAAAGAGCAGAGGAAGCAGCAAAGATGGCTATTAACTCTCCCCTCCTTGATCTATCTATTAACGGTGCAAAAGGTGTTCTGTTCTCTATTGCAGGTGGAGATGACTTAACCATGTTTGAGATTCAAGACGCCGCAAAACTTATCACAGAATCTATTGATCCAGATGCTAAAGTCATTTTTGGAACAATTAACGATCCTTCTATGAAGAAGGGAGATGTCAGAGTTACAATTATCGCCTCAGGTTTCCCAGAAGGTGCTGTTAAAAAATCCCTGTTTACTAAAGAAGAACCACAAACAGAAACAAAAGGCAGAATATTCAATTCAATAGACGAATCTAAACCCAAAAAAGAAGTAAAGGAAGAAATCAAAAAAGAAACAAAAGATGATGACGATGAGTGGGGCGCGGTTCCAGCTTTTCTACGAAGAAGTAAAATAAAATAATATTTCTGACCAATAAAGTTTAAGCGCCGCGTACAATACGTGGCGCTTTTATTGTTGGAATTCCAATGAGAGCACAAAGTTCCCTTGGTATTTGAGAGAAAGATATGCGAAACGCTGGTTCACAAATTCTTCGATGTGTCTGAGATGAGTCGGGCAAAAACACATAAAGGAGACGTCGCCCAAGACAACAAGACCACCTTCACGCAAAACGTGATGCGCTCTGCGAATCATACTAGCTCTCTCCCACACAGATCGAACGCGAGCATTTTCATCGCCATGAAAGACTATCTTCCAACACTTACGCCGAGCGTAAATACCAGAAATGACTCGGTAGGCAAATCTAAAATCCTCGGCATCCGAAGTAACAATCCTAATCCGTTCTGCCGGAATCAAAGGACTGAAACTTGTTGGATGTATCAGTACTTCAATCATGTTCTTTGAGTTTCTATATACATTCTCTATCCAGAAAAACATTTAGTCAAAAAAGTAATACACCTAGAAAAAAAATGCCAGCAAATTTTCTCCTTTCTTTGTGCTGACGTGTTAATATTGTTCTTTAAGTATTCCAACTAGGAAAATCCTAATGATCAAGTGGCCTTCGCAACTAGCAATAAAAAAGCCATCCTCAATATTAAAATGTTCCCAAAAAACAACTGGTTTAATTTCCTTACAAATACGAAAAGTTCCCCTCTCTTCCGACATCACAATTACAATGCCATCCAAACTCAGAGTTTTACAGATGGTGTAAAAAAGAGAAAAAGCCCTCAAAGCCAACCTCTCTCGTTCCGTGTCACCTTCGGATAAAAAAACTCTTACTTTTGTACCTTCTTTGGAAAATTGAAATATCCTTCGTATTCTACGTTCCAGCTCCTGAAATACTTGTTCCAAAGTCCTACTTTTTTCAAGATTAATAACTGAATGATAAGACTCTCCATCATCATACCGTACATATTCGATTCTCATTTGTTCTAGTAAACGAGATTACCATTTACTCAAAATATTTCAAATTCTTTGTCATTTAACCATTTTGTGTATAATTATATGGTTTTTAACACTAAACTATTATGATCTACGATTTAGCAATTTTAGGAGGTGGTCCAGCAGGCGTTGCAGCTGGTGTTTATGCTTCTAGAAAAAAACTAAAAACAATCTTTGTTACAAAAGACTATCAAAGCCAAAGTGCTGTGTCAGATGGTATTGAAAACTGGATTGGTGACATTCAAATCTCCGGTCAAGAACTGGCAAAAAAGCTAGAAAATCATCTCAAAGCTTATGCTGGTGACATTGTCGATATCAAAGAAGGAGAAATAGCAATAGGAATAGAAAAAACTAATGATGGTTTCAAGCTGAAAACTGATAAAGGAGAGTATGAGGTAAAAACTATTTTAGTAGCCACAGGAAGTCATAGAAGAAAGTTAACTGCACCTGGAGCAGATCAATATGAACACAAAGGCATAACTTACTGCGCGAGTTGTGATGGCCCCCTTTTCACTGATAAAGATGTTGTAGTTATAGGTGGAGGAAATGCCGGTTTTGAAACTGCCGCACAACTTCTTGCTTATACAAAAAGTGTTACTCTCCTCCAAAGCTCTAGCGAATACAAAGCAGATCCTATCACAGTCGAAGCAGTTTTAAAGGATCCAAAAATGACTGGTTTAAAAAATGTTGAAACTTTAGAAATTATTGGTGACAAGTTTGTAACTGGAATAAAAATAAAAGATAAAATCACAAGTGAAGAAAAAACTCTGGATGTCCAAGGAATTTTTGTAGAAATAGGAGCTTTACCAAATACAGATTTTCTAGAAGGAGTCGTTGATCTTACAGACTACAAGCAAGTCAAAGTCGACCCAAGAAATCAAAGAACTTCTATTGCTGGAATCTGGGCTGCTGGAGATTGTACTGACGGACTTTATCATCAAAACAACATTGCTGCTGGAGATGCTGTCAAAGCACTAGAAGATATATACATTTACTTAAAAGCTCAATAAAATTATTTAAAAAGAACTATGTCTAAAAAAGAATCCATACCACTTGGACCAATGCGCTTTGCTTTTTTTGTTTCTAAACCATATAGAAAATGGGCAATCTGGGCTTTAATCTTTGTTGTTTTTGCAGCATCGATAAGCACCTTAGGTGCATATGTTGTCCGTGGCTTAATAGATAGTGCCAACTTTTCAGCTCAAAATATTGATCAAGGAACAAAGACTGTTCTGTGGTGGGTTTTAGCTTATGCTGGCTTTGAATTTTGTAGAGCACTGCTTTATCGATTGAGTGGTTTTAATGGTATGCATTGGATTACAGGCGTTGAAGCTAGATCGTATGGAAAATTGTTTGAATACATGTCTAGGCACAGTCAATCTTTTTTTGATGATAGATTCGCAGGATCGTTAGTTAATCACCTATTCACAGCAGCGAGAAGCACAAGTGCCAATATAGAAACAATCCTTTGGACTTATTTGCCAGTTTTCATCAGATTCATAGTGAGTATCATATTGATCTACACGACTAACGTCTGGATTGCTCTTGTCTTTGCTCTGTGGGTTTTAATTCTCCTTCCTCTGAACTATCAGCTAGCAAAGAGACAAAAAGGTCTATCAGAAACAGAAGCTGGTCTCTCAAGTGAACTTCGAGGAAAATCTGTAGATGCAACCTCTAACATTTCTGCTATTCATCAATATTCTCAGAGAGGTTGGGAAATTAAAAAAATGAATCAAGCAATTCATGATTATAGAGATGCTGGCTTAAAAACTTGGAAATTTGCAGAGTGGTCTTTACTGACCAACAATATAATATTAGCGGCCTTCACTGTCAGCACCTTGGTTATGACATTTTTCTTTTGGAGACAAGGTTTCATTACAGTTGGTGTTTTTATTATGATTATTGCACTTGTCGTAGAGATGATAGATAACTTAACGTTTATTGGCCAAAATATGAACCGTTTCGCTAAAAATTATGGCGAGATTAATAAAAGTCTACAAGAGATTCTCATACCCCATGCTATTTTAGACAAAAAGAATGCTGAAAACTTAACAGCTTCACAAGGGCAAATATCAATAGAAAATATTTCATTTGACTACAACATAAAAGGTAGAGATGTAATGGCAAATCTCAACTTAAATATTGAACCCGCTCAAAGAGTTGGAATTGTTGGAACCTCCGGAGCTGGAAAAACTACTCTTATTAAATTAATTTTGCGACAACACGAGGTTAGTAGTGGTTCTATAAAAATAGATGGACAAAATATCAATGATGTTACACTTGATAGTCTGAGAGAATCGATCGGAATTGTTCCTCAAGAACCATTACTTTTTCATCGAAGTGTTAGAGAAAATATTGCTTATGGAAATTTAGATGCTAGTGATAAAGAGATAGAAGAAGCAGCTAAACTAGCCCAAGCTCATTCTTTTATTCAAACTTTACCTGATGGCTATAACACTCTTGTTGGAGAAAGAGGAGTCAAGCTTTCTGCTGGTCAAAGACAACGTATCGCTATCGCTCGAGCCATTTTAAAAAATGCCAAAATCCTAATCCTTGATGAAGCTACAAGCGCTCTCGATAGTGAAAGTGAAGTAGCTATTCAAAAAGCTTTAACGGAACTAATGAAAGGCAAAACTGTTTTAGCTGTTGCTCATCGTCTCTCTACCCTATCTGAAATGGATAGAATTATAGTTCTCAGAGATGGAAAGATAGTGGAAGATGGAACTCATCAAGAACTATTAGAAAACCAAGGTGGTCTCTATGCTAAACTTTGGGCTCATCAAGCTGGTGGATTTATTGAGGGGTAACTATTTCAAGAAACCAAAAACAATAAAAATAAACATAAGTAAAATAACAAACACAGATAATAAAATTAAAATATTTTTTATATTATCTCCAAAATTAGAACCACTAAAAAATTGCATCTCGAAGTGACTTCTCTTAGATCTTTTTTGCTTTAAGAAAATTAGAGAATATATAAAAAATAAAAAGCCGGTAATTAAAGATAATTTCATATTGTCTCCCCAACTTAAAGTTAGTGCGACAGCAAAAGATAATATACCTGCAGACATTATAGTAGTTCTATAATTCTTACCAAATTTACTCAAAGTTTCTGGGTTTTTATTAATTAGATTATCTTCTACTTTTTTTATTCCATAAAAAGAAAAATATAAACATAAAAAAGATATATGGAACAATGCTACCCAAGGATATACTTCATAGATTTTTTCTGGTAGAAAATGCTCTTTCCAAAAGATAGGTAAATAAGGTATTAATATGAAAAATTGAGTCAATAGTTTATTCATAAAAAAATTATATCAATAAAATAAACAAAAAGCCTAACCCCAACCAGCCAAATCTGCCAATTCATCTATTCTTTGAATGACATATTTCTCTAGCACAGGATCGGGTTCTGGCTTTGCAATTTGAAAATGCATTGCATGTGCCAGAGACATGCTTAAAATTTGCCTATAGACATCTTCAACAGTTGCCGGCAGACAATCAGAAAATGAATATCAATTGCCTGTTTCATTTTCAACAAACAAGATTGGGGTGTATAAGCTAGGTGGTTACTGCACTTGTAAAGAATTACTAAGAAAGTTTGAGGTTTAAATTAAACTAAATCAGGTGTCTGCCCCTTCTTTCTTTTAAACCAAAGTATGAATGGAATTATAAGAATGACGCTCACTATCAAAATAATAGGAACGTTTAATATCACTTCACCAAAATAGTAAATCATAAAACCGAGTGGTGCTGAGACAATTATAGTTGTCCAAAAGTATGTGCTGGCTTTTATATTCGTAAGCCCAGCTGCGTAATTGACGGTATCAAAGAAAGGACTAGATATTAATCTAACACTTATCAAACCCCAAAACTTTTCTCGTTCTGTTAACTTGTTTTCCCATTGATGGATTTTTTGTAGTGACATAAATTTCCCCAGAAGAGGTTCTCGAAATTTTCTGGCAATAAAAAAGGAGATCATTGAAGCTAACACCACACCAGTTTCAGCCAACAGAAATCCATAAAACCAACCAAAAACTGCCACTCCTACGACATCAATCAATAGTCCAGGGATTGGTGGAATTATTAAAGGTAACATTCTGACAATAATAAAAATAATTGGTGCTAGCAAAGGATAATCTATTAGAATCGTCTTTAGAAAATCTGACATATTAAAGTTTAAAATAATTTTTAAAATTATAACATAAACTTACTACTCCTCCACAAACCTCAACAACCTCTTACTCCAAATCGGCCCTGTGTAATGAACACCAATTCTAGCAGTTTTTTGATGTTTGAGAGTTTCCCCTTTTTCAAGCCAAAGTCCGTCTTTTGGGCCAAGTTTTTTGCCATTTAGTTTTTTATTAATATTTAAAGCTTTAGTCACTCTCCCTGGTCCATGAATCTTTTCACCATCGATTTCAATGCCTCTGATAAGCACCGCTTCTGGATCATCTTTTTTAGAGACGACGATATTCAACATATAGTGCATACCGTAACAAAGATAAACATAAATAGTTCCTGCTTTCTGATACATGATTTCAGTTCTTCCGGTTCGACCTTTAGAAGCATGACAAGCCAAATCTTTTTCGCCACAATAAGCTTCTGTTTCTACAATTTTAGCTTTGATTTTCTTACCTCCAACTTCCCTAATTAAAAAACTACCAAGTAGCGCTGGTGCCACTTCTTTGGCTTTTTTATTAAAAAAATTATCTGATACTTTTCTTGCTTTCATCATATTCTACCTATGAGGACAACCAGCCCAACAACAAGGTCTCCTTTTCCCTTTTTTCAAATCTGCTTTCATTCTGTTTATTCTTTTTTCTCTAGTCTCTTTTTTCTTAGCAGAAGTCACCCAACAAATCCATTCATTACGAGCGAGTGGTGTCAGAGAGTTCCAAGTTGTTTTCAAATCAGAATTAGTATCAAAAATATTTTTTAAATCTTTTGGAGTTGAATGTAGTTTTTCTTTTAGCATAGTAACTTATTATTTTACATCCACTTTGCATCTTTTTCTTTCAATTCCTTTACTCTAAATTTAGCGATCTTTTTTATCAATGAAATAGGTAAAGGTTTATCTAAAGGAAACTGAATAGATCCCTTTGCTGTTTTATAATTTATTAATTCTTTTTTAAATTCTTTTATTACAGAAGGAGTTGGATAAAATCCAATATGTTTTTTGAAGCCTGCATAAGTAAAAAGGATTCTGTCATAAGAAAAAGCGGGCATGCTCCACTTCAAACTTTCAATTGCTTTTGGAGTTACTTCTTTTAAACACTTTCTTATTTCCTTCAATTGCTTTTGGGATTCTTTTGGAGCTTGTTTGATGTACTCGCTAATTGTTTGTGGTTTTGGCATAAAAATATTTTAGCATTTATTTTTATGAGTTACGTAAAATCATTAAACAAAAAGTAACCCGCAACCGTCCGGAGGCAAGCTACTTTTTAGTTAAGCCACTCACAAATTTTTTAGCAGCTTTAATACTTTCAGGAGAAAGACGAGAATATAAACCATTCCTACTTTTCCTCATGCGTCCTTCAGCTAAACTAACCAAATTACTTATAGAGTCTGTAAAATCAGAAGGGTATTCAGATACCCCAAAACTGAATGTAAATCGCCCACTGATTTCTTTCTGAACTCTGTCCATAACTTTCTCAGTTTTTTCACTTTCTAATTCCACAATGATAATAAATTCATCTCCACCAATTCGCCCAATACGTGAATCGGGACGGAGGTGCAAAATAAGACTTTGAGTGAACTGCCGAAGATATTCGTCTCCATAGTTATGACCATGAAAATCATTTATAGCCTTCAAACCACACAAATCAACAAAGACAATAGAGAGGGTGTTTTCTTGTCGCCTATCTTTACAAGCTTTATCCAAAACCTCCAAAATAGATGCTCTGTCCATCACGAATGTCAGTCCATCACAAAGAACACCTACTTTGGGATTAGAACCTCTCCACCAACGAACACAAAGTTTAAAAACTGCTTGAAGTAAATTTGAAATTGAGTAGCGCATTTTAGCTTCTTTTATTGAGTTAAAAAATTTTAAAAATAGAGACTTTGTGATATTAAAATAGATATAGATTTTTGTAAATCTTTATGGACCTTCTCAAGCATTTATTTAATTCTGATCCTCTAGATTTTTTATAGAATCAGTAAATTTTCTAATAATCATATCAACTAGTGGATCAAATCTCTCTTGAAAAAATTGATCCGGCCAATCTTTTCCATATTTCTGACTTTGTAGTGAAAGTATTATGTCTTTTGGGTCTCTAACAGAAATGTCTTGAAATAAGCCCATTAATTTATTAAGTTGACTTTTAATCCTTTCTTTTTGTTCTGAGGCTATGTCTACATCTTCTTCAATTAATTCAAATAAACCAGCATATTCTTCATAAATAGGAGTCAATAAACGTTTTTCGTATAGTTCAATCTCGCCAGGGTCTAATGCATTATCCTGGCTCAAACAGTCTACTAAAAAATTATCCAGTGAGTATTTTTTTGATGGTATTTGATCAGTTATAGTGCTATATTCTCTACCCTGAAATTTCATATTTTAATTATAACAATTTATTTTACTCGAGTACCATAAACTATGCTCGGTTTTGGTGACCGTGTAAAGCTCGCTACGCTCGCCACACGGTGAGCCGAATCGAGATGGAACCACGCTCGATTAAGACCTGTAAGGTTTATTTTAATATAAATTTATAAATTATTTTGACCCTTTTCGAGCGGATGATTTTTTTCCTCCATTTTATAAATAATTGTGGCCAATTTTCGATTACTGATACCTTTTTCTCCACTTGGGTATTCATAAGTGACCGTCTCATCAGGGTGTGTTTCATTTCTCGGATCACCAATTTTAAATAATGGTGGCTCTGGTAAGGGGGTATTAAAAATTTTCTGAACCCTTCTTATGTTTCGTCGCTCTCTTTTTTCTGGTGTAAAAAAGGCTATGTATAACAACAAAATAATTATTATAATCAATAATAAATAAATCATCTATAAATTATATCAAATTTATCAAATCCTCTCGAACCGTAGTCGATTAAGCCCCATAAGGTTATTTTAGATAGAATTTATAAATTACTTTGACCCCGCTCGAGCACTTAAATAATCTTTATCCAAGTAAGTTATCACAGGATATCCATTTTTTGTATTACCGCCAATCGTAACAATTCCATCAAAATCATGGATATCTTTTTTTGATACCTCTTCTAGTTCTTGCAGCTCTTTTGAAAGAATTTTTCTACCTTTAAAAACCAAACAGAATTGGACAGAGTCTTTTATGATAACATCAAAGAGTTTTTTAAAGCCCTGTTTTCTATTAGGAATTCCTTTAAATTTTTTATTTGAGGAAAGTAATGTTAGATCCAATATTGTTTCTCCTTTATCTAAATATATATCCACATGTGTTTGTGTGTCATTAAACATTGAAGCTCTTTTTAATATACTAGAATGTATAAGTATAGATTGTCTGAAATGGAGACCGTGACCTATATCAAAGTCACCCTTTGTTTGTTGTATATGTCTTTTGCTTTCTCCTAAATCAGGTATTGAATCTTTTTGAAAAGAAAAAGATTGGTAATTGTTAGGGTACTCTATGTTTGGTGGATGTAGTGTTATTTTTGTAGACTTATATAGTTTTTCTTTAAATCTCGGTGTTATATACACATCCCCATTATCTGTAAAAACAAAATTGAAACTTGCTTTACCTTTAACACCTCTTTTAGTAATACCTAATTTGAATTCTATTTTTTGTTTCTTCCCAGCCATGATACTTATCGAGCACTCGAACTATCGCTCTAAATGGTGAGCCGAATCGAGATGGAACCGTGGTCGGTTAAGGTCTGTAAGGCTATTTTTAATAGCTAAACAATATCATAGTGACCCTTCTCGAGCAGTATTTTTTACTTACTCAATAATCGGCTTATTAGGTTTGCAATATAATCATCATCTCCACCAGCACCCTCTTTTGTAGTTATATAACCAGTTTCACCTCTTTCATATGCAAAAGTTGCCCCTATACTTAATAGCCTATCTTTTTCAACAGGATTTTCAATCGATACATAGACAGCATGTAAAGAATTAAGCACATCACTTCTGTTTGAATAAACTTCTTCCAAATGTTTCTCTGCATTATAGGATTTCTTAAAGAATTGAGAGATTTGAAATATAAAAATCAAAAGTAGTATTTTGAATGTAAAAATACCTATATTAAATTTAAATAAAATATCTTCGGCTATAATATTTTTTACAAAATTAAACTCCACAACATTAAAGAAGAAAACCATCCATGTAATAAGAAGCAGACTAAATAAACTTATTAAATAATATTTAAACTGAATATCCGCCTTCTCCTTATGTCTTGTTGCTCTAGTTTTAAAAATCTTTGCATAAGACTTCATTGCGCCAGCACCCTTTGCCACTTCGGCAAAATTTTCTACTTCTTCAAGAGATTTTTTACTTTCTGAAATCTTTCCTTCTAACGAATTAACTTTCTCTTCTAGTGAATTTAAATTAACGTCTTTAGATATTTTATATCCATAATATTTTGAGACTATATCAGCGACTATACCGCTATAATTAGTAACTGTTCTAAGGTTTTGTTTTAGATTTTGCAGAACATTTATTTCCTGTGGATTTAATAAATTTTGAAAATTAGAATCTTCTATCAAATCAGGTAGCACGTATAGTTCTTTTGCTACACCGATTTTCTTTAATTCTTCTATTCTATCTTGTTTATTCATAATGTTTCTCGAGCGCTCACACTAGCGCTCTAAATGGTGACCCTACGGGGAATCCCCGTATAATTCGCTCCGCTCATTTACGGGGCAGGCTTTAACGAAAATTCGCAAGATCTAAGCGATACAAAAATACATATCGCTTCGCTATATGTATTTTTTATCGTGTGACCCTACGGGGAATCGAACCCCGATTTGCAGAATGAAAACCTGCTGTCCTAACCGTTAGACGATAGGGCCATTTAGTGCAACAAAATATATCATTTTTTTGTAAAAAGGCAAAGAAGATTTGAATTTTTTGTCTTACAAACTTTCACGAAGTAAACCACTGATATATAATAATTGCTAATGTATAGTGGTTCAAGCAAAGAAAAGGCTCTTAACTTACGGAGGCAAGGTGTATCTATCAGAAAGATAAGTGATAGACTGAACATTCCTAAGTCCACTTTAAGTGGATGGTTTAAAAACATACAACTTACTCAAAAACAAAAAGAAAAGTTAAAAGGAGAATGGCAAAAAGGATTGGTTAAGGCAAGAGAAAAAGCAAAGGAGTGGCATATTGCAGAAAAAGAAAAAAGAATTTCTATTGCAAAAGATAAAGCAAAGGAGACATTGACTAAAATACATTTGGGGGACAAAAGTGTCTTAAAGCTTGCGCTTGCCCTACTATATCTAGGGGAAGGATTTAAAACTGGCGATACTGGTATGGGCAATTCAAATCCCATTATCTTGAAGTTTTTTATAGAATCAATAATTAAATTGTATGACTTGGACTATACAGATTTTTATTGTGATCTACATTTAAGATCAGACCAAGATGAAAAGGAGCTAACTGAATACTGGTCGAAGTCGCTTAAAATACCAAAAGATAATTTTAAACATACCTTTTTTGACAAACGAACGTTAGGAAAAAGAACCTACAGCCACTATAAGGGTGTCTGTCTGGTAAGAATAGGGAGAGTTCAAATATCTCGAGAATTAATGTTTTTAAGTGCATACTTTTGTGATAAAGTATCCGAACAAAATGAGTAATTAGCTCAGTTGGCTAGAGCGCCACTTTGACGTAGTGGAGGTCACAGGTTCAAGTCCTGTATTACTCACATAATGAAAATCCTATCCATAGAAACATCTTGTGATGAAACGGCTTTAGCAATTATTGAAGCAGAAGGTGATTTAGATAATCCTAAGTTTGAAATTATTTCAGAAGCTTTAAACTCTCAAATAGATATACACAAAGAATATGGAGGGGTTTTTCCTGCTGTGGCAAAAAGAGAACATGCGAGAAATTTGGTGCCCCTTTTGGAGGAATTAAATTCCAAATTCCAAATCACAAAAAACCAAATTCCAAATTCCAAATTCCAAACAGAAAGTAATTCTAACAAGATCCCGGATCAAGTCCGGGATGACAAAACAGATGAAATCCCAGAACAAGTCTTGAATGACAAAACAGATGAAATCCAAAAACTTTTGGAAAGAGAACCTCAATTAACTGAAAAACTTTTTTCTTTTTTGGAAACACACGAAAAACCTGATCTTGACCTTATTACCGTAACATCTGGACCTGGACTAGAACCTTGCCTATGGACAGGTATTAATTTTGCAAAAGCGCTTTCTATTGTTTGGCAAATACCTCTTTTACCTGTGAATCATATGGAAGGACACATATCCTCGATTTTGATTAATCAAAATCGAGGAAGCACTAAATCCGAAATTCGAAATCCGAAAATCAACTTCCCTACCTTAGCTCTTCTTATTTCTGGCGGTCATACTGAGTTAGTTTTAATAAAATCATGGGGAAAATATGAAGTTATAGGTCAAACCAAAGATGATGCTGTCGGTGAAGCCTATGACAAAGTGGCTAGATTATTAGGTCTCCCATATCCAGGTGGACCAGAAATTGCCAAGCTAGCAGAGGAAGCTAGAGAAAAAGATTTACCTTTTTCTGAAATCTCCTTCCCAAGACCAATGGTCAATAGTAAAGACTTTGATTTTTCTTTTTCAGGATTAAAAACTGCTGTTTTATACAAAACTCAAGAGCTAGGAGAAATTTCTGATGATATGAAGAAAATAATTGCTAGAGAATTTGAACAAGCTATTGTCGATGTTTTAAAGAAAAAAGTAACAGATGCTATAGATCAATTTGATATTAAAAATCTAATAGTTGGAGGAGGTGTTATATCAAATCAATATATTAGAAAAAACCTACAAGAGTTAGTTGAAGAAAAAGATATCGAAGTCTTTTTCCCTGAGCAAAAGCTATCAACTGACAATGCAGTGATGATAGGTATGGCTGGATATTTAAAAAGTTTTAGAGAGCAAGCTGTTGTAAATCCAGAAATCAAAGCAGAAGGAAATTTAAGTTTGAATTCTTAGACAGAAAGAGTTAGACTCAGAACGCCGGACAACCCGAACCAGGAGGGTTGGTGACGTTTCCAAAGCGATAACCCGTTGTTATCGCGCCAACCTTGGGTTGCTCCGGCCCTTCTTTTCTTTTTGTTTGTTTGTGATTTGACAATCTCTGTGTTAAATGTAGAATCAAATGTAGATTTGGCTTGTGTTGTTGTCTCAGAGGCCACCGCCGGTGTGGTGATTGGGTAGCAGGATGGGGCTCATCCACCCAATCTTACCCCCGGCGGTGGCCCAGAGCGCTATCAACATCAAAGAAAGAAGAGGAGGTAGTAAAGATTCCACTGTTGCAAGTGCTCTCTACCCCTCCTTTTCTCCAGATTTTATGGCGCCTCGTGGTCCGATTCCTGAGCTGACAACAAACTGGATTACGAGCGCGCCCTTTCTTTTTATTTGCTTTTTGTTTGACATATTTAACTTTTAGTAGTATTTTGGTGGGACGAAGAGGAGAGGAGCCCAGAATCCGGAACTTTGGCAGAAGCGCCGAGATTCGACTTGCTCATCACACAAAAAGGCTCTCTCCTCTTCGCCTTTTTTTCTATTTGACTAATATTTAATTTCATTGTAATGTTGTGGTTGAAATATTAAGGTTGACGGGTGATGTGTGAAAGGACTCTTCGGGGTCCCTAGGGAAGAAAGTTACGTTACCACAGGTCGCCTAAGCACTGTGTGACTTTCATTGTTGGGTGAAACCAGATAGAGGCACGGTCTTCTATTGTTCCAGTTCTGGAAACACAATGCGAGTTTTTAACAACTTTCGGATCAACTACTCTGAAACCTTGCGCCGGGATCATGCGGGATGTATATCATACATTCCCGCCCCGGCGATTTTTTATCTACTCCCTTACCACCTTCATTTTAGACCGTATTTCTGCTAGTATTTGACGATATGGATAAAGCTAATGAGCATCTGGATGAGAAGTTTCTTAAACCTTACGATCCGACAGCTACAGAGGATGAGATATATAAACTTTGGGAAGAAAGTGGTTTTTTTAATCCTGATGAATGTATCAAAGCTGGTGTTACAGACAAAGATGCAGAAAAGTTCTCTATTGTTCTTCCTCCACCAAATGTCACCGGCACACTACACATAGGTCATGCTGTCATGCTTGCTATCGAAGACATCATAGTCCGATATCACAGAATGAAAGGAAAAAGAACTTTGTGGGTTCCTGGAACAGATCATGCCGCTATTGCTACTCAATCAAAAGTTGAGAAAATTTTGGAAAAAGAAAAAATTAGAAAACAAGATTTGGGCCGAGAAGAATTTATAAAAAAAGTTAGTCAGTTTGCACAAGAGAGTCACGACACGATAATCAATCAAACCAAAAAAATGGGTTCGTCTCTAGACTGGTCTAGAGAAGCTTTTACATTAGACAAAACAAGAGAAGTTGCCGTAAGAACAGCTTTCAAAAAAATGTACGATGATGGCTTGATTTATCGCGGAGATAGAATTGTAAACTGGGATCCAAAAGGTCAGACAACTATTTCTGATGATGAGATAGTTCGAAAAGAAGAGAAAGGTAAATTCTATTATCTTAAATATGGTCCTTTCGTTATAGGAACAGCCCGACCAGAAACAAAGTTTGGTGACAAGTATGTCGTTATGCATCCAGAAGATAAACGATATGCTGAATACAAAGATGGTCAAACTATAGAATTGGAATGGATTAATGGACCTATTACAGCAACCATTATCAAGGATGAATCTGTTGATATGGAATTTGGAACAGGTGTTATGACTATCACTCCTTGGCATGACTCTACGGACTTTGAAATTGCAGAGCGACATAATTTAGATAAAGAACAAATAATCGACAAGTACGGTAAACTTCTTCCTATCGCTGGTGAATTTGCAGGTATGAAAATCAGAGAAGCGCGAGAAAAGATCATAGAAAAATTGGCACAAAAAGGTCTTGTCGAAAAAACAGATGAAAACTATGTTCACAATATCGCTACAGCAGAAAGAACTGAGGCGGTTATAGAACCACAAATAATGAGACAGTGGTTTATAGATGTAAATAGAAAATTTAAAATTAAAAATTCAAAATTAAAAGGTATTAAAAACGAACAAGAAGTTTCCTTGAAAGAGTTGATGCAACATGTTGTAAGATCAAATCAAATAAATATAGTTCCTGATAGATTTGAGAAAACATACTTCCAATGGATTGATAATTTGCGTGACTGGTGTATTTCAAGACAAATTTGGTACGGACATCAAATTCCTGTTTGGTACAAAGAAAATGAAATATATGTCGGTGTAGAAGCTCCTACAGAATCTGGATGGACTCAAGATGAAGACACTTTAGACACTTGGTTTTCTTCTGGTCTTTGGACCTTCTCTACTTTAGGATGGCCCGAAGAGACGAATGATTTTAAAAATTATCATCCAACTGATTTGCTAGAAACTGGCTATGACATTCTATTTTTCTGGGTTGCTAGAATGATTTTGATGAGCACATATCTTGTTGGAGATATTCCTTTCAAAAGTGTTTATCTACATGGACTTGTTCGTGATGAAAAAGGAAGAAAAATGTCCAAGTCTCTTGGTAACATCATTGATCCATTAGAAGTTTCAGAAAAATACGGAGCTGACGCTGTTCGCCTTTCTCTCATCATTGGAGTTGGTCCTGGTAGCGACAGTAATATGTCAGAGAATAAAATCAAAGCTTATAAAAAGTTTGCAAATAAGCTTTGGAATATTTCTAGATTTGTTATTGAAAATACTAGTGATATTGAATATACAAAAGATTTTTCAGCTTACTCTCCAGCAGATAAAACTATCATTGATAGTCAAAAAGAAATTCTAAAAGAAGTAACGGAAGATATAGAAAATTACAGACTTTATCTTGCTGGTGAAAAACTTTATCACTATGTATGGCATGAATTTGCAGACATCATCCTTGAAGAAAGTAAAAATATTTTTGAAAAAGGAACATCAGAAGAAATAATTTCAAGAAAAAATCTACTCCTGAATTCATTAACAAATATACTGAAAGCTCTTCACCCTTTTACTCCTTTTGTCACAGAAGAAATCTGGCAATCATTACCTCAAAATAAAGAAAAGAATATCTTGATGGTAGAAAAATGGCCAATTGTTTAAAATACAGGTTAAAATATAAGCATGCACTCAATTTTTGAAACTATATTATTTGCAGCACTCGGGGGTATCTTACCAGCAATAATATGGTTGTGGTTTTGGCTCAAAGAAGATTCGGCACATCCTGAACCATCCAAATATATCTTCTACACTTTCATCTTTGGAATGATCGCGGTGCCCGCAGCTCTTATCGGCCAATTAGTTGTGAATGTTATTTTTCTTCAAGAAAATAGTATAGAAACCTTCATTACAACAAGACCAATTTTAGGAACTATTGCTATTTTAGGATGGGCTTTTCTCGAAGAATTTTTCAAATTTATAGCTGCTTATCACGGTGGACTAAAGAGATTTAGTAATGATGAACCAGTAGATATGATGATTTACCTCATAACAGCTGCCCTCGGTTTTGCGGCTGTTGAAAATACCCTTTTTCTAATTGCACCAATAGTTGCAGGAGAAACAACAACAGCTCTTCTAACCACCAACATTAGATTTGTTGGGGCAACACTTGTGCATGTTGGATCATCCGCAATACTCGGAATATTCTTAGCATTCTCATATTTTTCTTTGGAAAGAATTAAAAAGAGATACATTATTACAGGTTTTACAGCTGCTACTGTCTTGCACGCCATTTTCAATTTATTTATAATTAAAAACAACGAATTGTTATTCAAAGCATTATTAGTAGTCTGGATTGTCATAATTATCATCATCCCTATTTTCGAAAAAATAAAGAACATCCGTCTTAACAAAATTTCAAACAATGTTTAACAAGAAAAAGAAAAAGTCATTTTTAGAAAGAATCACTGGGAGCGTACATGCAGATCATTTTGATGATTACGACGATGATGATTTTGAAGATCAAGAAGAAGCTCGATCTGACCATTCACACGAAAATTCTCGGCAATTAGCGCATAATTCTGACTTGGAAAGCTTTGAAGAATCTGTAGATGGTCAATTGGCGGTTGATGTTTTCAACACCGAAGACTCTATTATCATCAAAGCCATGATTGCAGGTGTTAGACCTGGTGATCTTGATATCGATATCAGTCGAGATATGGTCACTATTCACGGTAGTCGTGAAGAAAGTCATGAAATTACTCATGACAACTATTACCACCGAGAACTATACTGGGGTTCTTTTTCCAGAAATATTCTTCTTCCAGAAGAAGTTGATGTTGATCTAGCAGAAGCAGCCGAAAAAAATGGATTGCTTACCATTTCCCTACCAAAACTTGATAAGAACAGAAAGACGAAGTTGCATGTTAAGTCGAAATAAGTGCAATTTCTGTCTCACACATTCAATGCTAATATTATGCTATGAATATAGAGAGCCACGAAAGTGAAAGGTCTATTGATTACCTTACAGAAAGTTTAGATTACGACATGAGAATTGACTCTAGAAATCTAGGTGATTTTCCTAGAGTTACAGAGGAAGATTTAGTCTCTGGTCAAGAAAAATATATTGCACTTATTGGTAACTGGAGTGTTCGTGGAGATAAAGTACACATAGATATTAAAGGGATTATAGAAACAAATAATTCTGGTTCTAAAAATGAAGTAGAGGTAGATTTCAATGAATTACAAGAAACTTTGAGACAAGCAAAGCTGGAAGGTCACCAAGTGGCAAATCTTGAAATAATAGGAGAAGTGCACACACATCCTAAAGCCGAAGATAGCTCTCACTTACCATCTCCAACAGATGTTGAACAATGGATACAACATTACGCTAACGGAGAGTTTTCTAGCAGTAAGCCTTTTGTATTTGGAATATCTTCAAGAAGAAAAAACAATAAAGGTACTTTAGCATTTTATAGAATTGTTAAAAACTCTAAAGGCGAACTTGTTCCCAAAGCATTCAATAATTGGGATTGGGATTAAACAAATATCAACCTTTTACTTCTCCATCATTCCCAGACAAGATGGGGATGACAGAGTTATTAAGTGGTGTCAGGAGGCGGGCTCGGTGTCAGCTCACAACGCTTCGCGTTGTTTAGTGGTAATTGTAAATTTGGTGTCAGGAGGCGGGCTCGAACCGCCGACCCTTCGCTCTTCAGGCGAATGCTCTACCAACTGAGCTATCCTGACATAATTTATTTATAACAACTTTTATACTAACTGTGAATGCTCGGACCCTGTCCGCCTCTGGCGGGAACTGAGCTATCCTGACATAATTTATTTATAACAACTTTTATACTAACTGTGAATGCTCGGACCCTGTCCGCCTCTGGCGGGAACTGAGCTATCCTGACATAATTTATTTATAACAACTTTTATACTAACTGTGAATGCTCTAATAACTGCTGTGCCCGATGATTGCGTAGCAATCATTTAGGGAGCTATCCTGACTTTTTAATTATTTTTCAAATTATTGAAAAAATTTTGTATCTGAGAAGTATCCACTTGGACCTTACCTTGAATATCACTAACGGCATTCTTTGCGTCCTGAATATTCTGATAAGCACCCTGTAATTGCTCTAAATACGGCTGAATAAGGTAATATGACCAAATGGTTGCCACAATGATTACAATCCACTTAAGAAAGTGCCAAAAACGCTCAATTCTGGCATCTCTGCGCATTCCACGTAGAATCTTGTTATTTTCCCTAGAAAGCTTTATAGACTCTTCTAAAAGGGCTTTTTCTTCCTCATTCATGCCAGCTATTCTAACAGAAAAAATAGAAAAATAAAGAACAAAATGTTAGATTAAAAGACCTACAGCCCTTGTAGTTAAATGGATATAACAACCCCGTCCTAAGGGGTAATTCTGGGTTCGATTCCTAGTGAGGGCACAAAGATTTGACTTAACAAAAAACATTTTATAAAATTAGCCAATCATTACGAAAAAGACCCTTATCAAGATACGTCTTGATCGGGGGCTTTTTCTTTTTAGTTTAGGTAGAAAATTTGTGATAATGATTATTCAAATAAGTTATTCTAATACTTGTTCTTTTTAACAAAATCGAACATCTGTGAGAATTAGGAGCAAGAACTAATACATTACTATTTTTATTTATCAAAAAATCAACAACACATTTAAAGTCCCCATCTCCTGATATCAAAATAAAATCTTTCTTAGAGTTATCAAAAAAATCTAAACACATCTGTAACACTATTTCTGTATCACAATTACCTTTAATTTTTTTACTACCAACAATAACAGCGTCTTTTAATATTAAATTATAACCAAGTCTAGATAGTTTTTTATATGTATTCTTGTTATTAGGAACAAAACCAATAAACAGATAGATGTATGTTGGTTTATATTTTTGTCTCAACCATCCAATAAACTTTTTATAATTAATTTCAAAACCCAACTCTTTAGAAGATAAATGTAAGTTAGAAGCATCTATGTATATATTAGTCACACATCAAAGTATAAAGACTACTTATGAAATATTTATAAATTTTTAATAAAAAATACCGTTAGTTACACGGTATTTTGAAAAACTCTATATTGTTTAGATATACTACAACCCTAAAGCTTCTCGAATCTTTGGCTCATCAAATCCAACAATGATTTGACCTTCAATATCTAGAACAGGAACTCCCATTTGTCCTGATTTCTCCACCATTTCATTTCTTTTTTCTTCATTAGTAGAAACATCTATATCTTCGTATGACACGTTATTTGTTGCAAAAAAATCTTTTGTCATTTTGCAATAAGTACAAGTTGGTGTTGAATAAACTGTAACTTTCTTCATAAATAAAACTAATTAACCAATAATAACCCCGATAGTGTATCACAAAATTAATCTGTAAACCAAGATTTGATTGTTCCGAATATTCCACGAGGTTTTTCTTCTTCTGTCAATTCATCTTCTTCATCATTGTCTACAATAATAATAGCTTTCTCATCTTGTTTAGCAAAATTGTACTTGGTCCTTATTTCTTTTTCTATTCCCGCTTCAGTTTCTAGAAAAGAAACCTGGCTGGCAAGATTATCGTGTCGAGATTTGAAAGTTTTGTATTCCTCTCTGGCAACATCAAGCTTAATCTTACTTTCTCTAGCCTTTTGCAAAACACCCCACACACCATTGGTAACAAGAATCAAAATAATAAGTAGCACAAATAAGGTGAACTTACTATAGATTCTCTTTCTCAATTGTCTTTTCTTTTTAAATTCTTTCACTTGTTGCAGATAATTAACACCTGAGTATAATAACTCATTATATCAATTTTAAATTTATTATGCTTTTCCACAAAAACAGCCGCAAAATAGCAAGAGTAATATTTGTCATCATAGGAATACTAGTAATAGCAAGCATGGTCATGCTTTACGGTAGAGGGTTATTTTTTTAATTAATAATTAAAAGTTAATTTTAAATTATTAACTACTTCTCCCCTCCTTTCATCATTTTCAAAAAAACCTCATGTGAAATATTAACTTTTCCACGTTCTTGCATCTTTTTCTTACCCTTCTTTTGCTTTTCTCTCAACTTCATTTTTCTAGTGATATCTCCTCCGTATAAGTGGGCAGTAACATTTTTCTTTAAAGCAGAAAGTGTTTTTGAAGAAATAATTCTACCAAGAGCTTTTGCTTGAATCTTTGTCACAAACATTTGTCGAGGCAGAACGCTATATAATTTTTCTATAGTTTTGTCTGCTTCTTCTTGTAATCTATTTTTTGAAACAATACGATCAAAAGCTGGTACTGGTTCTTCAGCTATCAAAACTTCTAACTTGGCGACATCAGCATCCCTAAAATCTGCTAATTCGTAAGACATAGAAGCATACCCAGAAGAAACACTTTTTATCTCATCAAAGAAGTTTCTCATCAGCTCACGCAATGGAATCTGAGCATGTAGAGCATTTCTATTATTTGCTAAGTTTTCGGTATTACCAACAATAGCTTCATGTTGGAACAAAACCTGCATAATTTCTCCCAAATATTCCGAAGGTGCTATGAGGTGCAGATTGACCCAAGGCTCTTCTACTCTTTCAATATCGCCATGATCTGGGAAAAAAGTTGGTGAATAAACTGTAATAGCTTGTCCTCTGCGATTATGCACAATGTATGTAATACTAGGCAATGTTACAACTAAGTCTAAGTCAAATTCTCTTCGTAATCTTTCTGTAATAATTTCTAGATGCAACATTCCCAAAAATCCACATCTAAATCCTCTACCCAAAGTTCCAGAAGCTTCTTCTTCAAAAGTAAATGATGAGTCAGAAAGTTTCAGTCGCTGTAATGCTTGTCGTAAATTATCAAAATCATCCTGACTTTCAGGAAAAATACTAGCCCAAACTACTGGCTTTGGTTGTTCATAGCCCGACAAGGCTTCTAAAAGATTCTTTTGAAGAACAATGGTATCTCCAACAGAAGCGATTCCTGGTTGTTTGATTCCAGTTACAATATATCCAATTTCTCCAGCAATAAGTTTATCTTTGGCTGTTTCTTTTGGATTAAAAGTTCCTACTTCCAAAGCTGTGAATTTTTGATTAGCCGCTTTGAAAAGCAATATGTCTCCTTTCTTCACTTCACCGTCCAAAACTCGAATGTAGACAATTACTCCTTTGTGATTTGAGTATTGGAAATCAAAAACTAAAGATCTAAAATCATTTGCATTTTCAAATTTTTTACTAGGAGCAGGAACTTTATCAATAATAGTTTTCAATAAATCTTCAACACCTTCTCCTGTTCTACCAGAAGTTAGAATAACTTCTTCTGGTTCACAAAGTAAGATGTCGCAAATTTCTTCCCTGACTTCATCGACTCTAGCCAGAGGAGAATCGACCTTTGAAAGAACAGGAATAATTTTTAAGTTCTGTTTTTGAGCCATTTCCAAAGTAGTAAAAGTTTGAGCTTGCACACCTTGCGTTGAATCTACCAATAGAATTGATCCTTCAACAGCCTTCAATGCTCTGGAAACTTCGTATGAAAAATCTATATGCCCAGGAGTGTCAATCAGATTCAAAACATAATCTTCATTATCTTTTTTATAATTCATTCGTACAGGTCGCATTTTGATAGTAATTCCTCTCTCTTGTTCCAGCTCCATATCATCAAGCACACGATCGGACATTTTTCTTTTTTCAACGGTCTGGGTAATCTCAAGCATCCTGTCGGCTAATGTCGACTTTCCATGATCTATATGGGCAATGATGCTAAAGTTTCTAATATTGTTTAGTGACATAACATATAAAATAAAAGCTGGTGCACCCTCAACCTTTCGTGTCGCCAGAGGCAACAAGGTAACTGTGGTATGAGGGTGCACCTTTGTTCGGATTGGCCGCAAGGTCTCCCCAGGGGTCTTGTCTAGGGAGTATAGCCTCGAACATCACAAATCTACCATAAAATAAACTTCTGGGGAATGCTTCTTTATAATGTTATTAAATAAAATAATCAGACAGTCAATACTTAAATTTCAGAAATAGGAGCTCCCCTTCCCCTCCCGAACCAGACCCGAACCAAACTTCGTTCTGGTTTGTGGACATTTCGGGACTAATCTAGTACCGAGCTTTGCTCTGGTACTAGGCTTAATGTTAATTATAAATCTTTGAGATAAAATTTCGTTAAAGAAATATTAAATTTTTAATAAAGAAAAAAGAATTTTAAATTATTCATTATTTATTAATCTACTCCCCGCCAATAAATCTGGTTTTCAAAATCTTATGATGCAAAGTTTTCCAAACAGTTCGTATCTCCTGATTACCCAACAGAAGTAGAACTAAAGCACCTATAATTAAACCTCCAACACCAGCTAAAAATCCTTGCGCAAAGATTCCAAGCAAAGTTTCTAGATCAAAAACATTATCAAGTAATCTCAAGAAAATAAAAGTGCAGAAACCAGCAATTAGAGAAGAACCGACCGAGTGAAAAACTGATCTCCACAAAATATTTGAAAAAAACTTGTATGCCCTATCAAAATGTGACCAAAGCAAAACAGCATTTACAATCTGACCAATAGAAAATGCTAATGGCAACATCAGAACTACTGTTCCATTAAGACCTTCGACTTTTAATAATGACTCCAAAAAATTGGAGAATGCAGTGTTGTTCTTAAATAAATATATGAATAGAAAAGAAGAAATGATGGTTACTAAAACAGAAATGAAGGCAAAATATACAGGTTTCTTTGTCTCTCCTGCTGAATAAAATCCTCTAACAAAAAGCAAAGCCAAACTTTGAGCCACTATGGAGATAGAGAATATAGCTAGAGCAGCTGCAGTTAGTCTCGTATCATTCCACGAGAACTGATCTGTTCCTAAAATAGTTCTAACTATTTGAGCTCGTAAAACTATAAACATCACAGTGATTGGAATAGACCAAAATAGAATGTGTCTAGCAGCTTTTGTAATTTGCAAAATGAAACTTTCCATATCACCATCAGCAAAAAATCTAGCTAAAGTTGGAAAAGCTGCCAAAGAATAACTCATACCAATAATTGCCAATGGTACTGACTGAAGGTTAAAAGAAAGAGAGAAGATAGAAATAGAACCAACAACCATACTACCAGCGAAAACTAGTAAAATAATTTGAATAATTTGATTACCCAATAAAGCAAATGTTCTAGGTAGTGATAATTTCAAAACTTGCTTAACTAATAGTAAGTCTGGGTAAAAAGTTAATTTTGGGTTAATTCCATATTTTGATACATAAGGAACTTGAACAATTAAATGCATAAGAGAGCCTAAAACAACTCCAACAGCAAGACCTGATAATCCAAAAAATTTGTAAAAGATTGCTATACCGGAAATTATCCCAAGATTGTATAAAAGTGGTGAAATAGCATAAATGAAAAATCTTTTGTAAACCTGCACAAAACTAGCATAGAAACTAGAAAATGAAAGAAATATTGGCTGTAAAAGAGTGATCCTGGTTAGTAAAGTAAGCTCGTTGGCATGAGAGCCATGCATTAAATCCGGAAACAACATCAACAAAAGAGGTTTAGCTAAAATAAAAGCAGCAGCTGATAAAAAAATAGATATTAAAAAAACAATTGTGAAAATAGTATCTATGAATTTTTGTCTTTCTGCTTCATTATCCTTTATTACTTTTACAATAAAAGGAACAAGAACTGATAAAGAAACTAGAGAAGATATAATCACAAACAATAAATCAGGAATACGGAATGATGCGTAGTAAATATCTAACTCTAACGATGGACCAAACTGAGCGGCCAATAGCCTATCCCTAACCAATCCTAATAATTGAGATAAAAAAGCAAAAAGTCCTAACAAATAGGCAGCTTCATGCAGACCTTTTATCTCTCGGCCCACAAACTGTAGAACTTTTTTGACCATTTATTCTTCCCCTTCGTCAGTTGTTAATTCACCATCATTTAATGGTAAGTCTTCCCGGCTTTCAGGTTGATTATCAATTGGTGGTTCAGCTCCGACAAATGGAGCTCGGCCAGCTTTTAGATTAGATAGAATCAATTTGACTTCGTCGTTATCTGAATTTAGTTTAACCAGATCATCGAATTGGCTAATTGATTCTTGAATTCTATTAGTTTTCTGATAACTCAATCCTAAGAAGTATTTAGCATTTTGAAAATTAGGATTCAACGCTACTGCTCTTTCAAATGAAGCTACTGCTCTGGCAAACTGACTATCATTATAATAAAGCAATCCTAATTGGAAGAAAATCGTTGGATCATTTGGTTTAATGACTGAAGCTGACTGAATAGCTTCAATAGCCGAACCAATGTTGCCAGCTGTGACCTCAATTTGAGAATAAAGGAAAACAGCATCTACATAATTTGGTTTGATTTGTAATGCTTGAGAAATTAGATCTTTGGCTTTCTCAGAATCCCCATGTTCAAATTCTAATCTCGCATTTCGCAATAAGACATCTGGATTATTAGGTTTTAGCTCTGACACTCTATTGTAGAAAACTACTGCTTGGTCATAAGAGCCAGAAATCTTTAATGGTCCAAGTGCTCTATACAACTCTGCTAAACCTAAGTAGTTATTGTAATTTGTCTCATCAAAAGCAATAGCATCCTGATAATTAGAGATAGTTCCTGACAAAACATTTCTAAACTGATCTACTAGTAAATCTTGAGGGGTAACAGTGTCACCAAGAATTTGAGTAATGCGGATAGTTCCTAGTTCAGCCAATGATCTAAGATATATATCATTGTTCTCCAATTCCAAAGCCTTTCTCAAATCTGATTCTGCTAATGCAATATTGCCTTGAACATTAAGATCAACAATGGCTCTTTGAAAATGTATTTGAGCAACAAATTTATTTGTTGCTTTGTAAACTAAACCAATAGTACTTGCCAAAAGAATAACCAGAACAGCAATAAAGATGAAATTGAATTTTGGCTCAGTATCGACCTTTAGATCTTTAAACTGTAAAAGATTAATTCTATACAAGCTGTTAATAAAAATTCCAGTGAATACAAAAGTAGTAGCAATCAAAAATGTTCCTGGTAAATAGATAATATTAATAACCCATAAAATGGTAGTAACTGAAAATGAAGAGAATATAATATATTTTTGAATTCCATCTTCGTATTCTCGAAATACTGATTTGAATCCATAGAATAAAATTAAGCCCAGAAAGAATATCCAAGAAAGAGCCCCTAGTATTCCTGTAGTAGAAAAGTAAGATGGAATCAAACCAACTCCATACCTAAAGTCTAAGTTCCAAAAATCAGTAGTCAGAACTCTAGAAGGTCTATTCATAATCCATTCTGTTTCAAAAAGAGCTGGACCAACGCCAAGTATCGCTCTTTTACTAGACCAAGTTTGACCAATAATTTCAGTTGTCGATTTCCATGACGGACGAACTTCAAAATGATTAATATTTAAAGTATCTGAGACAACATTACCAATATTTGTCCCAGCAACAATGAACAAGAAAGAGATCAGAAAAACCACTAGTGGTGTAAACGGAATAGTAGTACCATGCCCATCTTTTCTCTTACCAACGATTAGATAGACAAATAGGAAAAGAGTAAAAAGAGCTAAAATATACCAAGCTATTTTGAAGTTAATAATTACTAACAAGACTAAGCCAACAACTGTTGAACCATAGACCACGGCACGAACGGCTTTAGTCAATCTAATGAAGTGAACCATTGTAATTGACAGAACTACAATAATAAGAGCAAAAACAGCCAATTCGTTCCATTTTCCAATAGTTGTAATGACATTATTAGAAAAATAGCCAAATGACGGAAAGATTGGAATCAAATTCAGCAATTGAACAATAGCCACTATTATAAATGACAAAAATAGGACGGCGTATAGATATATTACCTGTGATTTTTCTTTAAGGTTAGAGATTGTCAGAGTTAAAAGAGCGGTGAAAGTTAGAATTGACAAAACACTATCAACAGCAAAGTCTCTGCCGAAAAAAGAGAGGTGAATATTTTTTGAAAAAACTGCTGCCAGAACATAGATGGCTGGTATTAATACAATTGATAGCCCAGAGAGGTTAAAAGGTAAATTTATTGATTGAGTTCTCAGCTTCATTAAAATCCAGATGAAAAATGAAACCAGCACCAAAACATGAAGAGTAAACATCTTGGTTGCCAACAAACTAGATACCGACTGTGGTAAAAAGATAATTGGTAACAAAAAGACAGTTAGCAATAGTAACAGATACGGAACATTCTCAACCCTCAATCCTTTCTGCATTGTCTCCACACTTTGATCTTCTGTGATTTTAAAATTAAACATAAAAAATAAACTTACCTCTTGTAATATCAATATTCTACTACATATTAATTAAAGAGAAAAACCACCTTTGCAGGTGGTTTTTCTCATATTTTCGCTTGTACCTATAAGCCGAATTCTGTATCAGATAGAGCTTCTCTATCCTAGATGATTATTTATCTGGACCAAATATTACTATTTGGTTCTAGCGACTCTCCGGGTGGATGGCGAAGCCATCTTTACGCGGCACGGTCTTGCACTTAGGTAAGGATTTTGCCGTTTCACTAAATCAGATTTTTCAAAGAAAAATCTGATCGTGCAATCACATATAAAAATTGAAATTTTTGTATGTGATTTAGCACCTATGTTTCCATAGTACTCACCCCGTTAAGGGTGCCACTTTCTTTCGATTGTGGCGTCTCTGCTCGCACCTCTACCAATACTACGCATCGGAAGCACGAAATTCTAAAAACGAAATTCGAAACAAATTTTAATTTCTAAATCTTAAATTATAAACAATTTGTTTAGATTTTAAGACTTAATATTTTTTCGGATTTCGACATTCTGATTTCGAATTCCCAGTGCGTAGCACTGGCGACGGGTATTACCACCAAAATCACTAAAGTGATTGGTCCCTTTTTTCGTTTTGCGAAAATTTAGGGCGCTACCCTTCTGTCCCGTAAAACCCAGCTTCGCTGGGCCACGGGACAAGTGTTCGGACTTTCCTCCCTTTCATTAAAATAATAAAAGAGCAATCATCAGGTACTACCACATTTTACAACACTTTTATAACAAAGTAAATAAGTCCCCTTTTTTAATTCTATTCACTTTGACAAAACCTGAAGGAACTTCTAACACAAACTTACTATTTACACTTGTTCCAAAAACTTCTGGGAAACTATCTGGTAGAACATTTTGTTCTATATAAACAACTTCTTTGTGATCATTAAACCAAATAATATCTATTGGAAAATTCATATCTTTCATCCATATTCCATTTACTCCTGTAGTATCAAAAACAAAGAAAAGTCCTTCGTAAGTATCCAAAGGACTTCTACCAGATAATCCTTTTTTTCTAGCATTTTCTGTGTCAGCTACCTCAACAACAAGAGATGTTTCTCCTATCACAGCTTGTTTTGTATCTCCAAGAGAAAAAGCCACGTCACCAAGGTAAGCACTGACGTGTTTTACAAAAGGAACTGTGTTCACAAAAAGTGAGAAAACAATAATACATAAAGCCACTTTGAATAGTAAATTAAAAATTTTAGTCATGTTTCTTCTTACCTATTAATAATAACGTAATGATAACAAAAGCGCTTAGAGAAAGTGTTGGTACTGAAATATACCCAAAATAATTAAAATATTTTGTTGTACATGAGACACTACTAAATGGTGAGCAAGTGTTTGAACCCTGAGAAAAGTAAGCGAGATAAGTATGATAAATGGCCAAGATTGTTCCGACGACCGAAAGAGCCAATCCATATGGGATAACTGATTTATCATCTTTACGAGCAATAGAGAGATATAAAATTATTGCCAAGGCATACATTGGTATTCTCTGATACCAGCACAAAACACAAGGTTCAAAACCAACATAATCAGAATAATACAAACTAATACCAGTACTGACGAAAGCCAGCACAAAAGAAAGTAAAATTCCATTTTTAAAGATAATCCTAAATATTTTATTTTCTTTTTGAAAGAAAAACAAAATAAGTAAACAGACTAATACTATGTGTATTACCAGAGTTGCATATGATAAAAATGGTGTTAAAAAATCATTCATATTTATTTATTTTCTTTTTTAAAATCTAATGAACATGAATTGATGCAATATCTCTTACCTGTTGTATCTTGTGGTCCATCATCAAAAACATGTCCGAGGTGGGCATCACACTTGGCACAGACAACTTCCATTCTGCTCATGCCATGACTATAGTCTGGGACAAGATCAACATTATCTTTTGCAACAGGATCATCAAAGCTAGGCCAACCACTTCCTGAATCATATTTAGCTTTTGATGAAAAAAGTTCTAAACCACAGTTAGAGCAAACATAATTGCCACTTTCTTTGTGTTTATAATATTTACCACTGAATGGCGCTTCTGTCCCTCTTTCCCTAGTCACCGAATAAACCTCTGGATCCAATTCCTCTTTCCATTGCCTATTATCTTTTTGAATTTTATCCATAATTACGGAGAATCAATTAACCTTCTAAATAAAGATACTCTTAAAACTTTCATGGCATGCTTCATATTAACATCACGACCACGAATAGCATTTATACCTCTGATCCAAATATTATTATTTTTACTCTCTTCTTGTATAGTAACAATACTACCATCTGAAGATGTTTCTAGAAAATAAACCCAGGTGCCAGTTAAACCTTTTGAGTTCTCTACTAGATCGACAGTATATTTAAAAGGTTCTTTTTTTTCTACCATTTGATAAATACGATATCCCCCCATCTTCGTGTTTTCTTTCCAAGTCAAAAGGCCATGATTATCCTCTAAAATCTCTATATTAACAACATCGTTTTTAATATGAGGAATTGAATTTATATCTGTCATAGCTTGCCAAATAATTGGTCTTCTATCAGCAAAAAATTCCTGCAATTCTCCTGAGTAATTTTCTGGCTGAAAGTATCCTAAAAGCCAGATAAGAATACTAGCTCCAACACAAAATAAAATTATTCCAGAAAAAACTCTAAACATAATTACCTCATATTATATATTAGACAAACAAAAAAACTGAGTTAATATTGCACTTATGACAGAAATCATAAAAATCGATGACCTCAATCAAGTCGACACTGGTGTAGAAAATAAAATTGTGGAAACATTAAAAACTGGTGGCATTATCCTCTATCCAACAGATACGCTATATGGACTTGGAGCAAGGATTTCAAATAAAGATGCTGTGAACAAAGTTAGAAAGATAAAAGAAAGAGATTCTCAAAAGCCAATATCTATATTAGTTTCAAATAAAGATATGTTGGGAAGATATGTTGAGACAAACGAAGTTGCGAATCAATTAATTGGAAATTACTTGCCAGGCGCCTTGACCCTAATACTCACATCTAAAGATAAAGATTTATCTAACTTATTAGGTTCTGACGAGAAACTTGGAGTCAGAATTCCTGATGTTCCTTTTATTTTAAAAATTGTAGAAAAACTAGATTGTCCTATCACAACAACAAGTGCCAACATATCTGGAAAAGAAAATCTCAATAATGTTACAGGTATTTTGGAACAATTAAGGGAAAATAAAGATCTAATTGATTTAGTTATTGATGCAGGAGAAGTCACTGGTCAGAATTCTACAATTGTTGATGTTGCAGATGAAAAACCTAACGTTATCAGGCAAGGGATTTTGAAAATTAATTAACTTTTTTATATCTAAAAAATAATACAATTCCCACTACGATCAAAACACTAGGCACCAGATTTAAGATAAAGTGCCACCAAACTCTGAAAGTCACCATGAATTGTGGATCTGTTGCTAAACCATATAAAGTACTAAAACCGATGGATCGTCCTGTAAAAATTGATGAAAAAGTCAGAGATATATGTTCACAAAAATGTAAAGCCTCAATAATCAAAGCCCATAAGATTTCACGATTTTTTATAAAATACCAAACAGCAATTATCCCTATTAGAAAAATTCCATTACCAACAAGATGCAGAACTTCCATTCCCAATCTCGTTTGATCAGACATACCATATCCAGAAAAAAACAAATTCCCAAAATAATTAGTAGCTGACATGCCAAGCCCTGTCATATAAGCATATTGTCTTTGAACAAATATCCAGTTAAAAACTTGCATCAAATGTTCCCAAAAATGAACAACCTGAAAACCTAAACCACCTCCTGCAGTAAATAAAATAATATATTCGATATATTTTTTCATAAATTAAATTTCTTTCTATAGGCTGCTATAAATAGCAGTCCGTCCATAACAACTATATAAGTAGGAAAAGCTAAGTTCACAAAATCATAATTATTAGCTGCGAAAAAAGCTGTTGCGGCGTTTATAACCCAAGCCAAGTAAGCAATCCCAGATTCTGTCTCAGGATATTTCCAAGATTTTACTAAGGTAGGAAACGAAGCCAATACATCTGTAAAAATAATCAGAGACAAAGCCAATATACCATCTCTGGTAATAATCCAAACAACTAGAGAGATTAGAGACAAAATACCGCAAGTCCAATCTAGAGTACCTAATTTCCAATATGCATTTTTATTTTTAAAAGAAACAAAAAGAATAATAGCCGGACCTAAACCAGACATGAAGACTGGCAAGACTGCCCAACCTACACCTTCTAATAACCCAATAGCTGTAGCGACAAAAGATATCAAAGCCCACAGTGCCCAAGATATTTTGTTAGGTTTCGTATCACCTTTCAATGTATCTCGGAAATATACAAAACTACCAAGTACATAGATGATAGCTCCGATTGCAACAAAGGTTTGATTCATAAATTATATTTGTGGTGAAAATTTAGACACTGGTTTTGATTCTTTTTTGAATTTCATCAAAATCTCCTCTTCGACCACTTCTCGTTGTTTACCAAATTTAAAATAAGAAAGTTGTTTTAGATTTTCAATAATTTTTTTATCTCCTTCTGGTGCTGGTAAAGTCCGCATACTAAATGGTTTTTGAGGCACACCACCAGAAAGCATTTTCATATAATTATGATAGTTATCGACATTCATAATGTCATTTGCCGAAAAAGTTGGCAGAAACTGATTTTCTAAGTAATCAGCATCATCTGATCCGACCCTAAATACAGCCATACTTCCCACATTACCAAAAACCGCATTCTTTATATCATCCTCTAGTTGAGCAATAAATTGATGAGCCAAGTGTAAACTCAGACCATACTTTCTCGCTTCGGAAAGGATTGTAGCAATAGAGTTTGTTGTGATATTTTGAAACTCATCTATATATAAATAGAAAGTTGGTAGCTTCTGCCCACCAGAATCAACACGAGAAAGAGCCGCCATCAAAATTTTTCCTACCAAAATTAAACCAATCAAATGAGAGTTTATGTCTCCAAGCCTTCCTTTGGAAAGATTGACCAAAAGAATTTTTCTCTCATCCATTATTTTTCTAAAATTGAAACTAGATTTTTCTTGAGCAATAACAGGTCGCATAATATCGTTAGCCAAAAAGATATCAAATTTACTAGTGATATATGGAACAATATTTGCCAAAGAAGCTTCACCTCCTGCTTTTTCCGCAATCTCTTTCCAAAATTGAACAACAATAGGATTTTTACATCTTGAAACTTTCAGCTGTCTGTATTCTTTATCTGCCATTACTCTAGAGACGTCTAGCAATGTTGAGCCAGAATCCGGATCTTCGATAACAAGCAAAGTGGCATTTCTAAAATACTGTTCGAACATTGGTCCCATAGACTCTGGCACAGCACCATAAAGTTTCTGGAAAATACTAAACAACTCATTAACAACAAAAGTTTTTTGTTCTGGAAATTCAGGATCATATTCAAGCATGTTTAGTCCCATTGGTCGCGCTGTGTATGATGGATCAAAATATATCAAATCATCATATCTTTCTTTTGGAATATTAGCCAAAATATCTTCAATATCATTTCCGTGAGGATCAATCATACAAACACCTTCACCATTTTGAATATCTTGAATAATCAAATCTTTCAAAAAATTAGTCTTTCCAGTTCCTGTCTGTCCAATAACATAAAAATGGCGCAGACGATCTTCTGGTGACATATATATTTCAGTTTTGACATTTGAATGTTCGTTAATGCCAAGCAGTATTCCATCTTGACCAAGAGTAATTGGTGCTGCAGCAGAAGCTGCTTTGTTTTTTCTAACTTGTCTATTGATGGCTTCTGAACGAGATGGTAAATGAAAAATCGTTGCAATTTCCTCAATATTCAAAGGTATATCAAAACTATTATCAAATCTCCTATATGAAAATCCAGTAAAAAAATCGCGATGTTTTCCCTTTTTTATTTTTTCAAAAACAAATCTGTTTCCATTAGCATCCTCAAACTGATTGAAAGCTGATTGAATTTCGTAAAGAATATCTTCAGCTTTAGCTAAAGTTTCAGCCGAAGTGACAATGCGAACATTAGTAGAAATTATTGGACTTTTGTTCTTCTTGCGAATTCTTTCCATCAAACCTGAGTCAATATCTTTTTCTTTTAACATTCCTTCTTCGCCTTCTTTTTTCAAAACTTCTTTACTTGTTGATTTGATTAAATTATTAATATTTTTGATAATACGACGAGAAACAGTATTGCGAATAAAAAATTCTTCGGGAATTCCACCATCTTTTTCCATTTTCTTCAAACCTTTTGAAAAATGTTTGTTATAAAAATCACCAACAGGTCGAAAAACCATTTGTACCGCAGCACCTCCTTTTTTCTCGTCAATTTTTGTAAAAACATTAAGCAAAACATCCAGCGGATCAGATTCAAACTCCTCAATAGTTTTCAAAGGTTCAGCTGGCATTTTTTTCAAACTAGCATAAGAGCCAGCTGCGTATCCGTTTTCAACAAAAATATTGAAGTCATCTTTACTCAGAGTGACTTTAGCATCTGAAAAAACAGACAGTAGTTGTTTTTCAAAAAGGTCTGCGCGACGATTTGGAACTGAGATATAGAAGACGAATTCTTTGCTACCAACTGGATTAGCAATTTCTAAAGTCAGATATTCTGTTGACTTTTCATCAGTGACAGAGATCATTCCAGACAAAAAGTTTTGCATTCTAAATACTAATTCTCCCAATTGAATTTTATCTTCTCCTGTCTTATCAAACTTCTCAGGAATAACCACTTCAAACAGAGCTCGCTTGATGTCATTGAAAATAGGCATTGATTCTTTCAAACCATTTAAAGGATAGTCCTCGCGCACATATTCAACCAAAAAACGATGGAAGTCATCGCTAATGTGTGGATCGTCGAGTTTAGCTACAATATCCAAAACGTTAGCAATTCCCTTTTGTTCTGCAATAGAAATAAGCTCGGCCATTTTGTCATCATGGGCTTCAGGCCGAAGCTCTAAAACGATTTCATCTCGTGCCCTTTCAGGAATAGCTAAACCTTTTTTCAAAACATGCTCCGGATTTTGATCAGAGTAAATATCTAATTCTTGACGAATTATTTTATTTTGTTCCTGAGTATCATCAACAATTTCAGAATTTTCTTTCTGCAATCTTTTTTCAGCAGCATCAATTCTCTGTCTCAAATAGCTGAGCTCTTCCTGAGGTGTACTAAATTGTTGATCGGGACTTTGTATTCCTTGATTGAGTTTCATAATAAAAGTTACCTTTTATTATATAGTAAATAGTTAATAGTAAATAGTTAATAGTTGATGAAACTATACAGATTCTGTTTCTGAAGTCGGTGGAGCATAATCATCTAATAAATTACTATGGTACTCTCGGTACCATTTCAAAATCGAGTCTTCACCATCTTCAAAATCAAAAAGGGGTGAACGTTCTGCCAATGCTGTGCTTCCAATTCCAACGTGAAAAAGAGCGTATTCCTTGCATTTATCTTCTCCATATTTTTCAACTAATCTATCATGAAAACCTTTTCTCTCTGAAAGGTATTTATTAATTCCTGCTTTGTCACTGCCTACATGATCTAATATTTTTAATTCCAAATCTCTAACTTCATCAACAATTTTTTGTTCTTCTTTATTATATTTTCTATCTGCTTCACCTGATGTTTCAAATCTAAAGCCTTCTGAAAATGGGTCTCCTTGCATATATTTTTTGAATTAATTTTAATTTAACTGCTTGTCTTCATATTTTCTGATAATTCATGTAGCCCCATAATGTTGTTCTCTGTATCTTGAAAAGCAGCAATGAAGCCCATGCCAGGTGCAATTTCTGTCTTCGGCATTATAACTTTACCATCATTTTCTTCAACTTCCTTGATCTTATCATCTATTGAGTCAACTGTTATATAGTTCATAAAAGGCTGCCTCGGATCTTTTCTCTTCATCATTCCTCCATTTATTGATCCAGGTTCTTTAACCATATTTTTCTCATCAGTTTCAGCACATCTCACAGAGTAATAAGGATCACCACCTGTCGAACCATCAGCAGGCATATCGAATTTTTCAATTTCCCATCCAAATATTTTTGTATAAAAGTTTTTGGCTCTCTCTATATCATCTACTGGAATTTCAAAATGAACAATTGGATTCATGGTTTTTTTCATAGTTTTTTATAAAAATTAATTGTATGGCAGTATTGTAACACTCTTATTTATGTTTTCTATAAATAATTATTTGCCATAAAATAAGGTCCGTTGTAACTATACCAAGACCTTAGACAAGAGTTAGAGCTATGGCATGTTTAATTATTATAGAACTTAATATATGA
>JACKFZ010000006.1 GCA_020632215.1 Candidatus Nomurabacteria bacterium | reverse complement strand
AATTCTCGATAAATTCAACAGGTAAATAATAGGGACTAAATAACTAGCCACTCAAAATCGTGCATAGCACATACTAAATTAGGCAAAAATTCCCGACACAAATTCAACAGTTAAAGTAAATAAAATCATCTGAGTTTTAATTTAAAAAGCATTCTCTGTGTCTTTTGAATTGAATTTATGTATCAAAAACACGAGTATGAAACTGGTGGTTTTTGTTATTGGAGCCTATTTAAAGCTTTATGGATTACCACCAGTTCCATAATGCTTTAAATGGGCTTTTATTAATTAAGAATATTAATTATGAGAAGCATAGAAGCGAGGTTTAATAGGTTTAATAAAAAACCTGTTAGCAGTTATTTAGCATTTTCTAATGCCGTTAAAGGGCAAGGTTTTTCTAGAGATTCAATTTCTAGGAATTTCGTTAAATTGGTATATAGAGATGATTATTTGAAGAAAGATAAAAAACAGCTTATAGACCATTTAGAGAATCTTTCTAACTCTTTGAGGAGCACACAATAGAAGTCAAATTAGCTCGATTTCGAACTAATTTTTGCAGTCTTATGATTTCTATTGAGGAATGTAAAAGAATACTAAATAATCCTAATATTTCGGATAGTGAAGTCGATAAAATTCGAGGCTCTCTTTACTACTTTATAGAAAAAGAAATAGATACCACTTTCAATGATATTATAGATAATAACAATGACTGATAAACTCCAAAAAGCATTAATATACTGTCGAGTTAGTTCAGAAAAACAAAAGACTGAAGGACATGGTCTTGATAGTCAGGAACAACGATGTAGAGAGTATGCAAAAAGTAATAATTATGAGGTCATAAGAGTGTTTAGAGACAGTTTTACAGGCGGTGGTGATTACATTAAAAGACCAGAGATGTCAATGTTGTTAGATTTTTTGGACACCAATCGACATGAAGAATTTGTCATTATTTTTGATGATTTAAAGAGATTCGCTCGAGACACAATTTTTCATTGGAAATTGAGGACCGAGTTAAATTCTAGGGGAGCCACTCTTAAATGTTTAAACTTTAGTTTTGAAGATACACCAGAAGGTGAATTTATAGAGACTATCTTAGCGGCACAAGGAGAATTAGAGAGAAAGCAGAATGGAAGGCAAGTTATACAAAAACAAAAGGCAAGGTTGGAGAATGGTTATTGGGCTTTCGGTAGGATATTAGGTTATACTCAAGAAAAACATTCACAGCATGGAAATTTACTAACACCAAAAGAACCAGAAGCTTCTCAGATAAAAGAAGTTCTTGAAGGTTTCGCTAGTGGTAGATTTAAAACTAAAAAAGATATGGCTAACTTTCTAGTGTCACAACATTTTAGAGGTAGGAAAAGAATTCACTTCGATACTGTAGATAGATTATTTAATATTGTTTATGCTGGCTTTATAGAATATAAACCTTGGGGAGTGGAAGTGAGAAAAGGTTTTCATCAACCTATTATTAGCTTAGATACTTGGGAAATAAACCAGGCCAAACTATTCGGTAGGAAACAGGTCAGAACTAGGAGTGATACTAATCCCGATTTTCCTTTAAGGAATTTATTACTTTGTTCAGGTTGTTGTAAGCCACTAACAGCGAGTTGGACCAAGGGAAGAAGTGATAGGTATCCATACTATCGTTGTAATCAAAAACATTGTGAATACGGAAGCAAAAGCATTAATAGGGAAGATTTACACCCATTGTTTGAATCAGAGTTAGAGAAAGCGAAACCAGACATCTCAGTTTTAAATTTAGCTCATGCTATTGCGGTTGATGTGTGGAATAAAAAACAAAAAGAGTTATTTTCTAAATCAAACAAAGCTGATTCAGAAAAAAGGCTTATACAGAAAAAGATAGATACATTTATGGATAGAATTACTAATACCGATAATCAAGAGTTGATATCTATATACGAAGACAAAATACAACAACTCTCTGAAGAAAAGGTCAATTTAATCAAGTTGCAGAAGAATATAGAAGATAATAATCGAGACTTTGGAACCGCTTTTAATAATATTTTGGAAAAGATAAAAAACCCAAAGAATACTTGGGAAAATGGAACTTTGGATGATAAAAGAGAGGTTTTTAACCTCGTTTATTCTGAACCTATTGTGTTTGATTGGGAAAAGGGGTTTGGAACCGCTAAAATGTCGCCTGTTTACGAGCTATTTGAGGCAATTTCAAACTCAAATTCCGAGTATGTGGAGATGGGCCCCGAACCAGTCACTTCGTTCCGATTCGGGGCAGGCGGAATCCCCGTATAATTCGCTCCGCTCATTTACGGGGTAAACTTCTCATCCGACAATCTTTTCACATTCGAAAAATGAAAATACCCTTCGACAAGCTCAGGGCATTTTCATTTTCCGATGTGGAGATGGGCGGAATCGAACCGCCGTCCAAATGATCTTCTATACTGCATCTACAAAGTCTAGTTAATCTTTAATATTTAAACTAAGTGACTATAAAATTAACAAAACATCACAAAGTCGAGGTTTTTTGTTTCGAAACTAAGTCAAACCACTCTTAGAATCTAGTCTGATGCATAGCGCCCCATATCTTCTATCAGACATCAAAGTATGGAACGTCGTTACTTAAGCGTAGACGAATGCAAAGTCGCTAGCCTTGAAATAAGGTGAAGCAACAGATTTGTTTTTTGCATCTAAAGTTTGTAGCCTTTTTGAAAGTTACTACAGCTTTACTTTGCACAATATAGAGATAATCAAATGTCTAAGCCGTTCATCCCCCTAAAACATTTTTTGCGGATGATTACGAGATCCTGAATCAAGTTCAGGATGACAAATAAAAATACTTTAGGCGAATGATCGGAATTTGTTTATCTTTGATTTTTCAATGTTCTTTCAATCTCTCTTTTACTCTCGCGAGCCTTGATAGTTTCTCTTTTGTCAGTTTTCTTTTTACCTCTAGCCAGAGCAAATTCGAGCTTAATCTTGTTGCCTTTATTATACAACGAAATAGGTATAAGTGTCAAACCATTTTTATTGTCTGCACCTACCAATTCTTTTAATTCTTTTTTTGTTATTAATATTTTTCTTACTCGAACCGGATCGTATTCTTTTGGAGTATTATTCATCTGATAAGGTTGAATAGTTGCATTGACCAAAAAAACTTCGCCGCCACGAACTACTATGTATGATCCTTCTAGATTGGCTTTCTTACTTTTGACTGCTTTGACTTCTAGCCCCAATAAAGAAAGACCGCCTTCGTATTTTTCGAGGACTTCATAATTAAAAGTTGCTTTTTTGTTTTCAGCGTAAATCACTTTAATAGTCTACACAATAGATACAAAATTACAAAAAACCAAGTCCTTATCAGTCACTATTTATGAGATCCTGAAAACCTCCTTCATTACATTACGGAGTTTCAGGATGACGGGCGTTTGTTATTTGCGATTTTATAAGTATAATAGCCCCATGTCAAAGAAAACTCCAAGTAAAAAAGTTAATAATAATCAGCTAAAAAACGGGAATAGTAAAAAACAACAAATAAGAAAAATAATAATTCCGAACAAGTCTAATAATAAAAAGCCAAAAAATACTTTTTGGAGCAACTTAACTACAGCTATTTTAATCTTTTTAACTATTACAGCACTTTACTCTTTCATTTCTGAAGAAAAAGCAGTTGATACAAATATACCAGTTTCTGAATTAGCACAAAATATTAAAGATGGAAAAGTTAGTAAGATTCTTATCCAAGGAGAAGAATTGAATATTGCTATGAAAAATGAAGACGGTTCTGATGGTTTGGAAAAACAGTCAAAAAAAGAATCTGGAACAGCGTTGTCTGATACTTTAGCAAACTACGGAGTCTCTCCTGAGCAATTATCTGGCGTACAGATTGAGGTAAAAAATCCATCTGGGTTTGGATATTGGTTTTTAAATCTTGCACCGTTTATCTTACCAATTATTTTTATAATATTCTTAATTTGGTATTTCAGTAGACAAGTCAAAGGGGCAGGAATGCAAGCTTTCACTTTTGGCCAATCAAGACCAAAAATTGTTGACCCGAGAGATGAAAAGCAAAAAGTAACTTTCAAGGATGTGGCTGGTGCCAAAGAAGCAAAAGAGGAGCTAAGTGAAATAGTAGATTTTCTAAAAAGTCCAAAGAAGTTTCTGGAAATTGGTGCTCGAATTCCAAAAGGAGTTTTGCTTATGGGTGCACCAGGAACAGGAAAAACTTTGCTTGCTCGTGCAGTAGCAGGAGAAGCAGGAGTTTCTTTCTTTTCAATATCTGGTTCTGAATTTGTAGAAATGTTTGTTGGAGTTGGAGCAAGTCGTGTACGAGATTTGTTTAAGTTGGCGAAACATGTAGCACCAGCGATTATTTTTATAGATGAAATTGATGCTGTCGGTAGAGCCAGAGGTTCTGGACATGGAGGAGGAAATGACGAAAGAGAACAAACTCTCAATCAGATTCTTGTTGAGATGGATGGTTTTGAAGCTAATGAAAAAATTATTGTCATGGCTGCAACAAACAGACCAGACGTTCTAGACCCTGCAATTTTGCGACCGGGTAGATTTGATAGAAGAGTAACTATTGATTTACCAGATAGAGATGATCGTCTGGGAATATTAGAAGTTCATGCTAGAGGAAAGCCATTAGCCGAAGATGTTGATCTAAAACTGATAGCACAAAGAACGCCAGGATTTTCTGGAGCTGATCTATATTCATTGATGAACGAAGCTGCTATTCTGGCTGCTAGAGAAGAGCGAAAAAAGGTTGCTCAATTTGACCTGATACGTTCTATTGAAAAAGTAATGCTTGGTCCAGAACGGAAGAGTCACCTATTGAGCAAAAAAGAAAAAGAAATAACAGCGTATCATGAAGCTGGTCACGCTCTTGTCGCATCAGTTCTTCCTTTTGCGGATCCAGTTCATAAGATATCAGTTGTTTCTCGTGGAAGAGCCGGTGGATATACTTTGAAACTTCCTGATGAAGATAAAAAAATGCAATCAAAGAAAGAATTTCTTGATGATATCGCTATGACTCTTGGAGGTTATGTCACAGAACAAATGGTTTTTGGTGATCTGACAACTGGTCCATCTAACGATTTGCAAGTAGCAACATCATTAGCTAGAGATATGGTCACACTTTTTGGTATGTCAGATAGTATTGGACCTGTTGCTCTTGAAAGTTCATCCGGCAAAACGCTTTTTGGTAAAGGTGTAACAGACAAAGATTATTCTGAAAAAGTGAGCGCCGAAATCGATTCAGAAGTTAGACGCATAATTTCTGAAGCATTGCAGAGAGCAGAACATATTCTTTCTGAAAACAGAAAAGTTTTAGATATTATTGCTAAAAGATTAATAGAAGTTGAAACTATTGAAAGGGAAGAATATGAATCTATTTTGACTGCAAATGGAGTAGAGTTTAAAGCTAAGAAGGAAGATATTGAGCATCAGAAATAGTATGTCAGAAAAAAGGTTGAGTAAATCGTTTAGATTCAAGAAAAATCAGGATGCTTATGAAAGTTTTTTGGAAGAAAACAAAGATAAGCCTGCTTTTCACGATTGGGAAGAGAAGTTAATAAAAGAATATGATTACTGGTTGCTTATAGCAAATGGTTTTCCTGCTGATCGAGTAGCAGAAAAACATGACTTGTTGATACCCAAAAGAGTTTTTGGAGAATTCGATGAAATAAATGATGATGAATACAAAGAATTGTTAGTCATCAAAAAAGAATTAAATGATACTTACGATGCTTGTTGGGAACAATATGGCAAAGCCCGATCAAGACCAATGCATTATCATCTACACTTTGTGATTTACAAAAGTCACAACTGGGAGTGGGAGAAGGATGAAAATTAAATTAATGGTGCCGGCTTCTCGCCCTGGCTGTTAATTATTAATATTAAAGTTGAATTGTGTGCGCCCGCCAGGACTCGAACCTGGGACCACAGAGGTATAAGCTCTGCGCTCTACCAACTGAGCTACAGGCGCATTTTATTTCTGCGCTCGGACCCCTGTCCGCCTATGGCGGGAACTGAGCCCCGCCAGTACCGGACGGTACGTTCGGGCGGGTACAGGCGCAAGTGATACGATACTACATCAATTTTGAGTCAATGACAATCAGTGTTAAATAAGATATAAATATTTTATGAAAAAAAATGGCCAAGGTTGGCAACATACTACATACGATTTAGGAAATGGTAGGGTTTATAAAAAATTTAATTCCAGAACAAAAAGATTTTTAACTATTTTTAAAGATTTATTTTTTTCTAATGATAAAAGCAAGTGGAAGATTTTTGACTATGTCATATGGATGGAGAAAGTGGCAAAACAATCTTTTGATATTTATAAAAACTTAGATTTAGATAAAAAGTATTTTGCTAATGCGGAAATTAAAGATGGTTTGAACTATGAGCAAGATAAACTAATACCACTTGGAGATTATTTCAAAACTCACACGGAAGAAGAGGGAAGATTTGTGATAGATGAATTCGTGGATTTTAATAAGTTTTTAATTTCTGAAAATATTTGTGATAAAAGTTTTAATATTACAAAAAACTTTGGTATTTATGAGGATGGAACAATTGCACTAATTGATATTGGCGAATTATATATCGGGGATATGGTTAAAAGACAAATTAATCTAAAGATTTGGCAGAAACATTATGTGTTGAATTTCCTACCTTTGAATTTACAGAGTTATTTTTTGGAGAAGATGGAGGAGATAGTTTACTAAAAGCGAAATTAAACACCTCATTCTTTCCCAAACACTATCTTTCCTCGCACGCCCTCTTTCCCCGCACGCCCTCTTTCCCCGCACGCCCTCTTTCCCCGCACGCCCTCTTTCCCCGCACACCCTCTTTCCCCGCGAAAGCGGGGATCTTTTAAGTTACTATTATTTATATTGCAATACTAAAAGTTGATAGACACAAAGAAGTGCAATAACACCACTTCATAGGTCGATTAACTTTATCAAAACTATTCGAGTTAAGTTACATAAAAGATCCCGGGTCGGAGCCCGGGACGACAGATTATTAATTCTATTCAAAATGCACTTCAGTTTTTCCATCGATAATAGATTTTAGATTTGGATAATTTTTTAAGGTATTTTTTTCTACTATATTTCCTGCTTCCACTCTAGCAGCTTCAACCATTTTTAGATTCTTAATAGCTTCCATACCTAGATCAGAAACACCCCATTGTTTTTTGCCATAAAGTTCTCCTGCACCTCTAAATTTCAAGTCAAATTCTGAAAGTTCGAAACCATTTTTAGCAGTCTGCAAAGCTTTCAATCTTTCAATAGAAGTATCTGATTTTGTATCAGAAAATAGGTAAGCATACGCTTGATGATTACTTCGTAAGACTCTTCCTCGCAACTGATGTAATTGTGATAAACCAAATCTCTCGGCCCCTTCAATTATGATGTTGGTGGCATTCGGTACATTAACTCCGACCTCGACTACAGAAGTGGAAACTAATATGTCTATTTTTCCATCTTCAAAATCTTTCATTACTTTTTCTTTTTCATCCGGTTTCATTTTGGAGTGGAGGATGGCGATGTTTTGTTTTGTGAATATTTTTTCTTTTAGTCTTTTGGCCTCGGCTTTTACTGACTTAACATTCAAAGCAGTTTGTTTTGTGGGGTCTGGCTCTTCTATGCGAGGACAAATGACATATATCTGTCTGCCATTTGCTATTTCTTCTTTTATTTTTTCATAAATTTTTTCACGTTGATTTGGCAGAACAAGTTCTGTAATAATCGGTTTTCTGCCCATGGGCATTTGATCGAGTAGTGTTAGATCAAGGTCACCATAAATTGTGAGGGCAAGGGTTCTAGGAATAGGAGTCGCCGTCATGGAAAGTAAATGTGGCTCAAAGTCGTCTTTTCGTGCAAGCTTCTGTCTTTGTAATGTTCCAAAGCGATGCTGTTCGTCAATAATGACATAAGCTAAATTTTCAAATTTTACTGATTTTTGAATCAGAGAATGTGTGCCGATCAAAATTGGTATTTCACCATTTGCTACCCATTTAAGCAGTTGAGTTCTAGAAATTTTCGTCGCTTCTTTCGGATTGATTTTCGATGGGAACTTGTAGCAACCACTGGAAGTTATCAGACCGATACTGATGTGCATGTGTTCAAAAAAAGTAATGAAGTTTTGAAAATGTTGCTTGGCCAAAATTTCTGTTGGCACCATATATGCAGTTTGCAAATGACCAAAGTTTTGTTTTTCATTTGGCGTTGCATTTGTTACTGCATAAACAGTAGCAGCTGCCACTGCAGTTTTTCCAGAACCAACATCACCTTCAAGTAGGCGAGCCATCGGTTTTCCTGATTTGAAGTCATTCAAAATGTCACCAATAGCATGATTTTGAGAATCAGTTAATTCGAAAGGGAATCTATCTACAAATTTTTTTATCTCTTTTTGATCAACTGGAATTTTGAAAGACTTTTTTTGACCTCGTTCTTTTCTAGCCAATTGTCTTTGTAATTGAATGTAGAAAATTTCTTCAAAGGCAAATCTTTTTCTAGCTGCTAAAGCGTCGGATTCTTTATGAGGACTATGAATCCAGATCAAAGCTGTCTTTAACTTTGGCAAATTATATTTTTCTAAAATTTCTATTGGTATTGGATCTTCTATTTTTTCAAAAAATTTATTTTTAAAAATCTTTTTTATATTGTGATAAATCCAGTTGGAAGTAAGACCTTTGCTTTCTGAATAAACAGGGTAAAGCGTATGTTGTTCTCCATCTTTACCAAAAAGAGAATTGCCGACACCGATCGGAATTTCTGAAACCTCTTCAACCTTCGGATTGTTAATTCTTAGTTTCTCATTGTATTCAGACACTTTTCCTGTTAATCGAATAATTTTTTCTTCATTTAACATTTTGGCTAAATAAGGTTGATTGAACCAGGCTACTTTTATCTCACCCGTGTCGTCATAAAAAGTTCCAGTGGCTTGTGACATTTTGCTACGAAAAGTTTTTCCAGTTTTTAAATTTTTTACTCTACCAAAAAGTGTAGCTTGCATACCAGACTCTAGATTTTCTACAAAGTTGGTTTGAGAAGTATCACCGTAACGAGTAGGGAAATGGTAAAGCAAATCCCTGACTTTTTCGATTTTTAGCTTTTTCAAAGCCTTTTTCTGAAGTTCAGATAGATGAAAATCTAATATTTTAGAATCCAAATTCATGCCATATTTATATCATAAGCTGGTGAAATTTAGGTGAAATATGGTAAATTAATGAGATATGAGGGAAAGTATATTGCCAGAGTATAATGATGACGATCAGTTTGTTAGAGTAACTGAAGAGGAATACAGGCAAGCCGAACGTATAAATAATACTGCTAGGGAATTTAACGAAAAACTAGAATTGATTGAAGAAGGTGTGGTAGATAAAAATCTTACAACTCCTTTAATAAAGCCTAAACACATCAGGTATGGGGATATGAGTATAGTTAGAAAATATAATAAGTGTGACCATATTACTGAACTCATAGACGACATCGAGTCATTTGAAAAAGTGCACGGAGATTTTTTAAAAAAGTTAGGTTCAGGAGTTCTATCATATTGGCGTGGAGTCGTTGATAAATTAAGGATATACCTTGCATCAGTTGATCCTGAAGAACTAAAGGAAGCTAAAAGAGAAGGTCTAAATTTTTATATTATTGGGGGTGAAGATAAAAGTGAAACAGATATTCTAAATATATTAGAAAGTACACAAAAGAAAGAGTCTGGTCTATCTGATCTAATAGATAAAGAGTTGATTCAAAAATTAAGGTCGTTTATAGAGAAAGGTGATCATAATGAATTTTATGCTACACTTCTAGTTAATAATATTAAATTTGTCAAAAAATAACTTTATGAAAGGAGGACAATTTGAACAAGCAGAAGAGAAAAAGTATAGAGTGAGTGTTTCTAGTGGAAGGATTCTAATAGATTTAAAACCTAGATTATCTGATGAAGAGATTGTTCATTTGCTAGAAGAGATAAACATTACTGATAGTCAGTGTATGGGTTTTCTGACTGAGGAAAAAATTGATAATTTAAAAAAGAGGTTAGAAGAGAAAAAAGATTTATCACCACTGCTTTCTCTGTATAACATAGTTAAAGACTCAAATCACTTTAGAGATTAAACAAAAAGATTTCCCGCGATTTGATTTTATCTTGACTGATCACGGGGTTGAGAGTTCATAAGCTTTTTTTCTAATGGAAAAGAGAAGTCTCCGATCGAATGCTCTGGCTTGCTTGGGGATAGCCTCGTAATCTTGTCGGAACAACCAAACTCTTTCCATCTTACCATTGGATTTTCTCCTCAAGACTTTCGCGAAGAATACTATCTTGGAAGAAACCAACATGTCGGATGATCCACACAATAAAAATGAATTTATTGTAATGACATCTCCGTTTTGGGGTCTGCGATGAACTGGGAATTGGGATACGAAAGATTTTCGCTCCACCAGATCAAAGTTGTGAAGAAAGTATGGACCAAAAAGGCCACTTGCTTGCATGATCCTATTCTCAGCTTCGCTAACTAGACCCACCAAGTATTCGAAGGACGGGAGTCCTTGAAGGGTCTCTCTTGTTGTCATGGGCGTTTTTTCCATAAAAGAATATAGCATATAAATGGAGATAGAAAAAAAGAATAAAATATGTTACATTTTGCTCTACTTGGAGAGTTGGCTGAGTGGTCGAAAGCGCCTCACTGCTAACGAGGTAAGGGTTTATAGCCCTTCTAGGGTTCGAATCCCTAACTCTCCGCCAATTTTCACTTTTTGTGAAATCGTAAGAAACAGCCTCGGCGCAAAGCGCCTCGGCATGGTATTTTTCCGCAATTTTGAAGGCATTTTTGAAATCCAAAACCAAAGTGCGGTCGGCAATGCGGAAGTTCGAACCAATCTTTTTGAGAAAATCCCGAATCCTTTCGGGATTTTCTTGTTGAGCGTATTTTTCGGCTTGGTTGGCGTCTTTTAGAAAGGCAATGGCAAGTTCGAACCGATTATTGCTCTTTCGCCCAAAAGACGAGATTTTTTCTTCCAAATCTTTTTTAGCGAGAATGATCTTTTGTTTTTTAGCGGTATATTCCGCTTGCGACAAATTGCCGTCTAACTGTAAATCAAGCAAGCGATCAAGTTTCGTTTCTATTTCTACCAGCTCATTTCTCGCTTTTTGGGCGAAAGAGCTTTCCGCTTGGGCAATTTTCATTTTTTCGTTTTCAAAATAATTGATTGAAGCGTTTGCCCAAGCGGAAGACAAAGAAACTTTTTTGATTTCTTTTTTTATTTGAGAAGTGATGATTTCTTCGCGGACATATTTTTGCTGGCAAGGATTTTTCCGCTTGGTACATCGCAAATAGTTGTGACCTTTTTGGGTTTCGGTAGTGATGAAGCAACCGCACTCTCCGCAACGGAAAAATCCTCTATACACATAAGGTTTCAATTTTGGCGTTTTCGGTTTGCTTTTATTCATCATCACTTCTTGAACGGAATCAAAAAGTTTCTTTGTGATAATCGGTTCGTGCTTTCCGTCATACAATTCGCCATTGTATTCAATCACGCCGTAATAGATTTTGTTCTTGAGCATATATTGGTAATTGGAGACGGAAAGCATTTTGCCTTTCTTGCCAACCAAGCCCAAGGAATTGATAATCTTTCGGATTTGAGAGAGGGGGTATTCGCCAGTTGCATACATTTCAAAAGCCCGCTTTATATATTTTGCTTTTTCCTTATCAACCACAATTTTTCTCTGATTTTTGTCGTTCAAATATCCGAGTGGCGCCCAAGCGGGCCATATTCCATTTCGCAATTTCTGGCGAATACCCCTCCTTATATTTTCCGAAAGATTATCCACATAATATTTTGATTGCCCAAAAGCGATTGATAACATAAATTTTCCCTGCGGTGTCGGATCAAACCAAAAAGTGGGAAATTTTAGCGTGGTTATTTTACCAGTATCTACTAGATAAATTATTCTTCCGCCGTCTATGCTATTTCTCGCCAATCTATCGGGGTGCCACGCTAAAATTCCTTCGGCTTCATTTTTCTCTATGCTTGCAACCATTTCATTAAAAATCTCTCTGCCCGGCTCTTTGGCGGTTTTGCTTTCCACAAATTCACGGACGATATTCAATCCCTCTTTTTTGGCATATTCTCGCAATTCAAACATTTGCGCCTCAATACTCAAAACCTGCCTTTCGGGTTCGTCCGTGGATTTACGGGCATAGAGAAAAATCTTTTTGGTTTGTAAATTTATGTTGTCCATATTTTTTGATAGTTAGTTTTTGGGCAATCAAAGAAAAATACGCTCAACCTTTCGCCAAAGGCGAAAGAAAAAAGATTGGTTTGCAAAATTTCATTTTGCCAGAGCTTCGCTCTGCGAACTTCCGCATTGCCGACCGCACTTTGGTTTTGGATTTCAAAAATGCCTTCAAAATTGCGGAAAAATACCATGCCGAGGCGCTTTGCGCCGAGGCTGTTTCTTACGATTTCACAAAAAGTGAAAATTGGCGGTGTTTTTTGAACGAAGTTCGAACATTTTTTGAGCAAAACCTTGAAAACTAATTTGGACTCGGCGGGGCAAACTATTTTTCTGGGGAAATGGAATTGCCCCGCCTCGGCTTTCTTCCCGCCCGCAGGAGGGGTCTGGGGAGGAATGCGGGCGGGATTTTGAACCTTTCCTTTTTCGCTTCCGAATTTCGTATTTTGCAAAGTAAAATGCGCCGCCAAAGAAGATGTTGCCCTTGACCCACCCAACCCATTCGCGGGCAACACTAAGGAACTCCCTAAAATTTTTCTTTGACTAAATGCTAAAAATTTCATATACTAACTATTGATAAGTGATATTTTTAATACTATACAACTATAATAGTAAAACTATACGAATATGTCAAAGGAAAAATCCACAATCGCAGACAATATAAAGAAATACCGAAACAAGCTCGGCATTTCGCAGGATCAGCTTTCAAAAAAGGCGGATTTGGCTTTTCATACGATTGCCAAAATTGAAGCTGGCTCTACTCCCAACCCCACCATTGAAACAGTTAAAAAAATTGCGGATGCTCTTGGCGTTTCGCTTGATGATTTAATGAAATAAAAATATGGCACAAGTATTCAAAACAACAGATTATACGATTGGAAAACTAATGGACGATATTGAAATTGGCGATATTGCTTTGCCAGACATTCAACGCCCGTTCGTTTGGTATAAAAAAATCTCAAAAGTTAGAGATTTATTTGATTCAATATATCGTGGTTATCCAATCGGATATTTGCTTTTCTGGGAAAATGCCAATCGCAGTGATTATAAAAATATTGGCTTTGATGAGAAGAAAAGGAAAATTCCGAGATTTTTGATAATTGACGGACAGCAAAGATTGACGGCTCTTTTTGCCGTTATGAAAAATCAGGAAGTTTTGACCCCTGATTATGAAAGCAAAGCTATCAAAATTGCTTTTCGCCCAATAGACGCACTTTTCAAAGTCGGCGACGCGGCGACCGATCGCGACCCCGAATATATTCCCGACCTTTCAGCTCTTTGGTCTGGCGAGGGTGATTTTGCTATCATTAGCAATTTCATTTCGGCACTTAAAGAAAAAAGAGAAATCACAAAGGAAGAGGAAAAGACAATTTCCTCAAACATTCAATCGCTTATAAACATCAATAAATATCCTCTCACGGCTCTTGAAATTGCCCCGAATTTAGAGGAAGAAATTGTCTCGGATATTTTTGTTCGCATAAACAGTCAAGGGGTGAGTTTGACGCAAGCTGATTTCATTTTGACTTTACTTTCCGTCTATTGGGAAGAGGGCAGGAAAGAAATTGAGCAGTTTTGTATTGATTCAAGAAAAATTCCAGAAAAAGAAACTCGTTTTTCGTCTTTCAATTATTTGATAAAGCCCGATCCGGACGATATGCTTCGCGTTTTAGTTGGTCTGACATTCCACCGAGCAAAAATGAAAGATGTCTACTCCATTATTCGCGGACGCGATATGGAAACAGGAGAATTTTCAGAAGAATTGCGAACGCATCAATTTGATAAATTGAAATTAAATTTGCCGACTATCCTTGATAATACGAATTGGCAAAGTTTTCTGAAAATTCTTATTGGTGGCGGATATAAAGATGAAGAACTTATATCGTCAAAAAATGCCGTTTTGTATAGCTATATTCTTTATCTTATTGGAAAACAAAATTTCAATACGCAAAATCACGAATTGCAAAGAATTATCGGGCGCTGGTTCGTGATGTCTTCTCTGACAGGTAGATATTCTTCTTCACCAGAAACCGCCTTTGAAAAGGATCTAAACAGAATAAAAGAGTTTAGCCACGACGGATTTATCAGCGGACTTGAAAAGATAATTGGTGAGAATTTAACCAATGATTTTTGGGATATTACGCTTGTCGGGCAAATGGAAACATCATCAGCAAGAAGCCCAGAGGCAAATGCTTTTTATGCCGCGCTCAACAAGCTCGGCTCGCCAGTTTTATTTTCTCGCAAACTTGTAGGCGATCTTTATGATCCGTCTTTAAAGATTAAAAAGAAGCGTTTGGAAAAACATCACATATTCCCACGAAATTATCTCATTTCAAAATATGGATTTGATAAGAACAAAGACAAGGCAAAAATAAACCAGATTGCCAATCTGACATTTTTGGAATTTGAAGATAATATCGAAATCAGCGACGACAAACCAAGCGAATATTTTGCAATGGTGCAAAAAAGGTTCGGCGAGAGCGAAATTAAAGAAATGCTGGCAGAGCACGCTATTCCAGAAAATTTTTATCAGCTTGAATATGATACATTCCTCCAAGAAAGAAGAAAACTCATGGCGGGAGTTATAAGAAAGGCATTTAATAAAATATAAGTATGACAAGAACTACTAAACCTAAAAAAGAAAAGAAGCAGAAGAGTATTGAAGAATCTCTTTGGGAATCTGCCAATAAACTTCGGGGAACTGTTGAGCCTTCTGAATACAAGCACGTTGTGCTCGGCTTGATATTTTTAAAATTTGCCAGTGATAAATTTGAGGAACGAAGAAATGAACTTATCGCCGAGGGTAAAGAAAAATATCTGGAGATGGTGGATTTTTACACGATGAAAAACGTGTTTTATCTCCCCGAAGAATCAAGATGGAGTTATTTGATAAAAAACGCCAAACAAAGTGATATTTCAATAAAAATAGATACGGCATTATTTACTGTAGAAAAAAAGAATCCTGCACTCAAAGGCGCTTTGCCAGATAACTACTATTCACGATTAAATCTTGATACTACAAAACTCGGAGCCTTATTAGATGAAATTCACAAAATTGATACACTCAAAGATAAGTCCCACGATATTATCGGCAGAATTTACGAATATTTTTTGAGAAAGTTTGCGATCGCAGAAGGAAAAGGTAAAGGTGAATTTTATACTCCCAAAAATATAGTCAATCTGATTGCTGAACTTATTGAGCCATACAAAGGTAAAATCTATGATCCTTGCTGTGGTTCCGGCGGTATGTTTGTGCAATCAATAAAATTTATTGAAGCGCATCACGGAAACACCAAAGAAGTTGCGATTTACGGACAAGAAAGTATTCCGACTACATACAAACTGGCAAAAATGAACTTGGCTATTCGTGGCATCTCTTCAAATTTGGGAGAAACCGCCGCTGATACTTTTGGCAAAGATCAACACAAAGATCTCAAAGCAGATTTTATAATGGCAAATCCGCCATTCAATCAAAAGGATTGGCGAGGTGCAAATGAACTCACCACTGATCCGCGATGGGCGGGATATGATGTGCCTCCGGTTAGTAATGCAAATTATGGCTGGATTTTACATATGGCATCCAAGCTTTCCTCAAATGGAGTAGCCGGATTTTTGCTTGCCAATGGCGCACTTGGAGATCCTGACACGGTTGCAATAAGAAAACAGTTTATCAAAAATCACCTTGTAGAAGCAATTATCGTTTTGCCACGAGATATGTTCTATAGCACGGATATTAGTGTTACGCTCTGGATTCTTAATAAAAACAAGCAAGCTAGAAGCATTGAACATAATGGTGCAATGGTGAAATACCGCAACAGACAAGATGAGATATTGTTTATGGATTTACGCCGAAAAGGTGAAGAATACGAAAAAAAGTATATTCAGCTCACTGATGCCGATATCCAAGAGGTAGTCTCTACATATCACAACTGGCAGAGAGAGGGTTTTGAAAAAAGCTACAAAAATATTCCGGAGTTTTGCTATAGCGCAAACATCGAAGAAATTGAGAAAAATAATTGGTCGCTCATTCCGAGCAAATACATTGAATTTGTTGATCGTGATAGCAAAATTAACTACGACAAAGAAATGAAGCGGATTCAAAAACAATTCACCAATATTCTTGCAGAGGAAAAGGATTCGCAAGAAAAACTAATGGAGGCATTTAAACATCTTGGCTATGAAATTGAATTATAAAAAACTTGGCGATTATATTCAACTCGTAGACGAGCGAAACAAGAACTTAGAGATAAGCAATCTTTTGGGTATCAATATCACCAAGAATTATATGCCGTCGGTGGCAAATCAAACCGATCTTGATTTATCAAAATACAAAATAGTTAGAAAAGATAGATTTGCTTGCAACATTATGCACGTTGGCAGAGATGAAAGATTGCCGATATCTTTATATTCAGAGGATAAACCTGCGCTTGTTTCTCCTGCATATATTACTTTTGAAGTTTTAGATTCGAATAAGCTACTTCCCGAATATCTAATGATGATTTTCCAAAAACCGGAATTTGATAGATATTCTTGGTATGTTAGTGATAGCAGTGTTAGGGGTGGTTTGGAATGGGAGCGATTTTGTGAAATTGAGATACCAATTCCAGATGATATCGGGGTTCAAAAAAATGTTGTGGCGGTTTATAACGAACTACTTCGCAATCAGAAATGTTATGAGAGCAGTCTGGATGATTTGCAATTGATTTGTGATACTTTTATTGAAGATTTGGCAAAGAAAAAAGACTTGAAGAGGTTGGGTGATTATATTCAGCAATCTGAATACGAAAATTATGGTTTGCCCCTTAGTAAAGTAAGAGGTGTATCAATCCATAAAATTTTGATAAAGCCAAAAGCTAACATGACTGATGTAGAACTTTCTGGCTATAAACTTTTGAAAGTTGGTCAATTTGTATTCAACCCTAATACGGCGAGAATGGGAGAAAGAATTCCAATTTCATTAAATACAGAAGAAGATTTTATCGTTTCAAAAATTTATCCCGTTTTTGAGATTACAAAAAAAGAAGAATTATTGCCTGAATTTCTTTATCTTTGGTTCACTCGTTCTGATTTTGATAGATACGCGCGTTTTCATTCTTGGGGTAGTGCTAGAGAAACATTTAACTGGGAGGATATGTGCGAAGTAAGATTGCCAATACCCGATATTGAAGTGCAAAAATCAATTGTTGCCATTCATTATGTTTTGGAATCAAGAAAAAAACTCAATGAAGATTTAAAAAATATGATTACACCTTTGTGTCCGGTTTTGATGAAAGGAGTGGTTGATACTTTAACGACTAAATAATTATGAAATTTACTGAAGAAACATTAGAACAAGCGGTTATAGAACTTTTTGGAGAAGTGGATATCCCGCACCATCACGGAGAAACCATTCACAAAGAAATGAGTGATGTTTTGCTGCGTGACGATTTGCGTGCGTTTCTTCAAAATAGATATGCGGGTGTTGGTATAACGCAAAATGAAATTGATTCAATTTTGCGAAAACTCGATCTCTATCCAAGCTCGGCGCTGTATGAAAGCAACAGGGATATTATTCGTTTGATTGCTGACGGCTTTACTCTCAAAAGAGAAGATCGCAGTCAAAAAGATATTTATATTGAACTCTTGGATTTTGAAACTGCTTCGAATAACATATTCAAAATTGTTAATCAATTAGAAATTCAAGGAACTGAAAAAAGAATTCCTGATGGAATCGTGTATATAAACGGCTTGCCTTTGGTGGTTTTTGAATTCAAAAGTGCCGTCAAAGAAAATTGCACGATTAAAGACGCCTATACTCAATTGACCGTTCGTTATCGCCGAGATATTCCTGAACTTCTGAAATACAACGCTTTTTGCGTCATAAGCGATGGCGTGAATAACAAAATGGGGTCTTTGTTCTCACCTTATGATTTTTTCTACGCGTGGAGAAAAGTAAATAATACTGATGAACCAAGTGAGGGTATTGATTCACTCTATACCTTGATTAAAGGATTGTTTGACAAAAACAGGCTACTTGATGTTATTCATAATTTTATCTACTTCCCCGACACTTCAAAAAGCGAAGCAAAAATCGTTTGTCGTTATCCGCAATATTACGCCGCTCGAAAGCTCTATGAAAGCATAAAGGTGAACATGAAGCCAACCGGAAGCGGAAAAGGTGGAACATATTTTGGAGCGACTGGATCGGGTAAAAGTTTTGCGATGTTGTATTTATCACGCCTCTTGATGAAGAGCGTTGAATTATCTAGCCCGACAATTGTACTCATTACCGATAGAACCGATTTGGACGATCAATTGTCTGAGCAATTTACCAATGCCAAAAACTTTATCAATGAAGAAAAGATTTTGAGCGTTGAAAGTCGTGCTGATTTGCGAAAACACTTACAAGGTATCAAAGGTGGTGGTGTATACCTTACAACGATTCAAAAATTTACTGAAGATACGGAGCTTTTGACTGATAGGCCAAATGTTATTTGTATTTCCGATGAGGCACACCGAACACAGATAAATCTTGATCAAAAATTAAAGGTTACCGATAAGGGTGTGGAAGTTAAATATGGGTTTGCAAAATACCTCCATGATTCTTTGCCAAATGCGACTTATGTTGGCGTAACCGGTACGCCGATTGACGGCACATTGTCTGTTTTTGGTGAAGTTGCCGACGCCTACACAATGAAAGAATCGGTAGAAGATGAAATTACCGTGAGAATTGTTTATGAAGGACGAGCAGCGAAGGTTCTATTAAATGAGGCTAAATTGAAGGAAATTGAAGAGTACTATGCCAAATGCGCAGAAGAAGGAGCAAATGAATATCAAATAGAAGAAAGCAAAAAAGCTGTAGCGCAGATGGAAGTTATTTTGGGTGATCCAAAGAGATTGAAACTTTTAGCGACAGATTTTGTTGAACATTATGAAAAGCGAATTGAGGAAGGAGCAAGCGTCAAAGGTAAAGTTATGTTCGTCTGCTCTAGCCGACCGATTGCTTACGATTTTTATAAAGAAGTGATTTCACTTAGACCAGAATGGGGGGAAATTAAAGCATGCGAGGAAGGCGCAAAACTCACTACAGAGGAAAAGCGAGAAATCAAGCCAATTGAGAAGATTAAAATGGTGATGACTCGCAATAAGGATGATGAAAAAGCGCTGTATGACATGCTAGGGACAAAAGAAGATAGAAAAGAGCTTGATCGCCAGTTCAAAAATGCAAAATCAAATTTCAAAATCGCTATTGTCGTTGATATGTGGCTTACTGGTTTTGATGTGCCTTTTTTGGAGGCGATTTATATTGACAAACCTGTTCAACAACATTCACTAATTCAAACAATTTCTCGCGTCAATCGTGTTTATGAAGGTAAAGAAGTTGGCTTGGTAGTTGATTATATTGGAATAAAAAGCAACATGAATATTGCTCTTGCAAAATATAGTAAGGTGCATGGCGATGATTTTGCAGATGCAGATAAAGCGGTGGGGATTGTGAAAGATCAACTCGACTTGCTTTCAAAATTATTTCATGGATTTGATACCAAGCCTTTTTTTGAGGGTTCTCCTTTGGAAAAATTGAATTGCTTGAATCGGTCAGCTGAATTTGTTCAAGTTACGGCTGATTTAGAGAATCGCTTCATGTCTATAACGAAGAAGTTGCGGTCTGCTTATGATCTTTGTTGTGCAAGTGAGAAAATTTCGCAGATTGAACGAGACTATATTCATTTTTATTTTGCCATTAAATCAATTATTCACAAACTAACCAAGGGAGATGCGCCGGATACCGCACAAATGAATGAAAAAGTGCGTCAGATGATACAAGAAGCATTGATTAGTGAAGGAGTAGAAGAAATATTTAAACTTGATAAAAACAAACCGGAAAATAACGCAGATATTTTTAGTGATGAATATTTGGCAAAAATTGAAAAAATTAAATTGCCAAACACGAAAATCAAACTATTACAAAAACTTTTAGCAAAAGCTATTAATGAGTTTAAGAAGACAAACCGAATTAAAGGTGTTGATTTTTCAAAGAAACTAAAAAAACTTATTGAACTTTATAACGAACGAAAAGATTTTGACGTATTTCAAAGTCATGTTTTGGATGATGTGGCAGATAAATTTGCTGATCTATTCAAGCAACTACAAGAAGAAAGAAAATCTTTTGAAGGGTTAGGGATAGATTTTGAAGAAAAAGCCTTTTACGATATTTTGAAGGCAGTTGCTGAAAAATATAAATTTGAATATCCCGAAGATAAATTGATTATATTGTCGCAAGAGATTAAAAAAATTGTCGACGATAAAGCCAGATACACAGATTGGTCAGCTAGAGATAATATCAAAGCCGAATTGAAAGTTGATTTAATTCTTACGCTTGATAAAAATGGCTATCCTCCTGTGCCAAAAGATGAGGTGTTTAAAGAAATATTTGAGCAAGCGGAAAATTTTAAAAAATACACCGATATCTAATTATGCACTACACCCAAACACAAATTGATCAGTATTGGAAAGATTATATCCGGAGTAACGAAAAAGAGGTAAAAGAGCGCTTGCGTTTTCTTTTGGACAATTACAACCCAGAAAATGAAGACTATCTTTCTTCTCCCGATGTTCATTCCTGCTTTGAAGAAGCGCGCCACGCCTTTTTGGTGGGCGATTTTGTGGCAAGTATTATAATGTGCGCCGTAACAATAGAGCGACAACTTGCAAAATTGCTTGATTTGCCATATCAAAATCCAGTTGATGAAGAAACGGCGAAAACAAAAACTGGATGGAAAATTTTAGAAGCCGCAAAAAACAAGAAAATTATTGATCAAGATTTATTTGAAAAATTAGTGACGCTTTTTGATTTAAGGAATGAATTTGTTCACGGGATAAGCAAAGAAAACACAACAGACAAAAAAGGAACGAGACCGCAATTTAAAGATTCAATAAAAAATGCGTTTATGTGGACTGAATCAAGTGTTTTACAAAATGAAATAGAAAAAAATGCAAAAAAAGCGATCAAGATATTGTTTGAAGCACACGACAAATTGCATTATTCAAAATTGAAGTATTATTAGGTGGCGCGCCAGTTTTCAACTGGCACGAAATTCGGAAGCGAAAAAGGAAAGGTTCAAAATCCCGCCCGCATTCCTCCCCAGACCCCTCCTGCGGGCGGGAAGAAAGCCGAGGCGGGGCAATTCCATTTCCCCAGAAAAATAGTTTGCCCCGCCGAGTCCAAATTAGTTTTCAAGGTTTTGCTCAAAAAATGTTCGAACTTCGTTCAAAAAACACCGCAGTAAAAACAAAGTATCGGAGTGATCTAATCACAATTTTATAATGGGCTTTTGATATTCTTTAACCTTGGGTTGATTACCTGTATTTATACTTGTTTTATATGATGTTGTGCTGAATTTTTCTTTCACTTATAATCTAATCAATTAATTAAAATAATATGGACAACGAAAATCTTCCACAACCGAACGAGCCTGTTGTTGGTTCGAAAACTATTATAACGATTGTTCCTTTTATACTAATCACAGCACTTGTTGTTGGTGGCGCAGTTTATGCTTGGCAAAAAACCTCACTAAATAAAACTGAGCAATCGTTACAGACAGAAATCACTACTTTACAAAATCAAATTAAAGAATTACAGGATGCAATGAAACAAGAGCAATCTGTTGCCACTCGGGAAGAAGAGGATAAAAAGCAAACTTCACCTGTATCCGTAACGCCTGGTAATTGGAAAACTTACAGCGATGAGGAGTTCGGCTATAGTGTTGACTATCCTTGCGACTGGGAAGTTACGGGATACAAGGAAGGCGAAGTTTATATTTCATATCCTGGGTGGCGACAAATGCCAGAAGGAGGTGGATCAGTAGTGATTTCTGTTGAAGATAAAACTTTGGAGCAATTTCTCGAAGAGTATAAAGACAATCCTTCTTATTATGGTGGCTCGATAGTTAGCCAAGAAAGCTATACTCTCAATGGTATTAGTAGCAATAAACTAGTGATGACAACCGCAATAGGACTTGACCAAAGTTTTATATTTATTTCTCGAGCCAATAAATCTTATATAATTAGTTTCCAAGATTATGATGACTCTCACTTGGGGATAATTAAAACATTCAGGTTTATTGATTGAAAAAAACAGCACAACATCATATAACACGGCATATACGGTTCCGGCTCGGGGTAGCCCGCAAATTTTCTGACTAGATAATTTAGTGAAAATAATATAGAATCGCTTTTACCATGCAAATGCCAAAAAAAGCTATTATTACAGCAGCGGGAAGTGGAACTCGTTTTTTGCCTGCAACCAAAGCCCAACCAAAAGAAATGCTGCCAATAATAGACAAGCCTATTATTCAATACTCAGTAGAAGAATTAGCAGATTCTGGGGTGAAGGATATTATCATTGTGACCAAACAAACTGGACACATTACAGAGAATCATTTTGATGATCATTTTGAGCTTGAAGATCAATTAGAAAAGACAGGGAAGACTAAATTTTTAGCAGAAGTGAGAAAAAGTGCTGAACTTGCAAACTTTATCTTTCTAAGACAAAAATCATCAATGCCATATGGAAACGGAACTCCTTTAAAAATTTCTGCTGACATAGTTTCTGATGGACCATTCTTTTATCTTTTTGGAGATGATATTACAAGAGCGAAAGTGCCAGTATGTAAACAGCTTGCATTAGCTTTGGAACAAAATCCAGATGCAGCTGCTGTTATTGGTGTTAGAGAAATTCCGCAAGAAGAAACAAGTAAATATGGAATTGTAAAAATAAAAGAAGGGACAACAAATGAAGTTGAAACTTTTGTTGAAAAACCAAAAGTTGATGAAGCACCATCAAATCTTGCTGCTTGTGGCCGATACTTGTTTACACCAAAAATATTACCAATCATAGAAAGTTTAGCTGTTGGTAAAGATAATGAATTGTGGCTAACAGATGCCATTATTGAATTGGCAAAAAGTGAGAAAGTTATTTTTCATAAAATAGAAGGGGATTGGTTTACGACTGGAGATCCATTGAACTTTCTAAAGGCTTCTGTGGAATTTGCATTTGATAGGGAAGATTTGAAAAAAGATTTTGAAGAATACCTGAGAGATTTTTTGGGTAAGAAATAGACTTTGTTTTTTGGTAAAAAATTTGATAGGGTTCTTTGTTAGAACAAAGTAAACCCCTAGAAATTTACAAAATAATGAACACAGAACCTCTCTCTATAGAACTAGAGCATCAACTCATTAGATCTGCCAAGAATGGAAATACACATGACTTTGATAAGTTGATGGCGTATTACGCTCCTATGGTGAAACAAATTATCTGTGCACGTGTTTGGGACAAATCTGATCATGAGGATGTCTTTCAAGAAGTATCAATTACTGTCTGGCGAAAGATTTCAGAAATTCATGTAATCGGTGGAAATTTCTGCGCATGGCTTAAGAAGGTGACAAATTTCACCTGCAATAATCATGTTAGGAAGAAAGTTAGGAGGCATCGTCTTGTGCCGATTGTGTCGTATGAACTTCCGGATGTTTCTGGAGGATTGGGATTCCTCTCGAATGGCTTGAATCCAGCAGATACATTGATTGTGTCGGAGACTTTTAGTTTGGAATTCGACGATCTCATACCATATATACTTAGTTTTTTAAAGGAAGAGTATGATAAAGAGATTGTCGATGCTTTCTTCCAACATTTTATTGGGGGGGTCAAGGTGAATTATTTGGCACGTAAACTCTCCAAACCTGTAAACGCTAATACTCTGTCGAAGCGGTTTGAACGGATGAAGTCTAAAACCAGAACTTTTTTGATTGAGAATAATTTATATAAACCACCTGAGTCTTAGAAACTTCGGGTGGTTTCCTTTTTATTCATCTAATGTGCCACTACAAAAGCAATAACATACTTTGCTTCAGCTTTCATTAATATCTTTCTCATTTCATTCAGAGTAGCACCAGTAGTGTGAACATCATCTATGATAATGACATTTTTATTTGCAATTTGTTTTGGGTTAGTAATTTGAAAAGCATTTTTTAGGTTTTCTGTCCTCTCTTTTTTACTTTTAGTTTCTTTTTGATCTTTTGTCTTTTTAACTTTTTTAATCAAATCTTTTTGATAGGTAAATATTTTGTCGTGATCATATTTAAGAATTTCTTGAACCAATAACTCTGTATGATTAAAACCTTTGCTCTTCATTTTATTTTTAAAAACTGGCACAGGAATGATGAGGAAGGGTTGGCGATCTATTTTTTTCAAAATCTCCTGACTGATAAATTCCCCAAGTAGGCGAAGAGCATCTGCATTCCTATTAAATTTCATTTGCCAAATAGTTTTTTCAACAATTTCTTTTCTATAATCTAAAAAAGAATATATAAAATTATCGAAGTATTGTTCATGCTTTGTTACTTCTGCCAACCAGTGTTGCAGATCTAATGTTGTTAATTCTGTTGAGAATTTATCAAGAGGGAAAAGAGAGTCAATTAAAAAGAAAAAAACTTTTTTCACTATTTTTAATATCTTATACCCAGACATTGTATAATCTCAATGATATAATATTTGGTAACTGCTATGGAAAATCCATTTCATAATTTCTTTAAATCTTTTTTAAAAAAAGAAGATCAAAGTGTGCTTGGTATTGATATTGGATCTGCCTCTATTAAGGTTGTTCAAATCAGAAGAAGAAAAGGTCAAGCTGTTCTAGAAACTTATGGTGAATTAGCGCTTGGACCATATGGTGGTATAGAGATCGGACGAGCTGTTAAACTGAAACCAGAACAAATTGTCGATGCTCTGAACGATGTATTAAAAGAGGCAAATACTTCTACAACCAATTGTGCTGTTGCTATACCCATGAAGTCTAGTATGGTTTCCGTTATGAAAATTCCGACATTAGATGAAAGTCAGTTGCCAAAGATGATTCCTATTGAGGCTAGAAAATATATACCGGTCCCTATTTCAGAGGTAGCTCTTGACTGGTTTATTATTCCTAAAATTGCAAATGAAGACGATGAAAACAAAATGGCCGAAAACAAAACTGAGTTTTTCGAAGCGTTAGTTGTGGCTATTCATAATAACGTTCTGAATGACTTTAATTCTATTGTTACTAATGCCAAACTCAGTACTTCTTTTTTTGAAGTAGAAATGTTTAGTACCATTCGTTCTGTTATTGATCCGCGTGATAATTCGCCAATCATGATCTGCGATATTGGTGCTGGAGCAACTAAACTCTATATTGTAGAGAGGGGAATTGTTCGTGACTCTCATATTATCAATCGAGGTTCTCAAGATGTTACGCTTAATATTTCAAAATCCATGGGCGTTGATGTTTCTTTTTCCGAAAAGCTAAAAAGAAACTTTGGTAAAAATACCAGAGAGCAAGACGAGCAAATCGGTCAAATTATTGAGTTAGTCATGTCTCCAATATTTAGTGACACCAATACTGTTATGATGAATTATCAGAAAAAAAGTAACAAAAATATTGGCAAAGTTATTTTGGTTGGCGGAGGAGCAATGATAAAAGGATTAAAAGACCAGGCACAAAATCAACTTGGAATACCCGTAGAAAACGGACAACCATTTGGTCGTCTAGAAGCTCCTGCTTTTTTGCAAGGTGTTCTAGAAAATACAGGACTAGCATTTTCAACTGCTATTGGTTTAGCTTTGAGAGAGTTGCAAGAACTTGACTAGTAAATAGTAAATAGTAAATAGTAAATACTAAATACTAAATAGTAAATACTAACTAAACTAATCAACACTTTTATTATTTAATTTGTAGAAGATTTAAAACTCTTAATGGTATAATAATTTTAATTATGGAGCCGCAGTTTAAAACATCTTTTATTCCAAAGAAACCAATTCAACCTTCTTTGGATAAAAAAGTGGCACAAAATGAAAAGGGTGTTAACTTCTTTATGCTAGTTGCTGTTATTATTTTTGTCACTGCTGTCTTGTTGTCTGTTGCAGTTTTTGCTTACAAACTGACTTTGAAAGGAAGGATTGAGCTTCAATTAAGAACTTTAGAAAAAGCTAGAGAAGCCTTTGATCCTGGTTTTATTTCTGAAGCAACTAGATTGAACACTAGAATTGTGAGTGCTAATAAGATATTAAATAACCACTTATCTCCATCTGCTATTTTTGACTTATTAGAAAAATTCACTTTGCAAACAGTTTCTTTCAAAAGTTTTGTTTTTGCTGATGGGGGAGATGGTGCTTTGAAAGTAACCGCTACTGGAGAAGCTGATAGTTTCAAGTCGGTTGTTCTGCAATCTGATAAATTTGATCAAAGTGGTTATATGAGAGACTTAATATTTGATGGTTTAGAGCCCAATGATGATGGCAATGTTAATTTTAAACTGTCTGTCTCTATTGATCCTCAATTAGTTTTGTTTAGAAAAAATCTAGTACCGATAGACAATACTCCTACTGCTGAAGATAATAGTCAAAACACTCAGCCCGCTAATGATCTGGGAGTTTTTGGTAATAGTCAACAATAATTATGAAAAAGTACACACCAATCATTTTAATAATCATCGCCATCGCTCTCTTTTTCTTATTTATTGACCCACAATATAAACAGATTAAGGATTTGCAAAATTCTAAAGCCGATAACGATACTCTTCTAGGATTATCTCAAGATTTACAAAGTAAAAGAGATAAATTGCACGCATCCTTTAATAGTATTAGTGCTAGTGAAAAGGAACAATTACAAAAGTTACTACCAAATACTGTCGATAATGTTCGTCTGATTTTAGATATTAACAATATCGCTGAGACCTATGGAATTACCATTAGAAATATAGCGGTCTCTGGTGGCCAAGAAGAAGAGAAACCAGATAGTAAAAAAGTTCAGCCTGAACTCTCAAATGAGATAGGAATCATCACTTTAAGTTTTTCAATGACTTCTACCTATGATGTTTTTCTAGAATTTTTGAAAGATTTGGAAGAGGCCCTAAGAGTGGTTGATGTTGAAAAATTAACAATTGATGGTGACAATGGGCAGTTTATGAATTTTGGTGTTACTCTTAATACATATTGGCTTCGATAATTATGATTAGAAAATATAAAAAAATAATAATAATTGTAGGCATAGCGATAGTTCTATTTTTCGTCTTTCTTTATTTTACTGGAGGCAGTAGCAATACTGCTTTAATAAAGAGTACGGTTAATTCTCCTTCTGGAGCTGAAGCTATTGGTTCAGAAATAATCCAAGCTTTGAATCAGATAGAAACCTTGAAATTAGATGGGCAAATTTTTGAAGACCCAGTTTATAGAAGTTTAGTAGACAGAAGTCAGGTTCTGACCCCAGAACCTGTTGGTCGAAGCAATCCATTCGCTCCTTTGGGAGTTAACCTAGGCAATAGCACTACCATTGAGATTCCTCAGGATAATACTGCTGATGACGCTGATCAAACAACGGGGGATACAACAAATACAGAGTAAAATGAGCATAGTCGAATTTTTTGAACAAAAAAAACTTATCGATTCAGATGATGTCGATAAGATTAAAAAGGAAATGCGCGAAAGCGACATCAGTGTTGACGAGTTGCTTACTCGTCATGGGGTTATGCCGACAGATCTTCTGAAAACCAAGGCGGAGTATTACAAAGTGCCATATAGAGATTTATCAAATGTTGATGTTCCTTTTGATATTTTGAAATATATTCCGGAAGAATCTGCTGACTATTACAAATTTGTGCCGATTGATCTGAAAGATGGATTCTTAGAAGTTGGGGTGATGAATCCGAATGATCTAGAAGCCAGAGATGCTTTGAATTTTATCGCTTCAAAAAATGATGTTCCTTTTAAAATTTTTCTCATCTCAGAGGAAGATTTTAAACATGTTCTAGAAGTATACAAAGGACTTTCTGGGCAGGTCACGCGAGCTTTGTCGGAATTCGAGACTTCAGTAGAAGATGCTGACCTTGAAGAGCAGTTACAAAAAACTGCCAAAACGCCTGTTACTGACGAAACCATCAATGAGCAAATTACTGAGGATGCTCCCGTTACCAAAATTGTGGCTACTATTTTGCGGTATGCGGTTGAGGGCAATGCTTCCGATGTCCACATTGAGCCATTGAGAGAAAAAATCCGTGTCAGATTTCGAGTGGATGGTGTCTTGAACACTAGTTTGATTTTGCCTATCAATGTTCATTTAGCGGTTGTTGCACGTATCAAGATCCTTGCCAGATTAAAGTTAGATGAAAAAAGAAAACCACAAGACGGACGTTTTGCTGCTAGAATTGATGGCAGAAAAATAGACTTTCGTGTTTCTACTTTTCCTTCTTATTATGGAGAAAAGGTTGTGATGCGTATTCTTGATCAAGAAAAAGGTGTAAAGAAATTAGAAGAGATTGGTTTGAATCCAAGGTATCTAAAAATGCTAAAAGATGCTATTCAAAAACCATACGGAATGATTCTTATTTCAGGTCCAACTGGTTCTGGAAAGACTACAACTCTTTACTCAATTCTTAATGAGTTAGATACAGAAACAAATAATGTTTTGTCTCTAGAAGATCCTGTTGAATATAGTGTCGAAGGAGTTAGTCAATCACAAATTCATGCTGAGATTGGCTATACATTCGCAAATGGTTTGAGAACTACTTTGAGACAAGATCCTGATATTATAATGGTCGGTGAGATTCGTGATGGAGAAACTGCAAAGCTGGCAATTCAAGCTGCACTTACTGGTCACCTTGTGCTCTCAACTATTCACACAAACTCAGCAGCTGGAATAGTGCCACGACTTATCGATATGGGTATCGATCCTTATCTTATTCCACCAACTCTGATATTGGGAGTTGCTCAACGATTAAGTCGAAAGATTTGTCCTGGATCAGGCATACCGACACCGATCGAAGGAAGTATTCAAGAGATGATGGATAAGCAATTTGCTGATTTGCCAGTAGAATTTCACGATATGATCCCAGATTCAAAAGAAGTCTTGAAGTTACAGCCTACCTCTAACTGTCCCAATGGGACAAGAGGTCGAGAGGCTGTATTTGAGATGTTTGAAATGGATCGAGATATTGAAAAAATTATCTTGGATAATCCAGTTGAATCTGCCGTATACGACATAGTACGAAAGAAAGGTATGATTACTATGAAAGAAGACGCCATTATTAAGTCATTAAAGAAAGAAATTCCATTTGAAGAAGTGAATAACTTTTAGTATTTGATATAATTTGTTTAATATGACAGAAACAACAGATAATAATAAAAAACCGCTAGTAGTAATGATCGATGATGATTCATTCTTACTAGATATGTATTCAATGAAGTTTAAAAAAGGGAACTATGAAGTTATGGTATTTACTAAAGCAGAAGAATGTTTAGAAAAATTAAGAGACGGCTTGATGCCAGATGCTTTGCTTTGTGACATTATTATGCCTGGTATGGATGGTTGGACTTTTGTTAAGCAAGTTAGGGAAAATAGACTCGCTGAAGATAGCAAGATAATCATTTTGTCTAACCAGGGTGAAAATGAAGAAAAAGATCATGCAGCACAATTTAAGGTAGATGGTTTTATTGTCAAAGCAATGTCTACACCTTCTGAGGTTGTAAAAAAAGTAGAAGAGTATTTAAGCAAATAATTATGGATTATAAAAATAAATTAAAAGAAATAATCGATGTGGTAACAAAGCAAAGAGGTTCTGATCTTCACTTGGCTGAAGGACGTAAACCTACCATTCGAGTTGATGGTGAATTGTTACCACTTCTGAATATGGAATCTTCCACCAAAGAAGACATGAAAGGATTTCTAGATGTTATGGTGTTGGGTGACTTGAAATCTATTTTTGATGTTAACAAAGAATTAGATTTTGCTTATCAACATGATGATGGCAATCGGTTTCGAGGCAATGCATTTATTCAACAAGGGCAAGTTGGTGTTGTTCTAAGACTTATCCCAAATGAAATAAAAACTTTGGAAGATCTAGGACTACCTTCTGTTCTTGAGACTTTTGCTCGTAAGAAGCAGGGATTTTTCTTGGTGGTAGGTCCTGTAGGACAAGGAAAAACCACTACTTTGGCTGCTATGGTTGATTTGATTAACAGAGAAAGATCCGATCATATTATTACCATCGAAAATCCAATTGAGTATGTTTACAAGCCACAGAAGTCTATCATTGATCAAAGAGAAGTCAGGATTGATACCAAAGATTTTTATACTGCTTTGACCGGAACATTTAGACAAGATGTCGACGTTATTTTGGTTGGTGAAATGAGAGGTAAGGATACTATCTCTGCTGCTGTTACTGCAGCTGAGACTGGTCACCTTGTGCTTTCTACTCTACATACCAATAATGCCGCTCAGACCATTGATCGTATCGTCGACTCATTTCCGGCTGAACAACAAGATCAAATAAGAATTCAGTTAGCTAGCTCTCTAACAGCTATTTTTTCACAAAGACTTATTCCGAGAATTTCTGGAGGTTTGATCCCTGCTTACGAATTACTTATCAATACTAATGCTGTCTCTAACCTGATTCGAGATCAAAGAACTCATGAGATAGATACTATAATCGAGACTGGTTCTGAGCACGGCATGATTGATATGAATAGGAATTTAGCTGATTTAGTGAGAAAAGGAGAGATTACTGCTGAGAATGCATTCTTACATTCTGTTAAACCAAATGTTTTGGAAAAATTAATTTAAAAATTATGTTATTTGTTTATCAAGCAATAGATACAGAAGGACAAGAAAAAAAGGGAACTATTGAGGCTATAAATCTTGATGTGGCTATTGCTTCTTTACAAAGAAGAGGTTTCGTTATTTCTAACATTAATGAAGCTGAAACTGAGGGATCAGTTCTATCAAAAAATATTGCTATTTTTGATAGAGTTAGCAATAGAGACATTGTCATTTTGTCTAGGCAAATGGCTACTCTTTTCGAGTCACAGATTTCTGCTCTAAGAACTTTTAGACTTTTAGCAGCTGAAACAGAAAACCCAAAACTATCTAGAAAGCTAGCTGATATATCGGAAAGTCTACAGGGAGGAAGTACCATATCTGATTCTCTGGCAAAACACCCTGATGTTTTTTCTCCTTTTTATGTCAACATGGTTAAAGCTGGAGAAGAGTCTGGAAAGTTGGACGAGACATTTGAATACCTTGCTGACTATCTTGATAGGACATATGAAGTTACACAAAAGGCCAAAAACGCTTTGATATATCCTGCATTCGTTGTTTTTACCTTTATTGTTGTAATGGTTCTTATGCTAACTTTGGTTATTCCAAAGATCAGTGCTATTTTGACTGAATCAGGTCAAGATGTGCCTGCTTACACACAAGTTGTAATTGGTTTGTCTAATTTCTTTATTAACTACGGAATCTTTCTATTGATCGCTTTTATCGTCGGGTTATTTTTTCTGTTTAGATTTGTTAGAACAGAAACAGGAAAAGAATCGTATGATCGATTTAAATTGGAAGTTCCTTATGTTGGGAATCTGTATAAGAAGCTATATCTTTCAAGAATTGCAGACAACATGGATACCATGCTTGCTTCTGGTATCCCAGTTGTAAAAGCCTTAGAGCTTACTCAGTCAGTTGTAGACAATCGTATTTACCTTGATGCAATAGAGAAAAGTACAGAGATAGTTAAGGGTGGTTCTGCTGTCTCAGATGCTTTCGCAAAACATCAGGAACAGTTTCCAAATATTTTTATACAAATGATGCGTGTTGGAGAAGAATCTGGAAATCTAGGGAGTATTCTCTCTAGTCTGGCTAAGTTTTATAGAAGGGAAGTAACAAATGCTGTAGATACACTAGTTGGTCTTATAGAGCCTACAATGATTATTTTGCTAGCTTTGGGAGTAGGTACCCTCTTGGCATCAGTCTTGATACCTATTTACAATATTAGTTCGACGTTTTAGAGGTGTTCTTTATAATAGGAGTAGATACCTTCTTTAGCCAGTTTCATCCCAGCATTAATGTCAAAATCGTAATAGTTACAAAATAGCTCTTCTCCTGGCTCTATGTCTCTTGCTGCTAATGATATGGTTTCATATCCTCCTTCAACTTTTCCTTCTTTGATATTTGGTGTATCAGAGTGATTAATGAAACGTTCATCATCTCCACATAATACAAAGTAGTCTTTTTTTCCATTATGGTAAGCATACTTTAAGAATGCTATTCTTGCTGGCTCAGATAGTTTAAGAAGAATATCCTCATGTATTATTTGATCAAAACCTGGACAAAATCGCCAGGTAACAGTTCCTTTTTTAATAAATTCATCTGCAAATAGACCTAGACCTGCATCTGGGATAGTACTCCTTTTAACCTTTGTTTTTATCATCAACATAACCCTGTGTAGTTGGTTTTTATTATAACAATTATCCAATAAATACCTAAAGAAAAAGCCCAAGCTTTATTTGACTTTTAATAGAATTTATTATATAATTTAAATTAGAAAAAATCAACCCCAACTTCAAGCTTCAAGAAAGGAGACATTAGATGGAAATTATCGATATATTGTCGATTGCATCTGGTCTTCTCCAGATGCTGGGTTATGGTCTTTACATTAAAAAGTCTCTCTCCAAAGAGATTGATCCTAACCCTTTCACGTGGTTCATGTTCGCCTACGGCACCACACTATTGACAGTTCTGGAATTTGATCGAGGTGCAAGCCCTTTCATCTTGATTCTTCCAGTGACTTGTTCAACTTGTGGTGTCTATGTGGCATACCTCTGTTGGAGGCGCGGAAAGATGAGCTGGCCAGAGGATGGTTTTACAAGAGCAGCAATTGTTGCTGACCTATCTCTGACGGTGCTTTATCTGATCAGCGTTTTGGCAAAGGCTAGTGGCAATCTGACTGATGAAGGAAAATCACTGGCAACACTGATATTCCTTTTCGGCTCCAACGCCACGACATTGACCTCATTTTTTCCAATGTTGAAGGAGACATACCAAGCTCCTTGGTTGGAAAATTGGGCGCCATGGACAGTGTGGGCTTTGGCCTACAGCGTTCTGACGGTGACAACTTTTATAGAGATTGGCCGAGAACAGGTCGGATTAGAAATGCTAATCTATCCGATTAGCTGTGCGATCTTGCATGGCCTAGTCGGCTTATTCTCTATAAGAAAACTTAAAAACAAAAAAATGAAAGGAGAAAAGAGAAAAAACCCTTAGCGACCAAGTGTTCGCCTAGGGATTTTTTATTGTGGATTTCTCATTTTTGACAGAGTCATTGTGTTACAATGAACCTACAGGTATCTATGATTAGTAAAACTCATAAATTAGTAATACTTCTTTTCCTTGTCTTATTAGGAGTTTCTATTTTTATGACTTACAAAAGATATATGGTAGATAAAGATTTTGAAGTCTTTTATTCCGACACAGGTATACCTGAGATATTGGAAGAATAACTAAAATAGATGTTAGAAAATATACAAAGTATAGGAGCTTCGATATGCGAATGGACACCAGCGCCTTATTTCTTTTTTTCTGGTAATGTTTTTGCTAATTTAATTTATTACTCTCATTTATTTCCTGCCTTGATTGCTCTACTGCTAGCTGTTTTTGTTTTACTCAATAATCCAAAGGGTCAACTAAACAGAATGCTATTTTTACTAACTCTTGTTTTTACATTATGGTCTCTTTCCGACTTGATCTTGTGGGCTATGGATAGGGCAGATTACATAATGTTCTTTTGGTCTATACTTATACATTTCGATGTTTTAATTTATGTAATATCATACTATTTTGTATATTTCTTCTTGTTCAAAAGTTTTGCACCTCTGAAGCATACTCTGGGCATGTTCGCTCTTTTGTTACCGATTTTATTTTTAGCTCCATCATCTTTCAACCTAATAGGTTTTGACTTTAGTAATTGTGAAAGAGAAGCAATCGAAGGAGTCTTGTGGCACTATGCTTATTTAGTCGAGATTTTAATTGTTATTGCCACTGCTTTTATCAGTATCAAAGCTTTTAGAGACAGCGACGATAAAGCAAGAAGGAAAAGCATAACCTTAATGGTTGTTGGAATCGTATTTTTCTTACTGTCATTTTCTCTTGGTAATTTAATTGGGAGTTTTTCTTTTGATTGGACAATTTCTCAATATGGTTTATTTGGCATGCCGATATTTATGGGATTCTTGGCCTATTTGATTGTGAACTATAACTTATTTAATGTAAGAGTCCTTTCGACCCAAATATTTGTTGTAACACTGTGGCTCCTAACTGTTGCCTTACTGTTTTTGCGAACAGTAGACGTTATTAGAGTTGTTGTATTTATAAACATAGTCTTATTCTCTGTTCTAGGATATTTCCTTGTCCGTAGCGTCAAAGAAGTCGAAAGACAGCGAGTCGCCCTAGAAAAAGCCAACGCACAACAACAATCTCTTATGAGATTTATAAATCACCAAGTGAAGGGATTTTTGACTAGAACTAGAACCATTTTTGATTCACTAAAGAATGGTGATTTTGGAAAACTGGAGCCAGAAGTTGGTAATCTGGTAAATGTCGGTTTTGATACTAGTACTCAAGCTGTGCAAATGGTCAAATCTATTCTAGATGCTGCCAATCTACATGATGGCGCTGTTAAATATACAATGATTGATTTTGATCTTAGAGCGCTGGTTAGTGATATTACTACTCAATTGAAGTCTGTTGTTGATGATAAAGGTTTAGAATTTGAAATTAATGTTGATCCGAGGCAAGAAATGATCATTCATGGTGACCTAACCCAATTTGCTCAAGCTGTCAGAAACCTTATAGAAAACTCTATTCAATATACCGAAAAGGGTAAGGTTACTGTTAATTTGGCAAAGCAGAATGACTTTGCAGTATTCTCTGTTTCAGACACTGGTCTTGGTCTAACAGAAAAAGATAAATCTGTCCTATTCTCACAAGGAGGAAGAGGTGAAGAAGCCGCTCATAGAAATGTTAACAGCACAGGATATGGCCTATACATCACGCACAAGATTGTGACAGATCATGGAGGTCAAATCTCTGCTACTTCACCAGGACGTGATCAAGGTTCTACATTCACCATTACTATTCCATTGGCTAAATAAGTGCCTAAGCTGTACGGTATCTTGAATCAATACTGAATCAAGTTTAGTACATGGTTCAGGATGACGAAGCAAGAATTTGTGTTTTATCAAGTATTTGATATATTTTCTCCATGTTATCAAAATATACTCCAACTATTGGTCTTGAGATCCATGCTGAATTGAAAACAAATTCTAAAATGTTTTCTAATGCTAAAAATAACCCTGATGAGGAAAGACCAAATGTTAATATAAATCCTATAGATCTGGGTCATCCTGGAACTTTGCCTACTATCAACAAAAAGGCGGTTGAACATGTAATAAAGGTTGGTTTAGCAGTTGGAGGAGAAATTGCCAACTTTACTGAATTTGATAGAAAAAATTATTTTTACCCGGATATTCCAAAAGGATACCAAATTAGTCAGTATAAGTATCCTATTGTTTCTGGTGGAGAAATTAATGGTGTTAAAATTACCAGAATTCACCTAGAAGAAGATACAGGTTTGTCTAAGCATGATAGGGGAGATTTTTCTCTAGTAGATTACAATCGTGCGGGCATACCTCTAATGGAACTTGTGACAGAGCCAGTCATTCATTCTGCAAAACAAGCAGTAGATTTTGCAAAGAATTTACAAATGTTATTGCGATATCTAGGCGCTGGTGACGCTAATATGGAAAAAGGAGAAATGAGAGTGGAAGTGAATATTTCTCTGAGTGATACAAAAGAACTTGGTACAAAAGTTGAGATTAAAAACCTAAATTCATTCAAGGTTGTAGAAAAATCTATTGAATATGAAATAAAAAGAATGACAGAGCTTCTAGAAGCAGGAAGAGGAGATGAAATTGTTCAAGAAACTAGAGGATGGGATGAAAATAAAGAAATAACTTTTTCACAAAGAAGAAAGGAGACATCAGATGACTACAGATATTTCCCAGAACCAGATTTGCCAAAAATGATGCTACATGAAGTTTTTAATTTAGATGCTTTAAAAGAGCAATTACCAGAACTACCATGGCAGAAGAAAGAAAGACTGACGGTTGAGGTTGGTTTAAATGAAGAAGCTGCTGATATTTTTGTCTCTGATCTTGAGATGTCTCAGTTCTTTGATCAGATTGTCGGTGATACTACAGACATTGATTTTATAAAATTAACTTCTAACTACATTACTTCTGATCTAGTTTCTCTACGAAAAGAAGGAGGACAACTTCCTTCAGCAGAGAACTTTTCTAATTTGATAAAGATGATTATGGCTAATGAGGTTTCTTCTAGAGGTGCAAAAGACATTCTAGCTATGATGGTCAAAGAGGACAAAGATCCTAAAGAGATTGCGGAGAAAGAAGGTTTGTTACAACAAAGTGACGAAGGTGCTTTGAAAGAAATTGTTCAAAAGATTATCAATGATAATCAGAAAGTGGTTGAAGAGTATAAGGGAGGAAAAGAAGCATCTCTACAGTTTTTAATAGGGCAAGGTATGAAAGAAACAAAAGGAAGTGCTAATCCACAGATTTTGAAAGATTTGTTTTTAGAAGAACTAAAATAAAAAGTTTCAATTAAAAAGATCCTGAAACCCCTTCCATTTCACTCCAGGGTTTCAGGATGACTGTGTGGTAATACAATGCTATTTCTGAAAGCTGACCGCTGACTTCTGACAGCTTTTACTATTCACTATTACCTATTATCTACTACCTAACCTTGCTATAATAAAACCATTACAAATAACCACTGCTTTTTATTATGAGTAAAATTCGTGTTGCCATTAATGGTTTTGGAAGAATCGGTCGAGCTTTTTTTAAGTTAGCTCAACAAAGAGAAGAAATAGAGATTGTCGCCATCAATGATCTAGGTGATATAGATAATCTAGCTTATCTCTTGAAATATGATTCTGTCTACGGACGTTCTGGATTTGAGGTAGAAGTGAAAGATGGAAACATCATTGCTGGCGGACATTTGGTAAGAGTAGTTCAAGAAAAAGATCCGTCTAAACTTCCATGGGGTGAAATGAAAATAGATGTGGTGGTTGAATCTACAGGATTTTTCACAAAATTTGCTGATGCCAGAGCTCATGTTATGGCTGGAGCAAAGCGAGTGGTTATTTCAGCACCTGCCAAAGATGATCCAAGTGGAGAAAGTGAAGGAACTATCTTGATGGGAGTTAATGAAGATAAGTTTGCTACTTGCGTTGTGAGTTCAAATGCATCTTGTACAACAAACGCAGGAAGTCCGGTTATGACAATTCTAAGTGAGGGGTTAGGGATAAAGAAAGCTGTTTTAAATACTGTGCATGCATACACAGCTTCTCAATCTCTGGTTGACGGCCCAGCTAAAAAAGATTTGCGTTCTGGTAGGGCGGCTGCATTGAATATTATTCCTGCAACAACTGGTGCGGCAATTGCTACTACAAAAGTTTTGCCAAGTTTAGAAGGTAAATTTGATGGAATTTCTCTCAGAGTGCCAGTACCTGTTGGTTCTATAGCTGACATTACTTTTATATCAAAAAAGAAAACAACAGTTGAAAAAGTAAATGAAATATTAAAAAAAGCAGCGACAGAAGATAGGTGGAAGGGTATATTTGCGGTTACTGATGAGCCAATAGTTTCTCAGGATATTGTCGGTAATACCCACGCCTCTATTGCTGATTTATCATTTACAAAAGTGGTAGATGGTGATCTGGTTAAGGTATTGGCTTGGTATGATAACGAAATTGGGTATACTAACTCATTAGTAGAGCATGTAATAAAGACAGGGAGTGTAGTTGTTTCAGGATGACGGAAGCTACATACTGCTCCGAACAAGCTTCGATATACGGGGCAGGCATTCTAAATTCTATATATTACATTCTACATACTAATTTATGAACGAGAATTCAATGCAAAACATTACAAAGATATACTTAGCGTCTGATCACGCTGGTTTTGAGATGAAAGAACATTTGCAAGATTTTTTATCAAAACAACATTATGAAGTAGTTGATCATGGTAATTTTGAATATGACGAAGATGATGATTATCCTGAGTTTGTGGCAGCAGTAGCTCAAGCTGTGGCAATAGATCATGAATCACGAGGAATTATTCTTGGAGGTTCGGGACAAGGTGAAGCTATTATGGCCAATAGATTCCCAGGTATTAGAGCGGTAGTTTTTAATGGTCAATATGAACCTCAAGATGGTAGAGAAGTGCCAAATGAAATTGTTATTTCCAGAGAACATAATGATTCGAACATTCTAAGTTTGGGTGCTAGATTTTTGAATAATGAAGAAGCAGAGGAAGCCGTAACTCTTTGGTTAGAAACTGCTTTTTCTGGTGAGGAGAGACATAGAAGAAGAAATGAAGAGATTGACTCAATGTTTTAATTTTAAAAATTAAAATGAATAAAATGAAAATAGAAATCATACCAGCCATAATGCCAGACGACTTTGATGATTTGGTAGAAAAATTAAATTTAGTTAATCATCATACTGAATGGGTACAAGTAGATGTTATGGATGGAAAATTAACTCGTTCTATTAGTTGGCCATATAGTGATAAAAGCCATTTTGATCAACTAATACATCAAGATGAAGGATTACCACATTGGCAAAATGTAAATTTTGAAGTTGATATGATGATTGCTAATCCAGTAGAAGAAATTCCAAAATGGATTGAAGTTGGAGTTTCGAGAATAATTGTTCATCTGAAAACATTAAAAAAAGAAGAAGATTTTGATTTTATAAAAAAAATAAAAGCAGAAGGTTTGGTGGAAATTTCGATTGCTATAAATATTGGAGACAATCTTGATTTGTTAGAGAAACTAGAAGGCTACTACGATGCCGTCCAGTTTATGGGAATCGAAAGGATAGGATTTCAAGGAGAAGAATTTCAAGAAAGTGTTTTGGATAATATTGCGGATTTTAGAAATAAAAATAAAGAAATTCCAATCTCAATAGATGGTGGTGTTAACTTTGATAATGTTCAAGATTTAGTAAAAGCTGGTGTAACTAGAATTGTTTCTGGATCTCTAATATTTGAATCTGGAGATGTGAAGGGAACAATAGATGAATTAGAAAGATTGGCGAATAAGTAGTTGAGTTGTCATCCTGAAACCCTGCGTAGCAGAGGATTTTCAGGATCTCGAAAAACTTTAGATAATTAAGTTGACGAGATCCCAGACCAAGTCTGGGATGACGGTCTTGTGTAACTAAGTTATAATTTCTTATTATGGGAAACATCACTGATGAGCAAGTTTGCGATTTGCAAAAGAAAGCTAATGATATTCGTCAATCTATTTTAGAAATGCTGATAGAAGCTGGATCTGGACATACTGCTGGACCATTGGGCATGGCAGACATTTTTACCTATTTATATTTTCATGCATTGAAACATGATCCAAAGAATCCTAGTTGGGAACAAAGAGACAGACTAGTTTTATCAAATGGGCACATTTGTCCTGTTCTTTACGCAACAATGGCGCATTCGGGGTATTTTCCAATAGAAGATTTAAAGACTTTAAGAAAATTTGGTTCCAAGTTGCAAGGCCATCCTCACAGAGAATTTTTGCCAGCATTGGAAACATCTTCGGGACCACTTGGTTCTGGTTTGTCACAATCTGTAGGTATGGCATTGGCAATTAGAATTGATGAAGGAAAAACTTCTAATAAGTTTGTTTACTGTCTAACGGGTGATGGGGAATTAGATGAAGGACAAAATTGGGAAGCTGTAATGTTGGCAGCAAAGGAAAAATTACATAATCTCATAATGATTATTGATAGAAATAATATTCAAATAGATGGATTTACGGAAGATATAATGCCACTCAAAAAATTAAGTGAGAAATTTGAAAGTTTCAATTGGCACGTTATTGAAATAGACGGACACAATTTTGAAGCTATTGATGATGCCATTAGTCAAGCTAAAACAGTTTTTGATATGCCATCTGTTATCATTGCTCACACTATTCCTGGTAAAGGTGTTGATTTTATGGAAAGAAGATTTGAATGGCATGGAAATCCGCCAGGTAAGGGGCCAGAGGATGTATATAAAAAAGATGAACAAGCAACGGAAGCTTTGAAAAGACTTCGAACTTTAGGAGGGAAAATAACTTGTAATGATCATGAGTAATGAAGAGCATTCTTCAAAATGGGACAAAGAGTATTCAAAACAAGGCATTCCATCAAGTATTAAAGAAGAGCCTTCTGGGGCATTGATTTGGGCTATGAGTAATTGGAAATTTATTTCTAAGAATGAATATCCTAAAAATAGTTTAGATGTTGGTTGTGGTACAGGAAGAAATTCTATATTTATAAACAGTTTGGGCTCAAGGGTTATTGGTTTTGATATTTCAAAAAGTGCAATTCAAAAAGCTAATAGTAGGTTAAATACAGAAAGTAATAATATTACATTTGAAGTTAGAGATTTAAGTAGTGGATTACCAGTAGATGATTCAACGATTGATTTTATTTCCGATACTTTTGTCTATAAACATCAAGTTGATGATGAAGTCAGAAAGTTTTATAGATCTGAAGCCAATAGGGTTCTTAAAGAAGATGGGAAGTTTCTTGTGTCACTGGCTTATAAGGACGATGGATATTACGGCCAATGCCCAATTATCGAAAATGGTGGCAAGTTAAAAAAGATTATTGATCCAGAGATTGATGTTGGTAGCGTATTATTTGACCTGAAAGAATTAGTTGAAGAAATGAGCAACTTTTTTTCATTAGAGATGTTATTGGATAAAGAAAAAGAAGGTATAATGCATGGTAAGTCTTATGTTCGACATACATTAGCTACAATATGGAGAAAACATGTTAAACGATAAACAAAAATTAAATCCAAATATTTTTTTAGAGGACGTTGAGCAAGAAGCTATTCGTCTTGGTTTTGGTGAGGGTTTATTGCAAGCTGGAGAAAAAGACGAGAGAGTTGTTGGTCTTTGTGCTGATCTAACAGAATCTACCAAGATGGATAAGTTTGCCAAAAAGTTTCCTGAAAGATTTATTGAAATTGGGGTAGCAGAACAAAACTTAGCTTCAGTTGCTTCTGGGATGGCAGCAATGGGAAAAATTCCTTTTATCTCTTCATATGCTATGTTTTCTCCTGGGAGAAACTGGGAGCAGATTCGTACCACTATTTGTTATAACGATGTGCCGGTAAAGATTGCAGGAAGCCATGCTGGTGTTTCTGTTGGTCCAGACGGGGGAACACATCAAGCTATTGAAGACATCGCCATCACCAGAGTTATTCCAAATATGGTTGTTATTTCACCTTGTGATGCTCTTGAAGCAAAGAAAGCTACATTAGCTTGTATACAAACCAAGGAGCCGACATATATTCGTTTAGCTAGAGAAAAAACACCTGTGATGACCACAGAAGATACCCCATTTGAAATAGGCAAAGCTTCAATTTTTTATCAACCAGAAGGTCAGTCTGATGTTGGGATAATTGCTACTGGAGCGCTTTTACACAAAGCTTTGTTAGCAGCTAAAGATTTAGAAGAGAAAAAAGTGAAAGTGACTGTCATGAATTTAGCGACAATTAAACCGCTTGATGACAGCGCAATTATTGAATTAGCAAAAAGTACAAAAGCTATTGTCACTGTAGAAGAACATCAAATTGCTGGAGGAATGGGAAGTGCGGTCGCTGAGTGTTTGGCAAAAAATTATCCAGTACCACAAGAGTTTGTTGGAGTGAAAGATCTTTTTGGTCAATCTGGGACACCTAACGAGCTAATTGGACATTATGGAATGGATAAAAGTCATATTATAGAAGCGGTGCATAAAGTGATTTTGCGTAAGAAATAGCCCTAAATTTTTTATGAAATTCTATCCACAGGTCAAAATTGGTCTGTGATATAATGGCTGAACTTATGAAAAAACTATCTAAAAAAGAAAGGGAGGAAGTGGTTACAAAAGGTTATCTAGTAGACTATCTGGAATCTCAAAATTACATAACGAAAGAATATTTAGAAAGTAAAAATTATGTTACTAAAGACTATTTAGAAGATAAATTCGCACATTACTTTGGACTGATATCAGAAGATTTTACTCAAAAAATAACAGTAGCTATTGAAGGCTTGGAGATTAGATTGGATGCCAAATTTGCCAGAATAGATGAGAGATTTGATAGATTAGAGAGAAGGATGTGGAGATCTGAGAACTGGTTGTCTAATCATGAAGATAGAATTTTAAAATTAGAAGATGGAAAATAAAGGAGAAGGACAAATAAGACCAGGGGTTGGTGTTTTAATTCAAAATGAAAAAGGAGAATTTCTTTTTGGTTTAAGAAAGGGTTCTTTTGGAGAAGGACAGTGGGCTTTTCCAGGAGGGCATATTGATTTTGGGGAGACTATAATTGAATGTGCACAAAGAGAATTAAAAGAAGAGCTGGGAATAGATTTTCTAAAAGAAGACTTAGCAATTATTTGTGTTTTTGATGAGTTAAGTTTTATCGATAGTGATAATCGACATGGAGTTGGTATCGGATTAAAAGCTAGATATTCTGGTCAAGAGATAAAATTAATGGAACCAGAAAAATGTGTAGAATGGAAATGGTTTAGTAAAGGTAATTTGCCAAGCCCAATATATAAAAGCTCTGAAAGAGTTTTGAGTAACTTTTTAGAAAATAAAATTTATCATTATGAATAAACCTAAAAAGGGAGAAATATACAAACATTTCAAACATGATCCTAATGGGGAAGAGAATAATCATATTTACAGAATAGTCGGAATTTCGGTAGATACAGAAACAGAAGAAAAATATGTGGTTTATGAACCTTTGAACACTTCCGAACTTTTAATAGGAAAAAGTGCGCAGTATTTTTCTAGGCCATTAAAGATGTTTATGGAAGAAGTAGATAGAGATGAATACAAAGGTTTGAGGTTTATAAAAATAGATTAGATATGGTCAAGATTACGGAAGCACAAGCAAATAGAGAAGAAATTATTGATACTAGGAAACTATTATATGAAACTTGGTTAGATACTTATCCAAACAAAGAGCTCGGTATTACTAGAGAAGATATCGAGGATCATTTTAAGAAAAGTTTTTCTGAAGAACAGATAGAAAAGAAAATTGATTTTCTTAAAAATAAGCCAGATAATCGATTTATATTTATAGCCAGAGATGACGATGTGGTTATTGGTGTATGTTCTGTTGTGATTGGTGATGAAGTTGATGAATTGAAATCTATTTACGTTCTGCTCCAGTATCAAAGCAAAGGAGTTGGTCTAATGTTGTGGAATGAAGCAAATAAAAAATTTAGCAACAGTAAACCTATAAAGGTAATGGTCGCATCTTATAATGAAAAAGCCATTAATTTTTATAAAAAACTTGGATTCACTAATACTGGAAATATAGCATATGATGAAAGGTTCCGTTTTAAAAGCGGATCAATTATCCCTGAAACAGAAATGATAAAGAAAAATTAAATCTCTCTAACCACATATTCAGAAGGTCTTTTACTTAGTAATTCTTCTAACTCTTCTCTTTTTAACAACCCTTTTTGTGCACCAATATATTGAACGACATTCATAGAATTGATTGGTCCCCATGCCAGAGCCTCTTCAATTTTTTTACCAAGTGCTAAAGCAGAAGTGAAAGTACTTGCAAAGGCATCTCCGGCACCAGTTCTATCGATAGGATCTTTTGGATCTGGATACATTGGTGTGAATAGACATTTTGTGCCGTCATAAACATAGGCTCCTTTTGGCCCATCAGTGATGACTGGAATCTTTGGTCCAATGTCTCTCATCATTTTTAATAAAGTTTTTATATCATTTTCTTTGGTTCCTAAAATTAGTTGTGCTTCTTCTTTGTTGCAGAAAAATAAATAAGATAATTCGTAGAGATCTTTCATTTTTTCTTTTCCTAATTTTATTTGAAATGTTCCTGGCTGAAAAGATAATTTTGTATCAGGATGTCTTTTCAAATACTCAACTATTTCGTAGTGATAGGCTAAAGAATTAGAAGCAAGGGAACTAAGGTACATAAATTTTGGAGCAGGAAAAATTTCTGGGAATTTATATCTCCATTCTGTGTGTTTTACTAAGATTGTTCTTTCAGGTCCATATCTTAGAACATAATGATAATTTGATTGTTGTTCTTTGTGAGTAGTAACAAAGTCAGTAATAATACCCTTAGATTTCAAGGTTTCTAATTGTTCTATACCAAACTTATCATCACCCAAATCAGTTACTAATGCTGATTTTAAGCCAAGTCTATGGGCTGAAACGGCCGCATTTGGACTGTTTCCAACAGCAGGCACTACAACTACATCCTTGTAAGGTATTTTGTCTCCAAAGCGCATACAGAGTTCCTTGGATTTGTCAGGATTGTCTATTTCAATCCATGCATCTATTAGTTCAATAAAAGCGTCAGTGACAATGTCACCAACAGCTAGGAAATCTATTTTTTCATTATTCATGTGAAAATTATAACTTATTTAGTATGTAGAATGTAGTATGTAGTATGTAGTATGTAGTATGTAGAAAAGTAATATATCAACTATACATACTAAATTCTAGATTCTGGCAGAAAAATTGATTTGGCTTAAATAAAAATCCGGCCTAGCCCAGAACCTTGGAGGTTCAGAGTGTACCGGGTTTTGGGGTTTTGGCCAGTTGGCAAGCATTAGGTTCTGCCGCCTTAAACCAGAAACTATAATGTTGTACCTCCAGCTTCCACGATTTTTTGTCTGGTTTCTTCGTCGAGGCCCCAATCGGTGCCGTCGATGATGCCATCTCCATGGAAAAAATATTCTCTTAGGGCGTCTTTTTTACGGATTTGTCTTCCAATAGGATTTACTGCGACGGGTTTATCCTGAGGATATGTCACATTTTTTCCGATTATTATTTTACAGATGGTGTCTGGTTTCTCACTCCGCGTTTGTGGCGAATCTTCCCAGTTTACAGGGTTTGGTTCTTCGTCGGACATGTTTTTTCGGTGGTTAGGGTTTCAAGATTTTTGGAAATGTTTTTCTGATTAACTCCAGTCCTATGAGTGGTAAGGCAAGAATTCGCAACCACCACTCAGTTTTTTCGTCATCGTCCATATCGTCGTAGTTGTAGAGGGTCGGGCTGGAAGTTGTTTTCTTTCGCCCTTGTTTTTTGCAGAACTCTACAGTCACTAGGAATATCAGCCAAAAGGCGAACATTACCCATGCGACAGGAGATGAATCACAGAGTTTTGCAAAAATTCTTTTAGAAATGAATTGCATAGCCTAATCCTTTCCTTGGTTTGGGTTTGAATTTTGTGGAACGTGTCCTATTCCTGATACTACCACCAGACTAGTCATGTTACAATATTTCTATGAAAACATTGAGAGAATATATTTCTGAAGCAGATCAGGAAAAACATGTAGCTATTGGACATTTTAATATTTCAAATTTAGAAGGATTACATGGAATTTTTAATGCTGCTAAAGATCTAGACTTGCCAGTCATTATCGGCACATCAGAAGGAGAAAGAGACTTTGTTGGAGTAAATGAAGCAGTGGCTCTAGTGAAAACTCTCAGAGAAAAATATGATTATCCGATTTTTCTTAATGCTGATCACTCTTACTCTTTTGAAAAAGTGAAAGAAGCTATTGATACTGGTTATGACGCGGTTATTTTTGATGGAGTAAAATTGTCTTATGAAGAAAATGTAGAGGTAACTAAAAAATGTGTGGACTATGCACGAGCTTGTGGGAGAGATGTTTTAGTAGAAGCTGAGCTGGGTAACATAGGACAATCATCAAAAATTGTTGATGAAATTCCAGAAGGAGTGGCTACCGATGAAGAGTTTTTGACAAATGTTGATCAAGCTAAAGACTTTGTAGATCAGACAGGAATAGATCTTCTTGCTCCAGCAGTTGGTAATATGCATGGCATTCTGAAAGGTGGTCATAATCCTAAGATTGATACAGCGAGAGTGAAAGCATTACGAGAAGGAGCTGGAGTGCCGTTAGTTCTGCATGGAGGATCTGGAATTTCTGATGATGATTTTGTGGAAGCTATAAAAGCTGGAATGTCTATCGTTCACATCAATACTGAGATTCGTTTAGCCTACAGAGATGCTTTGAAAAAATCTCTACAAGATGATCCAGATGAAGTGGCACCGTATAAGTTTTTGAAACCTTCTGTTTCGGCTGTAGAAGAAAAAGTAAAAGAAAGATTGAAACTTTTTAATAATTTGTAATTTAATTAATTTTTTATGTCACTTGCTGACGATTTATCCAAAGTTATAAAAGGAGAAGTATTAGCAGACAATGAGACACTTTCTAAATATAGTCATGATGCTAGTCTGTTCGAGGTGCGTCCCCAGATAGTTGCTTTTCCAAAAGATACAGAAGATGTTTCCAAAATTGTTTCTTTTGTAAATGAGAATAAGAAGAATTACAAAAACCTTTCAATTACTGGTAGATCGGCTGGTACTGATATGTCAGGAGGAGCCATCAATGAAGGTATTATTCTAGATTTTACAAGATATTTTAAAAAGGAAGATATTAGTGTCAAAGATTTGCGAGCCATTGTGGGACCAGGAATTTTTTTTAGAACTTTTGAAAAAGATACTTTGCCACAACATATATCAATGCCTGTTTATCCAGCTTCAAAATCTTTAGCTGCTCTTGGTGGCATGATTATGAATAACTGTGGAGGAGAAAAAACTTTGCGCTATGGTCAGATCAGAAACTTTGTTTTGGGTTTGAAAATGGTTTTGGCAAATGGAAAGGAATATAGGTTCAAAAAGTTGAATAGGGAGGAATTAGAAAAAAAGAAATCTCAAACTGATTTTGAGGGAGAGACATATCGTCAAATGTTTGATTTGATAGATAAAAATTACGATTTGATTCAAAAAGCCAAACCAAAAGTAACAAAAAATTCTTCCGGTTATGCATTGTGGGATGTTTACAATAGAGAAGCTGGTACTTTTGATCTGACACAACTTTTTGTAGGTTCACAAGGAACTTTGGGCTTGTTAACCGAAGCAGAAATGCGTTTGGTGGAGTCTAATGATCATGAAAAATTGGTAGCTGTTTTTTTGGATAATTGGAATGATCTGCCAATATTGGTCAATGAATTATTACCATTGAAACTAGAAAGTATGGAAACATTTGACGATACAACTTTGAAATTGGGATTGAGATTTATGCCTGAAGTTGCCAAAAAAGTCGGCATGAACTTTTTATCTTTTGCCTGGAAATTTTTGCCCGAAGTTTTTATTGGAATAAGAATGATGGGATTACCAAAACTTATTGTACTCTTGGAAATTTCTGAGAAAACTGAGGCAGCCATGGACAATAAAGTAAAAGTGATTAAGGAAGTATTGGACAAACAAAAACTTCTTTATCGAGTTTCTAGAGACCATGAGGATGCTGAAAAGTATTGGGTTATGAGACGCGAAAGTTTCAATCTATTAAGACAAAAAGTAAAAGGAAAAAAAACCGCTCCGTTTATAGATGATATCTGTGTTACTCCTGATAAGTTACCCGAATTTTTGCCAAGGTTTTTAGCTATTCTCAAAGAACATGATGTCAAAGTGAATATTGCCGGCCATGCTGGTAGTGGTAATTTACACATCATTCCTCTGATGGAGCTAGATAAGAAAGAAGAAAGAGATAAGATTAGAATTGTGGCTGATAAAGTTTATAAACTAGTGATTGAATATGGAGGAACTATTACTGCTGAACATAATGATGGGATAGTGAGAACACCATATTTAGAAGAAATGTTTGGTAAAGAAGTTTATAGACTCTTTGAGACGGTTAAAGATATTTTTGATCCAAATAATATTTTTAATCCTGGGAAGAAGGTGGGAGGTAGTAAAGAGTATATGGAGAAGCATATTACTAGAATGTAGTATGTAGTATATAGAATGTAGAAAAAGTAACATCTATGAAAGATTTCGATTATGGAGAAGATCAAAGAATATAAAGAAGAAGCTAGTAAAACAGCTATTGGTTTTTATAATCATAATAAATCAGACTTTTATAAAATATGTGGTTTTTCAATATTAGAAAACGGTAAAGATAGATTCGATTGTCTTAACAAATAAAACCAACATGTTGACTCTGTTTGTCCAGGAGGAGATGTTTTATTTTGAGAAGGGGAAGATAAGCTTATGACTAAAATCCTTGCAAATTCAGATAAACAATCAATTGCATTTCGCAAACCTTGGTGACAAGACAACTACTTCTGAAAGCTGGTCGTTGACTTCTGAACGCTATTTCCTACAAACTACATTCTACATTCTAGATACTAAGTTCTACATTCTGACTGATTGCACACTTCAGCTTTTTATGTATACTATTACCCACTATGCAAAAGATTGACGCCCTAGTGCGTGACACAAAAGAAGATGTAAAAAATCTAAGATCTCAGGGAATTATTCCAGCGGTTTTCTATGGTCCGAAAGAAAAGTCTCAAGCTGTAAAAATAGAGAGTTTACAGTTTGAAAAAGTTTTTAAAGAAGCTGGCGAGTCTACTATCGTAGATTTGAAAGTTGGTGATGAGAATCACGAAGTACTAATTCATTCCGTTGACAGAGATCCTGTCTCTGATCAGATTTCTCATGTTGATTTTTATGTTATTGAAAGGGGAAAGAAGTTGGAAGTTACCGTACCTCTAATATTCGAGGGTGAAGCACCTGCAGAAAAAACCCTAGGGGGAGTTCTTGTGAAAGTTGCTCATGATATTGAAGTAGAATCACTACCTAGACATTTACCACATGAAATAAAAGTGGATGTCTCATCTCTCGTTGATTTTGAAAGTCAAATTCATGCAAAAGATCTAGTAATGCCAGAAGGAGTTGAGCTAAAAGTTGATCCAAACGAAGTCATTGCTCTTGTTCAAGAGCCTAAGGAAGAAGTGGAAGAACCAGTAGAAGCAATCGATATGAGCAAGATTGAAGTAGCTGGAGAAAAGAAAGAAGAAGAGGTTTCAGAAGAAGACTAGCTTGCAATGTTATGTTGCTGAGTAAGGAAAACGGTCAAAAGGCCGTTTTTTTCATTATCCTAATATTGCTGTATAATTCTAATTATACAACATGAAGAAAGTTTTTTTGAAAAACTCAATTGTTTGGCTTTTTGTTTTTACGTTATCTTTTTCTTTTGTATTTAAAATAGACGCTGCAGATAACAGTGCAGATTTAGAAAAGGAACTACAACAACAACTTGATCAATACAATCAGGAAATTGAGAAATTTGATGGATTATTGAATGTTCAAAAATCTAAAATAGCTACTATTCAGAGAGATGTAGATGTTCTAACTACTGAAATTACTAAAGCTCAAACTAGTATTAATTTAAAAAATAATATTATCAAAACATTAGGTCAAGATATTGAACTGAAAGACAAAACAGTTTCTGAACTAAATGCCAAGATGGATCGATCAATGGATTCTTTGGCACAACTTATAAAAAAGACTAACGAACAAGATTCCATTTCTTTAACGGAAATACTACTGGCTAATGATCGGTTGTCAGATTTTTTTGTAAATTCAGATACATACTTTGAAATTAGAGGTGCTTTGGAAAATCTTTTTGATGAAATCAGAGAAATCCGTGGGTTAACAGAAGAGGAGAAGAAAAAATTAGAAGCCAGACAGGTTCAAGAAAGGGACATTAAAGCAGAGATAGAGGCTGAAAAAAAACAAGTACAAGTTAAAGAGGCAGAAAAGAAAAATGTTCTTGCTATCAGCAAGCAGACTGAAAAAACATATGAGGATCTGTTAGCAGATAGGAGGGCGAAAGCTGCAACTATTAGAGAAGCATTATTCCGGTTGAGAGATTCTGCGGGGATTTCTTTTGGGCAAGCTTTAGAATATGCCAACGAAGCTTCTAGAGCCACCGGTGTTAGGGCTGCCTTTATTCTTGCTATTTTGAAACAAGAATCTGATCTTGGTAAAAATGTTGGTACTTGTAATAGACCAGGAGATCCAGAATCTAAGAAATGGTACAACATTATGCCTGGTCCAAATGATGGATCATGGAGAGATGATCAAACCATCTTTCTAGCTATCACTAAGAAACTTGGTCTAGACCCAGAGTCAACACCATTATCTTGTCCTATTGGTAACGGTTGGGGAGGGGCCATGGGACCATCTCAATTTATCCCTTATACATGGAACGCGTACGATAGTCGCATAGCTTCAGCATTAGGAATTTCTACTCCAAACCCTTGGAATCCAGAGCATGCTTTCACTGCTACAGCTCTGTATGTTAAAGATTTGGGGGCAGCAGCTGGTGGATATACTGCAGAAAAAACAGCAGCTTTGAAATATTACGCTGGAAATAACTGGAGCTTGCCTCAGAACCAATTCTACGGAAACCAAGTTATGGCTCACGCAACTGAATTCCAAGAGCAAATCGACTTCTTGAAGGATGTTGATAGTCAATAAAACAAGTTTGCGAGCAAACTTGTTTTAAAATCCGAAGCACTAAATACGAAATACGAAACAAATTCTAAGCACTGATCTCTAAATTATAAACTAAATGATAATTTACTTGTTTTTTTAATTTTAATATTTAATATTTAGAATTTGTTTCCTATTTCGATATTCGAATTTAGGATTTCCTAAATTATTGCCAATCGAAACATTATCTGATATAGTCTTTGCCATTATATTATGAAAAAAGAGACACACCCCGAATATCATAAAGACGCGAAAGTTACTTGTGCTTGTGGCAATTCTTTTTCTGTTGGTTCTACCAAAGAGAAGATAGAAGTAGAGATCTGTAGCAATTGCCATCCTTTCTATACAGGCCAAGAAAAGGTTCTAGATACTGCTGGACGAGTTGAAAGATTTAAGGCAAGAAAGGCTGCGGCAAAAAAGTAAGTAATAAATACAATAGTAGTAAGTAGAGACTTCTAATCCAATCTACTTTACTATTTACTATTTACTATTTACTATTTACTAACATGACTGATCTAACAAAATACAAAGAGAATCAAAAGACTCAGTTTTTAGCGGGGGAGTTTGAACGACTACAAAAACAAAGAGAAGAAGTCTTGGAAATGGCTAGTGATGAAGCTATGAAAGAAATGGCCGAAGATGAGTTAAAGATGATTGATGAACAACAAAAAGCTATATTAACCCAGATGGACGATATCTTAACTCAGGAAGAAAAAGAAGATGAATTTCCTAATGAGATTGTTTTGGAAGTTAGGGCTGGCGCTGGGGGTGATGAAGCGTCTATTTTTTCTTATCAATTAGCGGAAATGTATAGTCGATATGCTGAAAGACAAGAATGGTCTGTTCGTAAGCTTTATGAATCTACAAATGATATTGGAGGCTACAAAGAAGCTAGTTTTGAAATAAGAGGTCAGGGAGTTTATGAAAATCTTAGATTTGAAACTGGTGTGCATCGAGTACAGAGAATTCCAGCCACTGAAAAACAGGGAAGAATACATACTTCAACAGCCTCAGTAGCTATCTTACCAATGAGGAAAAAGTCTCAAGTAGTTCTGAGACCAGAAGATTTAGAAATGGAGTTCTCAAGAGCTGGTGGGAAAGGGGGACAGAATGTAAATAAGGTTGAGACTGCTGTTCGTTTAGTGCATAAGCCAACAGGTCTTGAAGTCAGATCAACAGCTGAAAGAAGCCAACAGGCCAATAGGGAGAGAGCATTACAAATATTGACTGCAAAAGTAGAAGCTCTGCAAGAAGAGGAAGAAGCTAAGAAGTATGCTTCAGAAAGAAAGAATCAAGTGGGGACAGGAGATCGTTCTGAAAAGATTAGAACATATAATTTTCCTCAGAACAGGGTGACAGATCACAGAATCAAGGAGAGTTGGCACAATATCGAAGGTATTATGCTTGGAGATCTGGATGATATTTTGGATAAGCTATCTGAAGCTAGTAGGGGGGAATAAGGTTGATTTTTTATATATATTTTGATAATAAGGGGGGAGAAAAAAGTTAAACCTTAACCTAGAAAGGAGGTAAAAATGAAAGAAGGATTTCTGATTACTTTTACGACGGCAAAGGGCAAAAAAGTAGAATTTTATCGTAGCCCTTTGTACAGAAAACATCCTAGTGGTTTCAGAAGGGGATTTTGTACACCGGCAAAATTTCTCCAACTGCTTAGAGAGCATAAATTTGTCTCGTGGCGTGACTACGCTGCGCGTTATGAGAAGTTTGAAGATAAACTTCCTTCAAATCCTACGGTGACTTATGGAGAGAATCTGCGACCTCTAATCTGTGCTATTTTTAAGGAAAACAGGGAAGAAAAAATACTTCTACCAACGACTTTGACTGTTGAAAGATTGAAACAGATTGTCAAAGATATGGAAATTTGCAGTCAGGTTGAGTACGCGAAACGTTATAAGGAATGCCCAGGATTACCTTCTAACCCGTGGGATTACTTTAGGAGAAGAGGAGTGGTGTTGAGGGGTTTGTTTGAATATTGATTTGGGTTGAACATCAATAGTCTTTTGGCTAGTGTTCGACCTTTTTATTTTTAAAATAACCCTTGCCAGCTTTGACCTTTTCTGCTAAACTCTCCCAACATGTCGAATTCAAATACAGTCGAAGAAATGTTCAAAGTCGGTGCTCATTATGGTTATTCAAAGAGCCGAAGACACCCAACTGTTGCTCCATTTATCTTTGGCGCTAAAAATGGCGTCGAGATTTTTGATTTGGAGAAAATTGATGATCTGTTAGCTAAGGCAAAAGAATTTGTTTCTAAGGTAGCTAGTGAAGGACAGCAAGTGCTATTTGTTTCTGGAAAAAGACAAGCTATCGGTATCGTTAAGGATGCTGCTATGAGTATTGATCAACCATTCGTTGTCGGTAGATGGATTGGAGGAACAATCACTAATTTTGATGAAATGAAAAAAAGAGTTTCAAGACTAGAAACTTTAACAGAACAAAAGGAAAAAGGTTTACTAGCAAAGTATACAAAGAAGGAAAGACTTCTTATTGATAGAGAAATCGAAAAGCTAGAAGAAAGATTTGGTGGCGTTGTTTCTATGAGACAAAAGCCAGCAGCTGTTTTTATTGTTGATTCTTTGCAAGAAGATATTGCACTAGCAGAAGCTTTGAAAATGAATGTTCCTGTGGTTAGTCTTTGTAACTCTGATTGTGATATCTCAAAGATTGATTATCCTATAGTCGCTAATGATTCTTCTGTTGATAGTATTAGATTTTTTGTAAAAGAAATTGTCGAAGCTTATAAGGAAGGAGCAAAAAACAAGAAGACAGTAGCAGGAGATAAATAATAAGTTATAATAAATTGTTCAAAATCACTGAACGATTTTTTGTTTAAATAATTAAAATTCACAAATATGGCAATTACAACAGATCAAATCAAACAATTACGAGATGCAACAGGAGTTTCTGTGATGCAATGCAAAAATGCTTTAGAAGAAGCAGGAGGAGATATGGATAAAGCAAAAATTATTCTACAAAAACTCAGCGCCAAGGCTGCATCAAAGAAGGCTGATAGAACTTTGGGGTCTGGAACTGTTGCGTCATATATTCACGGCGGTGGAGCTGTCGGAGCTATGGTTGAAGTCCAGTGCGAGACTGATTTTGTTGCTAGAAATGAGGACTTTCAAAGTTTTGCAAGAGATGTTGCTATGCATGTCGCTGCTAGTGTTCCTGAGTTTTTGAGCGTTGATGATATAAATGAAGATGCAAAATCTAAGGCAAAGGAAGTTTTTGAAAAAGAAGCAGAAGGTAAGCCAGATAATATCAGAGAACAAGTTATTGATGGAAAGCTAAAAGCGTATTTCAAAGAAAAAACTCTTTTGGAGCAAGATTTTATCAAAGATCCTAGTAAGACAATTTCTGATCTGGTCCAAGAAGCTATTCAAAAGTTTGGTGAAAAAATCGAAATCACAAGGATGGCTCGTTTTGGAGTGTTAGAATAGTTTTATGACACAAATCATTATTTTTTCAGTTTCTATAGTTTTGATGGTGTCTATTGTGGGCATCAGAATGCTTGAGATTAAGAGGGGTCAAGATATTGTTTCTCAATCTTTTAGAAAGTCAGGTGACAAGATAGTTCTTACTGTCTGGAACTGGGTTAGAAATATTTTGTCTATTGTAAATAATTCTATATCTAACTTTTTCAAAAATATATTTAGAACGGTTGCTCACCTAATGGTTGATTTGTGGGAAATATTTGTTAGAAAGAGCGCTAAATATATAGATTCTATTAGAGGCAAAGGAGTTTTGAAGAATAAGGGTTCTGCTTCTTTTTTCATCAGTAGTTTGCAGGAGCATAAAGAAGAAATTAGACATTAGATAGCAGATGCTAGCCCATTGCTGGGCAAAAGAATCTGATAATCATAGACTTAATAAACAATGTTTGCTGTCTGATATCTAAGAGCCTAGAAATTCATTTACAAATCCATATTTTTCTATATAATCTTTGACACGTTGCTTTTAGCAACATACCAACAATTGCCACTTTAGCTCAGTTGGTAGAGCAGCCGTTTTGTAAACGGCAGGTCGTCAGTTCGAGCCTGACAAGTGGCTCAGTAAAATCTGCAAGCAGATTTTAAAATTCGAAATTCGAAGCACGAAATCCGAAACAAATACTAAATATTAAATATTAAATTCTAGAACTGCGTTATTATTGAATAGATGAAATTGCTGTTTTCTTATAAAAGACTAATGATTACCATCAAAAAGTTATACTAGAAATTTCAAAGTATTGTTTGGATAAATATATAAATAATATTGAAAAACCTTGCTAAAATGGTAGAGTAGTGGCTATGTCAGGGCAAGAATATAACTATTCTAATTCGCCATATTATCATGTGGCTCATGCACGAGACTTGTCGGGTAAAGACAAGCTTCTTTTTCGTTTGTTGGAAATACTGCCAGGGGCTCTATCTTGGGGGACTATTTTACTAATTGTTATTCTTTCTATATATAAGCCAACTTGGGCTGCATATTTTATTCTTGCCTTTGATTTTTACTGGTTATTAAAAACAGTTCATTTATCCTTTCATCATAGATACAACTGGAAGCGAATGCTTCACAATATCAAAGTTGATTGGCAGGACATGATTGGTAATTTGAAATACGAGCATATTTATCACATTGTTATATTGCCTTACTACACAGAAAGTAGAGAAGTAATAGAAGGCACATTAAAATCTCTAGAAAATACAAATTATCGAAAAGATCGAATGCTTATTATTCTTGCGGCTGAAGAGAGAGCAGGCACAGAAGCAATTCAAATTGGTAGGGAAATGGAAGTTAAATATGCCAATGTTTTTGCAAAAATCATTACTACTGTTCATCCAGAAGATTTACCAGGAGAAATGGCAGGTAAAGGTTCTAACATTTCTTATGCTGCAGAACAGGGGAGAATTGAGATTTTGGATAAAGAAAATATTTCTTATGAAAATGTCTTAGTTTCTGCTTTTGATATTGACACCGTTGTTTATCCGCAATATTTTTTGTGTTTAACATGGCACTTTCTAACAGCAGAAGATCCATACAAATCTTCTTTCCAGCCCATTCCTTTGTATAACAATAACATTTGGGAGGCTAATCCAATTTCTCGAGTGGCAGCTTTGACTAGTACTTATTGGCAAATGATTCAGCAAGAAAGACCTGAGAAGTTGGCGACGTTTTCTTCTCATGCAGTAAGTTTCAGAACTCTTTTCGAAAATAAATATTGGCAGAGAAATATGGTTTCCGAAGACTCTAGAATTTTTTGGAATATGCTAATGGCTCATAATGGAAATTACAACGTGGTTCCGATTTCATATCCTGTCTCTATGGATGCTAATCTGGCAGAATCATTTTGGAAGACAATGAGAAATATTTATAAACAACATAGACGATGGTCGTGGGGTGTAGAGAATATTCCTTATGTTTTGTTTAATTTTATAAAAAATAAAAAAATTCCATTGCGAAAAAAGATTAGATATTCTTTTGTTCAAATAGAGGGATTCTGGTCGTTAGCAACAAATCCTTTGGTAATTCTTTTGCTAGGTTGGTTGCCAATCATTCTGGGAGGTACCGCATTTAGAAGTACCGTTCTATCATATAATCTACCACTGATTACTAGAAACTTGATGGCATTGGCTATGGCAGGGTTGATACTATCTGCAATAATTGGAGCTAGTCTGGTACCCAAAATGCCAGAAAGTTATAGGCGTCGAAAATCTCGATGGGTCATGATGTTTTTGCAATGGCTATTGGTTCCTTTTACAATAATAATATTCGGAGCTATTCCTGGTCTTGATGCACAAACTAGATTAATGTTTGGTCGGTATATGGGGTTTTGGGTCACACCAAAGCATCGTAAGGGTGATACTGTCGATATAGCACCGACAGGACAAAATATATAATGCAACCACTTTCAAGAAAAAAAAGAACATTACTATTACTAACTCTTGTCATGGTTTTTATTTTTGGTGCACCTTTTATTATTTTCTATTCGACAGGATATAGGTTGGGAGATGCTTTGTCTATTATCAAGACTGGAGGGATATTTATTCATTCAAACTTATCAGGTACACAGGTATATATAGATGGAGAGTTTGTTGAAGATAATGGATTAATTCTTAGAAATACTTTGATTCAGGATTTGAGGCCAAATAGAAGCTATCAGATAAGAGTAGAAAAAGAAGGACATCATACTTGGATAAAAGAACTTTTTGTATTTCCAAATTTGGTAACAGAAGGTCAGGTATTAATGTTGCCAACAGATATTGAATTTAGAGATATTGAAAAAACAAATCCTGTAAACTCAACAACAAGCAGTGCCATTGAAAAGCCAGTGGAAAATCCAGAGTATAGCATCATTGAAAGTTTATTTGATAAAGATAATTTGGATCAGTTTGAGGCTGTAGTTTCAACTACCACTCCAAAAGTCGTTCGAGGGCAAACACAGTTGGTGGTTTCTACAACAACAGTGTTAGTTCTGCCAGATTTTGTTGAAGAATTGGAAATAACCGACATTCAGTCAAAAGAATTGATTAGGGAAAAACAGAGAATCTTGACATGGTTAGAAAGAGGTAATGTACGAGTAATGTGGTCTGGGGAGACAGAAGCGACACCATACTTTTTCTGTCTAGAAAAATGTAACGAATATATAGATATATCTTTTGGGCGAGAGATTGTCTACTACGATTTTCTTCCTGGTAGAAATGATGTTTTGCTAATTTTGAATGAAAATGGAGTTTATGTCATAGAAATCGACAATAGATCTACGCCAAATATTCAACCAATTTTGGAAGGTAGAAATCTAGATTTTAGAGTTAGAGACAATAACACTATCTTTATCAGACAGGGAGATATTTATAGAGAAGTATTGATTTGAAATAAAGGTGTTGAAGAGATAGAATGAACCCTATGAATTCAGAAAAAGGCCATATACATCCAGTAACTCATATTACCAACGAGATGGTGAAAGCCTTTTTGGAAATGGGTTTTGATGTGGCAGCAGGTCCAGAACTTGAAGATGAATATCACAACTTTGATGCTTTGAACTTCCCTAAAGATCATCCGGCCAGGGACATGCAAGATACTTTTTGGTTGAAGGATATTCCAAAGTTACTAAGAACTCAGACTTCGAATGTCCAAATTAGGTATATGGAAAAAAATAAGCCACCTTTCAAGATCATAGTTCCCGGAAAAGTTTTTAGAAATGAGGCTACTGATAGAACTCATGAAGTACAGTTTTATCAGTTAGAAGGTTTGGCGGTTGGCGAGGATGTCTCAATGGCTAATTTGAAATATTATTTGAATTCTTTTTTAAGAAAGATCTTTGGTGAAGATGTCAAAACTCAGTTTAGGCCAGGTTATTTTCCTTTTGTTGAACCAGGTGTTGAGATAGATTTGGAATGTTTTAGATGTAAGGGTTCTGGTTGTTCAACCTGTTCTCATTCTGGTTGGATAGAAGTGTTGGGTGCAGGGATGGTTCATCCAAATGTTTTGAGAAATGTAGGGATCGACCCAGAAAAATATCAGGGCTTTGCTTTTGGTGTTGGGATCGATAGGATTGCGGTCTTGAAATATGGAGTGGATGATATTCGTTTGTTTTACAACGGAGACTTAAGATTAGTTAATCAATTTTAAATCATGATAGTTTCATACAATTGGTTACAAGAATATTTCAAAGATAAGTTGCCACCAGCAAATGAATTGGCTGACATTTTAAATACTCGTGCCTACCAAGTTGAAGGAGTAAAAGAGGTCGATGGAGATTATTCAATAGATGTCGATGTTCTTCCAAACAGAGCACATGACTCTCTGTGTCATCGAGGAATAGCAAAAGAAATCTCTGTAATTACTGGCCTGTCTTTTTTTGATAAAAAAGAAAATTTGGTTTTGGGGGAAGGTAGGGAAGTAGAAGTTGAAATTTCAAATACTGATGTCTGTAAAAGATACTATTCATTAACTATCGATAATGTTGAAGTTAAAGATTCTCAGAATTTAATAAAACACAAAATGGAAGTGTTAGAACAAAGGTCTATCAACAATGTTGTAGATTTTACAAATATTGTAATGTACGAAATCGGCAGACCTTTGCATGTCTTTGATAAAGATAAAATAAAAGGAAAGATTACAATTCGTAATGCAAAAGATGGTGAACAGATAACAACGTTGGATAATAAAGAGGTTACTTTGGATACTACCATTGTAGTTGTTGCTGACGATGAAGGACCTTTGGCTATTGCGGGTATTAAGGGAGGTAAAAAAGCAGAAGTTACAAAAGAAACAAAGAGTATCGTTTTAGAGGCGGCAAATTGGGATTCTGCATACATCCGCAAGGCTAGTTCCAAAGTCAACATAAAAACTGATTCTTCTAAGAGGTTTGAAAATGAAATTAGTCCCAGAATAGCGGAAGAAGGCATCAAAATGGTTGCTTGTTTAATACTGAAAGATGCAGGAGGTTATATAGGTGCGTTAGTTGATGTTGGAGAAAAAGATGACGAGATTCACAAAGTATCTGTTTCTCTTGAAGAAATTAATTCATTATTGGGGACTAATCTAAATGGAGATATTGTAGAAGCTGTATTAAAGAAACTAAATTTTGCATATGAAAATGACGGAGAAAAATTTATCGTTACTGCGCCAACGAATAGATTAGATATTCGCATCAAAGAAGATGTTATAGAAGAAATTGGAAGAATCTATGGATATGAAAATATTGTAGAAAAACCGATAGAAGATAATAAGAACGATAATGTTATAGACGGGCATTATGCCATTTTAATTTTAATCAAAAATCTTTTGTGCAATTTGGGATTCAGCGAAATTGTTACTAGTTCTTTTAGAGAAGAAGGAGATATTGCCACTTTGAAACCTGTGGCTCAAGATAAAAAGTATCTGAGAACAAACATAAAAGATGCAATAGAAAGTGCCTTAGAAACAAACGTCAGAAATGCTGATTTACTGGGGCTAGATTTTGTAAAAGTTTTTGAAATCGGAAAGACATTTGAAAGAGGTGAAGAAGAATTACATTTATGTTTTGGAGTTTTGGGAAATAAGATAAAAAAACCTAAGGCTAGTGAATTTATAAACACGGTAATAGATGAACTGAACAATGCTTTGGATTTAAAAATTAAAGAAGTCTCTGAAAATGAGCATATTTTAGAAGTAGTAATCCCAGACCGAGTATTAAATTCTGAAACAGTCAAAAATTCTCCACTGTTAGCAAATTCAACAGAAATTGAATCATACAAAACTTTTTCTCAGTACCCTTTTGTTTTACGTGATATAGCCGTTTGGGTTCCTGATAATATACCCACTGATGGTTTGTTGAATTTGATCAAGGAACATACGGGAGAATTATTAGTTAATACTAAACTTTTTGATGAGTACAAAAAAGATGGGAAAGTATCTTATGCTTTTCGATTGGTATTTCAATCTTTTGAAAAAACTTTGACTGACGATGAGGTTAATGTGGTGATGGAGAAAGTCAATAAAGCTTTGGAAAGTAAAGGTTGGGAAGTGAGATAGGACAGTAATGTAATTTCATTTTTAATTTAAGAATTTTGTATATTGAAAAATACCCACCCAATTGGGTGGGGGCTTGCCGCTTAGTCTGAGCATAACACATTTGCTCTAAAAAAAAGTATAAAAAAGTCTAAAATTGTTATCAAAAACTTTCTAAATTATTTTTAAATATTTCATTTTTTCTTTAGCTATTTTTTAGTTAGATTATACTTTTTCTTTAACTAAAATTTATCGCCAATCTATATTCTTTTACTTTAGAAAGGACCTTAAAAAATGAAAACAAAAATTGACATTCCGTTTTACTCTCAACATTCGTTAGACATTGAAGAATCGTGGAGACCAAGGTGTTGTGGTGTTGTTTGTGTCAAAATGATTATCGATTTTCTTTGTGATCAAAACTTAACTCCAACTACCAATGAACTTATTCAAGAAGGTGTCGCTATGGGTGGCTACGAAAGTCGTGGATGGTATTCTGATGCACTGGTTCGGCTTTTGCGGAATTACGGTTTGGTTGCTTATTGCCAAGAATTTCGTTCATTGCACTTTGATCAAGATCAAAAAACCTTTGAGGAACAAAATCTCGATAATCGCATGTTGCGAAAAGGAATTGAAAAAATCATCAGTGAAATGAAATGGGAAATTCCTGTTATCGCTTCTTTCACGCCGGGGTTTAATGGTAATGGTTCCAATCATCTTGTTACTTTGACTGGCTATGTTGAGGACGGGGTCGGTATTGAAGGTTTCTACTTTCATGATCCCAACGAACCTAGCTATTGGCCACATCATTTTATCGAGATAGAGAGATTCCGTAGGTATTGGAGAAGGATTGCCATTTTTGTCGAAAAATAGAGAATTCTAAGCCGATAGGTTTCCTTCCTGTCGGCTTAGATTTTTATACAAAATATGGCCTAAAAAGGTAGTATTTTAAGCACTTTTACCCATTGAGTTAAGCTTGAATTTTTGGTAAAATAGGCGGATATTATGGCAGAAAAAAAGACCGCAAAAATAGCTAATAAGAAGGCTGAAAAAAGAGATTACAGCGCTGATGAAATTACAGTATTGGAAGGTCTCGAGCCTGTACGAAAACGTCCTGGAATGTACATTGGTACAACAGGACCTGACGGTCTGCATCACCTCATTTGGGAAATTTTTGATAACGCTAGAGACGAAGCTATGGGTGGCTACGCTGACAAGGTTGAAGTTGCTTTGTTACCAGAAGGAAGAATTAGAGTGGTTGATAATGGACGTGGTATTCCCGTTGATACTCACAAGACAACCAAAGTTTCTGCACTAGAAACTATCATGACTACTCTACATGCAGGAGGAAAATTTGGTGGAGAAAAAAGTGGTTACAAAGTGTCTGGAGGTTTGCACGGTGTAGGTGCCTCTGTTGTTAATGCATTGTCTACATATATGTCTGCAGAGGTTCATAGAGATGGAGGAAAATATATTCAGGAATATGCTATAGGAAAAAGAAAAGCCGCGGTCAAGAAAGTTGGCACCTCAAAGCAAAATGGAACTATCATTACTTTTGAAGCCGACGAGTCTATTTTTAAAGAAATAAAATTTGATTACAAGAAGATTGTCAATCATATGCGACAACAAGCTTATCTTGTTAAAGGTCTGAGAATCACGGTTGTTGATGCCAGGGAAGTTACAAAGAAAATTGATTTTGAAAAAATATACTATTTAGCAGACTCTGATGTAGAAGCTCCATCTCAAACATTCTATTTTGAGGGAGGTTTATCTTCTCTTGTTAGACATTACAATCAATTACAAAAACCTATTCACAAAAATATTTTTTATGTCGACAAAGAAATCGAAGATATTTCTGTAGAAATTGCGTTGCAGTATGTTGATGACATTTCTCCCAGACTAACTGCTTTTGCAAACAATATTTACAATCCAGAAGGAGGGATGCATGTGACAGGTTTCAAAACTGCACTGACCAGAACCCTCAATAATTATCTCAAGAAGAATAATTCAAAGGAAAATGAAGCATTTACAGGAGACGATGTGCTCGAAGGATTAACTGCTGTTATTTCTATCAAAATGCCTGAAATTCAGTTCGAAGGACAGACTAAGGCAAAGTTGGGTTCACCAGAAGCTAGAGGTGCCACAGAAGCTGTTTTTGGCGAAGCGTTCGCTGAATTTCTAGAAGAAAACCCAGATGATGCAAAAGCAATAGTTCAAAAGGTTATTCTGGCTGCAAAAGCTAGAAAAGCTGCAAAAGCTGCAAAGGACTCAGTCTTGCGAAAAGGAGCTTTGGAAGGAATGACTCTCCCCGGAAAGTTAGCAGATTGTCAGACAAAAAGTGCAGAAGAATCGGAACTATTCATTGTGGAGGGAGATTCTGCTGGGGGTACTGCCAAAACTGGTCGTGATAGACGAACACAAGCGATACTGCCACTTAGAGGAAAAATTTTGAATGTTGAAAGAGCTCGTTTAGACCGTATGCTTTCTTCAGATCAGATTAAAAATCTAGTTGTTGCTCTAGGAACTGCTATTGGAGATACATTTGATATTGAAAGACTGAGATATCACAAAATAATTATTGCAACAGATGCCGATGTTGACGGTTCTCACATTACTACCTTGTTGTTAACTCTGTTCTATAGATATTTTAGACCTATTATTGATGGAGGATATTTGTACATTGCACAATCACCCCTGTACAAAATTACGCAAGGAAAAGAAATTACATATTTATATAGTGAAGAAGATAAGGTCAAAATGCTAGGTGATGCTAATGATGATATTGACGAAGAGGAAGAAACAAATGTGGAAGATGAAGTAGTAAAGAAAAAAGAGCGAAAATACAATGTTCAACGATACAAAGGTCTTGGAGAAATGAACGCTAGTGAGTTGAAAGAAACTACTATGGATCCTACAAATCGTGTTTTAAAGAGGGTTACTGTCGAGGATGCTGAAGAAGCAGACAGAGTCTTTGATATGCTTATGGGAACTGATGTTCCAGCTAGAAAGTCATTTATTACTTCTAATGCCAAGTTGGCAGAATTAGATATATAAAATTATATATAAATTATGAAAATAGAAGAATTAATAGAAAAAGCATCTTCAGTCATAAGTAATGGTAAAAGCGGGGATTCTTACTGGGGAGGTGTTGGTTGTGCACTTGAGACATTAGAAGGTGATGTATATACAGGAGTTTGCTTAGATACGAATTCTAGTATGGGTTTTTGTGCAGAACATAATGCAATAGGTTCAATTCTGACAGATAAGAAAGAGCCTAAGATTAAGAGTGTTGTTGCTGTCTGGAAAGATGAGAATGGAGATGTTTATGTAATTCCACCTTGCGGTCGTTGTAGAGAATTAATGATTCAACTTGATCCAATTAACGAAGAAACAGATGTTTGTTTGGATAAAGATAAGTTGGTAAAATTGAAAGAGCTTCTACCTTATTCTTATAAGGATAATTTTAATAAAATTACTTAAATAAAAAGTGCCTCCGGGGAGGACTTTTTTAAAAAGTTTTTTGATTGGTCGGGCAGACTATCACGTTATGCGTTCAAGAGTTCGACCAAGTTTTCGGCGGAGATTTTTCCTTCCCGAGCCCACTTTATGAGCATTTCCAATATGGTTTTGTCTGAGCATGGAATATCTTCCGCTTGATCATAAAAACCGCTGTCACATGCGAGGTAATCGCCGAGACCAGCATTGGCTAGGAGATCTTGAATAAGCACTCTGCCGAAAACAGTAAACAATTTACTTTTATGTGTAATACGTTCTCTAACCATAACTTGTGTGTCGGCTGGTTTGCTCCGACTCCTTTCCATTTGCGATACTACAATATTGATTGATTTTTGTCTAATACAAAAAATCGTGCAGTTAACACGACAGTTTTTCTTGTTTGTATGATTTTTAATAACTATTCTACAAACTACCCCAAACAAGCTTCGCTATATGGGGCACGCATTCTACATTCTCATAAACTTTCTAAAGAGACTCTGAATATCACAAAAGATCCCCGCTTTCGCGGGGACAGAGGTAGTAGGTGACTTTTAGTTTCTTTAGGAAGACATTGAGTTTAATTTCTAACCTCTAGATCAACAGTCTCAGTATTATTATTTTCTCTTTCCTCATTTACATCATCGTCAGAGTCAACTTCAATTCTGATTCTATAATCTCCCTCATCTACATTGTCAAAATCTACATATAGATCCATATACTCACCAGGGCGTAGAGAATTTTGTCTGCTTGATCTGTAATCATCATTGCTATCAAAAGGAGTATGAGTAATTTCAAATCTCCAACTTCCTGTAGATTCACCACCTCGGTTCAAAACTCGGAAGTGTAGAACTACGTCGTCACCATCATTAACTCTGTCGTCTTCGATAAATCTACCACCAGAAACTCTACCTATTTCTGCTGAAACGATTTCTAGATCAGCATTATCATTAGGATTGTATGATCCATTATTATTGTTTGGAACATAGTTTCCAGTAACTATAGCAGTAGCAAAGTTATTACTTTCTGAAGATTCAGATACAACATTTCCTGGGTCAACAGAAATTGAGATTGTATTTGAAGGAGCACTTTGTTCTGTGAACGCAAGTGTAAATCTTAAAGATTGGCCTGGAGCCAGAGATGGTTGTAGGGGAGAGTACTCCGTTGTTATTGGTGTTGTTGGGTTTGTATATGCAAGTTGCCAGTTTCCTGTACTTCTGCCACCGATATTAGCAACTGTGAATTGAACAGTTGATCTACCAGGAATTGAAACAATATTTGATATTGCTAGGTCAGCAGGCGTTGAGTAAGTTGTTCTGTATGTGTAAGTAGGCTGGCTTGTGTAAGTTGCACTGGTTTCAGTAGTTGTAGTGTTATCACTCTCTGCTGGTTCGCTAGAAAGCGAAGAAGCTGAAAGGTCTCCCGAGCTATCCGATGGTGAATCTGAGTTTTCAGTCCCTGAACTATTCTTAACAGTTAAAGAAGTTTTTCCTGCATACTCATAGTTAGTTTGTCCATCAGGTGTGAAGAATACAATTAGTTCAACATCATCAAAAGAATTAGGTTTTTTGTAAATAGTTTTTATATCAGCTTCCTTAATATCTGATGGCAAAGAAAGAGGTGTATTACAAATCATTCTTTTTGTTGAGTCACCAATAGTGATTTCAAAAAGAAGTCCTTCTACACAAGTGTAGGATAGAGAGTAAGTACCATTTTCAGTTGAGTCCAGACTCCATTGAACATTAAAGTCTTCCCCGTCTACCAGCTCAGTATCATTTACTACTACTTCTATTGCCTCATTTTTATTTTTGAAAATATTTCCGATTGAAGATCCGACATTAGCTAGACCTGAGAATATAACAGGGACAAAATTGATAATAGCCCAAGCCAAAACGACAAGGATTATAATTATCCCGATTACAAACAATACTTTTGATAAAATGCTCTTAAACATGATTTTTACTTAATTTATTGATTATTTTCATATTATATCAGCATTTCATACTAATGTCAATGATGAAATATAGATAAAGTATGGCTCGGAAACTTGCTTTTTTAGCGTAGTCTGATAGTCTGTAGGGACTAAAAATATGTCTCAAGATAAACTAGTAAAACTAAAGTGTTCAGAAACAGGCGATATTCGCTATACACGAAAGAACAAAAAAACAGTTGAAAAGAAGCTGGAGCTTAAAAAATATAACCCTAGACTCCGAAAGAAGACTGTTTGGAAGGAAACTAAGAAGTAAACAAAAACAAGGAGGTCATGTGAACAGCGAAGCTGTTTTTACGTGACGACTATGTTTTTGGTTGTCCCCGCGAAAGTGGGGATCTTATTTTATGCGGGCGATGAGGGAATCGAACCCCCGACCGAGGTTTTGGAGACCTCTATTATGCCACTTAACTAATCGCCCTGTATGGCCATTTACTCTATCAAAATAAATCAAATCAGTAAATCGCCAGCACATAATTTTTTTGTTAGAATATATGGAATTATATGTCGGGAGAAGACCCTTTAAAACTACTTTCAGTAAATATAGAAGGAAAAAGACATTTAGATAAGATCAATAATTTAATAGATAGAATTAAACCTGATGTATTGTGCATGATGGAGGTTTTTGAAGATGATGCTAAAGATTTTGCCAAAAAGGTCGGAGGTCAGTATCAGTTTGGAAATATGTTTTATAAAGAAGTGAAAAGGGAAGATCATTTAAAGACTGAGTATAGGAATTTTGGTATTGCTATTATTTCCAATCTTGAAAAGAATAATGAAAGGAAAGAGTATTATTTTAGAGATATAGAAAATATTAAGATATACAGACAAGGTATATTTACTGATTTAGCTATGGTAGTTTTGTCTGCTGATTTTAAAAAAGGAGATAGTTCTTTTAGAATTGCAACGACACATTTTTGTAAAAGTGAGAATGGTGTGGCAGATAATTTTCAAAAAGAACATATTGGTGGATTAATGAATAGTTTAGAGAATCTTTCTGAGCTTGTAGTTTGTGGTGACTTTAATGCACCACGCGGTATGGAAATTTTTGAAATAATATCTTCTAAATATAAAGATAACATAGATCCAAAATACGAAACTAGCTTGGATGCAAATCTACATCGGGCTGGTTATTTACCATATATGGTTGATGGACTTTTTTCTACACCAGAATATGAGATAAAAAATATGTATTTTGAGACTGGAGTCAGTGATCATTATGCTATAGTAGCTGATGTAATAAAGAGATAATCATGAAAAGATTAATTATTTATATAATTTTATTTCTACTAGTTGTTACAGCTTTTTTCTTTTTCAACTACTTAAATAGCAATCCTTATGAGGATTTTGTTTTTGATAAATACAACAAAGATCAGTCTGCGAATGTTGAGATCTACGAAGAAGGTGAATCTGATGTGAATCAAAACCTACCACCTGGTATTACTGATGAAACAAAACCAGAAGATATCTACACATCAGTTGAACATTATTTTTCACAGGCAAATGAGGAGCTGATTTTAACTTTTTTCGCCACATCTGATGTTGTTGTGTTAGATATGCCAGGACAAAATATATATGATTTAAATTTGGATGTTATTAGTAACACTACATTTATAAATACAAAAGAAAATATTGAAGTAACATCTGAAGCTGGAAAATTTATTGTTAAAAAAGATGGTGAAATAATTTTTGAATCATATAAAGATTCTGATGATTTGGTAAATGAAAAAAATATAGAATACTTTGCGCAGCATACTTTTAGATGGAATCATGCAGAGGTAAATGATGGATCTGATATATACCCAGATCATCCAGATTTATTTAATTTAAACTTTTCAGATGATGGCAGTATTAGTATTAGCACAGACTGTAACAGTAAAGGAGGGACATTTAGTCTCAGTGCTAATAGAATTGTTATTAATCTTCTGATGACGACTTTGGCTTATTGTGAAGATGCACAAGAAAGTGAATTTGAAAATATGTTTTCTGGCACTATTAACTTTTTTATAGATAAAGATGGTAATTTAATATTTAATGTTTTTGAAGATGAAACTTACAAAGTAGAAAAATATCGCATATATTTTGATGTGAGAAAAAAATAATCATGTCTTGTCCATTTTGCACAATTCCAGAGATTAAAGAAAGGGAAGTTCTGTCTAACGATTTGGCATGGGCTTTTTTGACAAATATTCCTATTGTCCCAGGACATATTCTAATAGCTCCCAAGAGATGTATTGCTAGTTTTGATGAACTAAGTAAAGAGGAACAAGAGGCTATTGATGATTTAAGATTGAAAATAAAAGAAGCATCGATGAAGACTTTTGATGCTACGGGTTTTAACTATGCTTGGAATGATGGAGCTATTGCAGGTCAATCTGTGTCACACTTTCATCTTCATGTTTTACCGAGAAAAGAAGGGGATACAGGTATTACGGAATATGAGCCTAGGAAGTTTCTATATAGACCAGGTAGCAGGGAAGATAGTCCGGAAGAAGAATTACAAGCTGTTGCTAGTTTGATAAGAGAAAACCTTTAATCTCTTTTTCTATCTTCCTAACCTCTTTTGGAGAAAACCACTTTATTCTCTTATCTTTCTTAAACCAAGTTTTTTGTCTTTTGGCGTAATGCCATATTTCAGTATTTAGTTTTTCAATCATTTCTTCTTTAGATATTTTGTTTTGTAAAAACAAAGAGACATACCTATACTCTAATCCCAATTGCTCCATCCTTTTCCAAGACAAACCATTTTTATGTAAATCTTTTACTTCTTTTATCATTCCACTCTTTATTCTTTTCAAAAGTCTATCCTTTATTCTCTTCTTCAAAATATTATCTGGCCATTCTAGTCCAATCTGGAGAACATCATAGGGACTACTTTTTCTAATCTTTGGTACTTTACCAATACTCTTTACTATCTCTATAGCTCTAATCAATCTCACTCTATTGTTTCTATCAATACTCTGAGCTCGTTCAGGGTCAAGTTTTTCTAATGTTTCAAAAAGTTTCTCAGTTTTCCATTTTTCTAATTTTTTTCTTAATTCTTTATTTTCCTTAACAGTGGGAATTGAGAGATCATCAACTATTGATTGAATATAAAAACCGGTGCCACCACATATGATAGGTAATTTATCTTTTTTAAAAATATCCTTGATGATTTTAGTGCTTTTCTTTTGAAACTGAGAGACAGAGAAAGTCCTTTTTGGAGAAAGGACATCAAGTAAATGATGTGGCACTTTTTTCATTTCCTTTTTGGTAATCTTTCCAGAACCGATATTAAGCCCTTTATATACTTGTCTGGAGTCAGCAGAGATAATTTCACCATGAAATGTCTTGGCTGAATCAACAGCCAAATCACTTTTACCAGTGGCTGTTTGTCCTAGTATGACTAAAATCTTTGGTTTGTTCATTGAAATAGTGCCGGAGGTGGGACTTGAACCCACAAGCCTTGCGGCACACGATTTTGAGTCGTGCATGTTTACCAATTTCATCACTCCGGCAAGTAATACGTTTTCTTTAATCTTACAAACTTTAGCGACAAAGGGCACCTGTGCGTCTACCAGCTAATACTTTTGGCCACTTCGGCAAAACTTTGTTGTGTCAGACATAATAACTTAAAATGGGAAAGTAGCAACTGTGTCATTCTGTAGTTATGTAAGGAGTAAACATGCTATGTAAGATCATTTTAAAAAGATCCTGAATCCTTAACGCTCGACAGGCTCGCGCCAAAGTTCAGGATGACTGGTGCTACATTCTTCATACTACATTCTAATTATGTTACAATTTTTCTACTTATGAACAACAACACAGCATTTCAGGACAATTCAGTCTATTTTGTAGAAGTTGAAAAAATAAAGCCAAACCCGTATCAACCTAGAAAGGAGTTTGATGAAGGACCGTTGAAAAGTTTGTCAGATTCTATTCGTATGTATGGCGTTTTACAGCCTCTGGTTGTTACTAGAAAAGAATATCAGAAAGATGATGGTGGTTTGGCAGTGGAATACGAACTTATTTCTGGGGAGAGAAGATTAAGAGCATCAAAACTTGCAGGCTTGCGTGAAGTGCCAGTCCTTATTCGTTCTCAAGAAGATGATGATAGAGTGAAACTAGAACTGGCCATCATTGAAAACTTACAAAGAGAGGATTTGAACGCTGTAGATCGTGCCAGAGCTTTCAAACAATTGGTAGACGAATTTGGATTGAAACATGTTGATGTTGCCAAAAAAGTCGGAAAGAGTAGGGAATATGTATCAAACACCTTGCGTCTGCTAATGTTGTCAGAAGAAATACTCAACGCTCTTGCAGAAGGAAAAATATCTGAAGGACATACTCGTCCTCTCTTAATGCTTATCGATAGACCAGAAGAACAAAGTACTTTATTCCGAGAAATTCTTTTGAAAAAAATGACTGTTCGGGAAGCAGAGAGAATATCTAGACAAATAGCCTATGACAAAGTTCGTAAAAAAGATCGAATGTTTTCTCCAGATATTGTAGAGATGGAACAACAAGCTAGTGACTCACTTGGAACTAGAGTTCACATAGAGCCAAAAGAAGTAGGAGGAAAGATACAAATAGACTATTTCAATGAAGATGATTTGAAAAAAATCTTGGCAGTTTTGAATAAAGAAGTAGAAGTTTCAAATAATGTTGTTAATAATGACAATCTGGGAGTGGAAAAAGAGCCAGAAGATGAACAGGTAGAACTATCTGATGATAGAAGTGACGAGGAGAAACAGAAAGATGATGAAGAGAGCTACTCTCTAGATGATTTTGTGGTCTAATTCATAATTGATAATTAAAATTACCGTCTTCCTGCCGCATCAGACGCGGTCAGGATCTCGTACAACTTTAGGCACGTATTGTCATTCCAGACCCTGTCTGCCTGCAGGCAGGTTGTTCTGGAATCCCGAGAACTTCAGGCACTTTCTGTAATTGAGCGAGATCCCCGATTCGCCGTAGGCGAATCGGGGATGACGGTTTTTTCTATTTGCATCTCTTTTACTTTTATTCTATATTCAAACCTGAACCGTAGAACTTTAACTCAAAAAATCCTGCGCTTGAAAGGAGGCGCTTAATATCGTGAATACAATTATTGTAATATTGGTTTCTATAACCTTTGTGGTAATTGGTACTCTTGCTTTTTTAATTCCAATGTTGCGTGGGAAGTTGTCTGATGACAACATAGATAGACTTTTTAGGTGTGGTCCGATCATGCAAGCTATTGGCAAGGTTGTTTGGTTACTAAGCTTGAATGAAAAGGATTATCTATATGCAGGTGATTTGTCAATTTTTTTCAGATCGGAGCTCATAAAAAGGTATCTGTGCCACAAGTTACTGTCTGTTGGGCTGGATGTTTTTGGTGATTACAAACTACTCAAGATCTTTTTATTAGGTGCGTCTGATAAAGACGTTGACGGTCTCTTTGACATGATGGAAGAAAGGAGTCAAGAGAGATTCACTAGTGCAAATCCTGATCTCACCGTTGTGATCTTTATTCTGAATAGCATAGTTGGTGGATCATGTTGTGACGAAATATATCACAACAGACACCTTTGCCGAGCAGTAGTTTTGATCATACAACTACTTGATTGGGTAACCTTTGACCCGTCCACGATTGTGGCATTAAAATCCTATCTTGGTGTTGCAAATTTGGAAATGTTAAACGATCTTTAACCTTCAACGCCCTTCGGGGCCTTGTTTTTTTATTTACTCTTCCTTTTTCTAGTCTTTTTTTCTTCAGCTAATATTTCTAATGCTCTTTTTAAATCTATTTCATAAACAGAATCTGTTTTCAGAGATCTGAAGTCTCCATTGTGAACAATATACGGACCAAATCTTCCATTGTTTGCTGTTATCTCTTCTCCTGTATCTGGGTGGGCTCCTAGTTTTCTTGGTAGGCTCAAATATTTCAAAGCCTCTTCTAAGGTCACTTCTGTTGGATTTTTTTCTTTAGGAATACTTGCTCGCTTTGGTTTTACCTTTGATCCTTTTTCTAGTTTTCCTACTTGAACATATGGTCCAAACCTTCCTGTCAGTACAAAGATAGGTTCATTTGTTTCTGGGTCAATACCAATAGGTTCATCAGGCTTCAATTCATGACCTTCTATTGTTAGAGCACCATCACATTCAGGATATTTTGAACATGAAAGGAATTTACCACCACGACCAAGTTTGATGTGCATAGCTGACTGACATTTTGGACAAACATGTTTTTCGTCAGCATCTCCAAGAGTGGTCAATTTATCTATAGATTCTTTTTCTCCTACTGATTTCAGGAATGGAGTATAGAAATCTTGTAGAGTTTTGATATATTCTCTTTGACCTGAAGCAATCTCATCTAGCTCGTTTTCCATTTCAGCAGTAAATGAGTCGCTGATATAGTTTTCAAAGTTTTGTTCGACAAATGATGAGACAACATCACCTGTATCTGTTGGGATTAAAGTTTTGCCTTCTTTTTCTACGTAACCTCTATCATTCAACGTTCTGATTATGGCAGCATATGTCGAAGGTCTTCCAATACCTCTTTTTTCTAGTTCTTTCACTAGACCTGCTTCAGTGTATCTAGAAGGTGGTTGAGTTTGTTTCTCCTCATCACTAATTTCTACTAGCTCTAGAACATCATTAGCTTTAACATGTGGCACTTCAGTTTCTTCCCCACGAGCGTCAGGATCAGCTTTCATCCATCCTTCTTCTAAAATTCTTTGACCACTAACTGTAAAATCTGGAATGTTACCAGTTGTGATATTTGTAATAACTTTCGTTCGAAGCATTTTTGCATCTATCATTTGAGAAGCTACAGTTCGGGCCCAAATCAATTTATATAATCTTTTCTGATCTTCGTTATTACCAGCAACTTTTTTTGCTAGAACAGATGGACGAATAGCCTCATGGGCTTCTTGGGCATTCTTACTAGCTTTACCATAGGAACGACTTTGAAAGTATGAAGCACCGAAATCTTTTTCTACAATACCTTTGATTTGGCCAAAAGCATTTTGAGAAAGATTAGTGCTGTCTGTTCTCATATATGTAATGTGTCCAGCTTCATATAACTTTTGTGCCACTTGCATTGTCCGTGATGGAGAAAAACCAAGCCTAGTACTAGCTGTCTGTTGTAATGTTGAGGTAATAAAAGGAGGTCTCGGACTTCTTTTGGCTTTTGTTTCTTTCACATCTTTAACAATCCATTGACCATTTTTTCCTTTTTCTAAAATGTCATCCACTTCTTTTCTATCTCGTGGTTCCTTGGTGCAAGTTACTAGAAACTTTTCTTTTTCTTTTCTTAGCCATGCAGAAATAACCCAAAATGTTTCTGGTTTGAAAGCACGTATTTCTCTTTCTCTTTCCATAAGTATTCTCAAGGCAGGAGATTGCACACGACCAGCAGATAGACCATATCTAACTTTTTTCCAAATCAAACCTGATAATTCATATCCAAATAGTCGATCTAGTACCCGCCTTGCTTCTTGTGCTTGCTTTAAGTCCATATCGATAGAACGAGGGTTGTTGATAGCTTCTTGGACAGCTTCTTTAGTAATTTCATTAAAGACGATTCTTTTGACTGGTTTGGAGCTGGAATTTTTGAGACCAATAGTCTCGGCCACGTGCCAAGCTATAGCTTCTCCTTCTCGGTCAGGGTCAGTAGCCAGTAGAACCTCATCTGCTTTTTTGGCAAGAGATTTGATGTCAGATATTACTTTTTCTTTTCCTTGCGATATTTCGTAATGCGGAATAAAACCACCATCTATGTCTATGGCTTTCTTATTACTTTTTGGTAAATCGCGAATATGTCCAACAGAAGCAACCACTCTGTAATTTCCGAGTTCCTTCAGATATTTTTCAATTGTTTTTGCTTTTGCTGGTGACTCAACAATAACTAGTTTCGACATAAAATTTTGTTTTGTTACTCATATATATGTATTTGAGTTGATACACTAATACTATACTTATTTATTTTTGGCAAATGTCATTTCAGATGTTAGACGTCAGACATCAGGTGATGACGTCTTCCTGCCGCGTCAGACACGGTCAGGATCTCGCGAACTTTAGGCATTTATTTATTATTAGCCCAGAGTAATTAAGTGAAATAAAAGGATGTGCCCACGCATCAGAGCAAAGCTCGGTGCGGGGCGGGGTTAGAATTTTCATTCTTGAGTTTCTGATTCAAGTCTTTCACGGATCAATTCACCAAAATTTTTTTGGCCTTCTTCGCGAGTATCGGTACTTCTTAATGCTCGGTTGGAGATTTTTTGGAACTCATCTGCCGGAATTAGATGTTTCGGACAATGAGATGCCAGGGTTCGGCATGTGTGATAGGGTGCACGAATCACCGCATCATACTTTCCTTTTGCCATTTCGATAAAGTCATCAATGTTCATTGTAAATTAAGGCTTCTTGTTTTTTGGTTCCAATTTGAATTTTAATCATTTCTCTATTTTTGGCAAATTTTTCCTTCTCGTTCTACCAATAACCCTTTTAATTCTAAGCTAGTGATAATCTGATTTATATCACCAATGCTTACATCCAAGTTCTCACAAAGCTCGTTCTTTGTTTGTGTTTTTTCATTTATAGAAAAGAGTATTTTCTTTTCTAAAGCTGACAGGTTAAATTTTTCAAGATCTAATGTATTTGAACAATTATTTTTTTCAATATTCAAAACTTCCAAAATATCTTCGAAATTTCTGACTGGCACTGCACCTTGTTTGATCAGGTTGTTTGTTCCGATAGACATGGAAGAAAAAATAGAACCAGGTACAGCCAATATTTCTTTATTATAATCAATGGCCATGTTGGCAGTGATCAGGGTTCCAGATTTTTCTCCGGCTTCTATCACCAGGACGGCGTGAGCAAATCCGACCATTAATCTGTTTCTTTGTGGGAAAGCCCAATGCGTAGCTTGAAAGTCTGGGGCAAATTCTGATATCAGGCAACTATTTTTTTCTAAAATTTCTTCTGCTAATTTTAAGTGTGTTTTTGGATAGATAGATGAATCATTTAAGCCTGATCCCGGAAAAGATATTGTCGGTAAATTATTTTCTAGGGCGATTTGATGTGCCATTGAATCTATACCAAAGGCTAAACCAGAAATAATACCAACAGGATATTTTGCTAAATCACTAATTAATTTTTGGCACACTTCTTTGCCATATTCTGAATGTTTTCGTGGGCCGACTACGCAGAGCCACTTAATAGCAAGGTTTGGATTTTGTCCTCTAATCCATAATTTTTTGGGTGGCTTGGGAATTTCTAGTAATCTTTGTGGCCAATTCTTGCTTTTATATATTCTTATTTCCGACATTGGCTAATTATATGCATTTTGCTATGATGTCTTTATCAAAAAAGAGTAAAGTCTTTATGAATTTTCACGTCAACCTGCCAGGTCGACGTGGCAGGTTGAAAAAATGCTAGACATTAAGTTTATAAAAGAAAATAGGGAAATCGTTGAAATGGCGATTAAAAATAAGAAGACAAAAGGAGAAATTGATCTCGATCTTCTGTTTTCTCTGCATAGTCAAAAAAGTGAATTGAGAACAAAACTTGATGAAGTTAATGCACAAAGAAATCAAGCAGCTAAAGAACAAAATATTGAAAAAGGTAAACAATTAAAAGAGGAAGCTTCAGAATTGGAATCAAAGCTTTCAGCAATTGATAAGCAGTTTTTGCAAATAATGCTTTTGATTCCGAACATTCCTTCTGCTGATACACCTATTGGTCCAGATGAAAGTGGTAATAAAGTTGTCAGACATTGGGGAGAAATTCCAAAATTTAATTTTGAACCAAAAGCCCATTGGGATCTTGGAGAGGAACTTGGCATTATAGATAATGAAAGAGCAGCAAAAGTTTCTGGTTCACGATTTACTTTTTTGAAAGGTGATATCGTCAGGTTGCAATATGCTTTGATGCAATTTGGTATGGAAATTTTGACTAATGAAGATACTTTAAAAACTATTGCCGAAGAAGCAGGTTTGGAAGTTTCTACAAAACCTTTTGTGCCAGTTTGGCCACCTGATATGGTGCGACCTGCTGTTTATAATAGATTAGGCAGATTAGATCCAAAAGAAGATAAATATTATTTAGGAGATGAAGATGATGTTTATCTTGCCGGAAGTGCTGAGCATACTTTGGGCGCGATTCACATGGATGAAATTCTAGATGAAAAAGAAATGCCAGTTCGTTATGTGGCGTACTCAACATGTTTTAGAAGAGAAGCTGGAGCTGCTGGAAAAGATACAAGAGGAATTTTGAGGATGCATCAATTCGACAAAATGGAAATGGAAACTTTTTGTTTGCCTGAAAAATCTCGAGAAGAACAAGATTTTCTTGTGGCTATTCAAGAGTATGTCATGAGAAAGCTGAAATTGCCATATCAAGTTGTGGCGATTTGCACTGGAGACATGGGAATACCTGATCACAGACAAATTGATATCGATGCTTGGATGCCAGGACAAGATGCTTATAAAGAAACTCACACCAGTGACTTGATGACTAGCTTTCAATCACGAAGATTGAATACTAGAGTAAAGAGAGAAGGTGGTAATGAATTTGTTCATATGAACGATGCTACTCTTTTTTCAATGAGACCGTTGATAGCTATCATGGAAAATTACCAAGAAAAGGATGGATCTATAAAAATTCCAGAAGTTCTGCAAAAGTATGTTGGTAAGGATAGAATAATTAAAATCAGTTTGTAGAATGTAGAATGTCGTGTTGATAGTTGAAAATTCATAAATAATTTAACTTTTCTTATAAGTTTCTTGCTACATAGTTTTGTATAATTAAAAACGGAGGCCTTCGCACCAGTTTAGTTAAAGATTAGACGGTGCGAGGCCAGTCCCGAACCGAGCTTTTCTCTGGTTCGGGGTAAGTGGTTAACCCCCTGCCCGAATGACTGAAGCCAGTCCGACAGATTCATTCTGGCAGGTCATTCAGTCGGGCGGGCCCACCCTTGGGCGGGTATAATGATAAGAAAAATTAAATTTTATTTAATGTTAGAATAATGTTTGTAATTTAACGAGATTCCGGATTAGTTCTGGAATGACGGAATTAAACAATGGTCTATCACTCTTCCAAATTTGCACAAAGAAGAAAAAAGATTTTGATTTGGAAGATTTCTCTTTCTGTCATTTTTATTATTCTTATTGTTTGGGGAACATCATCTCTTTCTCGGCTCTCTTCCTTGCAAATTTCTAATGTTGTAGTTCAAGGTGATAATTTTATAAACAAAGAGGAAGTGAAGTCCAGAGTAGAGGAGCACATTTCTGGAAACTACTTTCTTGGGTATTCAAGATCTAATTTTTTACTTTTTCCAAGAGGACATATTAAAGATGATATTAAAAATCAATACTCGGCTTTGAAAAATATTCAACTAAACTTATCTGGCACTCATACCTTAAAAATGGTTTTAGACGAGTATCAGCCAAAAGCTTTGTGGTGTCGAAGAACAGAGAGTAGGAATTGTTACTTGGTTAACGAAGACGGTCTAGTATTTTTGCCTGAACCTTTAATAAATGAATATGACTTTTTTGAAATGTACGATGTTATTTCAGAAGGTGATATTCTTGGGCAATCTTATGTTTCGGCAGACTTCTTTCATTCAATTATAAAGTTTGAAGAGTTGTTATCTCGTTTAGAGATAAAATTTAAAAAAATAGAAACTGAAGATGGTCATACTTTCACATTAACAACAGGAGAGGGAACTAGGTTAATCTTTGATGTTGATGATAATGTTGTAGATATTTTTGATAATTTACAAACTGTCATCGATCAAGATGCGATCAACAAAGCACAATTTTCTAATATTGATTATATAGACCTGCGATTTGGTAATAGAGTTTTTTATAAAATCAAATAAAAATAGGACCTAAAATGGTCCGGTTGTGCGGTGTGACTTTCGATCAGGAAGGTGGTCAAAACTTAAAGTCACACCGCACTTGTTTCGACCACCTCTTTTGTCTTATTTGTTCGTTCTCACATTATTTAGTATATAAAAATTTGTGTATTTGTAAACACCATAAAAGATATTAATTAAGTTATAATATTTTCAATGAAAGTCTTTTTGATTTATCCATATTATCTATCGTGGCATTACACTAGAGGTATCAAAAATCTTTTAGAGATTTGGCAAGATTTTTTGTGGTTTATGATGAGTTTTTTCTCTATTGGCACTTTAACCAGAACTCTCTTTTCTCCGTTTCAGAGACTGCAAGAACATTACAAAGGAGGCTTGGACATAGAAAACTTCTTTTCTGTTTTAGCAGTTAATACCATTATGCGACTAGTTGGATTTGTTACAAGAATAATTATTATTGCTCTAGGTATTGTGATGTTTCTTTTGACTTTAATTACTGGCGTCATCTTTTTTATCATTTGGTTAGTTTTGCCAGTTTTAATGATCTTTATTTTAGTTATTGCCTTAAAAGCTTTATTTAATTTTCCATCATGACATTTGCTGAGCTAAAAACAAAAGCATACAAATTCTACCCTGCTATCATGATTGATAAGTATGGTACACACGTTGGCAGAAAGAGGTTTCGAGCTTATGTTTTTTACGCCTTGGTGATTCTCTTTTTAACAATTGCTCTGGAGCCAATTATTAACATCACTTTTCTTAATCATTTTGTCTATCAATTTCGAGGACTATTTTTTCTAGTTTTTATGTTTTGGCTCTCACTTTACCTTTTAGAGACAATGTATTTGTCATATTATTTCCGAGATAGCGACATAGATTTTTCAATTGCTAAGATTATTCTTGAGACCCCCGAAAGTGATGTCACTGGTGGTTTCATTGCTTCTCGTGTTGGTCAATATGCAATGCTCCGACTCGGCATTACTGCTGAGGACCTGATTTATTTTTTAAAAAATAGAACTGACTTTGTCACTACTATGGAATATATGATTATCCCAGACAAAGATAACTCATACATCTCTGTGGCTGAGTATGGAAAGACTCTTCTTCACTATGATAGTGACTTGAAAAGCTTTTTAAATCAGAAAGCCATTAGTTCAGAGATTTTTTACGGAGCTATTTCTTGGGTTGCCAAAAATAATATCAAGTACAGAGAACATGAGAGGTGGTGGACTAAGGATAATCTAGCTCGCATCCCAAGTCTTGGTCGGAACTGGTCATTTGGACAAGTTTATCTTTTGGAAAAATATGGACATTCTATTTTTGCTGAACAGAGCTACCAATATCTGGGTGATAAATATAGATTGCAAACTAAAAACGTAAATAAGATTGAACAAGTTTTGGTTAAAGAAACAGGAGCTAATCTAATGTTAATTAGCGATGATCATGCCACCGCTATGGAAGTGGTCTCTAGCTTTGCTAAGGAAATTGTCAATGGTACAGTTCTACCCGAGCTAGAGTCTAAGAGAATCTTTGTTCTCGATGGCTCGTCCTTGATTGATTCAATGGGTCAGAAAACAAATTTTGAGGTTGTTTTTCAAAATGTTCTGTTTCAAGCAGCAAAAGCGGGGAATGTCATTCTGGTCATTCCAAATATGTCTAGTTTTGCGGAAAGCGCCAATGCTTTAGATGCTGATATCTCTGATATTTTAGAAGAAGCACTCCGTTCATCCAGATTACAAATCATTGCTATCACTAATGCTCGAGGTTTTCACAATACTTTGGAGACTAATGCTGACCTGATGAGACATTTTGAAAAAGTGGTGATAGAAACTTTGGACCAACATGGTACAGTGGAAATGTTGGAGGATCAGGCAAACTATCTGGAATCTAGAAATGATGTATTCTTCACTTACCAGAGTTTGGTAGCTGTGACTGAAAGCGCTGATCGATACTTTTCAGAAGGTATTCTTTCTGATAAAGCAGCTGATCTACTTTTTGAAATTACTCCAAAACTGGTTTCTTCTGGCAAGGTTTTGGTTAGTAAAGATGATGTCGATGAATTAGTAGAGACCAAAACTGGTATTCCTCAAGGTGAAATCAAAGAAGAAGAAAAAGAAAAATTAGCTAATCTGGAGGAGATTTTACACAAAAGAGTGGTTGGACAAGATGAGGCAATAAATGCTGTTTCGGTGGCTTTAAAAAGAGCCAGAGCAGGCATTACTAATCCCAAAAGACCCCTTGGTTCTTTCTTGTTCTTGGGACCAACTGGTGTTGGAAAAACTGAGACAACGAAAGCTCTTGCCGAAACATATTTTGGAGATGAGGAAAAGATCATTCGTATTGATATGTCAGAATTTACTTCTGACGATGCATTGGACAAATTGATAGGTTCTTTCAAGACCGACAAGGTTGGCATCTTGTCTTCTAGAATTAGAGAACAGCAATATGGGGTTTTACTTCTAGACGAATTTGAAAAGAGTACCAAAGAAGTGATGGATTTATTTTTACAAATTTTAGATGAAGGGTATTTTTCTGATGGAAGAGGTGAAAAAGTAAATGCTAGAAATTTGATTATTATTGCTACATCAAATGCTGGTAGCGACATGATTTATGAAGCGATTGCAGAAGGCAGAGACGTTTCTAGAGATAAGGATGATATCATTAACGAAATTATTAACCGCGGAATTTTTAGGCCTGAACTTGTAAACCGATTTGATGATACCATCGTCTTTCATCCTTTGGCAGAAGATCATTTATTGAAAATTGCTAGTCTAATGATCGCTAAACTTAATAGACGATTGGAGAATAAGGGTATTGAAGTGATTGAAACCAGTGACTTAATGAATTATCTGATACGGGTCGGGAATGATCCCAAGTTTGGTGCCAGAGAGATGAATAGAGCTGTTCAAGATACAATTGAAAAATTAATAGCAGAACGTATTATAGATAGGACAATTAAAAATGGAGACAATGTTTTAATAAGCGAGCAAAATGGATCTTTGGAAGTTAAAACAGAATAAAGAAAAAATTATCAAAGGAGTAACTTTTGGTTTCTTGGCTTTTGTGGTAGGAGTCTCTGCTTCCTATGGTTTGGCCAGCGCTTTTGCTTTTGTCTCAAGTAAGTTTGGACCAGAGGTAGTAGTTTTTGATCCATATATCAATCAGGCACCATACGTCTCTCTTGGAGGACCAGCACCAGAACCTTCCAGTGGTGCAGAGCTTTTGCCAGAACAAGAAGAAGTAGTTGATAGTAAGAGTTATGTAGTAAAAAGTGGAGTAGAATTTCCTAATACTTATTCAAAGAGTTTGTTGGTCGGTGATTTAGATAATGGTGATATTATTGCTACCAAAAATGCTGAGCAACTTTTCCCCATAGCTTCTCTTTCGAAGTTAATGACAGCTATTGTGGCTGATGAAGTTTTAGGAACAGATCATCAGGTAGTGGTGAGCAAAAACGCAGTGGCTACTTATGGGGCACAGGGAAGATTAGTGGCTGGAGAAAAATATACTGCAGAAGAAATCTTCTATCCTTTACTTCTTGAATCTAGTAACGATGCTGCTGAAGTTATTGCTGAGGCATACGGCAGAAGAGATTTCATGGTCAAGATGAATGAGAAGGCTAGATCTATTGGATTGACCTATACTAATTTTGAGGATCCTAGTGGTTTAGATAAAGAGAATAAATCAACAGCAAAAGAATTATTCTTATTAGCACAATATATTCATAAGTTTAGAGATTATATTTTTGATATAACTCAATTGAAAAAATATTCTCTTGGAAAAAAGACTTGGTACAACAATAGTAGATTTAAAAATTACACTTATTACATAGGTGGTAAAAATGGGTATACCGATGAGGCAGGCAAGACTTTGATTGCTTTGTTCCAATTACCTTTAGAAGGTGAGAATGGATTTAGGAATATTGTGATTATATTATTGAATACTGCTGATACAGAAAAAGATGTTAGATCCATTTTGAAGTTTTTGAATGAGAATGTTTATTTCGAGTAGCGGTCAGAAGTCAGTGGTCAGCTTTCAGAATTAATAACACCTATCTTCCTGAAACTTACAAATTTCTCTGTACCCGCGAAAGCGGGGATCTTTTGTGTTACTTAATTTATATTGCAAACCAAAAGTTAGTGGACAAAGGAAGTGCAATAGCACCACTTTGTGCGTCAATAAACTTCCTCACAACTATTCTAGTTTAATAACTAAAAAGATCCCCATTTATATGGGGAAAGAGGTTGTGGGGTATTTGATGACAAGGTTTGGAGTATAACTAAACAAAAAGTCGAACGACCTCAGCCCGTAGGCGAGGTCGTGCTTGGAGTGAAGATGAATTTGAAATTGAAACCGTAAACATCGTCTGTGGCTCTACATTTCATTTTTTGAAAGAATATTGCTGTGCCTGCGCGAGTTTCCACCGTTTCAATATGATAGAATCCAGGTTTTTTGGGAAGATCGCCTCCCAGGAAGCTGTCAGATGTCCTGGGTCTTAGATCTATCCGGAGTTCTTGAAGTTGATGATGGTCATTCGCATGATTACCAAATTTATTTGAATGATGCCAATTACCCATACGATCCAAGAATAGGATTTTGCCCGAAAAGTCTCTGAATTGAAACTTTGGACAATTAATTGTAAACCTGATCACTAGGAAGAGGATAGTTACCAAGATGATAGAAAAGGCGATTATCACAGTCAGGTTGTTTGTAATGAAGAACAGAATTTTTTCCATGATATTTCGTTGGTTGAGGTTTGTTGTTGTGGTGGAAAATTTGACTGACTTCAAATTATAATATATTTTGTGTTATGTCAATTATGAAAAACTTCTGGCAAAAACTAAATAAACCTATAGTCGTCATAGCACCGATGGCAGATGTCACTGATGTGGCTTTTCGTACTATGTTTGCAAAATACGGAAAACCAGATGTGATGTGGACAGAGTTTGTGTCGGCAGATGGGCTTGTAATGGCACCTGATAATAATCCTGATGAGACAGGATTATCTTCAAAACAGAAACTTTTAAAAGACTTAGAATTTACAGATGCAGAGAGACCAATTGTTGCTCAACTTTTTGGATCTAATGTAGAAAGGATGGAAAAAGCTACGCGTCTGTGCCAAGAACTTGGTTTTGATGGAATTGATATAAACATGGGATGTCCTGATCGTTCTATAGAAAGACAAGGATCTGGAGCAGCCATGATCAAAAATCCAGAAAGTGCTAGAGCAATTATTAGAGCGGCGAAAAAAGGTGCTCCTAATTTACCAATCTCTGTCAAAACCAGATTGGGGTACAATCAAGATCAGTTAGAAGAATGGTTACCAGAATTACTTTCAGAAAATCCTGCAGTCGTGACAATTCATGCGAGAACAAGAAAGGAGATGTCAAAAGTTCCAGCGCGGTGGGAAAGAATAAAAAGAGCAGTTGAGATACGTGACGAATATCAAAAAGGTCAACCTGCCACGTCGACCTGCCACGTCGACCTGCCACGTCGACAACAAACTTTGATTTTTGGAAATGGGGATGTAATTGATTTGGAAGATGCACAAAAAAAGATTGATGAAACTGGGTGCGATGGTGTCATGATTGGAAGAGGAATTTTTGGAAACCCTTGGAGATTTAATAGAGGAGTTAATAGAGGAGATATATCTATAGAGGATAGGTTGAGGGTTATGGTAGAACACACAAAGCTTTTTGAAAAGTTGTTACCACATAAAAGTTTTAATATTATGAAAAAACATTACAAAGCTTACTTGTCCGGCGTAGCTTCAGCGAAGACGGGCGTTGATGGTTTTGGGGGTGCTAAGGAGTTGAGAATGAGGCTGATGGAAGCTAAGGATGGGGAAGAAGTAGAGAAGATTGTGGTGGAGTTTATTGGAAATTCATAAATAATTTAGACTTTTTTGTAAGTTTTTTTATTACAAATGGGTATAATTTGAATTATAGAGGCGGTGAGGAGAACCACTGCCCGAATGACTGAGGTCATTCAGTCGGGCGGGCCCACCCTGGGCGGGTATATTTTTAGATTTTTGAAAGAAATTTAGGTACTAGATTTTTTACATAATATATAGTAGTTTTATATTTGAATTGAATTTGGTCGGCCGAGCCGACACTAGAAAGGGCCAAGGTCATGAGAGGACCACGAGCACCCCCGTGAAGGACTGACAGAGCCGAAAGCGTGAACTGGCTCTGGATGGGGACATCGGCCACCGGTGTCCTCATTTTTATTTCACTCTAACAAAATGCTATACTACTTTCACTTATGGAAGAAAAATCGATTGCTTTGTATACCAAATATCGTCCTCAAAAGTTCAAGGATGTTATAGGACAAGATCAGGTTACTG
>JACKFZ010000005.1 GCA_020632215.1 Candidatus Nomurabacteria bacterium | reverse complement strand
CGCTTTACGCGATTGACTTCTGTTTTGAAATATTAGAGAGTTTACTTAGAACTAGTTAGTCGTATTATACGGCTTAAAACCAAAACCCCGTACGAACATGGACAAGTCTAAAAATAGTAACTCTCAATCAAAGACCTCGGAAGCCAGGACGATTCTGGACTGGCTTGAACATTCTGAGAATCAAGAAGCTTTGGCGAATGCCATCGAGGCAGACGAAAAAGGAGATATCAATTTGCTCTGTGCGTTGAAATCTCTGTTGACATGTCATGAGGACGAAGAAAGCATACCCATAGCCATTGCCTTATTGGAAGCATATTCTGATGCCAGCCCACAAGAGTTGGCGAGTGCAGTTTGTCTTGGAGAATGCCCGGAACAACCTGACGCGGTTTCGGTTGTGGCAGGAATTTTTCAGCGAGCAGCTGAAGACCCTAATCGTCCACAAATATCTCAAGGTTGGCCGCAACTGGAGGATTTTAAGTGAGATAGACGACTCCTACGACCCTCGGAGCTGATGAACCCTAAACCCCCATGCCTACTGTTCGAACCGGTAGTGTGGGGGATTTTTATTTAGACATCAGAGATTAGACATCAGACATCAGACTTCAGGATTCAAGAAACTGATATCTGAAGTCTGATGTCTGACAATTAAAATTTAGCCACTGACTTTTTTTGCGCTACAATAACACCATGCTTTACTTTACTCACGGCACAGATACACAGAAATCCATAGAAAAAACTCAAACCCTGATTGATTCTCTTTTGGCTAAAAAACCGAATGCCTCTCTTTTTAAACTGACTACAGAAAATTGGGATCTTGCTTCTTTTCAAGAATTTTTGGCAGGACAAGCTCTTTTTGAAAACAAATACATTGTTTATATTTCTAGAATTTTAGAAGATTCTGAAATTTCAAACATTGTTCTTGACTCAGTCAAAGACTTACAAGAATCAGAAAATATTTTCATCTGGCTGGAAGGTAAAGTTGATGCAAAAAGTTTAAAACAGATAGAGAAGTATGCAGAAAAGGTTCAGTACTTTGAAGAAAAGGAAGTAAGAACTGTTAAATCAGAATTTAATATTTTTTCTTTAGGAGAAGCTTTAGGAAACAGAGACAAGAAAAAGTTATGGCTACTCTTTAATGAAGCCAAGGAATATTTTGTCATAGAAGAAATTCATGGAACTTTGTTTTGGCAAGTAAAATCAATGTTGCTGGCTTTGAGAGCAAAAAGTGCTGATGAAGCTGGTATGAAATCTTTTCCTTTTAGTAAGGCAAAGGGTTTTAATAAGAATTATTCTGAAAAAGAAGTTTATAATCTTTCTGCTAAATTAATTGATATTCATAATCAAGCTAGAAGAGGAATACATGATTTTGACATTGCTTTAGAAAGGTTTTGTCTAGAGATTTAGTGTCTTGCTAAAAAGAGCTAAGCATGTATAATATAAGTTATTAATATAACTTATTACATTTATGAGTGTAGCAACAGTACCATTAAACAAAGAAACCGAAAGTGCCTTGGAAAATATGGTTAAAAATGGCGTTGGGTCTTCCAAGGCGGATGTTATTAGAAAAGCCATAAAAAAACTTGCGGAGGAACAAGCCATTCTTGACGTCTTGGAAGCTGATCGAGATGTCCAAAAAGGGCTGGCGTTTCAAGGTGATTTAAAAGAACTTTCCAAGAAAATCAAATAGCTTATGTTGGAAGTATTTTTTTCTGCCAAGTTTATTAAGCAATTTGGAAAATTGGAAGTTGATCTGCAGGATGAAGTTTTGGAGAAAGTAGAATTATTTAGAATTAAAAACAATCACCAAACACTCAAAGCTCACAAGTTGAAAGGAGAGCTGAAAAACTATTTTAGTTTTTCAGTGAATTACAAAATCAGGATTATTTTTAAAAAGGAAAAAGATAAATACTACCTTTTGACAATTAGTGACCACGATATTTACAAGTAATAACTTAGCATTGAAAAAACATTTATTCGTGCTATTATCATTTCCACTTTAAAAACCACCCGTAGCTCAGCTGGTAGAGCACCTGCCTTTTAAGCAGAGGGTCGCAGGTTCGAGCCCTGCCGGGTGGACATAAAATAAAGGAACCGGCTCCGCAGGAGTCGGTGACTTTTATTTTAGTCACGTGGTGAGTTGTTTTGCAACGAACTTTATGTGACCATCTAGTTTAGAACTTATTTATAATTAATTTAGACAACATGAGATAGTATTCAAAAATGTTATTTTGTGTTTATCTGATAGAGTCAGTCCAAGATAAAAGTTGGTATATTGTTTATACAAAGAATCTAAAAGTTAGATTAAAACAGCATAACTCTGATCTAAACAGTAGTTACACAAGAAAAAAGAGACCATGGAATCTCATTTACTGTGAGTTTTATAGAAACAGTAAAGATGCCAGAAACAGAGAAAAATTTCTCAAGAGTTGTGCGGGCCGTATATTTTTAAAGAAACAAATTAAAAATTATTTAAATTCATGAATAATAAACAAGTCTTTCTCATAATCCATAACATTCGCAGTACTCACAATGTGGGATCTATTTTTCGTACTTCTGATGCTGTAGGGGTAGATAAAATATTTTTGACGGGTTACACGCCATCGCCCATAGATCGTTTTGGCAGAAAAAGAAAAGATATTACCAAGGCTAGTTTGGGAGCAGAGGACAGTGTTTTTTGGGAATACAAGGAAAATGTTTTTGAACTGATAGAAGATTTGAAAAAAGAAGGGTTCCAGATTTTAGCTCTTGAACAAGATAAAAAGTCTGTTGATTATAAAAAAGTAGAATTAGGAGAGAAGACTGCTATCATTCTTGGCACAGAGGTGGGAGGTATAGATAAAAAAGTTTTAGCTTTAGCTGATAAGATTGCCGAGATTCCGATGCAAGGCAAGAAAGATTCGCTAAATGTTTCTGTGGCCACCGGAGTTTTGTTGTATAGATTGTTAGACAGAATGTAGTTTTTACTGACTTTAATCCAGTCTCTACATACTACATTCTAAATTCTACATACTAATAACTATTTTTGACATTTGGGACAAAAGTGAGCACTTCTGCCATTGATAACTTTTCTTTCGATCACACCTTTACACCTTCTTGTTAAACATTTTTCTTTTGTTCTTCTGTAGGCTTGATGATGGTTTTGAAAGTCTCCTCTTTCACCATAAGGGTTTCTATAGTCTGACATTGAGTCACCACCAAAATCTATACCTTTATTCAAAATCACTTTTGCATTTTTTAATATCTCTTTTATCTCAGCATCTTTTATTTTTTTAACCAATCTGTCTGGTCTTATTTTACTCATCCACAATATTTCATCAGAATATATATTACCTATACCAGCTACAATTTCTTGATTCATTAAAACAGTCTTTATTTTGCCATTTGGTTTTTTACCAATCTGTTCTTTTAATTTTTTCCAATCAAAACTTTTTTCCAATGGTTCCGGGCCAATTTTTCTAAATTTCTCACTTAATGTCATCTTGTCTGGTATCAGAAAAACTGTTGCGAATTTTCTCATGTCAGAAAAAGCCAAATGTGTCCCATCAGTAAATTCAAAAACTAATCTAATAAATTTGTTGAAAGGATCAGCTAATGGACCATTCTTACTTCTTGGTTCCCATTCTTTTGATTTTTTATTAAAAATATATTTTCCATATAAGAGATGACCTGTCATTTTCATATGAATCAAAATAGTCTTATCGCCAGAAATATCTATCAGAACATTTTTTGCTCGACGCCAAACAGCAATAACTTTGTGATTGACCACCTCTTTTTGAAATTTTCTAAAGTATTTTGGATCTTTTATATTTTCTTTTCTAGAATAGAAAAGACTTCTGTAATTAGTCCAAACAGCTTTTATTTTCTTACCTTTAATTAGCTTATTTAAAATATTAGCGGTAGTTGTAACCTCTGGCAGTTCCGGCATAAGTAGAGATAGTCTACTGGATGAGTCAAGGTTGAACAACTAGACAGTTTGAAGTAGAGTGTCGCCATGAGAAAATTTTTGGAACCAGTAACTATTGTATTCGTGGCTTTAACGCTTGGATTTGGAATTTCAGCCTTTTTTTCTTATTTAAGAGACAGGACAGAGCCGCTAATACCTTTCACCAAAAGTGAACTTAGCCATTATTTTTTTCAGGAAAAAGTTAGTCACGATGAGTTGGTTTATAAATACCACAATGATCAGCCAATAAAAATACTTCTTGTCGCTGGTCACAATGATGAATACCCTGGAGCCTTGTTTGAAAATACTAGGGAAGTGGACTTAAATATCAAAGTTGCTAATTATATTTATGATATCTTGAAAAATAATCCTCATTTTGAAACTTATGTTTTTCAAAAAGAAGCAGGAGTTTTTGATGAAAAGATTTCTGTTTATTTGGGAGAAAAAGATCATATAGAAAATTTCAAAACAAGTTATCAGAGATTAGCCAAATGGTTTCGAGGAGAAGACATTGACGCAATACTCGATGATTCATTACATACTGATACTCCAGAGGAAATCATTCAAACTCTCTATGCCATTAACGCTTGGGCTAATGATGGTGATATTGATATCGTCATCCATATTCACTTTAATGATGTTAATGGAAGAACCAAAGATGACATAGGAAATTTATCTGGTTTTTCTATATATACACCTGGAGATGAATTGATAAATAAAAAAGTTAGCTATGAGTTGGCTGCAAGTATGGAAAAGCAACTTTTAAAAATTTTAGTGCCAAGTGATAATCCAGAGGAAAAAGATATTATTATAAAAAATGATTCTCTGATTGCTTTGGGTGCATTTAATACTTTAAACTCCGCATCTATTCTTATTGAATATGGATTTATTTATGAGGAGAAATTTCAAAGCGAAGAATTTTTGAAAAATATAGCCAGAGTTACTTATCTGGGCCTCCAAACTTTTTTGGAAAAATAAAATGGTAAACCGCCCTGACTTGTATTGCAGTCTAGGGCGGTGGTTCTGTTGAATCAGCTAGTAATTTGCCTAACCAGGCCATTACTAGCATGAAAAGCAGGAATGCTATTTCATACGGACCAATCATTGACCACCTCCTTTCTGGTTGTCTGGGGCAGAAGTAAGAGTTAATAGAGTCTTGTTCATGGTTTGTGGAGGGTTTTTAGTTTCAGAAATAGTTTGTAAGTTATTCGATGCAAGCAGTAGTAAATATCAAAACCTTTTTTTGTAGAGGCAATGAGAAGTGAAATTATTACTGCAAGTACTACTGAAGAAATCAATTCGGTCATATTTTAAGGTTTTCAAATTTCTAATTCTAATTTAAATTTACACCTAGAACTCTTTTATTACAACTATAAAAAAAGAGGCCCTTGTGGGGCTCTGTTAATTTGGTTTTGAAGCTCAGATTTTGATCTTCCCGTCGCATATTGCCTTGAATATAAACAGCAAGGCAATGATAAAAACGGAGAGTAGGCCAAGTGGCCAAGCAATGAGGAATAGAACAATTGCTATTCCTCCCAACACGATGTTTTGTACTTTTTTCACCAAATAAGTTTATACTCAAAAAAAGATTATTAATCAAGCTTTTTCAATTCTTCTACAACTACCTCAGCATCAATCCAAGGAGTCTTTTGTCCGTTTGGACCCATCAGAAATCTGTCTCCACCTTTTCCTGTTATTAGAACAATATGATCTTTGTTTGCTAATCTCAAAGCTTTAGCAATTGCTTCTCTTCTGTCCATAATAATTTCAAAAGGGGTCTTATCTATAGCTTTTGCCATTTGATCTACAATAAATCGTGGTTCCTCATCATATGGATCTTCGTCAGTTAGGATTATTTTATGACAATATTGATCTGCAATTTTTGCCATTGCTGATCTTTTCCAGGTATCTCTGCCACCTCCAGCATTCCCTAAAACACAAATAAGTTTTTTTTCTCTGCTAAATTCTTTATATAAAGCCTCTAGAGATTCAGGAGTGTGAGCATAGTCTACGTAAACTTCTATATTTTTATCGTTTTCTACTTTTTGGACTCTTCCCAAGATAGTCTCCAAAGATTCGATACCCGTTTTTATTTTTTCCGAGTTTAGACCAATTGCTTTTGCAAAAGTAATGACTGCAATGATATTTAATAAGTTAAATTCGCCACGAAGTTTTGAAAAAATAGTTGTTTTATCTATTGTTAAGGAAACACCCTTATCAGTCGTATTGTAAGGATAGAAATCTTCTTTTTGATAGGAAATTTTTTGGGAGGCTTCTTTTTTTAGGAAATGTTTTGATTCTGGATCATGTCCATTTACAATCACAATTGAACCTTTTTTATTTTTCAAGTTGTCTGCAATAGAAAGCTTAGCTTCTCTGTAAGCTTCGTATGAACCATGAGACTCGATATGTTCAGGAGCTAAGTTGGTAAAAATAAGTGCATCTAAGTCTATATATAAATGTCTGTAAAACCGCGCACCTTCAGACGTCATCTCCAAAATTGCCCAATCACACTTTTGATTGACGGCTTTTTTTAAAAACCTTTGCATGAACATTCGTCCTGGCATAGACATTTTGTACTCATTTGAATTTTCTTTTTCACCTATTTTGAACCTAATGCCGTTTTGTAAAGCGGTTTTGTATCCAGCACTTTCTAAAACCGCGTTTAATAATTCTGTGGTAGTTGTTTTACCTTTTGTTCCAGTGACGGCTACAATTTTTATTTTCTTTGCAGGAAATCCATATATAACTGCACCAATATACGCCAAGAGAAAATGATAAACAGGCTGGGTAAATCTAAAAAGCTTATTCGGAAGTATTTTTTTAATTATTCTTAAAAAATTTTCTAACATTGTTTTTTAGCAATAATATACCAATAAATTATACTTCCATATTTTTCTTCTGATGATAGAAGGGAATCTCTTTCATATATGTCTAATATATTAAAGTTTGCTAAATATTCTAATATTTCTGTTTTTGAGAAAAAATGGTGTGGGATCTGTGGATCAAAAGTATTCTGGATATTTATTCTAGTATTTTTTTCAATTTCTTCCCCCGTATTTATTCTTATATCAGAATCTGATAATAAGTTAATAGCTATTTCTCCATCACATTTTAATACTCGCTCTAACTCTTTAAAGTATTGAGTAATATCTTCTAACACTCCATGATGTAATGTTCGTGTGGCAATAATATAATCAAAAGATTTAGTCTCAAAAGGAAGTCTTTTTATATCTGCATTTATGATATTTACATTATCATTCTCTAGTTGTTTTTGTAGAATCTTCAAAGCAATATCAGATGAATCTATTGCTGATACTTTCATATTATTTTCAATGGCAGTTCTAATATTTCTTCCAGCACCACAACCTAAATCTAGTAATTTACCTGGTTTCTTATCCTTTAGGAAATTATTTATAAACACACTTGATTTATTAATAACAACTTTCTTTTCAAATAGTTTGTTCCAAATTGAATTATTGTCTTTTTCTAACATAATTATGCTCCTAGTTGCCTCAATGCTTCTTTGATCATTTCTTCTGTCGATAGATTTTTGTCTATCTTTTGAATGACAGATCTGGCATCTCTTTCTGAGTATCCCAGAGAAGTCAGAGCTTCTATAGCCATTCCACTTCCAGAAAGATTACCACCCTCTTGTCCCTCAATTGTGCCAAGTTTATCTTTCAATTCAACAATAATTTTTTCAGCACTCTTTCTACCAATTCCAGAGACTTTTGTTAAGTGGCTAGCATCACCTGAAGCCACACCTTCTTTGATAGTTTCAATGGGAGCAGTATTGAGGATTCCTAATGCTGACTTTGGTCCGATACCAGATATAGACAGCAGTAATTCAAAAAAATTTTTCTCTTCTTTATTTTGAAAACCATACAGATCTTGAGAGTTTTCTCGAACTGCAAAGTAGGTGAAAAGAGAGATAGGATTATCAACTTTTAAACTAGAAAGTAGGGAATTAGTAACAAAAACTTTATATCCAATACCAGAAACATCAACAATAATAGAGCCTAAATCCACCTCATCAACCTTGCCTGTGATTTTTGCAATCATTGAGCATATTCTACATTAAAAATTGGAGCTAGGTAATCTTGATAGATTTTCTGAGTAGGGTATGCTGGGCGGTGGAACTAGTTTCCTTTTCACAACAACAATAATCAACAACACCAACAATCAACTGAGGATTAACAAATGAAAAACCAAAAACCACTTGAGCTTCAAGCTTGTTACTTCCCCTTGTACTTCTTCTGTGCCTGCTGGGAGATTGTTCAAGAGTCAAATCGGCCAACGGAGGGTTTCTTTCTCCCGAACGCATTTACCAAGAATGGTCGGTTGATGTGGCATGTGACTTACCGTTTTTTGTGGATACACTTTCCCAAAGACGTTAGGGTCCCATTCGAGCCGCTTCTTCCGTACTTGGCAGATGACGATGTTACCGGGTTCTGTCGGGAGTTCAGGCGAATATTCACAGAGCCGACCAAAGAATGGGAAATAGGTCCCAATAAAAAGGGGATGCGTCTGACCGAACCTTCTCGAGATGAGAATATTCGACACTGGTTTGAAGTTGAGGCGAATCTTCCTTACGTGGAAACTCTTCTCAAGCTCGCAAGAGCTTATCTCGACAGCGACGAGTTCTTTGTGGCCGGAATGTGGATGGAGGGGGAGGCGAAAGGAGTGTAATCTCGCCTTTTCTCCTTTCGATAAGTCGTTCCCTGCGGGGGACGGCTGTTCTTTTTTATTTAGACATCAGACATCAGCTAAAAGCTGTATAATCTTCTCTGACCTCTGACTTATTGCAAAAAATAGATAGTTCTGATAAAGTGTTCGAACTATGCCAATAACTAAATCAGCAAAAAAAGCACTTCGAAACAGCGGACGAAAGCGTGTTTTTAACATTCGCCGAACAAGAGCCGTTAAGAGTGTTACAAAAGATATTGAAAAATTAATCAAAGAAGGTAAGACAGCAGAAGCCGAAAAACAACTAAGCGCAGCTTACAAGGCTTTAGATAAAGCAGCAAAGATGAACACAATGACAAAGAACACTGCTTCAAGAAAAAAATCAAGATTATCCGCAAGCATAAAGAGAGCAAGTAGCAAATAAACAAAAAACCCACCAATTGGTGGGTTTTTAAAATAAAAGATCCCCGCTCAGCGAGGTTTTTTGCGGCTGATTCACGAAGGGATTGGACCTAGCGCGAATCGCCTGGAGTCGCACTGGCTATCTTTAAGGGCAATTCTGCCGATCACTTCCTGAAGACCTGTTGGTCCAGGCATGCTCACAACATTCAATGCTCCCTTTCGTGCTTTTGTACTTGACGACTCCATTTCGGATATTACCTACATAGATCTTGTATGTCAAATGTATTACTTTCCAAAAATCTTTTCACTAACTTCCAATCCTTTCTTTATATATTTAATCTGAAAGTTTTCATTGACTCCGTGCATATTACAATCCTCATTTGCTAATGAAACAGAGATAGGATTATGCCCAAGAATATTTTTGAACGATCCAATGATAGGAAGACTACCACCACAATATTTTGTGATAACAGGTTTTTTATATATTTTTTCTAATATTTTTTGTATTTCTTCAAAAATTTCTTGATCGTGCTTTAGTTTGATTGGTGGCCACTTGCTATCTATTTTGATTTCGGATTTTAAATACTTTGGAATATTTTTTTCAAAAAACGTTTGGACAGCTTTTGCCATCTCGTTAGCATTTTGGGATGGAACAATTCTGATATTCAGTTTGGCACAAGCTGAAGAGGGAACTATGTTTGCGTAACCATCTTTGCAATATCCTGATGAAAGACCCGTAATCTGAATAGTTGGACGCATTCCTGTTTGAGTATAGAAATCTAGCCCAGATTCGCACAAAGTTTTTTTGACACAAGCCAATTCGCACAAGGTTTTTTCGTCGGATAATTTTTTGTGAGTAGAAATTTGAGATTTACTAATTTTGTCGACATTCTTATAAAAGCCAGGAATCGTTACTGTATTATTTTTGTCATAAATTTTTGCTAAAAGTTTTGTCATTTCATTAGCGGCATTGGGCACAGCTCCACCAAATATTCCAGAATGTAAATCATTTTGTGCTGAGGTCAATGTGACAGACATATTAAAACCACCCCTAAAAGAAGTGTCTATAGTAGGGAAACCATTGGTCATTTCACCATCTGAAAAGATTATGTGGTCACAATGTAGAAGTTTTTTATTCTTTTTTAAAATATCTTCTAGATGCTCGCTACCAGATTCTTCATCACCTTCTATTAAAAAGATAATATTGTATTTCAATTTTTTTTCTTTAATTAATTTAAAAATTGTAGTGATGTGAATTAGGATTTGTCCTTTGTTGTCTACTACGCCACGACCGAGTATTTTTGTTTTTGTAATTTTTATTTCAAAAGGATCAAGAGACCAATCTTTTTTGTGCGCAGGTTGAACGTCATAATGACCATATATCAAAACAGTTTCTGTCTTTTTGTTATGAGAAAATTTGGCGCAGATTATTGGATTTGAGTTTTTGTGTTTGAAAGTGCTGACTCTGAATCCATTTTGTAGAAACACAGAAGATAGCCAGCTGACTGCTTTTTTCATTTCATCTTTATATCTTTTGTCTGTTGAAATTGTTTTGAAGGATACAAAAGTTTTTAAATTGTTCAAATATTGCTTCATATTTTTATGTTGGTAAATATATAAGATAAATAGAAAAATACAATGATTTACTTTTTAATATGATAGTGGTAATGTCCCAGTAGAATCCAACAAGAAAGGAGAAAAGAAAAATGAATATTTTGATTAAAAAGATTGTTCCTGAACATGTTGTGCCAAGAGAAGTCGCTGAATTGATGATGGGTTGCAAAATCAGTCTTGTGACCATGGTTAACCGTGCAGGCATAGACGAGACAGGCGGTCAGAAGCTTCTGAATGATATGCTGGGCCAGAATGATCCAGTGACGCACTCCGTTGATGTTGAAGCTATTATGATTGCCATCGAAGAACTGCACGGAGAGGAAATTCGCGACAAAGCTGTCGAGATTTTGGTCAAGACTTTTGGGTTCATGATAATTATCGCCACCATCTTAATCCCAGCAGACTGCTGCGAGATGGTCGCAGATTAGCACCCTGTTCCTATTCTATAACCAGAACTCGCTCTTTGGAGACGAGATTCTTTTTTATTTAGACTAAGAGAACCTTCTTTATTTAATATAAAAACTAATGTAACCTAAGTTATCAATATGTCCTTGTAGTTTAATGGATAAAACAAGAGTTTGCGGAACTCTAGCTCCAGGTTCGATTCCTGGCAAGGGCACATTAAAAACCAAAGATCTCCATTATTTTTTGAAAGAAAGGCTCATCTAGCTCTTCTTCATCTAAGTAATCTAAAAGATAATCTCGAATTTCATCAGGATCGGTTTGGGTACTATCAAAAGGTAGGACAATTATCGGCATTAGAGCTTTGCTAGATCGTAATAATATTCTGTCATTTATTTCTTCGTCTATTACCCAGAAAGATTGCAAGTTGGAGTAAGGATAAATTGTGTCATTAACGCGAATGCCTTTTCGAGTGATTTCGATAGTTAAAATTGCTGGACGAGTGTGACCTTGGAGAATGGCAGTGAAACCAGCCAACAATATCAAAATTCCAAATAGAAGATTACCAAAGTAGACTGCTAGAACAGTTCCCGCAATAGCTACAATGCCGACAATCCAAAACCAATCAGAAGATTTCTCCTTATGACCATGCTCCATAGCTCTCCAAGTTATTTTTTTACTTGGCATATAACAATATTTTCACACACTAAGACTTTTTTGTCGAACGAGTGCAGTATAATCTCTCACCAATTTGACTAGCCACAATTGCAAATATTAAACATAGTCCGTAGAAACTTATTAATTCAAAGTAAGTTAAGTCTACATGTTTTAAGACACCTAGTATAAAAGCTATGTACCAAGAAACAAATGATATACCACCAAGCGCGAATGCTATTTTTCTCATCATGTGTGCTTTTTTTACTTCTATACCAGTATTTAAATCTAATCTTAGTATTCGAGGAGAGAGTATTAGGTTTAGGAATGAGCCGTTGATTATTATTATCAGAACAGCAGTCATCTTCACAAGAAATTTGGAAGACCCAAGTAATTCAGCAGAGTTTGGAATGAATAAGCCAACACCACTAATAATCACAATCAAAAGACCTACCCACACAATCTGCGACATTGTGCGTAATATCTTGTCTTCCTCTTCAGAAATCTGAAAATCTTTTAGGAATTTTAGGAAAAGGATATCTGAGATAGTTGCACCACCGACACCAAGAGCAAAACCTAGAAGATGTAATATCAAAATTGGTTTTTGTAACCAAACTAACAGAGGCATGATTTCTACAGCAGAGACAATGAGTGCAAAAATTGTTAAAAGGAAAATGACAGTAGAGGCGCAAGCGGAACATAGGCACCAAGTACACCAAGATCTAAGGTAAAAAGCTTGAACAATGGTTAGATAAACAGAAAAAAGAAAAGCTACAATAGTGAATCCTGTTAGAAGAAAGACTACAGTGTCAGGAGGTATATTTGGTAAAAAAAGAAGCAGAAAAGTGTAGCCAACTATTGTCACAACATAATATATAGCTCCATATGCCTCAAGCCCTATACCCAAGAAGCTGGAAAATTCACTTGTAACCACTTTTTTACAATCTGCGCCGAGCGGACAAACCATCGGTTGACCACTTTTTTTCTCTTTGCTAATTCTGTAAGTAATAGAAAGCCCCCATAATGCCGCAAGGATTATAAGACTGTAGGTCATCATTAAAATATTCATGAGAATATTTTAACCTAAGATGAGGTAGCTAGCTATGGTAAAGACTTGAAAATATCCTCATTTCAGTTTAATCTTGTAGAACACTTTGATCTGGAGGGATGGCAGAGTGGTTGAATGCACCGGTCTTGAAAACCGGAGTCTCCGAAAGGGGACCGTGAGTTCGAATCTCACTCCCTCCGCATAAAATAAAGGAGGGCAACGCGAAGCGTTGTCCGACTTTTATTTTACAGGAGGAGGGGATTCGAAAGACGGAGGCCCAGGGTCCCACGTAGAAGGCGTAGCCTTCTACGTGGGATGGCCGAGTCGGGGTCGCGAACACTTTGTATTTTATAATCTCAAATTTTTGTGTAAAAAATGCCCCGCAGTAAGAATTTAGTATTTGTGTGATCCGTGTGTCCTGTAGTGACTAAAAAACTCTTAATTGGTAATATGGGTATATTAAGTAAAAATCGTGGCATGAAACTAGACCTTTAGGGTTTTGTTAAGATTTAGAATTATGATTCTATAATGTTTGAAAGTTTTCGAAAAAAAACAGGGGAAGAATTAGAAGTGCAGACAGACTCTGTGGATGATGTCATTGGAGAGTCTATAAGACCACCTTCTTTGGGAGAAAGTATTGACACTATGGAACTAGGGGAAATAAAAGAAAAATTTCCTCGCAGGTATTCTATGTATGTAGATATTCTTCGTAATCAAAGAAGAGGAAAGGAATCAGATTCTCTCCCAGGTATGAAAAAATGGATTAAAGCTCTAAATGCGTTAGATGAATATGTGTTGAGTCATCAAGAAGGGGAACATGACGGTTTGAGACATCATCAAATTCCAGTTTTTGAAGATCTAAGAGATTATCTTGAAAAAGGTGGAAATGGTGGATATATAAAAATGCCAACAGGAACTGGAAAAACAGTGATATTTTCTAAATTTGTTCAAACTTTAAACTTACGAACTTTGGTTGTTGTTCCTAAAAAAACATTAGTTACTCAAACACAGGAGGAATTTGCAGAATTTGCTCCTGATTTAACAACTGGTGTATTTTATAGCAATGAAAAAGACTTAAGTGGTCAAGTTACTATTATTACATACCAGTCTCTTGTTAATCAGATTAAAAAAGGAGAAATAGACCCAAGCAACTTTGATTGTGTTATTACAGATGAAGCTCATAAATCTCAAGGAAAAGAAACATTGGATGCACTAAAAAAATTTACAGACTCAATCAATATTGGATTTACTGCTACTCCAGGAAAATTAGAGCATACCAGCGAAGAAATTCACAGTATTACATTGCGAGAAGCGGTTGAGAATTTTGGAGCTCTTTGCTCTTCTCGGGCTAGATTTGTTAGAACAAGTACCAACCTAGATAAAGTTTCTCTTACACAGGGTGGTGAATATGTTGAATCAGAGTTAGAAGAGGCTATAAATATATTTTCACGAAATAAAGCAGCAGTTGAAATTTATAAAGCTTATCATGGTGAAGAAAGCGGTGTTGTTTTTTGTTCTGGTATAAAACATGCAGAAGCAGTGACTAGAATGTTTAATGAGAAAGGTGTTGTTGCAGAAACCATAAGTGGAAAGGATTCAAAAAGAGTTCAGGATGAAAAAATAAGAAGATTTAGAAATGGAGAAATAAAAATTCTCTGTAATGCTGATCTTTTAATTGAAGGATTTAATGCACCCAATACATCTGTTTGCATAAATCTAAGACCCACTAGATCTCTTATTGTTGCAGAACAGCGGGCAGGAAGAATTTTGAGATTAAATAAAGATGATCCAAATAAATTCGCGACTGTTATTGATTTTATTGATGAAACAGAAGATCCAAAGAAAATGCCTATAACTTTTGCTCAAGTGATTAAGGGTGCGGTGATATATAACCCGAATAATTCAAACAGAGAAGAGTCTGTTGCTGGTGGTGAATCTTTCGGAGAAAGAAAAGATTTCAATGTAAATATTGAAGGGATTGAAATTATTTTTGATATCGAGGATGTTAGTAGTCTTAGTGCCAAGATGATGAAACTAAAAGAGCCTGAGAAAATAAATCCATATGAAACATATGTGGATGCAAAAAAAGCTGTAAGAAGAATACCAGAAATTACAAATTCACTGACATATCAAGCTTACAGAAGTCTTGATCCAAGACTACCATCTAATCCAAAAGAAATTTATGGTTTCGGACATGACCATTTGCAGAAAGATTATGATTTTTGGAAGGATTTTCTTGGAAAAGGAAGTGTTAAATACAAAACTTACGAAGAAGCATGTAATGCTGTAAGAAGAATACCAGAAATTACAGGTTGGGATAGTTATTGTAAGTATCGACACAAGGACCCTATGTTGCCATCAAATCCTAAGGATTTCTTCAGCCGTCGAAATATTACATTCAGTTGGGACGATTTTCTGGGTAGAAAAAAACAGAGATAAGATGCAGAAACAGGGTGCTGTTTTAACCAATATAGGTTGTAGTTGAGCTGTAATTTGAGTATTTTTTAAATATGAATTTAAAAAAACAACAAAAAATGTCCAAATTGCAACTCAAGGAGAACCAAAAAGTATGGAAAGAATCATGGTCGAATATAAAATCTCAAAGAGAACTTGATGATTATCGATCTATTTTTGATATGATTTCTGTATGAAACACCTAGGAATAGATTTTGGTTCAAAGAGAGTTGGTTTAGCCATATCAGATGATGGAGGTTCTTTGGCTTTTCCTTTAGAAGTGTTGTCAAATGACGACAAACTAGTTTTAAATATAAAAAAAATTGTTGAAGATAATAATATTGAAAAGATTGTCATTGGTGAATCAAAAGACTTTCAAATGAAAGAGAACAAGATAATGGCAGAAGCGAGACAATTTTCAGAAGATTTAAAAAAAGAAATTAGTTGCGATATTGTTTTTCAACCAGAATTCATGACTTCTATGCAAGTTGAACGAGAACATTTTCAAATATCCGAGATGGGTAAGAAGAGAGGTTACCATAAGGTGAAAGATGTAGATGCAAAAGCGGCAACAATTATTTTGCAAAGTTATTTAGATAGTTATTAGACATCAGACATCAGGATTTTATTGAGTATTTAATTTTTACAATAAAAGTATTTAACATCTTCATAATTTCAATAGAGTCTTTATATATTTTTTAATAAAATCTTTATCGCTAATAAATTTTAAATTTCTTGCTATCTGTAATTGTGTTTGTAATTCTGCTCCAGAACCATAAGCGATAAACAAAAACCTCAAAAAGTCTTTTCTTGAACTTCTCAATAATCCTTCTGTTATATTTGACGGTATTGATTTTTCCACACTGTTAGATTTTCAAATGATGTATTTCGCTGATATTCCATTATTTTAATCTTGCATAAAGTCTATGAAAAATATATAAAGATAAGATTAAATTTTATTAAATAAAAAAGGCAAGCAGGCTTATTATCTGAAGTCTGATGTCTGAATCCTGATTGCTAACATGAAAATTTCAATAGATGACTTTAAAAAAACAGAGATTACCATTGGTAAAATTTTGGAAGTGGAAATTGTTCCAGACGCAGACAAATTACTAAAACTGACAGTTGATCTGGGAGAAGAGGAGCCAAGACAGATTGTTTCAGGTATCAGACTATATTTTGAGAATCCTCAATCTTTGGTCGGGAAACATGTTCCTTTTGCTACCAATCTTGAACCAAGAATCATAAAAGGTTTTGAAAGTAATGGGATGATCATGGCTGTATCTGATAAAGAAGGAAACGGTTTTTCACTTTTGGAAGCCGGTGAACACATTTCACCAGGAAGTCGTGTGAGCTAAATCTGATACAATTTAAGAATGATTTTTAAGAGTAGAGAAAAATTTAAAAATTATTTTTTGGCAAAAATAGAAAGTCCAAATGTTCGTTGGTGGCTTTCCATTATTTCTTTTTTGGAAAGCTCTTTCTTTCCAATTCCACCGGACCCTTTCTTGATGGCATCATTATTGAGGGATCAGAGAAGGTGGTTAACAAATAGTTTGTTGGTAGCAGTCACTTCAATTTTAGGAGGACTTTTTGGGTATTTTTTGGGACTACTATTTTTTGAAACATTTGGTAATTGGATAGTTGAAACTTATCATTTGCAGAATGAATTGATTCAAGTCACCAAATTATTTAACGAGAATGCATTCTGGGCATTGTTCACAGCTGCTTTTACTCCTATTCCTTACAAGATCTTTACTATTACTGCTGGTTTGTTAAAAGTAAATATTTTCATATTTATAATTGCATCTGTTATTGGAAGAACACTTAGGTTTTTGTTTGTTGGATTGATTATGAAAATGTTTGGTCCGCAAATTAGTAATTTTGTTTTCAAATATTTTAATTGGCTAACTTTTGCAATAGGTTTAGTTATTATCTTTTATATAATAATTCAATTTATTTAAAGACTTCTCTTGATATAATAAATACATGATTATTTCGGAGAGAAAGACATCTCTTTTGCAAAAATTTTTTCCTGTACCAAAATACTTAACTTTGGATCCTTTTGCTCTTGAAATTTCTCCGAAAGCGGTGAGGATGATGCAGATGACTCACACCAAAAACGGTTATACGCCTGTTGTTTATGATGAAATTATTTTAACAGAATCTTGTAGTCTTTTAGAAAGCGAGAAAGATCTTTCTAGTTGTGATGAGTTACAAGAAGCTCTAGTTAAGTTAAGAGATAAGTATAAGATGAGATTTGTTAATGTTTCTATCCCAGAGCTAAAAACATATATTTTCAAGATTACTTTACCAAAAGAAGCAGCTATTAATATTCGTCATGCTATTAAGTTCAAGCTAGAAGATAATGTCCCATTGTCTCCAGAAGATGTTATTTTTCACTATTATGTTATGAACCAAAATACTCGAGGAGTAAGCGATGACTTTGAGGTAACAGTTGCTGCTTTACCAAAAGGGGTTATAGAAACTTACACCGAACTTTTGCATAGTTTGAATTTATTTCCAATTACTTTTGAATCTGAAAGTCATGCCTTAGCTCGTTCTGTCATAGACCGAAATGATCATGATTCATACCTACTAATACATTTAGGAGCAACAAAGATAAACTTATCTATTGTCGAGAAAAATATTGTTCAATATGCTTCCTCTGTGCCTGTTGGTGGGGGGCAAGTTGTTGCCGATCTCACTTCAAACGAAGCACAAATTTTGAAAGAGCAAATAAATAAGCTCCTTATATACTGGTTTACCAATGAACATGACCCAAGTCAGAATGAAAAGATCGAATTGGCTATTGTTACAGGAGAAGTTGGTAATTCAATCGACCTAGTTAATTTTCTAGAAAGACACTTGAGATTATCAGTTCAAGTGGCAGATGTTTGGAGAAATTGTTTTTCTCTTGATAAATATATTCCAGAAATAAGTAAAGTAGACTCATTACGTTACGGTATTGCCATTGGACTAGCTTTGATAAATAAAGATTCGTAATATGTTGTATTTTTTTACTGAAAAAGAGAAAAATAAATTAAAGAGAGAATACAATATTCGTTTTCTCACTCTTCTTTTTGTGTTTTTGATCATTACTATAATTGTCTTAGATATTGCTTTTATTCCAACGCTTTTTCTAATCAAAGGGCAGAATGATGCAGCTCAAAAAGAATTAGATTCACTAACGGTATTCGGTTTGTCTCAAGATCGTAATCAGTTAAGAGATGATGTTGGTCTGATTCGTTTTCAGTTGAATTCGCTAAAAGCTGAAAGTATTGTTGTCTCTGAGTTGGTAAGAGAAGTTACTAGTCGGCAAATCAGATCCGTCAGGATTAATGTCATCGATTTTAAAAAAGACAACAAGGGAGATATTGTAGAATTGCAAGGTGTAGCCAATAACCGCGAAAGTTTAGTAGAGTTTGGAAATTTATTAGAAGAATCAGCATATTTTGAAGCTGTTGATTTACCAGTATCAAGTTTTACTAGAAGCTCTGATATTCCATTTTTGATAAAAATAAAATTAGCAAAAGAGGATGAACAATAAGCAAGACAAAATAATATTGATTATATCTACAATACTTTTTGCATTAATTACTACTGCTAGCATCTTTTTTATTACTTTTATCTTTAAACAAAAAACTCATCTTTTGGACACATTAACAAAAGTAAAAGAATTGAAGTCTGAGAATATCGTTGAGATAAAACAGTCTTTGCAAATAATCCAGTTTGAAGTTGAAGAGCTCAATAATTTTTTTATTGAACCAGATGCTGTTGTGAATTTTATTGGAAAAATAGAGGAGTTTGCTGTGACAACAGGACTGACTGCTGAAATACAAAATGTTCGATTGGAAGATAGAAATCGTACAAAGAGAACAGAAGAAAACGGAGAGATCAAAAGTCAGGAAGTTAGAGGAGGAGGCGAATTAATTTTAACAGTACAGACTCGTGGTAGTTGGAATGCGATAATGTCTTTCTTGGCAATTTTGGAAAAGATAGATAAAAAGATTACAATTGATGGCTTACGTCTTTCTTCTTCTGTTGATGGTGAATCTGGATCCGTGTTGTGGGGAGCCATTTTTAATATTTCAGTCTTAACAAATTAATATGAAAATTTTTGAAAAATACAAAGACTATAGTAGACGATATCACGAAACAAGAAAAACTACTTTGGCCATTAGTGGAATCTCAATTTCTTTTGATTGGTTAATGATATTATTTATTGTGGCTATTGTTGGTATTGGTCTTATGATTTTCGCTACAAAAACATACTTAAGTCTGAATGAAGAAATAAACAAAAGTGTTCAAGGTGTTGTCTCTAGTCGAACATTAAGTGCGGGGGAGATAAGAGAGGTTACCGGTCCGTTAATTGAACAAAAAACCTTGAAAGTTAAAGTTCAAAGTGTTGTAACACCAAGTGAACCCATAGGGAATGTAGAGGAAACTACAAATTAATTGGTGCTCCCGGCAGGAATCGGTCACAAGTCACTAAGTATAATTCTTCGCTCTCAGCTCGAATTATACTAAGTGCTCGCGACCCCGGCTCAACAAAAAGTCTTCGTTCCTCCAGACTTTTTGTTTCCGCCTTTCGATTCCTGCGGATAGCACTAAAAACAAATTTCCATACACTTCGTGTCCGACTCATTGTTTTTTTGTGCTCCCGGCAGGAATCGAACCTACATCAGAGGCTTAGAAGTCCCCTGTTCTATCCATTGAACTACGGGAGCGGATAGCATAACTTCTCAAGACAACATTACTTACTGCACTTAGAAGTGCCTTGTTGTTTTGATGAAGTGGTGGGCGATGAGGGATTCGAACCCCCGACCTACCCGGTGTAAACGGGTTGCTCTAGCCAACTGAGCTAATCGCCCTTATTTCAAAATAAGTAAGGAAAGATTATCGTAATATGAGAAAAATATCAATAGTAAATTACTAATTCAAATACAAGGAGTATTATGTTTACTTTTTGCTGTTACATATTATGAAAATTGCAGTATAATATTTTTATATTAAATTAAACTTGTTTTATGTCACAAAGTCCAAAAGGAGATCCAGAGAGGGTAATGCAAATAGAAGAACCAACACAACCAGTAGAAAAGAGAATCAACAAAAAAGATTTTGATGCTATACAAGAGTTGCTAACAGAAGAAGGTATAGATAGTTTAGGTTTAAGTCCAAAAGACAAGGAAGCTTTTTTAGAAAGACAAGCTATTATAGATTTTGCTAAAAGAAAAGGAGATGTCAGAGTTACTACTGCTATTCTGGAAGACTTAGGATTGTCTGTTAGAGATGCTTTGGAATTAGATTTAGAAGTAGAGGAAGGGGGTGATAGCCCTTCTGTTGAAGATTTATCAACAGCACCTGTTAGAGAAGAAACACCTCCACCTCTAGATGACTCTATGTTATCAGAGGACAAAGGAGACGATGCAACAGGAGGTGATGCTACGGAAACATCAACACAAAATAGATCTTCGATTGCTGAGCAGAAAGCAGAAGCCCTTAACCTTCTTGAACTTGATGCTGATAGTCGTCAGGGATCGAGACTAAAAGAAGGAACATCAATGCCTCCACTGGGACCTCCTTTGCGTGAAAAGGGAACAGAAGCAGCGCCAGTAAAGTTGGGTAAAATTTATCCTCCTCCAGTGTATCAAATGATACAAAACGTAGCGCCAGGAGGTTTAAAAGGAGTTCTTTCTTCGGGAGAGAGAGCGCGTTTTGATGCAACAACCGAAGCTATAAGAAATGACCCACACTTCGGTAGTTTAGCCAGTGCAGACAATGGGAAACCGGGACGACAAATAACAGAAGGAGATGAATCACAAAAAACTAAAGAAGCGAAGGAAAAAAAGGCGGCTGTTGATCGGATGTATCGAAGATTAAAACATGATCAAATTGCATATCAAATAAGAGGGAGTGGTTTTAGCGGAAAAATTTTAGGTAGGGATTTAATAGAAATGGGTTTTTCTTCAGAACAGTCTGGTAAGGTTATTATGCCTGTAGCTAGAGAATTAGGTATTGTTGGAAAAAATTCTTTTTCTATACATGATCCAGAAGGTTTCAAAAGGCTCTTGCTCATGGTTAATAGTGGTCGTAGACGAAATAAGGAAACTCCTGCAGAAAGGAATATGAGTGATTATGATTTTTATACGTCTCGAATGAAAAGATACGCAAAGTCGCAAATATATAACAGACATAAAGATGATCATGAGGAATATCCTCCTGATATTTTATCGAGCACTCATAAAGATGCACAAAGAACTTTTGAATCTGCCGGGGCATCTGTATCTCTAGAAGACCAAGTACACGTTATAATACCAAGATACATTTGGAATTCTATGACACAACTTGCTAATAGAAATCGTGTAGCAATACCACTTTTTTCAGATGTGGATGATGTGGCTACTTTTCTTAATCAATTAAACAGTCTAAAAGGACAGGATGCAGTTAAAGGTAGAATTTTGAAAGGCATAAAAAATAGAGAAGTTATAACTGGAAATGTTGATAGTGAGGGGAAAAAGGAACCTGTGTCGCATGAATTAGATCCTACCAAATTGAGAGACAGACGAGAAATGATAGATTCTTTGAGGCCTTATCAGGAAGTTGAAATAGGTGATGATATTGTTGATCTTTTAAATAGACATAAAGGGGTAGATGAAGATGATTTGACCTTAGAGATTTTAAGAGAAGAAATAAAGAATACTGATGATCTTTCCCGTTTGTTACAGTATCTAGAAATACCGCTTGAGATAAGAACAAAAATATTTCAGATGTTAGATAGAAAAAAAAATAGACAATCAACTAAATCAGAAAAAGAAGAAACACCCCCACCACTTCCAGAGAAATTTTACAGGCCCAATGACTCAACACCAGAAGAACCTAAAGAACCTAAAGAACCTGAAGAAACTTCTGTAGAGACAACATCATTATCATCAGAACCAGAACCATTGCCAGAACCTGAAGATTTACCAAGCATATCTTTTGAGGAAGCAAGGGAAAAATTAATAGCACATATAGAAGCAGGTAGAATATCTCTTAAAAGAACACAACAAGATATTGCGCGTGACATTATCCCAGCAATAGAAAAGTCAGATTTATCAGTAGGAGAAAGGAAGCAATTAGTTGATGCTTTTAGAGATTATGCTTCAAGCAAAAAAGCAGAAGAAGTGTCTAGGCCAGCAGAAATGCTCTCTTTTCGAGATGCAGTCATCAGATTTCGTGAATATATCAAAGAAGGTTTGATTGGAAAACCAACTAGCAACAAACCTACTTTTGCTGATTTAAAAGCACTTGTTGAAAAATCTTCATTATCGTCTGATGAAAAAGAAACTCTGATAGCAGCTTTTGAGGCAGAAGCACGTAGACTTAGAGCAAGTGATAAATAATAATTTATATCCATAATTATGTCAGATAGAACAGCAGCTACAACCGAAGGAGAAGTATTATTAGACCTCGATGTTGATGATGGAACAGGTTTTGATGATATTAAGATATCTTTAGACGATAAAGAAGGAAATGAATCTGCCAATATGCTTTCTGATGAACAATACGTTGAACTGGTGCAAGGTGCTGAAGGAAAATCTGGAATTCTTGGGTATTATTTACTAAGTGATGAATTATTAAAAGGTCATCTTCAAGAATATGGTATCAGTGAAGTTTTTTTAAAAAATTTTGTTGATCGCTTGAAAGAGGACAAAGTTATTTCTGATGGAACGGTCGCTGGTCGGTACAAAATTAGTCAAAGAGGTTTACAAAAAAAGATCGAAGATGTTGTAGGTAAGTATGGAGATGTTGATGGTGGGGATGAGAATATAAATCCAGACGTAACGATTGATTTGTCATCAGCAGGTGGAGAATTAGATGATGTCGTTCTCTATTTTGACGATGAAGAACCTAAAAAACCTAGAGTTGCAAATACAGAAAATTTTGATGGAGCAGGAACAAGTATTGATTTAGGAGCACTAGAAGGACCAAAACATGATTTGGATGATGTTACTTTAGATTTAGATCTTGAAGGTGATCCTGTAGAGCCAACACCTCCCAAACCAAAAAGTGGTAAATTACCAGCACTCGATCTGATCGGAGAAGAACTTGGGGAAAGAACTATAGAAGAAAAACGTGACGATTTTCTTTCTGAACTTGGAGAAGTCAGCTTAGAGACATTGTCAGCAAAAAACTTTGAGAATGAAACTAAGAATGTTCTGACTTTTGATGATTTGAAAAGTTACTTTTTAGAAAAAAGAAATGAACCTTTTGTTGATTATAGAGGTATAGATAAAATTATTGATTATTTAGGTCAATTAGAGTTATCGCTAGCAAAATTAGATAATGATCCTTTGAGCAATGAGACAATTGGTATTTTGAATAATATTCCTAAAGATTCTGGTATCAGACAAAAAGTTTTTGAATTGTACCGAGTGGCTTATCGTGAATTGGGTATCAATACCAAAGATCTCGATTCAACTTTGCAAAATGTCATTCGAGATAAACATTTTCATGGACAAACACTGCCAGAGGTTTTGAATAGAAATCAGATCAAGCAAATTGTAGAAGGAGGTCTATTGGATGATCAACATAAGTTGAAAGAGTTGATTGTTAAGTATAAAGAAAAAGTTGTAATAAAAGGATTCAATCAAGCTCTAGAGAGATTACTGAAATATGCTGAACTATCAGGTCATCAATTACCAGAAGATACTAGTTTGAATGAAATTCGAAATCTGATGAGTCTATATAAAGTGCCAGAAGGTGAACAAGACATGATTTATAACGCTTTTAGTCAGGAAGCCAATAGAATATTCAGAGAACAAACTCGGTAGTTATCTTATTGCACTTTCATTACTATTTTGTATAGTGGGAGCATTATAATTAGATGATAGACTTTGATCTAGAGATTTTATACGAAGATGAAGATATAATTGCTATCAATAAACCTGCTGGTGTTGTTGTTCATCCAGATGGTAAAAGTTTAAATAATACTTTGACTGATAAGCTTTTGGAAAAATATCCCAAAATAAAAGATGTGGGAGAACCTTTGAAATTGCAAGACGGACGGTTAATCAAGCGACCAGGAATTGTTCATCGATTAGATAAAGACACTTCGGGAGTGATGTTGGTTGCAAAAACTCAAGTAGGATTTACTCACTTAAAAGCGCAGTTCAAGAAAAGGGAAATACTCAAAGTTTATAATGCTTTTGTTTATGGGAATTTAAAAATTGATAAAAAAACTATTGATTGGCCAATTGGTAGAAGCAAGGGCGACATTAGAAGGTGGACTGTAAAAAAGTTTGCTCGAGGAAAAATTAGGGAAGCGGTGACTGAAATAAAAGTTTTAAATAGAGCTGTGGTTTTTGAAAATCCAACTAATGAAAAATCTCATCATGAGCATGTTTCTTTTGTCGAGGCACGACCGATGACGGGGAGAACACACCAGATCAGAGTTCATATGAAGGCTATTTACCATCCACTGATTTGTGATGAACTCTATGCACCAGGGAGAGCCAAACTTCTAGGATTTGAAAGGTTAGCTCTACATGCTAGAGAAATTGTATTTCAAAATAGACAAGGGGAAAGTGTAGACATTACCGCGCCTTACCCAGAAGATTTTCAAGATGCAGTTGATAGAGTGTGTAGAATGTGGAATGTGGAATGTAGAATGTAGAATTTAGTATGTAGAATGTAGAAAAATGAAGAAACATAAATTCTGCGTACCAGATACTACGTTCTAGAACATCGGCTTTACAATAAAACTATAAAAGTATAAAGTGCAGTATAGAAACAGAAATTAACCCTAACCTAGGAAGGCATATTCCTGATGGCAAAGGACGGAAGATCGGGATGCAAAAAAAGGCAGGAGCGTCTGAAGAGGGCTGCTGCCAAACGAGCTGCGAAACAAGAAAAAAACCAAGCCATGCAAAAAGGCCCCAAAACCAAGAAGTGAATTTTAAGGGAGGAAAGAGCGCCCACTCCGAAACACGAGGCGCTTCTTTTTTTATCTCTTGCTTTAATTCTTACGAGTGTTATAGAAATAGTGGAGTCGAAAGAAAGGAAACTTTATGAAAAAATCACGACACGAAAGACCGCCAAAGGTTAGGGGTGGTAACCACAATCCTGACAAAAGTTTACCTGGTGGGAAATACCATGGTCAAATTGGCCGGAAAAAGAAAAAGCCGAAATCAACAGATGGGGGTAATCAAAATAAATAACACGAAAAGAGCATGCTCCCTTTCTGGAGGGGTCCATCAGGCGACCCCAACCTCTTTTTATCTATTGCCTTTATTAAAGCCATATGTTAACCTACTGCCTACAATATTAATTATGAAAACAGTTATCTCACCAGTAAATATAGACTCACGAAGAAACTTAGATATGCGACCAGGAGACACTGTTCGTGTTTACCAAAAGATTCAAGAAAAAGGCAAGACAAGACTTCAAGTTTTTGAAGGAATGATTCTGGCTAGAAAGCATGGCACAGAGCCAGGAGCTACTTTTACTGTTAGAAGAAATACAGGAGGTTATGGTGTAGAGAAAATTTTTCCTCTTTATTCTCCAATTATCGATAAAATCGAGATTGTTAAACGATCAAAAGTAAGACGATCGAAACTATATTATATTCGAAGAAAAGCTTTGAAACAGATTAGTAAGAGGTTGAAGCAAACTTTCTTCTCAGCAAGTAGTGCAGACTTAGTTGAGGCGGAAACTGACGAAGTTGTCTCTGATAAGGATGAACAATCAATCGAAGAAAATGTTGAAGTGGTTGCTAAAGAACAAGAAGAAACAGAAAAGGAAGTTTCTCCAGACGAAAACCAAGAAGAAAAGAGTGAATAATAACTTCTATTTTGCTTGTAAAAATAAATAATTATTTAGATAATAACAAAGCGTCTTGTCTTTGGATTAAAACAAATTGTTGGTTTGGATAAATTCACTTGCATGAGTGGCGGAATTGGTAGACGCGCACCCTTGAGGTGGGTGTGCCCTTATGGGCGTGGAGGTTCAAGTCCTCTCTTGTGCACATAAAATAAAAGAGTCGGCTCCGCAGGAGTCGGCGACTTTATTTTAGTAAACATAGAGGACTTGAAAGGCGGAGCCCTAGGGTCCCTGTTGCGAAGCAACTGGGATGGGCGAGCCGGGGTCGAAAGTTCTTAATGAGTCCGAGAGAAATCGAGGACGAATTTAGAAACTTGTGACCAAGTCCTCTCTTGTGCACCATTGATTACATTTTCTGTTATAATCAGATTATGTTAAAGAAAGAAAACCTAACTCTGTTAATCGGTTTATCTCTACCAGTTTTGCTAATAATTGTAGTTTTACTGAGTATTTATATTCCCAGATTATCTGCACCAGAACCACAAAATGACTTTGTTTATTCTATCGAAGATAACTATTATTACGGCGGGAGTCAGTTTGCTGTCAAAGATTCAAGGATAGAGAAAAAAGATCTTCGAGTTGATAAAGATATTTACGATGCAAGATTGGTTTATCCAGAAGCTCCTGTCTATGAAGAACCAAGATTATTTTTGTACGATGTGTCAGAGAGGATAAGTCGTGAAATTAGCTTAGAAGATGCACAAGATCTAGAAATCAATCCATCTGGAAAATCTCCCGATGATTTCTCAGTGTCTTGTGGAAATAGGGTAGATGGTTTTATATTCTTTGTTTTTGATTCTGGCGAAGATTGTCGCCAGCAGTTTGTTCGTGGGCATGGCATCAGTACCGAAATCAATATAGACGTCGATATGTCAGATTATCGTTATCAATTTAGTTTTATTGGTTGGATTAGATAAAAATATGGATAAAGAAGAAGTATTAAATCGAATAAAAGACTTATCTTCTCTTGGAATGATAACTGAAGATGAAGTATTGGAATCTTTTTATTACGGCAAAGGAATTTTCGGTAGAAAAGGGAACAAAAATTCTATTTTGTCTACCATTTTGTATTACATCGGAGGAGCAATAGTTTTTCTAGGCATTGTTGTTCTGATATGGCAATCATGGGATTTATTGAGTTCTACAACAAGGATATTGTCTTCTTTCGGTGCGGGCTTGGTTGCTTATATAGTGGCTGTTATTTTGAATAGACATAATAACTTACATGCTGTTGGTAATGCTTTTCATTTAATTGCTGGACTTGTTTTACCGGTCGGACTATTTGTTATTTTTGATAGCGCTGGTTTTGATATTACTAGTTTTGGAGTTTCTGCAACAGTAAGTGCTATTCTTTTTGTTCTCTATTTAATCTCTTTTGCTATTTCTAGAACTATTCTCTTTGCTTTGTTTAATATTATTTTTGGAACATGGTTCATTTTTAGTTTTACTAGCTTCCTTGTTGGTAACTCGCCACAGTTCGGAGATTCAGATTTTGAAGAATATCGAGCGATGCTGGTTGCCGTATCATATATACTTCTCGGGTATTCATTTTTAAAAAATAATTTAAAGGTTTTGACTGGTGTTTTATATAGTTTTGGTTTGGTAATCTTTTTTATTACAACTTTGGTGTTGGGTGGTTATTCTCCAGAGCAAAACATGTTTTGGGAAGTAGCTTTTCCAATTTTAGTTTTTATTGGTATTTGGCTTAGTGTACGTTTGAGAAGTAAGTCATTCTTAACGTTCAGCTCTATTTTTCTTATGGTTTATATTATAAAAATTACCAGTGAATATTTTGCGAATAGTTTAGGTTGGCCATTTACTCTTGTATTATCTGGTCTATTGTTGATTGTTATTGGTTTTGTTTCTCTAAGATTGAATAAAAAATATATCACTTTGAAGCAATAATGGTAGAATAGTTTTCATATGACACTGATAATTTGGATTGTAGTTTTTATAGTTTCGTTAGCTTTGTTGGTAAAAAGTGCTGACTGGTTGCTAGATGGTGCTGAGAAAATTGGATTGTGGGCAGGACTATCTCCTTTTATTGTTGGAGTAACAATTGTTGCCGTCGGTACTTCTGTGCCCGAACTTGTTTCATCTATTGCTGCTGTTGTGAACGGAATATCTGAACTGGTAGTAGCTAATGCTGTTGGTTCAAATATTGCCAATATACTTCTTGTTCTCGGTGTTGCAACTTTAGTTGGGAAAAATTTGAAGGTGACAAAAGATCTTATTGACTTAGATTTACCTTTGCTGACACTTGGCACAACAGTTTTTCTTATTCTAGCTTGGGATGGACAAATTAGTTTGGTTGACTCTATATTTCTAATTCTTACTTATTTAGTCTATGTTATTTTTACCATTGTTTATAAAGAAGGTTCTGACAAAATCGAACCAATTGAACGTCCAAAACTTAACCTAAAAGTTTTTGTCTTACTTGCTGTTGGAATTATTGGTATAGGTATTGGTGCCAATTATTTGATTGAGTCTGTTATTGCACTTTCAACAATTCTAAATATTGGTACAGGTGTCATTGCTATTACCGCTGTTGCTGTTGGAACATCATTACCAGAAGTTTTGGTTTCTGCAAAAGCGGCTTTACGAGGGCAACCTGAAGTGGCGCTTGGTAATGTTTTTGGATCAAATATTTTTAATGTTCTAATGGTCGTTGGTGTGCCAGGAATTTTTGGCAGACTTTCTATTGATAACCCAACAATGATGATTGGATTTCCATTTTTGATTTTAGCTACAGCTATTTTTGTTGTTTCGGGTATTTCTAGAAAAATTCATATTCAGGAAGGGATCATGTATTTATTGATTTATGCGTTGTTTGTCATTAAGTTGTTTGGGTGGTTCTAGTGAATAATTTATAAAGTTATACTAAAAAGTTTCTAATAATTTTTATAAAAATTTACCTTTAATTTAAAAAGATTTTAATTCTTTTTATATGTTTTTTGAGAATAGTTTTTTTATAATAAAAATAGCAAGCGGTAAGCCCCCGCCCGAATGACTGAAGCCAGCCCGACAGATTCATTCTGGCAGGTCATTCAGTTGGGCGGGCCCACCCAAACAGGGAGGGAATTGCACGAACCTATTTTAAAAAAGTCCTAGACTTTTTAGTCAACAATTAGTAGTATTCTCATCACATTATGGTCCTTATGGTGTAATGGTTAGCACTAGGGTTTGTGGAACCCTCAGTTCGGGTTCGAATCCCGATAAGGACCCAAAAATACTGAAGCAAATGCGTAGCGTTTGCGAAACATATTTTTGGAGGCCTTAGCGGGATTCGAAAGACGGAGCCGGTATACAAGATTTTTGCGTAGCAAAAATGCTTGTCGGCGAGTCGGGGTCGCGAACACTTGGCAGAATTCGAGCGACCCTGAATTTATTTCAGGGGAGTGAAGAATTATGCTTAGTGATTTGTGACCGAATCCCGATAAGGACCCAGCTAAATCAGCTTTGTTTTTCAATACCAATTTGAGTATTCTAATGGGAGTTAAAATCAGAACTATCTATCAGGTAATAAAAAGTGTATATCCTGCAATTGACTTTTTGTTGTTAATGTGTAGTATTGTAGGTATACACGCTCCAGCCAGCCTTCGGGTCCGTTGGAGTTTTTTTATAAAAATATGTCTACTGTGCTTTGAATAGATGGAGAAAATTTTAAAGGCAAGATACGCTCTGTCTTTGAAAAAGAGAATAAAGTTAATGATTTAATTTGGAATAAATATAATTTCAAAGGTTTATTTGATTCTGCTCTATCTGGTTATAGTCTTGATAAAACTATTTTTTATTTTGCTAAATTAAAATCTCATTCAGAGACAAAAGATAAATCAGAACAACTTATACAAGAACAACGTTTATTAAAAACACATCTAGAGAATCAGGGGTTTGAAGTTGTATTATCTGGTCGTGTTAGAGGTCAATATGAAAGAGATAGTAAAGGTAAAGAAACATTAGTTTTTAAGGAAAAAGGTGTGGATGTAAAAATAGCTGTAGATATGGTTGGTCTCGCTTGTGACAAGAAGGTAAAAAATATTGTATTAGGTAGTTCAGATTCAGATTTGCAACCAGCTATAATTGAAGTGAAAAGCAGAGATGTGGAAGTCACATACCTTGGTTTTGAGGATAATCCTAATAAAGGTTTGACTTATACTACCAATCAGGTGGTTTTGATAAGAAATAGTGAAGTATTGGAGGGGATGCAAAGTTTATTTTTAAGTAGCTAAATCAAAACTGGGAATATAGATTGTCGCATCGTTTTTATATTAAAATAGTTCCTATATTATCTATGACAATAACTCAATAATTATGAAAATTCTTTTCTTGTGTAAAGGCAATGTTGGTAGAAGTTTATTTGCCGAGAGGATGTATAACAAGTTAACAAACTCTAATGATGCTATTAGTGCTGGTACTAAAATAAGTCCAGAGAATTTTAATAAGACTTTGAAAGAGCAGTTACCCACCTCAGCCAATGTTATACAAGTTATGGCAGAAGAAGATATTGATGTTAGTAATCATATAAGAAAGGTAATTACTTCCGAAATGGTTAAAGAAGCTGATATTCTGATTGACATGGCACAACAAGACACTGTACCTGATTTTGTCTTAAAGCATCCGAAATATATCAGATGGGAAGTTGATGATCCTGCAGGTACTGATTTGGAAACTCATAGGAGGGTAAAAAATGAAGTCAAGAAAAAAATTATTGAGACATTTATTGAAAATTAAATAATTGCTTTTTTTATATTTTTATATAGTATGGCAAAAGAACGTTAACCTAAATTAGAAAGGAGGTTATTGAAATGAGTGACGAACAAACAGATTTTCTTGATATTCTTGAGGTTGTCGAAACATCAGAAATTTCTCATAACGGCTTTGAGATTGAGCAGAAGTACAATTTTCCAAGGGCTCGATTTACGATAGAGGGACTTGATCAATTTCTCTGCGATGAATTTCCTAGCATTCGACCTGTTAAATTTCACGGGGTGGATCACTATCTTCTTGTTTACAAAGGAGAGGGAGTTCATACTTTGAGATATAGGGTAGGGAGTCCTGTGAAAGGTAGGATTGGGCTTAAACGTAAACATGAAAGATTATCGCGCAGAGAGGTGGAGTTCCCTGTTGACGATAGTTATAAGAGCTCAATCTTAGCTTTCTTTGAAGAAGTTGGCATTTTAGGAGACCAATGTGAAAGTATTGATGTGTTAGGCGAAGGACTTATTCGTTATATTCCTGGAATAGGCAGACAAAAGATCGAGATTGTGATTTACGAGGTGTCCACCTTAGACAGAACACGATCTTTTCTCTTGGCTGAGATCGAGGCTTGCCACTTCGATACGCAGGAGGAGGCAGAAACGGCCATCCGATACTACGAAAGTATGTTGGGATGGGAAGATTTTCGCGAATCACTCAGTGTTAGCGAACTTCTATCAACAAGAAACCAGCCGTCGGATTAAATTCACGATGGCTTTCTTTATTTTAATTATGCTAAAATCTCTCCATGCAATACAACATTCATCCAATCTTTGTTCACTTCCCAATCGCTTTTCTCTTACTTTATTCGATATTGGTAATCATTCCTTTTGAAAAAATTTTTTCTAAATTAAATCTACAGATAACCAAAAGCACACTTTTGATTTTAGGAACTGTTAGTTTATTTGTATCTGCTGCTACAGGTGATCAAGCCCAGCATCTTCTCAGAATCCGGAATGAAGTTATGGAAATGCATGAGTTATTTGCTCAACTTACGATTTTTTCTTATTCACTACTTTTAGTTGGAGAGTTGCTGAAACTATCTGCTGACTTTATTAACCGTCATTTGAAAATAGAATTTTTCAAGAAAATAATTTTCTTTATAAAAAATATTTTAACTAATAAATTTTTGGTAATTATTATTGCTATCTTTGGTTTAATTGCTATCTCCCTGACAGGTATGTTTGGTGGCATTCTTGTTCATGGCACAACGGCTGATCCTTTGGCACCTATTATCCTTGATTTATTTAACATTACTTTGTAACTTAGAGTGATGAAAGTTATAGTCGCCTCTACTAATCCTGTGAAGATCAATGCTACTGAAAAAGCTTTTTCATTGATATTCCCTGATGAGACATTTGAATTTGAAGGTTATCCTATTCCTTCTCATGTCAGTGATCAACCAATGTCTGACCAAGAGACTTTTGATGGTGCTATGAACAGAGCTGATGGATCTTCAAAAGAATTTCCAGATGCTGACTATTGGGTTGGAATAGAAGGAGGGATTGAAGAAAGGAGAGGAGAAATAGAGATTTTTGCTTGGATTGTTGTTAAGGATAAGGATGGTTTACATGGAAAAGGAAGAAGCTCAACGATGTTTATGCCACATATTGTTGCCGAGAAAGTTTTGTCTGGAATGGAGCTTGGTGATGCAGTTGATTCAGTTTTTAATGGCAAAGACTTGAAAAAGAGTTTAGGTTTAATTGGAAAGTTAACACACGGACTAATAGATCGTACTCAATATTATGTTGAACCCACTATCATTGCTCTTTCAGTTTTTAAGAATAAGGATTTGTATTTATGAAGTTAGATAAGAATAAGCACAGACCTTTTGTTGTTGAAGATTATGATCCAAATTGGGTATTGCGATTTGAAGAAATTAAAAAAGATTTATTAAAAGTTTTTGGATCAAAGGCAGAAATGGTAGAACATATTGGGAGTACTTCAATAGTTGGAATGAAAGCCAAGCCCGTTATCGATGTTTTAGTTGTTGTTGATAATGTTGAGTCACTTGAAGAAGAGATAAAAGGTATGGAATTATGTGGTTACTTATGTGGTAGAGATTATATCGCACCAAGGACAATAATTTTCTTTAAAGAAAATGAACAAGGTCAAAAGACAATCAATATTCATGTTTGCGAAGAAGATTCATATAAGATAAAACAATTTCTGACTACCAGAGACTATTTAAGAAGTCACCCTGATCGTGCTAAGCTCTACTCTGATCTGAAAGAAAAGAATGCAGAATTATACAAAGATGATTACCCATCATATAGACTAGCCAAACAAGAATTTGTTGATGAGACCGAAAGGCTAGCCAATGAATGGTTAAAAGACAATGACTAACTTTTGGAAAATACCATCAGATATCAAAGTTTATGAAGCACTTGGCACGTTTGCTGACGATCGTGTTGAAATGCACGAAAATTCTGCCAAGGTTTTTTCATCAAGTGGAAATAAATTTTATGATGTCATTTTTGATCCGGAAACCAACTCCATTACTGCCAATGATAACGGTTCATATTGGCAAGGTTATCTTGGTTATCCATCAATAGTTTTTTTAATGAAAAAAGGAATTATTGATTTTGACAAAAATGTTGCTGAAGCTCTGAAAGGAATAAGGTGGAAAGATATAAATGTCAGTTTTAAAAATGATTTTGCTAAAACAGAAGAATTGATTTTAGAAAAAGTAGAACACAAAGGTTTCGGTGTAGAATTTGTCAAAAATGAAATAAAGTATATTCTAGAACAAATTAAAAAATTAAAGTTAAAGAAATTACCAAGTAAACAAAAACCACCTCAAGGATATTAATATGAAAATAGTTATCACCGGAACAACATGTGCAGGCAAGAGTACGACTTTGGATTTGTTAGCAAAGCGTGGATTTGAAGTTGTCCCGGAGTCTGCATTAGAAATTATAAATGAACAGAACGCCATCGGTGGAGATATTTTACCAACAAAGAATGTAAAGAAGTTTCAAGAAGCTATTTTAGATAGACAATTAGAAAAAGAATCTGAGTTAACTGATGAAAAAAATTATTTTTTAGATAGAAGTATTGTTGATCAGTTTGGTTATTGTAATTTTTTCAAAATAGATTGTCCCCAAAAAGTCTTTGATTTAGCCAAGGAAAGATATGATAAAGTTTTTCTACTTGAACCATTGGATTTTATAGATAACAGGTTTGAACACGAGAGTAGGGAAGATCAGTTGAATATTGATATAGAAATCAGAAAGGCCTATGAACACTTTGGATATGAATATATTTTGGTTCCGTTGGATAAACCTGAGAAGAGGGTGGAGTTTGTTTTGAATAATATATAAATTTTGTATTAATTTTTTTGTTACAATATCTTTATATGAGGAATTGCATTATCATTCATGGTTCTCCTGCTAGTCCAGAGAAATGGGTTCCTATTGGTGACAAGAAAAGGTGGATCACTTGGACAAAAGAAGAGTTGGAGAAAAGAGATATAACGACTTATACACCAAATATGCCAATTCCATGGCAACCCATTTATGCTGACTGGAGAAAAGAATTTGAAAAAATGCCCATCAATGAAGATACCATATTAATAGGTCATAGTGCTGGAGGAGCTTTTGTTGTAAGGTGGTTGGGAGATACTGGTCAAAAAGTGAAGAAACTCATTCTTGTTTCTCCTGGTAAAAATATTGGGAATTACCCGAACGCTGAACATAATAAAGAACTTTATGATTTCACTATAAATTCAAAAATCAAAGAACAGGTTAATGAGATCATCATATTTACATCACCAGAAGAGCCACCTCATAGACAGGAAAACGTATTAATCTACCAGAATCTATTAGGTGCTCAAGTTGTATCTCTTGGCGGTAGAGGACACTATACCTATGATCATATGGGAACTGATGAATTTCCAGAGCTATTAGAAGAGATACTAAATTAATCTACATAATCATAAAATTTTTAAAAATCTCTTCAAAAACAGCCCACCCTATATTGGGTGGGGGTTACCCACCTAAGCTTATTTTATCATAATGGTTATAAAGAAAATTATAAAAAACTCTAAAATATTTATGAAATTCTAATTTCCGATTTCACATCAGTTCGTGTATACTACTCGACTATATGAAAGCAGTAATTCTAGCAGCGGGACTGGGAACTCGCATGAAAGACCTGACCAAGGATACTCCGAAACCAATGCTTAAGGTGGCAGGAAAAAGTCTTATTCAGCATAAACTTGAGGTTTTACCAAAAGAAGTTGAGGAAGTAATTATTGTTGTTGGTTATTTAAAAGATCAGATTAAGGAATCCTTTGGTGATAGTTTTGGTGATAAAAAAATTAGCTATGTAGAACAATCCGAACTAAACGGAACAGGCGGAGCTTTGTGGCTTTGTAGAGATCATATTGGTGATTCTAAGTTTCTCGTCATGATGGGCGATGATATTTATGATGAGGAAGTTTTACGGGAAGCGATTCAACATGACTGGGTTTTGGTTGCTAAGAATAGAACAGACTCTAGTCCCGCTGGTGCCGTGGAAGTAGATGATAAAGGGGTAGTGATTGACGTTATGGAAGGGAATACTTCTTCACCTTTGGTAAATACAGGACTTTATGTTTTGCAGCCAGCAATTTTTGATTATAACTTAGTCAAAATACCAGGGCGAGAAGAGTTTGGATTACCACAAACATTAGTTCAAGCTTTAGGACATCATGATATAAAAGTTGTTGTCTGTGATAAATGGTGTCAGATTACTGCGCCAGAAGATTTAGAAAAAGCTTCTCAAGAAATTTGATACAATTATTCTAGTAAATACTAAATAGTAAATAGAGGAACATTCACCGCTACTATTTAGTACTTACTATTTATTATTTACTTTTTAAGATATGGTTATTTCAATATTTTTTGCAAAAATTTTTGGAGTCTTTGCTATCGTCAAAGGTTTGGCAATTTTGTTCCGAAGAAAAGAATGCGAGGAACTTGTTTCAGATTTGGTAAACAGTAAAGCGGTAATAGTATTAACAGCTGCTGGCGAATTACTTTTTGGATTGATTGTTGTTATTCTTCATAACTTTTGGTTTCCAGGATTTGCGGTTATTGTCACTATTCTCGGATGGTTAATGGTTATTGAAGGAATTTTCTTGTCATTTGCACCACATCACCTAACAAAAAGATTTATACAATACTTCAATAAACCAGTTTGGTACAACTTGGGGGTTGCTATTGCCTTAGTCTTAGGAGTTTATCTACTTTACTCATCATCCTTCCACGGATTTTACGGGGGATTTCATAGGTGGTAAAAAGATAATTATAAAAACCCCTTTCGCGGGGCTTTTTTGTCTCTATCCTTGTCGAGCGTTTCGGCGAGGGTCTTTTTTGTTTCTTCTATGAAGCTTGCCTCTTCTTTTGACCAAAAAGTCGCCTTGCTTTTCTTTTTTGATTGATGATTTTACTTTCATGATAGTTTTATTTATCTAAAATTAGGTAGCAGACAATTTAACATAGAAAGTTTATTTTGAAAAGAGTGATTTTGAAAAATGAGACCATCAAAAAAAGACCTTTTTTAGCTTTCTTTCTTGCTATCTTATGCGATAGGTCTTGAAAAAGTAATTCAATAGTTTTCTAATTTTTTTTATCCACACCTCATAAGCTTATCTTTCTTTAATAGTCATGTGATGAAAGAGTAACTTTGATATAATTTTCCTACAGTCAAAGACGCATTAGTCTCACAGACTGCAGGGGAGCAAGGGCAAGAGGTCAAAAGTGATATTTTGACTAATCTCTCCAGTATGTGAGACAAGTGCGTCTTTAATTGACTGGATCATCACAATTAATAGTAATTTTTGAAAAAGTTATGACACCACTTGAGCTAACCGTCACAAAAAGAGACGGAACCAAAGTACAATTTGACGCCGATCGTATCAATCGCTCTGTCGAAAGGGCATGTTATGGATTAGAAAATAAAATCCAAATGGTTACACAGATTGCTACTGAAACTCAGCTCACACTTTACGATGGTGTTACAGAAAACGAATTAGATGAGGCAACAATAAGTGCTGCGTTGCAAAATATCAAAGATGATCCAGACTATGATGTCGTTGCAAAACGAATTCTTCTAAAGACAATTTATAAAAAAGTTCTTGGTGATTACGATGGAAATGATCCTACCGCTCCACAAAGACTTCACCAAAAAAGATTTGTTGATTATATAAAAGAAAAAGTCGAAATAGGTTTACTTGATCGAAAGATGATCGACAAGTTTGATCTAGAAGAACTTTCGAAAGTGATAGATACAAACCGTGATGAACTTTTTAATTATGCTGGACTATCAGGATTGTTTTATCGATATGCTTTGAAAGATCAAAATCAAACTCCATGTGAGACTCCACAATATCTTTTTATGAGAGTTGCTATGGGTCTTTCGTATAATGAAGAAAATCCAACAGAATATGCTACAAAGTTTTACGACAAAATGTCTAAACTTGATTATTTAGCTGCTGGGTCAACAAATTTAAATTCGGGAACTCCTAGACCTGCAATGTCCAACTGTTTTCTTTTGGAAATTCATGATGATATGGAACACATTGCGAAGTCGGTATCAGACATTATGATGCTCTCCAAAGCTTCGGGAGGAATCGGTGCTTCTATTACAAAGTTGCGAGCCAGCGGTTCTCCACTGGCTGCTTCTAACACAGTTTCTTCTGGACCAACTCCTTTTGCAAAAATTATTGATGTTGCAATTCGAGCAATTCAAAGAGGAGGAAAGAAAAAAGGTGCTCTTTGTTTCTATATGGAAAACTGGCACACAGACTTTCCAGAGTTTATCGAATGGAGATTTAACTCAGGAGATGAGCATTTGAGAATGAGAACCGCTAATACAGCTTGCTATCTTTCTGATGAATTTATGAAGAGAGTTCAAGATGACGATGAATGGTATATGTTTGATCCTAAAGAAACTCCTGATCTGAACGAGCTTTATGGAGCGGCTTTTAGTCGAAGATATGCAGAGTATATTGAAAAAGCAGAAAAGGGGGAACTTAGAACTTACAAAAAAGTTCCAGCTAAGGAGCAGTACAGACAAATTTTAGTTTCTTTGCAAGGTACTTCGCACCCATGGTTGACATGGAAGGACTCTATAAACTTGCGAGCTTTGAATAACAATACTGGCACAATTCATATGTCTAACTTATGTACAGAAATTTGCCTTCCTCAGGACAAAGATAACATCGCTGTTTGTAATTTAGGATCTATTAATTTGGCAAATCATATCAAAGATAAGGAAGTTGATTGGCAAAGACTTGAACAAACAGTTAGAATTGCCACAAGACATCTAGATAACCTCATTGATATCAATGTGTTACCTATCAAAGAAGCAGAAAATGCTGACAAACAAAACAGAGCGATCGGTCTTGGAGTGATGGGATTTGCAGATGCTACAGAAAGAATGGGATTTTCATATGATAGTCCACAAGCTTATGATTTTGCAGATAGAATTTTTGAATTTATTAGTTATATGGCAATTGACGAAAGTGCGTCATTAGCAGAAGAGAGAGGAAGTTATCCAAACTACGCAGGATCAATGTGGTCAAAAGGAAAAGTGCCAATTGATAGTATCGCAAAATTAGAACAAGAAAGAGGTATTACACTTGATATTGATAAAGAAAGCAAACACAAAGGACTAAACTGGGACGTGTTACGAGAAAAAGTTAAGAAGGGGATTAGAAACGCAACTTTGATGGCTGTTGCTCCAAATGCAAACATTGGTTTGGTGGCAGCTACAACACCTGGTATTGATGCAAGATTTGCTCAAGTATTTTCACGAAATAAAATGTCTGGAAAATATTTAGACATCAACACCAACCTCGTTGCTGATCTAAAGAAAATTAATCTTTGGGAGAAAGTAAAAGAAAAAATTGTCGAAGCTCAAGGAGACATTGCAAATATCGAAGAAATACCAGCAGAGCTAAAAGAAATTTATAAAACAGCATTTACAACCTCGCCTTACGCTTATGTCGAAGTTGCTGCTAGAGCTCAGAAATGGGTCGATCAAGCTCTTTCTAGAAATATGTATTTAGAAACAAGAGACAATGAAGAGATTATGAATATTTATACTACAGCTTGGAGAAAGGGTTTGAAATCTACTTACTACTTACATATGAAGCCACGCCATACTGCAGAGCAATCTACTACCAAGGTAAACAAAGGAGCTTCTCTTGGAAAAGTTGGATTCGGTGCTTTGCGACAGAAACTATCACAAATTTCACACAATGTAGAAGAAAAAGAACATACAACAGCAGAACCAGCACCAAGTGTTGAAAGTCCAGTAACTCCCGGCGTTAAAGTGCCTGTAACTGCCAGTAATGATGTTAAGGGTCCAGAAGATCCACAAGAAAGATTTGTTTGCGATAGTTGTCAATAATCACGTAAAGCCGGCTTCGCCGGCCACGTGATAAAACTTTTAATTATCAATTATTAACTACCAACTAATATGATCATCGGAACAGCAGAAGAAAAAGACTATAACATTTATCCAAGTGAATATCCGTGGGCTAGGGAGATGTATGATCAAGCTGTTGCTAATACCTGGTTCCCAAAGGAAATTCCATTAAAAGAAGATCTTGATGACTTGGCAAGTATGACCACTGATGAAGTTGAAGCCGTAAAGTTCATTATGTCGTTTATGAATCCAGCAGAACTTATTGTTAACAGATCTATTGCTCTTGGTATTTATCCATATATCAAATCTGCTGAGTGTCACTTATATATTGCTAAATGGATGTGGGAAGAAGCTAATCATTGTATGACTTTTGAATACATGCTGGAAACTTTTCCTTGGAATAGAGATGAAATTTACGGGAAGCATTTGATTACAGAATCAATGCAAGCTAAAGAACAATTTGTACAAGGATTTACAAAGAAAATGACAGAAAGCTCTCTCAATATTACTTCAGATGAAGGGAAAAAAGATTTCATCAGAAATCTTATCGCTACAAATATTGTTATGGAAGGAGTTTGGTTTTACTCAGGATTCATGGTTATGCTTTCTTTTCGACAAAGAAACAAACTTAGAAACTTTGGCTCTCTTATAAATTGGATTATTCGAGATGAAAGTTTGCATTTAAAATTTGGTATGACTCTTCTCCTAACTGTTTTAGAAGAAAATGCTGAGTTGGTAACAGAAGAATTTGCTACCGAGATTCGAGATCTAATTGTTAAAGGAGTAAATATTGAAATTGAGTATAATAAAGACTTGTTTAAACACGGTATTCTTGGTTTGAACTCTGACTATGTCAATCAATATGTGAAGTATGTTGCAGATAGAAGACTTGAAGAACTAGGATTTGAGCCACATTACAATGTCCAGAATCCTGCTAAGTGGATGGCGACTTCTACAGATGTCTTTGAGCTTGTAAACTTTTTTGAACAGCAGAATACAAATTACGAGGTAAACTCAAAAGCGTAGGTTAGGTAATAGTATGTATTGGTCGTCCTGAAGTTTTGTCAGGAACGAATAAAACCCTGCATGCTAGCCGGCAGATTCAGAATAATGGAAGGAGTGGCCATTTATCCACATTTTGGTCTTATTTCCCCAAAAAATTGACTTTTTCTTACTTCGTGTTGTATAATCGTGAATAGAAACCGAAACATTTTCTCTAACAACCAACCCAGTAATTCATCATGAAATTTGATCCCATCATGACCGACGGCACCTATTACATGGATGCCGACCTTCCTCATCCCTCAAATGGATCCAGCGTTCCGCTGGATCCGTGCCCGGATTCGGAACTGTGATTTCGTCGCGAACACCACCGACCATCCAAGGCGTGCAGGCTCTCATCTCCTCCCGAGAACCTGCACGTCTACTTTTTATCTAAAACCAACTTTACGCTATAATTATTCAGTAAATACAAAACTAGTATTTACCACTACTAACTATTTACTATTAACTACTAACTAATATATGGCTGATTTAAATTATTTTGTTATCTTAATCGCTGCAGTTGTCAGCATGGCTCTCGGGATGATCTGGTATTCCCAAAGAGCTTTTGGAGCACATTGGGCGAAATTGCAAGGAATATCTAAAGAAGAAATGGAAGCTGGTAGTAAAGAGGGGATGGGACTAACAATTCTTACTGGTTTTCTTTTACAAGTCGTTGTGGCTGGAGCTTTCAATTACACTCTGAATGTTTCTGGTATTAATCCTTACTGTGTTGCTTTGCTATTTGCTATTGGTGTAATGTTTCCTGTTATGGCGGATGGAAGTTTATGGGAAAAAAGACCTTGGGGAATTTTTTGGATTAATTTTTCATATAGACTAGTTTCTCTATTAGTAACCGCCCTTATCTTTTCTATTGCTTAAATGGACAACACGTATCAGTGGTATCAAGTATTAGAAAAACCATTCTTTGCACCACCTAGTTGGGCATTTGGTCTTGCTTGGGGAATTATTTATCCTTTGATTGCTATTGCCTTCATCTTTCTCATTATTGGAGTAGCAAAAAAGAGGATTCCACAGAAACTTTTTTGGTTATTGATTATTAATATGATTGGTAACTTTATCTTTTCTCCCATTCAATTTGGTTTACAAAACAATGTGTTGGCCATGATTGATATATTATTAATCATCACAACACTTGCTATTTTCGAGATCAAGATATGGAAATATTCAAAAGTGATATTTTGGCTTCTAATTCCTTATCTATTATGGGGAGCTTTTGCTACAGTGTTGCAAATAAGTATTACTTTTCTTAATTTATAACTCTAGCGTCACAACAGAACTCGGATCAACCTGACTGCCGGCAAGCAGGGTCTGGGACGACAAAAGGATGTATTTGCCTATAGGCTCTTTCTGCAGTACACTTCTCCTATACAATTAATTTTTAAAATATGGAAGAGAAAAACAACAGCAACATCATGGTTCCATTGTCTATAGTTATCGCTGGATTGCTAGTGGCTGGAGCTGTTTATTTAACTAATGATAAAAGTGGTTCTGATGTCACAGAAGAAGCAGAGCAACCTGCACAACAAGAAGAGCAACAGCCAGACTTAAGCTCGTTGACTCCAGTAACTGACGAAGATCACATTATTGGCAACCCAAACGCATCTGTGATACTTGTAGAGTATTCTGACTTAGAATGTCCATTTTGTTCAAAAGTTCATCCAACAATTGAAAAAATAGTAGAAGAGTATGATGGAAAAGTGGCATGGGTGTACCGACATTTTCCTCTAAGCCAGATTCATCCTAATGCTGGACAGCTGGCTCTTGCTTCTGAGTGTGTAGCCAAAGAAGGGGGCAATGATTCATTCTGGTCTTTTATTGGAAAAGTCTTTGAACAAGGAACAAAAGGAGAAGAAGCTATAGTTACTCTTGCAAATCAAATAGGTCTAAATGGAGAAAATGTTAGAGCTTGTATTAACAGTGACGAATTTCAACAAGATGTAATTGACGATAGAAATAATGCTGTTGCTGTCGGGGCACAAGGAACTCCGTATACAGTTGTGGTTGGTCCGAATGGTTTGAAAGCTACAGTCAATGGTGCTCAACCAATAGAAGCTTTTAGGCAAGTTATTGATACAATTTTGGGACAACAATAGGAGAAAGCACAAAATTCTAAATCCTAATTTGAAACAAATTCTAAATTCTAAATCATAAACAAACAATGTCATCCCGGACTCGATCCGGGATCTTTTCTGTAATGAGAGTTAATATATTTCACATTATACTAAACATGTCTTAAAAGGTTTTCATTCTTTCCTCTATTCTCTTTCCTTTTACAAGAGGAAAGGAGAAAGTGTGGCCCGCCACGTGGAACGTGAATATTTTCGAAGAAAATATTTTTACGTTCTTTACGTGGTTGACTTCCACTTTCCCAAAATGTAGTATCGCCATTGGAACCGATTTTAACCTAAACAAAAGGAGATTGAGCTATGCAACTTTTCGATTTTAATGGTCAAGCAACTTCACTGAAATTTGGGGACTGTCTCCATGTCCAGATACGGGAATCTGAAAAATCCGTTGTTGTGTCAGTCTGTCGTAATGGGGGCACTCTTCTCAACCGAGATGGGGAGATTGCTTATGAATCTCACCGTTATGCACCTTCGGTTGGTGCGGTGAAATCCCTTATACTTCGACTCTACGCACCTTCCGGTGTTGCAAGACTCGAGGAAGTCTCATCAAGCGACAGACTCATCGTTTTCAAGATTGTGGAGCTAGTTCATCCGTGACAGGATTGAACCAAATCCGCTTTCAATCATTAAATAGGGCTCCCACCACGGAGCCCTTTCGCTTTTATATATAGTTGTTGTATGATGAATCTATTAATATTAACTTTGTAAATTATGTGCGTTAAAAGATTTTTAGAAGATAGAAGTTTTGCAGTAAATACAACTCTATTTGTGACAACTATTGCAGTTGGACTTTTGTCACTATTTTTAATATCAAAAATTATTACTGAGGTAGCGATGTGGGATGCCACTGACGACACTTATGCGGCCAATACCGTTTCTGTTCAAGGAGAAGGGGAAGTGGTAGCTGCACCTGACGTGGCAAAATTTACATTCTCAGTCAATGCTAGTGCAGAGTCAGTAGAAGCGGCACAGCAACTTTCTGCAGAAAGTATGAATAAGGCTTTAGACTATTTGAAAGATAACAACATTGATGAGAAGGATATAAAGACAACTAACTACTATGTTTCTCCAAAATATAGTTATGGAGATTGTCGTGGATACAACTGTCCTCCTCAAGAACCAGTCGTTATTGGATACGATGTCAATCAAAGTGTAGAAGTCAAAGTTAGAGAGACAAACAAGGCGGGAGAGATTCTATCTGGCATTGGAACAACAGGGGTGACAAATATTAGTGGACTTCAATTCACAATTGACGATGAGGATGATTTGAGAGAAGAGGCTAGAACAAAGGCTGTTCAAGATGCTAGAGCAAAAGCAGAACAATTGGCAAAAGATCTGGGAGTGAAGATAAAAAAGGTTGTTAGTTTTAGTGAAGATAGCGGATTTTACCCTTACCCTGAAGCTTACGGAATGGGAGGAGATGTTGCTGTAAAAAGTTCTGCTGCTCCAAGTCTACCAACTGGTGAAAACACAATTACTATTAGGGTTTATGTTACTTACGAGATAAAGTAGCGAAACGCTAAGTACGAAATCTGGACCAGAATCGTGACCTGCCACGTGGAACGTGAAGATTTTCGAAGAAAATCTTTTTACGTTCTTTATGTGGTTGACATTCTCTTTCAAAATAGTAGGTTATTTCTTAGGAACCGTTCGTTTTAACAAAACCCCTGCGCTTGAAAGGAGGCGCATAAGATTATGAAAACACTGGATCTGATATATGAAATCATGGATGAAATGTGGGACTTCTGTGCGTTCCTCCTCAAACAATTCGTGATTTTCGTTGTGACCTACCTCGCCATGTTGGTGGGAACAATAATCTTGCTCACCGTCTTTACCATGGAAGACGAATTAACAACCCAACGGGTCGAGTATGTGATGAAGGGCGTGTTCTATTTGAATGTTTGCCTGTTCATTCTCTACTCCTTCCTGGGGACAGTCTTTTGCACCAGCGCTCAAAAGGAAAAATGGCCACTGGTGTTGCAAATGATTTTTCCGCATTATTGGGAGAGAATAGATTGAATTGATATTCTCACCATACTTTTTTCCCTTAAGCCCCGCCGACACGCAAGCTCGGTGGGCAACTCTTTTTGTTTTTATATATTTGACAGTGTTTCTCTCATTGTTGGGACAGAATCGTGGCCTGCCACGTGGAACGTGAAGATTTTCGTTAGAAAATCTTTTTACGTTCTTTACGTGGTTGACATTCTCTTTTTAACCCTGTAATATGTACGTATCAAAAGGCCCGAAAGGGCTTTTAAAAATGGATAAATTAGTAAAAATATGGGATTAATAAATTATATTAAAGATACAAAAGGGGAACTAAAACATGTTAGTTGGCCAACTAGAAAACAATCACTTGTCTATACTGGTCTGGTTGTTTTGATTTCTGTAGCAATTTCTATTTACCTAGGATTTTTTGATTGGCTATTCACATACATTGTTGAATCTCTTGTTATCTAAATTTTAATAAATTATCAATATGCAAAAACAACAACCAAAAAGAGATCGGAACTGGTACGCAATCCACACTTATGCTGGATACGAAAATGCTGTTCTAAGAAATCTAAAACAGAGAGTTGAATCTCTAGGAATGGAAGATAAAATCTTCAACATTGTTGTTCCTATGGAAAAAAAGATCAAGATCAAGGCAGGAAAACGAGTAGAAGTAGAAGAAAAAATTTATCCTGGGTATGTTCTAGTAGATATGGTTGTAACCGATGATTCTTGGTACGTCATCAGAAACACTCCTCGGGTTACTGGATTTGTTGGATCTGGAATTTACCCTGTACCTTTGGATAAAAAGGAAATAGATGAATTGTTCCGAAGAATGAACAATGACAACACAAAGCATGCTATTGATCTCGAAGTGGGAGATATCATCTCTGTTGTTGATGGTCCTTTCAAAGAACTTGAAGGAAAGATTGAAGAAGTTGATGAAGAAAGAGGAAAAGTTAAAGTCTTAGTTTCGATGTTTGGTCGAGAAACTCCAGTGGAACTTGATTTCTTGCAAGTCAAAAAAATCTAAATAATCGTCATTCCAGACTTGGTCTGGAATCCCGAACAACTTTAGGCATTTTCCATCATTCTGAACTCGAACACTTAGCACACCAAGTGCTTGTGTTTTTCAGAATCTGTTTGACAACACCTCAAATTTAAAGTAACTTATTGCTACTGTTACGTATAAATGCTTCTATTTATATATAAAGAAAAATTATGGCAAAGAAAGTATTAAAAATGATGAAACTACAAGTACCAGCGGGGAAGGCAACTCCTGCTCCTCCTCTTGGACCATCTCTTGGACAAGCTGGTATTAACATTGGGGAATTCACAACTAGATTCAATGAAGAAACCAGAGATCGTATGGGTGAAATTGTACCTGTAGTAGTTACAGTTTACGAGGACAGAAGCTTCAGTTTAGAGTATAAAAAGGCCCCAGCTTCTTATTTGATAATGAAGGCAGCTGGTATTCAGAAAGGTTCTGGTAAAAACGCTTCAAAGAAAGTTGGCTCTATTACAAAAGCACAATTACAACAAGTAGCTGAAGAAAAAATGGAAGATCTGAACGCTAATGATGTTGAAGCAGCAATGAAAATTATGGAAGGATCTGCTAGATCAATGGGAGTGGAGATAAAGTAAATTTTCAAAAACCACATCTTCCTGAAAGAACGAAGCCCCGCGCTGTAATAGTGCGGGGTTTTGTGACATTCAGAATCTGGTTAGATTTAGCTGTAATTTACTAAGATTCTGAAAAACACAAGCACTTAGCACACCAAGTGCTTGTGTTTAGGAAGACGATAATTTTAAACAAAAAACAGGCATAAGGTACATGTTTGGGGTGCTATTTTCACAAAATATCTTTTTATCTAAATAAATCTCAAAAAATTTTATTAAAATTCCCGCCCTTTTGGGTGGGGGCTTACCGCTTACCACTCCCGAACCAGAACTTTGTTCGGTTCGGGACTAATCCAGAACCAAGCTATGCTTTGGTTCTGGGCTATTGAAAATTCTAACAAATCTATTCTCAAAAAACATACAAAAAAAGTTAAAGTTTTAATAAAGAAAACTTAAAAAGTGTGAAGAAAATATGAAATAAAAAACACGAACTCGCCGAAGCGGTCCGTGGGGGGGCGAGGAAATGGTTAGATTTCCAGCCGTTCATATGGGGAATTTCTTCCTTTGACAGAGACTGTCCATCCTTCTGGTCTCCTGTCTCGGTTTATGGTGATATAGGTGTACACACCTCGATAACAAAAGAAAGGATCTGGTTCATTTGGCCCTGAGAAGTTCGGGGTCGTCATACCAACATGCATACTTTCTTCATCAATATGACAGTCAGGGAAGGCAAACTTAATTTCATCTGCCATTTTTTTGACTTCTTCTACAGAAAGATCCATGCCTCCTCCTGTCGAGATAAAGACAAGAGCCCTTACTTTTCCATCTGGTTTTAAAGGGTGGTTTTCATTGAACTGGATGAGTCTTAGTGCTATGTCCATTTTCGGTGCGGGTTAGAGTTCTTCTATTTCTAAGAATATTATCTTTCAAATAGTTGTCAAATAAAAACACGAACTCGCCGAAGCGGTCCGTGGGGTTGAAGAAATTGTGAAATCAGATATCGTCTGGTGTGTCTCTACCGATGATGTCTCGAATCCAATCTGGTATTTTGACCGGTGTGCTATCAAGGGTACACAGGACCATTTCTGATGGAGCCATCTTTGCCGTTACTTTACCTTGGACAGAGATCTGACCATCCATGAGCATTTTGGTCTCATCGTGCCTTGGAAGCCAAATGCGAACATGAATTTTCATCATGCTGTTGGCCAGCAGTACATGCGGGAAGGTTGTTTCTCCAAGACTTCTCGTGAAGAAGAATAATTCTTGAGCCTCCAATTTTCTAGCGTTGATACCGAGCAATTCAAGGTAATCTCTGTGATGGTGAAGGATGATTCCTACTTGATTGTGTCCATTCACTTGGTTACCAATACCAACAATTTGTTGTGGTACAATATGAAAATTAGTGTCTTCTGCCATCCTGTGATGGGTTGTGAGTTGAACTGTTTTCTTCCAGCCTATCTTTTTAAAATAGTTGTCAAACTTTTTATTTTTATAATTTATAGCATAATGGTCTACATATGAATTTAGATAAATTTGATTACAGGAATGAAGAGGGGTTTGAGCATCTGAAAGAGGGAGTTAATCCGATCATTGTTTCTGTTGGGACTATGGATGAACATTTCAATGATGCAAAGACTATCCAAAATCAACATTTTGTTGATGGAGATACTTATCTTGAAAGTGTTGATTATTACGAAACACAAGGAGAAGCTGAAACTGGAGTTAGGAGACGGGGGTATGCTATTTCTGGAATAAATGAGAATGCTAAATATTCTGACAGATATTCTAATTGCACAGGTCTTGTTGTTTTAGGAATTGATAAAAAAACAGGTAGAGAAATTTCTTTCATATCGCATCAATATAATACAGACTTCTTGAATTTAGATAGTACAGATTTTAGAGATGATCTTATAAGTGTATTAGAAGAAATGAGGGACAGGTGTAATGAAGGAACCATTGATTCTGTAATCTTTGGTGGTAACAATATACAAATCAGTGATGATGAGAGAAAAGAAATAGGGGACCCAGAGAATAATTATAGAAGATCAATTTCTTTTGTTTCAAGTTTGGTCAAAAGCGTATTGGATTTTTATCCTCAGGTTGTTGGTGGGCCAAAGATTGGTAAAGGAACTGATACATTTGTTATGGATACTCAAAAGCGAAGAGGTTTTTTGATACGAACAGAATCCGATGAGAATTCCAAACCAGTAACAAGAGGAATTTTTGTAAATTTTTCTTCGAAAGATATTGACAATACAAAGTTACCAAACTACCGCTCCAACACAACAAACTGATATTTAAAATTTTTATCTTGGGAATTTACTTTTGAAACAACTTTTGTAAAATCTTTTTCATATTCTGGGAAATAGACATCACCTTCTATGTCTGTATCTATTAGTGTCAGATAAAGACGGTCAGCGTAGGGAAGGCCAATGGTATAGATTTGTCCTCCACCGATATTAAAAATTTCTTCTGTTTCGTGTTGCTTGGCAATTTCAATAGCTTCTTCTATTGAATGGGCTACATAAACTTCTTCCGCGACAAAGTTTTCATCTTTGGTCACAACTATATTTACTCGGTTAGGTAAAGGTTTATTATTTAAAGAAGCGAATGTGTTACCTCCCATAATGACAGCATGACCTTTGGTTATGTCTCTAAAATGCTTCATATCCTCAGGAATATGCCACAAAAGTGTGTTATTTTTACCCAAAACTCTATTTTGGGCACCTATAGCTGCTATGGCACTTATCATTGGCTTTTTCATAATTTTTCCACTATTTGTCAACGCTGATATTTTGTAATCATTTTAGTATACTACACATATTAATTTTCACTGAAAACGAATATGTCATCTCAATTTGAAATAGAAATAAAAAGCTTACTCGGGGAGAAAGAAAATGCTGATAATTTGCGAGATAAGTTGCTCGCTAAAGGCGCTACTTTAAAAAGTCAGCACAAACAACTCAATCACTATTTTGTTATTAATGATTTAGAAAAATTTAAAAATGGACTAGAACCACATGTTTCTGAATTACAGAAAGATTATTTCAAAAAAATTCTTACAGACGGAAAAGATTTTTCTATTAGAACTCGCGATGCTGACGGGAAAGTGATTTTAGTTATAAAGGCGTCTATTGATGAAGGCACTAGCTCCAACGCTGTTTCCCGAATGGAATTCGAAGATGAAGTTGGTATGACTTTAGATGATTTAGATAAACTTCTTTTAGAAAACGGATTGGAATATCAAGCTAAGTGGTCCAGAGAAAGGGAAGAATACAAACTCAACGATGAAGTTAATGTTACTATTGATAAAAATTCAGGTTATGGATATTTAGCGGAATTTGAGACAGTTGTTGATTCTGATGAGACAGTAGAAGAAGAAAAGAAAATGCTGAATGACTTGATGAATGAATTCGGAGTAGTTGAGTTGATGCAAGATAGATTAGAGAGAATGTTTGATTTTTATAATAAAAATTGGAGAGATTATTACGGCACTGATAAAGTATTTAATATAGAATAAGCTTATGTTTTTAGTTGATAAGGATATAAAAAGAGAAGTTGAAGTAGGGAACATTACTCTTGAACCTTTTGATGAAGAAAGATTACAACCAGCTAGTTATGATATTTTGCTGGGGAATAAATTTATGCTTCATGACAGTCATGATATGGCTTATATTGATCCTGTCAAAAAAGAGTTTGCAAACTTGAGAGAAGTAGAAATTCCAGATGATGGAAAGTTCATATTGCACCCAGGACTTTCTGTTATTGGTTTTTCTCATGATTACTTTGGTTCTGACAAATTCCTCATTCAGCTTGGAGGAAAAAGCTCTCTAGCAAGAATTGGCCTGATGATTCACAACACTGCAGGTATTATCAATCCAGGGCATAGACTAAATGTGGCTTTTGAACTATCAAATACAAACAATATCCCAATTATTCTTCGACCAAAGATGGCTATTGGTCAAATCACCTTCTCAACTCTTTCGAGTGATACAGAGCAACATTATAAGGATACGGGACGATATCATGACAACAACTGGAATGCATATGTTCCTCATAAAAATGATAAATAGCTTATGGAAAATAGACACCCAGAATATCAATACTTAGATTTGTTAAAAGATATTTTAGACAATGGTGTTTTGAAACATGATCACAATACTGGTAATGGCTTGATAAGTGTTTTTGGTAGACAAACTCGATACGATTTATCAAAAGGTTTTCCGTTATTAACTACAAAGAAAGTTGCATGGAATAGTATATTGCACGAACTCTACTGGTTTATGTCAGGCCAGACTAATATTCGTTACCTTATTGATCACAAGGTGCCTATTTGGAACGATTATCCATACAAGATTTATCAAGACAAAGTTAAAAAAGGGGAGTTACCCGACATGACTTTAGAAGAGTTTGTTGAAAAAGTTAGAAGTGATGATGACTTTGCAGAACAACACGGACACTTGCCGAGAATATATGGTGAACAATGGAGAGCGTGGCCAGCAGCTGACGGTAGAAAAATAGATCAATTATCATGGATTGTTGATACTTTGAAAAATTATCCAGAAAGGAAGCATGCTGTATTATCTGCTTGGAATCCTCAATTTCTTTATGCCATGGCGAAGGAGGGAGATGCTCTACGATTTCCGCTTTGCCATATTCTATTTCACTTTAATGTTGCTGATGGAAAATTGTCTTGTCAGCTTTATCAAAGAAGTGCAGATATGTTTTTAGGAGTTCCATTTAATATTGCTAGTTATTCTGCCTTGACTATGATTATGGCCAAAATTTGTGGCTATGAACCCGGAGAATTTATCCATACTTTTGGAGATGCGCATATTTACGAAGATCATGTTGAGCAGGTCAGAGAACAGTTAACTCGTGAACCAAAACCTTTTCCAAAACTTATCATTTCTGACGAAGTGACAAGTTTGGAAACATTTAAACCAGAACATGTAACTGTTGAAGGTTACGAGCCACACGGTTTTATAAAAGGCAAGATGACAGTAGCCGGAGGTTTTGATGAAAAAGACAGAACTAAAGCTATGAAGAAATAATATGATTTAATAAATACTACTAACTACTAACTATTTACTATTTACTATTTAAATATCATGAATTTTGAATCACATTTAGAAAATATAAAAAAGACAGATCCAGAGATGTATGACTGGATTTTAAAAGAAATAGACAGACAAAAATATACTTTGGAATTAATTCCGTCAGAATGCATTACTTCTCCAAGTGTTCTAGAAGCGCTTGGAAGTGTTTTTACCAATAAATATTCAGAAGGTTATCCGGGAAAAAGATATTATGGTGGCAATCAATTTGTAGATGAAATAGAAAAGTTAACTCAAGAGAGGGCAAAAAAGATTTTTGAAGTTGAGCATGTAAATGTGCAACCATATTCAGGAAGCCCAGCAAACTTTGCTGTTTATACCGCTGTCTGTCAGCCAGGAGATATTATTATGGGGCAAGCTCTGACAGACGGGGGTCACTTAACGCACGGTAGTCCAGCTAGTGCTACAAGTAAATATTTTAAATCTGTTCAATATCATGTTACTGAAGATGGAGAAGTTGATATGGAAGAAGTAGAGAGATTGGCAAAAGAAAATAAGCCAAAATTGATTTGGGTTGGAACTTCTGCTTATTCAAAAATTTTAGATTATAAAAAATTTGCAGAAATTGCCGACAGTGTCGGAGCATATTTAGCAGCAGATATTGCTCATATCGCAGGAATGGTCGCTGGAGGTTCTCATCCAAGTCCCGTAAATAATGTTCACATCATGACAACTACTACTCACAAAACTTTGCGTGGTCCAAGAGGAGGAATGATTATGGTCACAAAAAAAGGTTTGGAAAAAGATGAAGATTTGGCAAAAAAAATAGATTCAGCTATTTTTCCTCAATTGCAAGGAGGCCCACACAATCATCAGATAGCAGCTATTGGTGTTGCGTTGGCAGAAGCAATGAAACCGGACTTCAGAGATTATGCAAAGCAAATTGTCAAAAATGCAAAAGCGCTGGCTCAAGAATTGATTAGTTTAGGTATGAAAGTTATTGGTGGAGGAACTGATACTCACCTGATGCTTGTTGATTGTGGAAAGGGAAGAGGAGTCTTTTTTCAAGATGCTTTAGATGTTGCTGGTATCACTTTGAATAAAAATACTATACCGAAAGATCCAAGCTCTCCTTTTTATCCAAGTGGTGTTCGTCTTGGAACCCCTATTATGACAACTCGTGGAATGAAAGAAGAGGAAATGAAAATTGTTGCAGGGTGGTTAAAAAGAGTTTTTGACCAAATTGCAGAATTTGATTTACCAGAAGGTAAAAAGGAACGTATTGCTTACCTAAGAGATTTTCAAAAGAAGATTGAAGGTAATGAAGAGTTAAAAAAAATTAGGGAAGAAGTGAAGGAATTGTGTCAGAAGTTTGGGATTTACTAGTGATTAGTGATCAGAAGACAGTTGTCAGTAATTAGAATTAGTATTGTCTTCTTGCTACGTCAGACGCGGTCAGGATCTGGTTAAATTTTATATAATCGTTGTTATTCCGGATCCGTTTTAGACGGAGTCTGAAATCCCGAACAACTTTAGGCGATTATTTTCAATGATTGCAATAAATTTAAAAATATCATAAAGTCTTTCGGAACCTGTTTTTCATCAATCAACCCTTCGCGCTTGAAAGGAGGCGCATTCAGTTATGAAAGGAAACAAAAAAACAAACTCTGGACTTACACTGGTGGAGGGACTTGTTATCATGGCAGTCACCTTCACGATTGTGGCGATAGTCATTGCGAATATAAAATACAACGACAATTCTTTTATGGAAGATCAAGTGCGGGATACCGTCTCGCAAGCCTTGAGAGAGGACAACTTGTCCTTCGTGGCTCTGGCGGGCGCTCCTCAAATGAGCGAAAAGCCGGAAGATCTTCGGAAAGTCCTCCGCGAGCTATCACTCGGCGCTTGGGTCGAAATTTCGGAAAAAGCCCCTCGGGGAAACTATCCAGAATGGGACCCGAAACAAATGGTTCTCCGCCATTGGCAACTAGCACTTACGGCGGAGGATATCGAAGATATCGTTAATCACGGCAACTTGCTGATCTGTGACGGCCTGATTCTGCGTAAGACCAAATACGAAGACGAAGGTCGACCGAGCAGTACCGAGCCCTGACTTTCGAAGCTCTCTCTTATTGGCGGCTCGCGTCCACGACGCGACCGCCTCATCTTTTTGTTTCAATATTAGTGATCAGTTTCTGGTGGTTAGTGATTAGATAGACAATGAGTATAATCTTTACTGATAGCTGACCGCTGACCGCTGACCGCTGATAGCTGATAGCTGATAGCTGACCGCTGACCGCTGACCGCTGACCGCTGACCGCTGATAGCTGACTACATTCTACATACTCATCCATTGACTACATTCTACATTCTACATACTATATACTCATCAATGAAAGAAGAGATAAAAAAACTGATAAAGAACGCTTTAAAAAACCTAAATCTATCACAGATTGAGTTTACAATTGAGCATCCCACTGATTTTTCTCATGGTGATTATGCAGTCAATGTTGCTATTGTTGGTGCTAAAGAAGCAGGTAAAAATCCTCAAGAATTAGCTAGCGATATCAAGGCTGAGTTAGAAAATAATTTACCCGAGACAATTGAAAAGGTAGAAATAGCCGGTCCAGGTTTTCTGAATTTCTTTTTATCTAAAAAGTTTTTTGAAAATGCACTGAAGAGAGTGGTGAATGAAGAAAATGAATATGGGAAAAACACTCGTTTGAAAGATCAGAAAATTATTTTTGAATATACAGATCTCAATCCATTTAAGTCTTTTCATATTGGTCACTTGATGCCCAATGCGATTGGTGAAGCATTGGCTAGGTTAGCAGAAGCTAACGGGGCAGAGGTAAAGAGAGCAAACTATCAAGGAGATATTGGATTGCATGTTGCCAAGGCTATTTGGGGGATGAAACAAAACCTATCAGCTTTACCAAAGGATGATGACTCTTTAACAGAGAAAGTAGATTTTCTAGGTTCGTCATATTCTTTTGGAGCTTCTCAGTATGAAAAAGATGAAGAGGCTAAGAATGAGATTGTAGAGATAAACAAAAAGCTTTTTGCCAAATCAGACAACGAACTGAATGAATTATATAAAAAAGGAAAAGAGTGGAGTCTGCAGTCTTTTGAAATTCTATATCGAGTTCTAGGAACTACTTTTGACTATTATTTGTTTGAAAGCGAAACAGCTGATATCGGGAAGAAAATAGTAGAAGAAGGTTTGGAGAAGGGAATTTTTGAAAAAAGTGAAGAAGCTATTGTTTATAAAGGAGAAAAAAAGGGTCTTCATACCAGAGTTTTTCTCACATCAGAGGGTTTACCAACTTATGAAGCCAAAGATCTCGGCTTAGCTAGAATGAAGGATGATAAGTTTGATTATGACAAATCTGTTATTATCACAGCCAATGAGCAAAAGGAATATTTCAAAGTAGTTTTTGCTGCTATGGAAGAAATGATGCCTGAGATAAGAGAGAAGACAGAACACATTACTTTTGGTTTGTTACAACTATCTTCTGGCAAAATGAGTTCTCGTTTAGGAAATGTCATCACCGCTTCCTCATTGATAGCTGATGTTGTTAAGAAAGTGAAAGAGAAAATGTCTGGAAGGGATTTCGATGAAGACTTTAAAGATCTAGTGGCTTTAGCGGTGACAGTTGGAGCAATCAAATATTCAATTTTAAAACAAACTCCAGGAAAGAATATTGTCTTTGATTTTGAAAAATCTATTTCATTTGAAGGTGACTCTGGTCCATATTTGCAATACACACATACTAGAGCTCTTTCTGTTTTAGAAAAAGCCAAAGGGTTAAGTTTAGTTGACCTGAATGTAAAACAACCAAGTGATTGGCAAGTTACAAATTTAGAAAAAATACTTTATCAAATGCCAGAAGTTATTAAAGATTCTTTTGAGGACAGGGGACCGCAAAAATTAGTGAAATATTTGATAGAAGTATCAGCTGAATTTAACAGCTTTTATGGCAATCAAAAGATTGTTGATGAAAATGATGAACATTCTGCTTATAGAGTTGTTATTACTCATGCAGTGGCTACTATTATTAAAAACGGATTATATATTTTAGGAATTCCTGTGCCCAGTAAAATGTAATAAATAAAGCACGAAATCCGAAACAAATTCTAAAGATTAAATTACAAAAGACATCTCTGTCCTGGGCCTGACAGAGGATCTCACTTGCTTCCACGAATTCCAAGCTTTAACTAGAGTAGTTTTCAACGAGCTTTATCTTAATTGCTTTTTTACATTTGAAATGCTAATCTGAGACTTTAGAGCAGTTTGCTCATTCACTTTTCAACTAAAACCCTCAACAACTAGAAATCTATAGCCATGAAGGAACCATCAGCTTCTTTTTGCTATGATCTCCTGCTCAAACAAAGGGGGAATTATGTTCAAGATTTTGTCCAACGGTTTGGTCCTTTGAAAGACGAGGAACATACATGCGGACACTTGTTCCAGTTGGCCGTGGACGGTGAGGATGCGATGGCCAAAGTTCTGCTCCAGTTCTTTTTGGTGCAAACGTGGAATGCTTTGTATTCACATCGACACATTTTCGGAGACCAATCGTGGGAACGTTATCAAGAGATTGAGAGAGTGCGTCTTTGGATGTAGCAATGTGGCTATGAAAAAGCTATCTGTTTTTCTCGCGAAATTCCTCTTCGAATTTCTTTCGTTCGAAAAGCAGCTACTTTGATTCATCGGTTTTAAATTTAACCCCTAGAAAAATTCTGAAATGAACAACAATAAGCATCCTGATATTCCTGACAGCGTCTTCTATGCCGTAGAGACTCTGTTCAGAGATCGGCACGAGCACTTTGATGATATGGATATCATCATCCTTCTCATGTGGGCTGCAATAGACGAAGAATGCTCAATTCGTGATGCCGCGAATTACATTCTTTTTACTGGGGCTGTTGATTCTTGGCCATCAAGCAACCCAACAGATCAAGAGTTAGTTCTCAGTATCTTACAAGAAGGTCATGTGTTCGAGAATCTTCCTCATGTAATCGGTAACTTTGAAGAATTTTCTCGACAACCGATTCTTGAAGACGATGATCGATCTCCTCACTGGGAAGCGGTCTTACTCGCTGCGGCTAGGTACCCAATTCTTCTTCAAGAACATTTCGAGTATGAAATTGTTGAAGGATCCAGCGCCTCCCTTTTGGGTTGAGCGCTTCTTTTATTTTTATTTAAATTTTCATAAAAAATTTATTTTTTCTTTAACGTGGTTTTATTTGCGATTGGTATAATATAACTTAAGTGGTTAACCCCCACCCTCTGGGCGGGCAATGAGCAGGTGATTTTTAAAAAATAAAGGATAAATAATTTTTTGATTTATACTCTCAGTATGTTATGGTGACTTTAAAAGTATTAAACCAAACTTAGAAAGGAGGCCGAGATGAAAGCATTCAAAAAAGTTGAAGACTTGAATGGCAAACTTTCCATTTCAGTCTTCTTCCAGCTAGAGAATCACTGGTATCGTGCTGAAATGATTGAAGGTCAGCATGCTACCAAGATTGATAAGGTGGCTGAACTACCTGATGGAGTTGAAAAATATTCCATCGACAAACGTCGAGCCAAAAAGATGGTCCGACAAGCTGATGTCCAATTCGGTAACGATGATTGGATGAGACAAGCCCTATACGCACACAAAAAATAGCAGTCGTTTTGTAGGAGGCAAGACGGCTGTTTCACTTTACCCTATACCAGAGCATAGCTCAGTGCGGGGTAGTGTCTTGAAAAAACCTTTATTTCATCGTATTGTATGTCCTATGACTGACTCAAATAGCCAAAAAAAGTCTGAAGTGGCTTTACGTGAAGAAGAAATACTGAAATTTTGGCAAGATAATCAAATTTTTGAAAAAAGTTTAAAAAAACCATCGCCAAATGGTAGTTATGTTTTTTATGATGGACCTCCTTTTGCTACTGGCTTACCACATCATGGACATATTTTAGCTAGTACAATCAAAGATGTGGTACCTAGATACCAGACAATGCGAGGAAAAAGAGTGGAGAGACGATGGGGTTGGGATACTCACGGTTTACCAATAGAAAATATTGTTGAAAAGAAATTAGGAATTTCTGGTAAAAAGGAAATTGAAAAAATCGGCATTCAACAATTTAATGAAACTGCCCGAGCTCAAGTTTTGGAATATGTAGATGCATGGAAAAGAACTGTTGAACGTATGGCCCGATGGGTAGACTTTGATGGTGCATATTTAACAATGCAGAATAGTTACATAGAATCTGTGTGGTGGGCACTGAAAGAAATTCATAACAAAGGACTTTTGTATGAAGGAGAAAAAGTTTTACCTTATTGTCCTAGATGTGAGACTCCTATTGCAAACTCAGAGATTGCCATGGACAACAGTTACAAAGACATAACCGATATTTCTGTCACTGTTAAGCTTGAACTTATTGACCCCGTAAATGACGAAAAGTCGTCTTCGACGACTGCGTCAAACGGGGCAAGTGAACTGAAAACATATTTACTTGCTTGGACAACCACTCCGTGGACTTTACCAGGAAATGTGGCGGCTGCCATAAATAAAGATTTGGAATATATACAAGTTATTAGAGAAGATGGGAAATATATTGTCGCTAAAGATTTAGCTGAAAAAGTTTTTAAAGAAGATGTTAATGGAGAAAAAGTTAATACAGAAGATCTGATCGGTAAAAGTTATTTGCCCGTTTTTGACTACTTCAAAGATGTTCCATTGAAGAATAAAGAAAATATTTGGAAAATATGGAATGCGGATTATGTCACCACAGAGCAGGGAACTGGAATTGTCCATCTTGCACCAGTGTATGGTGAAGAAGATATGGTTTTAGCAAAAAAGGTTAATTTACCTTTGATCTATCATGTTGCTCAAAACGGCACTTTTATAGACAAAGTGACAGAGTTTGCAGGTATCAAAGTAAAGCCAAAATCAACACCAGAACAAAAAGATTTTCACCAATCAACAGATATCGAGATTATTAAAAATCTAGCACATAGAGGGAAGCTTTTTTCAAAAGAAAAAATAATTCACTCCTACCCCCATTGTTTTAGATGTGAGACTCCTCTTTTCTATAACGCACTTTCTGCTTGGTTTATAAATATTCAAAGTGTTAAACAAAGAGCTTTGGATTTGAACAATAAGATCAATTGGGTGCCAGAACATTTGAAAGAAGGAAGATTCAAAAAAAGTATGGAAAGTGCACCAGATTGGAACATTTCTAGAAATAGATATTGGGCGTCACCTTTGCCTTTTTGGAAATCTGAAGATGGAATGGAATTAAAAGTTCTCGGATCTTTGGATGAATTAAAAGAAAAAACAAAAAGCACAAACAAATATTTCGTCATGCGACATGGTGAAGCACAAAGCAATGTTGATGATTTTGTCTGTTCAACTAATGATGTCAAAAGTGATTTAACAGAAAAAGGAAAAGAGGAAGTCAGAAATTCAATAGAGTTTTTCAAAAATCAAAATATTGATTTGATCATCACTTCGCCGTTGGATAGAACAACACAAACTGCAGACATTGTAGCTAAGGGCTTAGGTTTGGATAAAAGTAATGTTTTAGTAGATGACAGAATAAAAGAGATTCAAGCTGGTAATTTTAATGGTAAATTAGGCAAAGAATATCGAGAACAATTCGCATCATTGGAAGAAAAAATGACTAAACCATCAAAAGGTGGAGAGTCTATTTTGGATTTGAGGAAAAGATGTGGCGATTTTATTTATGAAATAGATAAAAAATATCAAGCAAAAAATATTCTTATCATTACTCACGAATATTGTGTCTGGATGTTAAAGGCTATGCAAAATGGTTTAGATATTACAGATACTGTTTCTATGAGAAAAAAAATAGGAGAAGTCGTTGTTCCTGGATATTACGAAAAATATGATTTCGCGACAATTCCACATAACGATAATTACGAATTAGATTTTCACCGACCATATATTGACGACATTACTTTTGAAGAGAATGACAAAAAGTTTACTAGAATCTCTGAAGTTATTGATTGTTGGGTTGAGTCTGGATCAATGCCTTTTGCACAAAAACATTATCCTTTTGAAAATAAAGAAAATTTCAAAAGAAATTTCCCAGCACAGTTTGTAGCTGAGTATATTGCTCAGACAAGAACATGGTTTTATTACACACATATTCTTTCAGCCATACTATTTGACAATGTTCCATTTGAAAATGTGGTGACAACAGGGAATATTTTGGCCGAAGATGGATCAAAGATGTCAAAATCAAAAAACAATTTTCCAGACCCTTGGTTAATTTTTGATAAATATGGTGTTGATGCAGAAAGATATTATTTGCTTTCTTCACCAGTAGTTCAATCAGAAGACTTAAATTTTTCAGAAAAAGGAGTTGATGAAATTTATAAAAAAATAATTTTACGTTTAAGAAACGTTGTCTCCTTCTATAAACTTTATGCCGATAAGAAAGTAGAAGGTTCAAGTCAATCAGAAAATATTTTAGATAAATGGATTTTAGCTAAATTGTCTCAGACAATTGCAGAAGTGACAGAAAATATGGAAGCATACAAACTTGATAGGGCAGAGAGACCAATCTTGGATTTTATCGATGATCTTTCTACTTGGTATGTTAGAAGATCTAGAGATAGATTTAAGGAAGATGGTGATAAGGAAAATGCGTTGAAAACAATGAAATTTGTTTTGATAGAACTGTCAAAAATAATGGCACCTTTTACTCCTTATCTTGCAGAAGATGTTTATCAGAGAATTGGAGGTAGAAAAGAAAGTGTTCACTTAGAAGATTGGCCACAAGTTCAAAGTGTTTCATTTTTTGCAAAATTATTTGGTAAAAAATCTAGTTTTGATCAATCTTTAATACAGAGAATGTATGAAATTAGAGACCTCATCAGTATTGCTTTGGAAGCTAGGACAAAGGCTGGTATAAAAGTTCGACAACCACTTCAGTCTATGAAGACTAACGTGAAGATATCTCATTACGAAGCTAGCCTAATTGATCTTATAAAAGATGAAGTCAATGTTAAGGAAGTAAATTATGATATTGGGTTAGACAAAAAAGTTGAACTAGATACAAATATTACCGAAGATTTGAAAAACGAAGGAGATTCTCGGGAGCTTATTCGTTCTATCCAAAGTCTGAGAAAAAATATGAATTTGAAGCCAAGTGACAAAATTACTTTGACTATTTCAAAATCAGCAGAACATTTGATTCACATGTTTAGAAAAGAGATAGAAAGTACAGCTGGTATTTCAGAATTTAAATTTATTGATGAAGATGGAGAAGTAGTTGGTCTAAGTTTTGGAGAAGTGAAGATTAGTATTGTAAAATAATAAAAGGTCATTCCAGATCCGCCTTAGGCGGAGTCTGGAAAACCGAACAACTTTAAGCATATATTTTTGACTAAAGTTCTGGTTTAGAATCTGGGATGACAGGTAACCATGCATACTATATATCACACAGATGCATATGTTTTAGATGAACGGCCGAATGGTGAGGCAGGCAAAACTTTTGTTTTATTTACTAAAGATTTTGGACTGATTTATGCTTCTGCCCAAGGTATTAGATTTGAAAAGTCGAAACTTAGATTTGCTTTGCAAAAATATTCTCTGGCAAATATTGCCTTAGTGTTTGGAAAAACAGGTTGGCGCATAACTAATGCATATTCTCTTTCAAATATTTATTACCAATTAGGTTCTGATCAAAGATTTAGATTAGTAGCCAGAATATTTTCTCTATTGGGAAGACTCATTAACGGAGAAGAGAAAAACGAACACCTTTTCGATATTTTGAATAACGCTATTTTATTTTTAGAAAAAGATCATTTATTCGATGATCAAATAAAAGATATTGAATGTGTTTTGGTTTTAAGGATTTTGAATAATCTTGGATATGTAGGTGATCACAAAGACTTACAATTTTTTATTCTGGACAATTCTATGAAAAATGAGCACATTGAAGAAATAAAAAGAAGCAGAAAAGTAGTTCTCTCTGAAATCAATAGAGCATTGAAGGAGAGTCAGCTTTAATGTCGACCTGCCACGTCGACGTGGCAGGTCGACGGGTTTTTTCTGATATAATATTTTCAATGCAAGATATTACACCACCAAATAGAGATGATAGAACAAAGTTGGAGAAAGTTCAGGACAATCTATATTCTCCAAGCAAATATGCTGGTCTTAAGCCGAGGAAAGATTTGAAACCAAAAGGGTATGCTGCCAATGAAAGTTGGGATGACGGAGATTTGAACACAATGATTTCAGAGTATAAGCCGAAGAAGAGATTGAATTGGTTCATTGTATTTGCTGTTATAGCTTTTTTATTTTTCATCGGAGCAGCTGTTTATGGGTTCTTTAATTTTTTGAATGGAACATCGAATGTAGCGGGAAATGATGTGGACATCAATGTCATAGGACCAGTTTCTATTGGTGGTGGTGAAGAATTGACCTTAGACATTGTTGTGCAAAATAGTAATGCTGGCGTTATTCAAACAGTTGATCTGGTCATTGAATACCCTGATGGTACAAAACAGGCTGATGACTTGAGAACAGATTTACCTCGTATCAGGGAAGGATTAGGTAACCTAGAACCTGGAACTGTTGTGAAGAGAACATATGCCGCAGCACTGTTCGGGGAAGAGGGAGAAGATAAAGAAATAATTGTTTCTGTCGAATATCGATTACCTGAATCTAATGCGATTTTTGAAAAGAAAAAAACTTTTGATGTTGTCCTGCAATCCTCACCAATTCGACTGTTAGTTGATAATGTTAAAGAAGTAAACGCTGGGCAAGAGTTAGTTTTTGATGTTTCTGTTAGTTCTAATTCAAATCAAATTTTACAAAATGTGATGTTAGAAGCCGTATATCCATTTGGCTTTGAGGTAGAGAGTACAACAAGAGACCCTTATACCGGAGATAACAAATGGTTTTTTGAAGTTTTGAAACCAAAAGAAACACAAAGATTCCAGATTAGAGGAAGGTTGCTCGGTCAGGACAAAGAGGAGAGAGTTTTTAAATTTACTACAGGAATTCGAGATGAAGAAGTAAAAGATAATATTGGAATTGTTTTTACCACTATACCTAAGTCTGTGACGATTAGTCGACCATTCTTTGATGTTCGTCTTTCTCTCGACGGAAATACTGACGGGGAAGTGGTGAAGCAAGGCAATCAACTTGTTCAAGCTGAGTTGAGATATGCCAATAATACAAATTCAAATATTAGTAATGCTAAAGTAGTCTTGAGTTTTAACGGTGATGTTTTAGATAAAAATTCCGTTCGTGTTTCTGATGGATTTTACCGCTCAACTGACAATACTATCTTATGGGACAAGAGTACTAAAGGAGATCTGACAGAAATACAAGCGGGCGATACAGGTGTTTTGGCTTTTACTTTTCAGACAAAACCTTTGGCATCTGGGAGTACTGTCTTTAAAAATCCAGAAATTACTATGAATATTACCTCTTCCGGTCTACGAACTTCGGAAACAGAAGTCCAAGAAGAAGTCCAATCTACAAGTTTCAGTAGAGTTAGATTTGTGTCTGATATCGACTTACAAGCTTTTTCTACCAGATTATCCTCTGATTCTGGACCTATTCCCCCAAAGGTTGATCAAGAGACAACTTACACAATAGATTTGGAACTAGATAATACATCTAATAATTTATCTAACGGAGTTTTGACTGCTAGTCTGCCAAATTATGTTAAGTGGAAAAATATTGTCACTGGTGGCGGAGAGACTATCAATTATGATCCAATCTCTCGAATTATTGAGTGGAAACTTGGTGATGTTTCGGCTTTTGCAGGATATACTTTGCCAACAAGGAAAGTTAGTTTCCAAGTCGGCTTAACCCCTAGTGCTAGTCAAATTGGTGGTGCACCAGTGTTGGTTAGTAATGTGAGGTTTGCAGCACTTGATACTTTCATAGATAGAAATATAGAGACTGTCGCAGAGGACGTTACAACAGAACTATATGGTAATAGTGCTAATGAAACGAGTCAGGTGGTGGAGTAGTAATTAGACATCAGACATTAGACATCAGACATCAGATATCAGAGGTTAGTTTTTATATAAGTGACCTAACTTTCTGACCGCTGACAGCTAATAGCTGAGCACTAGAAACTAATATAAATAAAAAGAAGTGGGACCGACGAATGGGGCCGGTCCACAACAGGTGAGAGAAGGTTGAAAGTCTCATATCAGGTCGTGAGACAACAGGAAGTGTGTCATTTTGGCCGATATCCAGTAGAGTATCGCTGCTGCCATTATCGAGATGGAAAAAGAGAAACTCGATGGACTCATTGATGCTTGCCACATGGTTGCACTCAGTGTGAACATTGTCAGGCTTTTGCTGAAAGAAATCAGAAAGTTGCCGATACTTTCCGGCCGTATTGAATTTATCCCGAAAATTCCTGCAAATTCTCTGATACTTTCTTTTGCTTTCGTTAGCCCTATGACAAACAAGGCATAAGTCAGTATTGCCAGAGACATACAGTCTGGATTTTGGGAGTATTTCACTTGGGCCAGGAGCCACGGGAAGAATGAAAGACATAGCAGTAAAATAGCACAAACTGTCATGCCAATGTTCCATTGTGTACTTCCCTTGATCATTTTGTGCTTACAGACAAGTGCCGCAAGCAAGAAGACCATCATGGGGCCAAAAACCATGATATTGATTATTATCCAATCACTCATCTTTTTAAGAGCTGAAGTTACAGTGCGGGGTTCTTCATTAACTTACCTTAACCATTTTTTCTGTCAATTATTTATTCTATTACCTGAAAACTATAAACTAACCACTAGGCACTAAAAACTAATATAAATAAAAGAAGTGGGACCGACGGGTAAGGCCGGTCCGCGCGCGCGGCTGCTTGAGTTCAGTCAATTAAAGATGCACTTGTCTTTTTTTGACAAGATGAGCCCCAGAGGAACAGGATTGCTATAATGAGCCCCGCAATTAGCATCTGGAAAAACTCTTTGAGGGTGGTTTCTTTTCCCTCAAATATATTGATTGCTTGGATTGCAAGAGTTGATGCAATACAGAACGAAGCAATCGACCAAATGAAGTAGGCGATTCTAAAAAACAGAACTTTTGTTTTTTGTGCTTGGAAGGCCAAGAAGAATCCTCCGAATTGAAAAACGGCAACACATAGTGCGAAGATCAGGACGAATTGGTCGAGCGTCATTTCCATTTTATGAAAAGGGCTAAGTTAAAATTAGGGTTCTCAAATAATTTACAATCAATTAGCTTTTGTGTCAAATCTAACTCTCTAATAGCTGATCGCTGACAGCTGACATCTGACATCTAATTGCTACGTGGTTTTGAACTTTTACTAACTTAGTGATATTCTGTTTCTATGTCAAAAAACGAAGATAAGATGGAAAAAATAGTCTCCTTGGCCAAAAGGAGAGGCTTTATTTATCAAGGATCTGAGATATATGGTGGATTGGCTGGTATTTATGATTTTGGACCCAGAGGTGTTGAGCTTTTGAATAACATAAAGCAAGCTTGGTGGAATGCTAATGTCTACGACAAAGAAAATTATTTTGGTATCGATTCTGGTATGTTTAAACATCCAAAAGTCTGGGAAGCTAGCGGGCATATTGGAGGATTCTCCGATCCTCTTGCCGAGTGTAAAGAATGTAATGCTCGTATTCGAGTCGATAAAGAGCTAGCAAAAGTAGGTGTTACTGCTGATGAAAAAATGTCGGAAGAGGAAATAAATAAGTTATTTGATGAGAATAGAAATAATATATCTTGTCCTAAATGTGGTAAGAAGAATTTTACTGAAGCAAAAGCTTTCAATCTTTTAGTAAAATCTAATTTGGGAGATTTTACTTCTGATGGAGAAGAGCCCGTTTACCTTCCTGGGGAAGCCTGTCAGGGAATTTATTTAAATTTTAAAAATATTGTAGATACCATGCAACCAAAAATTCCATTTGGTATTGCTCAGATAGGTAAAGCTTTTAGAAACGAAATTTCACCAAGAAGTTTTCTGTTTAGAACAAGAGAACTTGAACAAGCTGATACACAATATTTTGTTCGACCAGATGAAAACAAAGAAGCTTACGAAAAGATTAAGCAAGACAGATGGGATTGGTACAAGTCTATTGGTATTAAGGAAGAAAATCTTAGGTGGAAACAACATGAAAATCTAGTTTTTTATGCAAAAGATGCCTGGGATATTGAATATAACTTTCCATCTCTTGGTTTTGATGAACTAGAAGGTATCCACGATCGTACAGATTACGACTTAACTCAGCATATGGAATTTTCCGGACAAGATTTGAGGTACTTTGACCAAGAGAAAAATGAAAAGTATATTCCTTGGATTTTGGAAACTTCAGTTGGTCTTGGTCGTTTATTCTTGGCTGTTATCTCCGATGCTTATCATGAAGACGAAATGGATGGCGAAACTCGTGTAGTTTTGAAACTTGATCCAAAATTAGCACCGATAAAAGTAGCAGTATTTCCTCTTTTGAAAAATAAACCAGAGTTGGTAGCAAAAGCACAAGAAGTTTACAAAATGATAAAAAAAGAAATTCCACAAACTAGTTTCGACGATAATGGAAACATTGGAAAAAGATACAGAAGACAAGATGAGATCGGAACACCAAAGTGTGTGACTATAGATTTTGATACTTTAGAAGATAATACTGTCACTGTGCGTCATAGAGATACAGGAGAGCAGGAGAGAGTGGTGATTGACGAATTGATAAGTATTTTAAAATAATTTTATGCAAAAAGGAGTTGATCATATAGGAGTCTCAGTAGTTTTTTATTGTCATGATGGGGAAGGGAACTTTGTGATGTCAAAGAGGAATCAAGAAAGAAGAGATGAAAGAGGTTGTTGGGATCCAGGAGGTGGTGCATTAGATCTTCACGAAAATGTTGAAGAAACTTTAAAAAGAGAAGTGATGGAAGAATATGGGGTAGAACCTTTGGAGTTTGAATTTTTGGGATACAGAGATGTTCATAGAGAAAATGGTGATGACAAAACTCATTGGGTATCTTTGGATTTTAAAGTCTTGGTAGATAGAGAAAAAGTAATAAACAATGAACCGCACAAGCATGATGAGGTCGGGTGGTTTACTTTGGATGATTTACCAAGTCCACTACATTCACAGATGAATTATTTTGTAGAGAAGTATAGAGGTCGGTTAGTTTAGCCATCAGCCGTCAGTTTTCAGTTGTTCATTTTTAAAATCATCATGCCTAAGGCTGTAAGCTGACAGCTGATTACTGACCGCTTATTTTATAACTACTACCTACCGACTACTAACTAATTATGCTAATATTCTATTTATGAAACAAAAATCTGAGCAACCAATCGTGATCTCTATTACTTCAGGCGCTATTATCAAAACAATCGTCATACTTCTGGGCCTATATTTGATTTATGTAATGAGAGATTTAGTTCTCGTTATTCTCACAGCGATTGTTATTGCTTCTGCAATTGAGCCTGGAACTAAGTGGTTTGTAAAAAAAAGAATACCTAGATTACTTTCAGTTATTCTTATTTATTTACTCGTAGTTTTGATTTTTGCTGGAATCTTTGCGGTCTTTCTACCTCCTTTAATCAATGACTTTAGTGATTTGGCGAAAACTTTTCCTCAGTATATTAAGTCATTAACAGAAAGTCAGGCTTCTAGTCTAGATTCATTCTTTGGTTTGATTTATGAAGGTTCTCTAACTAGCGATATCTTTGCAAAGATCTCTTCTACTTTTTCTGGAGCAACTGTTGGATTTCTTTCAACTGCTAGTAATGTTTTTGGAGGTTTGCTTAGTTTTGTGCTTATTATCGTTATTTCTTTTTACCTAGCAGTGCAGGAGAATGGGGTAGAGAATTTTATCAGAATCGTTACTCCGGTTGATAAAGAGAAGTATGTCATGGATCTTTGGAGAAGATCACAAAGAAAAATTGGTCTTTGGATGCAAGGACAACTCGTCTTGGCTCTTATTGTCGGTCTGCTGACTTATCTTGGGCTTTCTATTCTTGGAATTAGCAATCCGATGTTTCTCGCAGTCATTGCAGCAATATTTGAGCTAATTCCGATTTTTGGTCCGATTCTTGCAGCTATTCCTGCAATAGCATTCGCTCTTCTTGATGGAGGTATTACACTTGGATTTTTGACTGCAGGTCTTTATGTCATTATTCAACAATTTGAAAGTCAGTTGATTCACCCATTGGTTGTTAGAAAGATTGTTGGTATTCCTGCACTTGTTGCTATCATCGCCATTATCATTGGAGCAACTGTAGCTGGTTTTCTTGGAATAATTATTTCTGTTCCTGTGGCTGCCGCTGTTATGGAATTTCTAAGTGATGTTGAAAAGAAAAAAAGAGCAGAACACAAAGCACTTGAATCATAGGAACAAAAAGTCTAATATCAGTCTATTATGAATGAATCAGCTAAAAAGGCCTTTTATATTACAACTACTTTGCCATATGTAAATTCCAAACCTCACATGGGGCATGCTTTGGAATTTGTTCGAGCCGATGCTATTGCTAGGTACAAGAGACTGATGGGTTTTGATGTTTGTTTTAATACTGGGACAGATGAGCACGGTATTAAAATTTTTCAAAAGGCTCAGGAAGAGGGAGTAGATACTCAAGAATTTGTTGATAAAAATGCAGAGACTTTTAAAAATTTATTGAAGTCTTTAAATATTTCAAATGACAAATTTATTAGAACGACTGATGAATATCATAAACTGGCAGCACAAGAATTTTGGAAAAGATGTTTTGATAATGGATTTATTTATAAAAAAACTTATACCGGTTTGTATTGTGCGGGATGCGAAATGTTTATTAAAGAGAAGGATTTGAAAAATGGGGAATGTGAAATTCATACAGGCAAGAAACTAGAGGAAATAGAAGAGGAAAATTATTTTTTCAAATTTAGTCAGTTTGGTGAAAAGCTAAAAGAATATTACAAAGAGAATCCAGATTTTGTAACCCCAAGTTATAGATTGAATGAACTTACAAAAATGATTGATGAAGGTTTGGAGGATTTTAGTATTTCTAGATTAAAAGAAAAATTGCCTTGGGGAGTCAAGGTGCCAAATGATGATGAGCAAATAATGTACGTTTGGTTTGATGCGCTTGTGGATTACATTTCTACTTTAGGTTGGCCTGTGGATAGTGAAGGGCAGTTCAAAAAGTATTGGGAAGATGGGGAAACTGTTCAAATCTGTGGAAAGGACAATACGCAACATCAGGCGTTGAGATGGCAGGCAATGCTTTTGGCTGCTGGATTACCGCTGACAAACAGGATCATTGTGAATGGTTTTATTAATTCAAAGGGACAAAAAATGTCTAAGTCTCTTGGTAATGTCATTGATCCGGTAGAGTTGGTAGAGAAGTATGGGACTGATGCATTACGATATTATGTTTTGAGAGAACTTAGTCCTCATGAGGATAGTGATTTTAGTATTGAAAAATTCCATGAAGCATATACTGCTAACTTAGTGAATGGAGTAGGGAATTTGGTTAATAGGATTCTTAAATTGGCAGAAGATTATTTGGATAAAGCAGTAGACATTGAATCTAAAAAAGTATTTTTCTCACAATATTCAGATCCTTTTGATAATTTAGATTATAAAAAAGCCATTGATGGAACATGGGAAGGTGTGAAGTGGGTTGATGAGAGAATACAAAGAGAGGAACCTTTCAAGGTCGTGAAAGCAGATTTAGAAAAAGGAAAACAAATGATTAGAGAGTTGGTAGGAAACCTTGCAGAAGTCGCATGGCACCTACAACCTTTCTTACCAAAAACTGCTGAGGCAATCTTCGATGCAATTGCTAAGAACAAGAAACCAGAAACACCTTTGTTTCCTAGGATAGATTGATATGTCATCAGAGTCACTTAGTACAACAGAATCTAGCCCTGATATTTCAAGTCCTGAAGATTGTGTAGGACAAGAAATTGAGTTTACTGATTTGGAATCTGACAGAACGACCAACATTCACGTCAGACAATTCTTGGGTCAACTAGGACATGGAGTTTTTAGTTCTTGGGTTGCTAAGTTTAGTGTGAGCTTAGAATCTGACTCAGACATTACTCATCAAATGGTCATTAAGAAATACAAAGAACGTCAAGATGTTGATCTAGAAATTCCAGAAAAGATACAAACAGCCTATAGAAATTTTTTTAAAATAAAAAAGGCGGGTATTCCAACTTGGGATACGTACAGAGTGAATTTAGAGAAAAGAATGATTTTGATGACGTTAGGTAAAAAAGATGGGGATATATTTCTTACGGCTAACGATTTACATAGACAATCAAATATTCTCAGTGGATTACCAGATTCAATTGAGATAGAAAATATTGATTCATTAAAAGATCAAGCTAAAGATATTATAAATAGATTAGATGACAGTAAATTCGCTTTAAGTGCTGATTGCCCTGGTTTGAGATTATCACCAACAGGAGATGGTAAATTTACAGCAGAAATTATTATGGCTGATTTAGATGTTCTTGGAGATCAGGCTGACACAGATGGTTTATGGATATACAACCAAGATGAAAACAGGATCGCACATAATAATTTTCTGAATTTTTCGGTTTTTATAGAACACACTATCGGCTCTATTGATAGCTTAAGGGGTAAGGAAAAAATAGTTAAAGATATTATAAAACATTTTATATTAAGTTAAGGACGCCTTATGAATAATTTTTCTAATTCATTAATCAATCTTCAGATACTAAGAAAAGTATGTGAAGAGCTAAGTATTCCTTACGAAGTTAAGGATGATTTTGGTAATTTTGTTGAAGTCAAAAAAGATGGCAAGAGTTTTTTCTTTGTTCACTGCAATACTCCTTTTAACAATGACGGATCCAAATTTGTAGCCAAGGACAAAGAGTTTTCTTATACAATATTTGGAAAAAGTTTGCATATGCCACAAACAAAAGGATATTTGGATCCAAATGTAGATGAGAAATATTCTATTTTTACAAAACACAAAAGTCATAAAGAGATAATAGAAGACATAGAAAGTAATTTCAAATACCCAATGATTATCAAAATGAACGCTGGATCTCAGGGCAGAAATACTTTTTTGTGTAAAAAGACCCGAGATGTGAAAAGGGCATTAAAAAATATTTTTAATAAAAAAAATAAAAACTATGACTATATTGCCAATGTTCAAGAATTTATAAATATACAAAAAGAGTATCGAGCTATTTGGTTTATGGGACAAATTGTTTTTGTTTATGAAAAAGTGTGTGAAGTAAAAAGAGAAAATATAAGTCCGCTTCACAATGATGGTGCAAAGGCAGTTTTGGTGGAAGATGAGAAGGTGTTCTCAGAGATAAAGAGTTTTCTTTCACAAACAGAACATTTAAAAGATTTTGAATACTTAGGACTTGATATTGTTATTGATGAAAATAATCAAATAAGATTGTTAGAAATAAATTCTCATCCCGGGTTTAGTTATTTCATTCGAGATAGTGGGGAAGACGAGATAGTAGGATTGTATAGGAAGATGTTGGAGAATTTGAAATAATTGAAATAATTAATAGTTAAAAATTTAAAATTGTTGTCACCCCAGAATTTATTGACTCGTAGCGAAACAAAGAAGAGAAAAATGTCTGGAATCTAACGAACTTTAGGCACTTCTTCTCAATTCAGTTATCCTGACAAAAGTCATGATCATGTCAACGTCCAATAAGCTAATTATTTGTTAATAAATAGTTAAAAATTTATTTTTTCTTAATACTTTTGAATCTTTTTTCATTAAGATTTTAATATTTATTTTATGTTTCTTGAGGCTGGATTTGTTAGGATTAAATTAGGTGGTGAGTGGTAAGCCCCACCCAATCGGGGTGGGTGTATGGTGGAGAGTTTTTTTATTTTAAAAATAAAAGCCTCGATTGGATGGGACATTCCAATGAGGATCAAAGTTCTGCTAGTTCATATTTTTGCCATACCTTGTCCCAAGGTGTTATTGATACGCAACGCCCAAATTGTCGGGAACAGTGTATCAATCCATTTGTGTGGACTATGCCACAGTGTGTGAAGTTTCTCTGATCACCAGGTTTTTTAGTCCTAATGTCCAACAGTATAACTCCACCAAGATTGTTATGAGTCACGGGTAGTTGAATATTCTCATCCATCATAGGAACAGGGATGCCAACCTTATCGAATACCGTGATCACAAAGTGGACACAATTGAAGGTGTTTTGTCCATAAGACTTACCAAGAAGTCGCTCAGCCTCGAAGAAAATCGCCTCTAAAGTATCCTGGTTGAAAAGACCAGAGCCATTCATTCTAGAGGGGAGATTATCATAATTGATACTTTTTTTCTAATTTTTAATTTTGTATTTTTAACATATAATTCATCTTATGACTAAATACATCGATGCTCATGCCCACATGAACTTTGCTACTTACAACGAAGATTGTGAAGAAGTTATTAAACGTGCTTTAGACAATGATGTTTGGATGATGAATGTAGGAACAAAAGCCCAAACATCACAAGAAGCAGTAGAGATTGCTGAAAGATATGACGAAGGGGTATATGCCATCATTGGACTTCATCCTATTCACACTAATAAAAGTTTTCATGACAAAGATGAGCTAGGAGATGAAGGAACACCTTTCAATTCTAAAGGAGATGTTTGGAATAATGATTTTTACAAAAAATTAGCTGAGAGTAAAAAAGTAGTTGGAGTAGGGGAATGTGGCTTAGACTATTTTCGTATTGAAGGAAATGAAAAAGAATACAAAGAGAGACAGGTCAAAGCTTTTACTTCACAAATAGAATTCGCTATAGAGCATGACTTACCTCTGATGATTCATTGTAGAGAGGCGTACGCTGATACTTTGGATATTTTAAAATCTTATCAAAAAGATTATGGAGAAAAAGTCAGAGGAAACTTTCATTTTTATGCCGGAGATACTGATATTGCAAAACAAATTTTAGATATTGGATTTACCATGTCATTTACTGGTGTTATCACTTTTGCTAAAGAGTATGAAAAGCTCGTAGAGTTTGTACCCTTAGACAAGATGCTCAGTGAGACTGATTGTCCATATGTCACTCCTGTACCTTTCAGAGGTCAGAGAAATGAACCAATGTATGTCAGGGAAGTGGTCAAGAAGATAGCAGAGATAAAAGGTTTAGAGGAAGACAAGGTTAAAAAGCAGTTGTGGGAGAATGTTAGGAGGCAGTTTGGGGTATAGAATTTTTCTTTGATTTCAAAAAGTCTTTCGACTATTCTTTTTATCTAACCTAACTACATTCTACATTCTAAATACTACATTCTATCAGCCCTTTGCATTTCTCATTATTTATGCTAATCTTTGCTCCATGTCAAAAAACGAAACATTAGATATGGATAAAGTAACTCTGTACGAGGTAGCTTTTAATATTATCCCAACTCTGGGGGATGATGGTGCCACAAAGACTTTTGAACAAGCCAAAAAAGCAGTAGAAAAGGTTAAGGTTGAAACTTTGATAGAAAGTTCGCCAGCTCTTTTGCCTCTAAAATATACAATGTCCAAAACAGTAGACTCAAAGAAGCAAAAGCATAATACAGCATATTTTGCTTGGGTAAAATTTGATGCTGATCCATCACAAATTGAATCTCTAAAAGAAGAACTAGATCACATCACAGGAATTTTACGATATATGGTTATCAAAACAGAAAAAGAGACAAATCTATCTGCAAATGAAGTCGCAGAAATGCTTTCTGGTAAAAGCGAAGAAGTTGAAGAAAATAAAACAGAAGAAAAAAATAATGAAGTAGAATCAGAGGTCGTAGAAGAAGGTGAAGCAGAAATCGAAGCTAGCTCAGATGAAGAAGTTGATAAGGCTATCGACGAAATGGTTGGTGATAATAAAGAAGAAGCAGTTGCTTAAATCTTTCTAAAGATATTCTAAATTTTTTATAAAATCTCATCCCCAGGTCTAATTGACTAAGCAAGGGCATTTTGAGAGTATTAGGCTACATTATCAGGGGCAATTAAATAAATAAGCATATGTATCTAAATAAAGCATTGATTATAGGAAATCTTACAAGAGATCCAGAACAAAGAGCTCTACCATCTGGTATAGCCGTTACTAGCTTCTCTGTGGCTACTAATAGAGTTTGGAATGATAAAGATGGAAAACGCCAAGAATCAGCTGATTATCACAATATTGTGGTTTTTGGACGTCAGGCTGAGACTTGTGCTCAATACCTCAAAAAAGGGCAAAATGTGCTTGTAGAAGGGCGTATTCAGACTAGAAGCTGGGAACAAAACGGGGAAAAGAAGTATAGGACAGAAATAGTGGCTGATAGAGTTCAATTTGGTCCAAAAGCTGGTGGTAGTGGGTCTGGTTCTCAATCAGATGCAGAAGCACCTCAACAAAGTTCAAGCGACAATGAGATAGAGTATCCTCAAGATGAGATAAATCCAGAAGACATTCCTTTTTAATGGTCTCTAGTCCTTGATTTATATAGACCTCTCGTGTATATTACTACTCCATGTCAAACGATTATTTTGCAGAAAACAACATACAGCATATAGACTACAAAGACCTAAAGGTTTTGAACAATTTTATTAACCCTCAAGGGAGGATTCTTTCAAGAAAGAGAACTGGGTTAACAGCAAAGAATCAAAGAAAAGTTGAGACAGCTATTAAACGAGCTCGATTTATGGGTCTTATGCCATTTATCGATAGATAGTTTTTTCTACCCGTCATCCTGAACTTGATTCAGGATCCCGAACAACTTTAGGTAATTTATGTTATCTAACGGGATCCCAGATCAACCTGCCTGCCGGCAGGCAGGGTCTGGGATGACGTTTTTATTTAAAAAACATGAGTGTTTTAAACTATAACGAAATTAAAGAAAGAAAATATATCGTACTTGATGGTGATCCATATGAAGTGCTTGATTCTCACGTCTTCAGAAAACAACAAAGAAAGCCTGTTAATCAGACAAAACTTAGAAATCTAATCACTGGTTCTGTAAGACAAGAAACTTTTCATAGTGCTGATACGGTTAGCGAAGCTGATCTCCAGCACGGTGAAGCAACTTTTATTTTTAAAAAAGAAAACAAAAAGGATGACTCTGTGGAATATTGGTTCTGTGAAGGGAATGATAGAAGTAAGAGATTTGAATTGGATTCTAGTATTGTTGGTGACAAAATGAAATTTATTAAAGAAAACAAGACAATCGAGACTCTAATTTTTAATGAACAAATTATTGGTATTCAGATTCCTATCAAAGTGGAATTAAAAGTTATAGAAGCTGCTCCAGCGGTAAAAGGGAATACGGCGACAGGAGCGACAAAAACTGTAACATTAGAAACAGGACTAGAGGTGAATGTGCCACTATTTATTGAAGAAGGAGAAGTGCTAAGTATCAATACTGATAAGTGTGAGTATGTAGAGAGGGTGAAGGGGTAAGATTTGTCTTGATTTTTATATATACTTAGTATATACTTACGGTATATGAAAACTCAAGTCAATTTTAAAATAGATAAGGATGTTAAGAAACAGGCCCAAAAGAGAGCCAAAGAAATTGGGCTATCCTTGAGTTCTGTTGTTAACGCTACTCTTAAAAAATTTGCTAAGACAGGTGAACTTGAACTTTACCCAGAAGAAAGAATTACTCCTAGACTAGAAAAATTAGTTTTGGAGGCTAGAAAAGATTATAAAGAAGGTAAATCTTCTTCTTTTGATAACGTGGAAGATCTGATTAAGCACTTGAAACTTTAATTTATGTTGATTGTTGCGAACAAGAAATTTGATAAAAAAGTTAGTAAACAATCATTAGAAGTTCAAAAAGAGTTAAAAAATAGAATTAGGATTTTTGCATACAATAAAAACCACCCAATCTTAAAAACTCACAAATTATCTGGAAAGTTAAAAGGATTGTGGAGTTTTAGTGTTTCTGGAGACATAAGAGTGATTTTTGATCAAAGTCAGAAAGGGGTAATTATTTTAGTAGACATTGGTTCTCATAGTGAGTTGTATGGTTAATTGCTTATTCTCCTACTGACAATGAGGACCTAATAGAAGCTATTCAAAAGTTGCTGTAATCACTCCTCCTTTTGGATGTCAGTTGCTTTAATAAAGTTTATGATCTTTTCTTTCATCTCTTTGTAATCATCTAGATTAGAATAAGAGTGGTCTGCACCTTCTATAATGTATAAGGTTGCGTTTATGTTATTGGTAAATTTATAAGTGAAGTCTATTGGAACCACATTGTCTTTGTTTCCATGGACTATGAATATTGGACAAGAGATGTGTTTGGATAATTCCAAAGTGTTAAATTTGCTCAAGCTTTGAAAAAAGTCAAATTTTAACTCGAACCTTTCTCCCAGATCGTCATATTTTAAGATTCCGGTTTCTTTCCATTTTTTTAAACTTGTTTGTCCCAATCTATTTTCCCAAAAAGCTACAGGCTCTGTGACAGGCGACTTTAGTATTAGAGATTGTATATCTTTATTTTGAGAAGCTGATAATAAAGATACTAATCCTCCATAACTGCTTCCTAGTAAAGATATTTTATAACTTCCAAGCTCTTTCACATATTTAATTATGGTATTGAGACTTTCGACTGATTTATCCAAGGTGACATCAGCGCTAACTTGATATGGTGTGTCACTACAATATAATTTCCCGTGACCGTAGCCATCATATCTAATAGTCCCAATGTTGATGTTGTTAAGTTCTTTTTCAAATTCAATGTATAGTTTACTATCTTTACTTGAAGAAAAACCGTGAGAGATGATGACTATGTGTCTCGCTTGTTCTGGTACGGAGATAGTAGTTAATATTTTATTTCCAGACGAATCTTCTAAAGTAATATTCTCTTTCATTTTAAGTTACCTACTCATCCTTTAACTTAGCTCGGATTTTTTTCAAAATTTCCTCTGCTACTTTTTTGTTTTCTTTCAGATATGTTCTAGCTGCATCGTAACCTCTACCGATAGAAGAGTCATTGTAAGAATATGACGCACCTGATTTTTTGATTAAGTCATATTTTTCTCCTAGGGCCAAGATTTCTCCTTCACGAGAAATACCCTCGTTGTACATTAGGTCGAATTCTGTAACCTTGAACGGTGCAGCTACTTTGTTTTTAACGACTTTTACTCTGGTTCTTCCTCCCATAACTTCATCTCCTTTTTTAATCTGAGCAATTCTTCGGATGTCTAGACGAACAGAAGTGTAGAATTTCAAAGCTTTACCACCAGGTGTAGTTTCTGGATTACCAAACATCACGCCGATTTGCATTCGGATTTGATTGATAAAAATGACGATAGTTTTACTTTTTGCCACAATAGCTGTTAGTTTTCTCAATGCTTGTGACATTAGTCTAGCTTGTTTACCGACATGATGAGCTCCCATATCTCCTTCTATCTCATCTTTTGGTGTTAGAGCAGCAACGGAGTCTACAACCACCACATCTATTTTCCCTGAACGGACAAGTGATTCTGTAATCTCTAGAGCTTGTTCTCCTGTGTCGGGTTGTGAAATCAAGAGTTCGTCTAACTTTACACCAATCTTTTTTGCATATTCTGGATCAAGTGCATGTTCTGCGTCGATGAAGGCACAGATACCGCCGTTCTTTTGTGCTTCTGCAATAACATGAAGAGTCAAAGTAGTTTTTCCTGAAGACTCTGGTCCAAATATTTCTATGATTCTTCCTCTAGGTAAACCACCGACTCCAAGTGCTTCATCAAGACCAATAGATCCTGTAGAGATTGCATTAACATTGACTTTTGGTTTATCGCCAAGTTTCATGATTGCTTCTTCTCCAAACTTAGTTTGGATATCTTTTAATGTATCTTCAATTGTTGCTCCACTTTCTTTTGCTGTTTTTTTCTTTGCCATAAAACTATTCAATCATAATTAATGTTAAATAAAAATAAATTTTTGATAAAATTATTCCTAGAACATTATACTGTATTTTGTCCAGTATAATGGTTAGACGATCATTATGTGCTACATGACGATTTAGTCTGAAGTTTCTTCACTACTAGTGCTAATTTCTATCAAACCCTCATTACTATTAGGTGAGACCATCTCACCGCCATAGTAGTACTCATAGGTGAAAGAAATCTCTCTGTTGAATTTATCACGAGCGTAGAACTCAATTATACTAACCCCAGGAGACAGGAGCAATTTTTCATTAAAATTGCCATTTTCATCTATAAATATGGGATGATCATTTATGCTGATATGGGCGGTATTTTTGGCTATTCCCACTATATTTATAAAAGGATTATCAAATACGTAGCCATTTTTAGGTTCTAAGACTGTAATCTGTGGACCGGCAATGAATATTCGGGTATTGAAGAAAATAAAGATTCCAAGCCCTATAACAATCATTAATGTTATAAATAAACCAAGGACTAATCTTTTATTTTGAGCCATAGCTATTCATTTTCTTCGTTGTGTGAATCTTCATCATCATAAGATTCATCACTGTTATTTTCTCCACCAGCACCTATAACCTCTCTGGGTTTTGAACCATCAGCTGGCCCCACAACACCTCTTTCTTCTAATATATCTATTAGTCTAGCGGCTCTAGCATAACCGACTCGTAGCTTTCTCTGAATATAGGAGGTGCTTGCTTTACCCGCACTTATGACCATTTGCTTTGCTTCTTCGTAAAGGTCATCATCTTCATCACTATCAGAATCAGACATAGATTCAAAAATAGCTGAACTTTGTTGATTGTTGTCATTTGCAAAGCTAATTTCGTCACCACTTTCGTGGTCTTCGTACTCATTGGCTAGCCAATCTACAACTTTTTTAACTTCTTCTTCAGAAATGAAAGCAGACTGAATTCTTCTTGGTTGTGACATTTCTCCTGATAGGAAAAGCATATCCCCAGCACCTAGAAGCTTTTCTGCTCCTGGCATATCTAGAATAGTTCGTGAGTCTATTTGAGATGCTACTTGTAGAGCAACACGAGCAGGAATGTTGGCTTTAATAAGACCAGTAATAACATTAACACTAGGTCTTTGTGTAGAAATAATAAGGTGAATACCAACAGCACGACTCATTTGAGCTAAACGCACAATGCCAGCTTCTAATTCGCGAGGGTAGGCATGCATGATATCTGCCAACTCATCAATAATAATAATGATGTAAGGCATTGATTCTGGGAGACCTTCTTTATTTTTTGCTAAAGCGGGTTGAAAAATATTTTTGTGATAAGAAGAGATATCTCTAACACCATTTTGTTCTAAAACATCATATCTTCTGCTCATTTCTTGAGCTGCCCACTTCAAAGCTAAAATAGTTTTTTTCGGGTCAGTGATAACTGGTGTAAGAAGATGAGGGATTTTATTATAAGGAGTTAATTCAACTCTTTTTGGGTCAACAAGGATGAACTTTAGATTATCGGGACTGTTTCTGTATAAGAGGGAAGTGATCACTGCATTGATGGTGACAGATTTACCAGCTCCAGTAGCACCGGCGATAAGCATATGAGGCATTTTTGCCATATCAGCAAACATTGGCAAACCTGTAATTCCTTTTCCTAATGACATCAAAAGAGGTTTATCTGAGTTTTGGTAATCATCTGATTTTAGAAGGGAACCAAGGCCAACCAATGTTTTTTGATTATTTGGAATTTCTATACCAACTAGAGATTTACCTGGGATCGGTGCTTCTATACGGAGAGGGTGAGCAGCTAGAGCTAAAGCCAAATCATTTTGCAAAGCTACTATTCTAGATAGTTTTACTCCTTCTGCTGGTTTCAGAGCGTATCTAGTGACAGATGGTCCGATTGAAACTTCATCCATTTCTACTTGAATACCAAAATTATTTAAAGTCCTTTTTATGATATTTGTATTAGCTTTTATATCGCCAACTCCTGGCTTTCCTGAATCAGTCTGTAGAAGAGACAATGGCGGTGGTGCAAACTCGGTACTCTTTACGCTAGATCGTGAGAAAAAGATTAAACCATTAGACTTCTTTGGTGCAGGAGCTTCCTGTGGTGTTGCTACGTCTTCTTCCTTATTATCAGATTCTTCTTCCTCTTCATCTTCCTCTTCATCTTCATTTATCTCTTTTCCTCCAGACATAAGTTTAACGTTGTCTGTCGCGTCTTCATCTTCTGGTTTTTCTTTATTGAAAATTTTCTTTATAAGAGAGACATCAAACGATGCATCAAACACTATCAGTACTGCTATTATTGCTATAGCAAATAAAAATATTAATGATACCCAAAAATCAAAAAGAGAAACTAGTGGTTTTGATAGGGCTGCTCCAATCAATCCACCTCTCTTGAATATCAACTCAACTAGTCCAAGTCCTGCTATAAAAAAAAGTACACTGCCGATGATTTTTGGAGTCGCCAGGTTGTGTCTTAGTTGAGCCAAAAAAGATATGCCCAAGATCAGAAGTATCATTGGTAATAGGTAATATCCAATACCAAAAAGCATTTCTAAAATATCAAAAGACCAACGCCCGACATTGCCTGCTTTCCCAAAAGCCGAGAATAAAAGAAAAATAGAAATAACGATAAAAACGATGGCTGTGATACCTTCCGTCGTCTCTTGTTTTAATGAAGAAAAAAATCCTTTTTTTTCTACTTCTTTTGGTTTTCTACCCATAATTAAATTGCCTTTAATTAACAGTAATCATATCACAAGAGACAGTCTTTAATGTTGTGGAAATATTATTGTCAGCACTAGACTTATGGAAAATTAATAAATTACAAATGGAAAATCCAGGAAACAATTAGAAGGTCAGGTCAACTTGTTTTTTTGTCTTAAATATCTAAAATTGAGAATATTAGTAATGTCTTTTACTTAGCAAGATATTTTTAACAAAGACATTTCTTTCAGAAACATGGAAAATAATAAAAGAAACACAAAAGACATAAAAGTCTTTTATAAAGGACTAGATTATGGAGTATTATTTTCCAATAGAAATAGCCTGTTTTTGTTTAAAAAGACAGAAAGAGTAGCTGCTGCGCTGTACCTAATCAGTGAAAGTTTTCCTGTCCGAGAGCCGTTGAGGTGGTCCATTAGAACAGGGGCAGGGGATATAATAAAAGACCTGTTGACCACGGTTGATCAGCCTTCTGTCGAATCATCAAATAAGTTAAAAGACATCAAGAAGAAGATGTTTGAATTATCTTCTTATGTTTCTGTGGCTAATATATCTGGGCTTGTCTCAAATATGAATTCTTCTATCTTGCTTCAAGAGATGGACAATCTAACAACCGCTCTAGATTTTGAAATTAAAAGACATCCTAGTGTAGATGACTCAATTGCGATTGATTTCTTTGAAACAGACATAAAGGACATTAAAAAGACACATAAAGGACAAAAAGAGGACGAGACGAAGACTGTAACTGGTGTCTATAAAAACTTCTCAAATTCGGAATCGGGGTCCAGGGGAGTTGATTCAACAATGTCTTTTATAAAGCAAACTAAACAAGGGTCTTCCTCTGAGAAAGAAATTGCAAACAAGTCTTTTTCTAATCGTAAGGCAGACATATTGGACATACTAAAGAGCGACGGGAAAGTTTCCATCAAAGACATATCAGATAAGATCGCTGGGTGTAGCGAAAAAACCATTCAAAGAGATTTGATACAGCTTATAAATGAGGGCTTGGTTATAAAAGAAGGGGAGAGGCGTTGGAGTAAGTATTTTCTAAAAAATTAGTATTGTAAAATTAAGTATTTACATATAAAAAATATCTTCATTTTTTACCTTGATTTTTGCCACTTTTTTTGATATTATCCATACCCGATAACCACTTATTGGGGTTATCCACATCACCTGTCTTTTACAGGTGACAATAGGCAGTTTATAATAACTGTGTATCTCTGAGAGGCAGGATATTTTCTGCAAAGACGGAACATTGAAAATAAAATATTGACGATGTTAAATCTTAATTCAAAGAGATATTTTCTGCATGACTTTTTCAGATTACAGATGCTGTTGATAGACAATCAGTCTTAATTCTCGAAGCTAATCTTTTGATCTTGTTGCAGAGATCAAGGGTTGGTGATTATTAAATGGTCATATTAATTGACTCCTGCTGTTGATATGTGGGTTAGATTTTTTTCAAAAGAAAAAATCAATATCAACTCAATCAAAATAAAAATTGATTGAATTAATAATTAATTATTAATTTAAAAAATAGTTCAAGTCACAACTTAGAAGTAATGACGAGAATTATTTTAAATTACAAAAACATTCATTTATGAGTACAAAATTTGTTGCAAAATTCGTTGGAGTTGCAATGGTATTGTCTCTTGCTGTTGCTGGTGCGGCTGCACCTGCTCAGGGAGCTACTATTGAAGAACTTCAAGCTCAGATTGACGCATTGCTTGCTCAACTTGCTTCACTAGGTGGATCAAGTTCATCAAGTTCAACATCATGTTCTACATACACTAGAGACCTAACATTAGGTTCAACTGGTGCAGACGTGGTGGCATTACAAACAATGTTGGAAGGAACAGGACACCTAGTAATTCCTACTGGAGTTTCTAAGGGATACTTTGGTCCTCTAACACAATCAGCTCTTGCTGCTTACCAAGCTTCAGTTGGAATTTCTCCAGCTGCAGGATACTTTGGTCCTATCACTAGAGCTAAGGTTTCAGCTTCATGTTCATCATCAAGCTCAAGCTCATCAAGCTCATCAAGCTCATCACTAAGTGGAGGAGCTGGATCAGTTGATTCATACACACTTCTTTCAGGTCTAAACAACGAAGAAGTTGGAGAAGGTGAAGAAGATGTAGAAATTATAGGATTGGAAGTTGAAGTATCTGAAGGTTCAGATATCAACATTACAGCTGTTAAGGTTAACTTTGACCAAGGTACAGCTTCAAACGACTTCGAAGACTTCGCTGACGAAGTTTCTATCTGGTTAGATGGAGAAGAAGTTGCTAGAGTTGATGCTGACAGATTCAATGATGACAACAACTACCAAGCTACAATTTCTCTTGAAGAAGATGCAGTTATCGATGCTGATGATACAGGTGAACTTACAGTTGCTGTTTCAGGAGCAAAGACAATTGACTCTGCAGATCAAAACAAGACATGGACAGCTGACATCAATAGCGTTCGATTCGTAGACGCTCAAGATGCTACTGTTTCAGAAGATCCTTCAACAGACGCAAGAACATTCACATTTACATCATTTGCTTCAGCAGCTGATGTTGAATTGAAAGTTTCAAGTGGAGATGATGATATCAATGATGCTCGAATTATCGACGTTGACGATACAGATGATACAGATGGTGTAGAACTATTCTCATTCACTCTGGAAGCTGACGGAGATTCAGACATCGAAGTTAAAGATCTTCCTGTTAAATTCGTTTCAACAGGAACAGGAGACGTTGATGCTATATTAAACACAGTTTACCTAGAAATCGACGGTGAAGAAGTTGCTTCAGAATCTGTTTCTGCTGCAAGTGCTTCAACAACAAGACTTATCCTATTCGAAGATGTTGATTACACAATCGACGCTGGAGACGAGGTAGAAGTTGTTGTTAAGGCTGATGTTAATGATCTTGACGGTTCAACATTCAAAAAGGGAGACACAATCACAGTGTACTTTGGTGAAACAGAAACTGATAACTCAGGATTTGACGCTGAAGACGAAGAAGGTGAAAACCTAGCAGATGCTGACAAGACTGGTTCAGCTTCATCTGGAACACACTCATTCTTTGACACAGGTATTATGGTTGAGCTAGTTTCAATCTCAGAAGACAAGACTGTTGACGATGGAGATGACGACGACTCAGCTACATTCATTATCAAGTACGACGTTACAGCATTTGATAGTGATGTATACGTATCAGACACAGCTGTTGCTACAACTACAACTATTGGAACAGGAGTTGCTTCAAACTCAGTTGTTTACTTGGTTGACAAGTCTGGAACAGCTACATCTGCTGACCTATCAGGATCTGTAGTTTCATTCACAAAGGATGGATCTAAGGTTACTGACACAGGTGTATCTAACGGTGTTAAGATTCAAGAAGGTCAAACTGGACACTTCACACTTACAGTTGTTAGACAAAACAGTGGTGACTCAACAGACAACGGATCTTACCGAGCTGCTCTTAAGGGTATCTCATGGGGTCTAGCTGACGGAGCTGCTACATACCTATACACAAGCAACCTAGAAGATTACGAATCAGACTACGTAACAATCAACTAGTTCGATTTGTAACACTAGAAAAGTGTAAGACATTCGTCTAACTTGGTTAGACAAACAAAAACCACCCGCGAGGGTGGTTTTTGTGTTGCTTAATAAAAACAATGTCGACCTGCCATGTCGACCTGCCACGTCGACATTTTAAACTTTCTTTATCAAAAATTAATATTACTTATGTTAGTTTGTATTCATGAAAAATCTTTTTAAAATATTTATTTTATTAACATTGCTTACTCCTTTTATCTCAGAAGCCCTGATTATTTCCGAAATCATGTATGATCCAGAAGGCACCGATACCAAACGCGAATGGATTGAAGTTTATAATGACTCAGAAAATAGTGTTGATATTTCGCAGATAAAACTAAATGAAAATGATACAAATCACAGTATCAAATTATTTCAAGGAGAAAATATCTTAGAATCAAATAGTTGGGCAATAATCGCTGATAATCCAGAACAATTTTTGATAGATTATCCAGATTTTGACGGACAATTGTTTGATAGTGCTTTTTCTCTTAGTAACTCTGGAGAAACTCTACAGTTAGTAGATTCAAGTGGAAATTCAATTGACACTTTTGTTTATACTGGAGACATTGGAGCTAAAAATAACGGTAATTCACTACAGTTAAGTGGTGAAATAATTATATCTGCTAGCCCAACTCCGGGTGCCGAGAACAAGAGTCAATCAGAAGAGCCTGTTGAGGAAGAGAAAGATGATGATTCAAGTACTAATATTTCTAGTCATACTGATCAGGCGGAGCTTACCAATGTGATAGAAAAAGAAATTTTAAAAATTGGTGCTGGCCGAGAAAGAATGTCGCTAGTTTATTCACCGATAGATTTTGAAGCTATTTTTGATAAAAAAGAACATAAAAATGTGAAGTTTAATTGGTTTTTTGGTGACGGGTATTTTCGTTCTGGCAAAAATGTCTCTCATACATATAAAAGAGAAGGGATTTATAATGTTGTTCTACATGCTAAGAATAAAGATCAATATGCAGTTTCAAGGACAAAAGTCTTTGTATACAAGCCAGAATTAGTTTTTTCTGCAACAACCACAGAAGAGTATGGCTTTGAGATAAAAGTAGATAATAGAAGTAATAATGAAGCAAATATCGGTGGTTTCAAAATAAAACTGGGTGAAGATAAGTTTACTTTTCCTATTGATACTATTTTGGAACCCAATGGTGAGATTATTTTTGATAATGAACTTTTTAACTTTGATTTGAAATCAACTTCTACAATGGAAGTCTTTTATCCAGATGACAGTTTGTATCAAAATAAATAGGTATTTTTCCACAAATAAAAAATAAGCCTACAAAATAAGGCTAAATTGATGATTGTCTGGACGCAAATCAAAGCATATTTCTGATATAATTGTTTTATAAAGGCATGTTTAGTAGAAAGACTTTAAAATTTGTCTTAGGTTTTTTGGCGATAGTGGTTATCAGTGTTATTTCTGCTATTTTATTCACTAATTAGAAAATCAGTATGGATATTTTGGAAAAATTGTTTGGCAATGCGGTCAGAGTAAAGATAATGAAATTGTTCTTGTTTCATCCGGAGTCACATTTTGATAAAAAAGATATTATTGAAAAAACAAAATCAAATAGTAGTATGGTGACTAAAGAAGTTAATTTGCTTGAGAAAATTGGTTTTCTGCGAAAGGTTTCTTTTTTCAAGGCAAGAGAGAGTGGTAAAAAGAGGCGAACACAAGGTTATGTTTTAGATCAAACTTTCAAATATATTCATTCACTACAAAAAATGCTAATAGACTCTTCATCTATGGATAATAAAGAGATTATTGGACGTCTCAATAGGGCTGGAAAAATCAAACTGATAGTGGCTTCTGGTGTTTTTATACAAGAAAATGATACAAGGATTGATCTTCTTGTAGTAGGCGATGAATTGAATCAGAGAAGAATAAAAAACACTATTTCTATATTGGAAGCTGATATTGGAAAACAGTTAAAATATACAATATTTAATACTAACGACTTTAAATATAGAATGGGCATTTATGACCGTCTGATTAGGGATATTTTTGATTATCCACACCAAGTAGTGCTAGACAAAATTGGTCTTTAATAAATGGTAAACTTAGAGTAAGGTCGTTTCGATAGATATATTATTAAAAATAACGAAAATATTAACGTGTGGATAGAAGTTTTAAATGAATCATTTCAGAGTGTATTAGCAGGAGTTGTTAGTGTTCTTCCGAATCTAATCATTGCGATTGTTATCGTTATCATTGGTTGGATTGTTGGAGCTGCTCTTTCAAAGGTTATCGAGCAAATCTTGAAAAGCATTAAGCTGGACAAAGCTCTTAGCACTGCTGGGCTTCACAGTCTAGTAGAGAAGTCGGGATTTAGCTTAAACTCAGGAAAATTTATTGGTGAACTAGTAAAGTGGTTTGTCATTGTTGTTTTCTTGGTTGCAGCGTTTGATGTCCTAGGACTTTCACAAGTAAATGATTTTCTAAGAGGAGTTGTTATTGGATACTTGCCGCAAGTGATCGCAGCTGTTTTGATTCTTTTGATTGCAGTTGTTGTTGCTGAAGCAATGAGAAAAGTTGTTTCTGCTAGTGCAAAAGCTGCAGGATTGATGTCAGCAAACTTCCTAGGGTCTGTTACAAAATGGGCTATTTGGATTTTCGCTGTATTGGCTGCGCTATTCCAACTAGGAATTGCCGCAACATTCATTCAAACTCTCTTTACAGGAGCTGTTGTGGCCCTTGCTCTTGCGCTTGGACTGGCTTTCGGATTGGGTGGAAAAGATGCTGCTAGAGATTATGTGGCAAAACTTAGAGATGAAATAAGCGATAGATAATTTTAGGATTATCTTAAAAAATTAAAAATTCCCGGTCTAGGCCGGGTTTTTTGTTGTAAACACAGCATAACTTAGGATCTTGATATAATTTCATTATGCAAGAACTTGAGAATATTATTAAATCTTATGAACAGGCAAACAACTCACATGATTGGACAAATGTTGAGCCATTTATTCATAAAGATGCAATCTTCTGGTTTACCGACGGGTCTTATAAAGGTATTCACGAAATAGAACAAGCTGTTGTAAATACGTTTGAAAAATAAAAGATGAAATGTATTCAATAAAGAATATTAAGTGGATTGTCTCAGAATCAAATACTGCTGTATGTACATATATTTTTTATTGGCAAGGTGTTGTTGATGGAAAAAAGTTGAGGAACAGGGCAGGGGAACCAATGTGTTTGTAAGATTAGATAGTGATTGGAAGATTATACACGAACATCTAAGAAAGGATTCAAGTTTGTAGAAAGTTTATTTTTTCTTTATTCTTTTTAAGGTTTTTTCATTTTAAATTTAGACTTTTTTATATGTTTCTTTAGAATGGATTTGTCATGATTTTCAGTAGCCCAGAACCAAAGCATAGCTTGGTTCTTGATTAGTCCCGAACCGAACAAAGTTCTGGTTCGGGAGTGGTGAGT
>JACKFZ010000004.1 GCA_020632215.1 Candidatus Nomurabacteria bacterium | reverse complement strand
GACTTTTGTATAATTATATTGATTCCTTAATTCCCAGACTTTTTCATCTAATAAATTTCTGAGAATAGTTCCTTTTGGTGTCCAAAGCGGAAGCCCTGCTCCTACGAGGTCAGAAAAAGTAAACAAATCCATTTCTTTTCCAATTTTTCTATGATCTCTTTCTTTAGCTTCTTCCCTTTGTTTTTTAAAAGCTTCCAGTTCTTCTTTAGATCCAAATGCTAAACCATAAATTCTAGTAAGCATTGCATTCTTTTCATCACCACGCCAATAGGCGCCAGCAACTTTATCTAATTTGAAAGAATCAGGGTCAATATTTGAAAGATCGTCAGAATGACCTCCGCGACAAAGATCGGTAAAGTCATCACAAGTATAAAGAGTAATAGTTTCACCTTTTTCTTTGATTTCTTCTATAAGTTCTAGCTTGTATGGATTACCTTGGAAAAGTTCTTTGGCTTCCTCATAAGTTACTTCTTTTCCTTCGAATGATTTCCATGAAGCAATTTTCTTTTTCATTACTTTCTCTATGTTTTTTAGATTATCGTCCGAAATAGGTTTTGAAAATTCAAAGTCGTAATAGAATCCTGTGTCAATTGCAGGACCAATTGTTAATTTTGTATCGGGGTAAAGTTCTAGGACAGCAGAGGCCATTAGATGAGCCAAAGAGTGTCTGAGATGCTCTAAATTGTCGTTATTCATAGGGTTGATATTAGCATAAGAAATGTCGACCTGCCACGTCGACACGACGTGGCAGGTCGACATTTTATCATCTCTTGTCCTCCAATCTCTTGGCCTTATCTACCAAAATACTAGGTTCTCCATTTCTAAAAGATACTTTTCCGCCAACCACTAAACATGTTCCTGGCTCTATCAACTCTCTATATTTCTGCAATACCAAGGGGAACATTACGCCTTCGATAGAATCTTCTAGATCAGAGATTGTTACAAAAGCCATTTCATCACCTTTTTTTGTTCTGATAATTCGTGATTTTTCAACGATACCTCCGATTAAAACTGATAAATTATTTTTCTTTTCATCTTTAGCTAAATGTATTGGTAAGGAATGTTCGCTTAATTTTTTCTTAAAAGGATCTAGTGGATTGCCAGAGATATATAGACCTAGCAATTCTTTTTCCCAGTTTAATTTCTCCTGAGTAGTTATTAGCTTTGATTCTTTTAATTTCAATGACGGTAATTCATTATTTTCTCCAAAGAGGGAAGCTTGGTTTTGAGAACCTTTGCTGATCTCTTTGTTGAATTGCAACAAATCTTCCAGATTTTCTAATAATTGTCCCCTATCTATATCAAAAGAATCCAAAGCACCAGATTTGATCAGAGCCTCAAGAGATTTTTTGTTTAGGTTTTTGTCTGTCACTCTTGTTAGGAAATTTTCTAAAGAAGTAAATTTTCCGCTTTTCTTTCTTTCAGCAATAATGACATCCGCAATTCCTTGTCCAAAGTTTTTGATAGTTACTAATCCAAATCTAATACTCTCATTATTCACTACTGTAAAATCAGCAAAACTTTCATTAATATCTGGAGCTAAGACTGGAATATTCATTCTCTTACATTCGGTAATCATTTCTGCCACTTTTTCTACATCTCCAGATTCTGATGATAGGACAGAGGCCATGTATAGGATAGGGTAGTTAGCTTTGAAGTATGATGTTAGATAGGCGACACGACCATAGCTTGCAGCGTGAGCTTTGTTGAACCCGTAAGCAGCAAAAGTTTCAATCATTTCCCAAAGCTGTTGGGCTTTCTTTCTATCAAAACCTCCAACTTCTACACATCCATCAATAAATTTAGCTTTTTGCTTGGCCATTTCTTCAGGAATTTTTTTACCGACAGCTTTTCTAAATTTATCAGCTTCTCCCCATGTATATCCAGCAAGATGGACAGCAATTAGTAGGATGTCATCTTGATAAATTAGAATTCCAAAAGTTGGTTCTAGGAAATCCTTTAGTTTTGGATCGAGGTAGCTAACTTTTTCTGGATTATGTTTTCTTTCAATATAGTCTGGAATAAAAGCCATAGGACCAGGACGATATAGGGCCACCATAGCGTTAATGTCATGAATGTTTGTTGGTTTAAGGTCTTTCAAAAATTTTGTCATACCAGAACCATTTAATTGAAAAGTAGCCGCTGTCTCTCCTCTGGCCAACATTTCATATGTTTTTGTATCGTCATTAGTGATTTTTTCTACATCTATTTCTTCTCCTAGTAATTTTTCAATGAGCTTTATTGTGTTGGCTATAATAGTTAGGTTTTTTAATCCAAGAAAATCAAATTTCAAAAGTCCAACACCATCTTCTCCAACAGCATGCATATCATATTGAGTGATCAGCTTACCTTCACCTTTTGGATCATATTGCAACGGCACGTCATCGGTTAGGGGGTCAGGGGAAATAACGACACCAGCAGCGTGGACTCCAATGTGACGAGCACAACCTTCAATTTTTTTCGCCATGTCTATAATAGTTTTTGTGTCTTCATCAATTTTGTATAACTCTGTTAATTCTGGCACTTCTTTCATAGCTCTGGTGATAGTCATAGGAAAACCTTGTGCTCCCATTGGGATTAGTTTTGCAATCTGGTCTCCTTTGCTGTAGTCAAATCCCATCGCACGAGCAGTATCTCTAACAGAACCACGAGCAAGCATTGTTCCAAAAGTTCCAATTTGAGCAACATGATCACGACCATATTTTTGTCTAGTATATTCTATAAGGTCATCTCTTTTGTCGTCAGCAAGGTCCATATCGATATCGGGAGCAGACGGTCTTTCTGGGTTTAAAAATCTTTCGAAGGGTAGTCTAAACTCAATAGGATCTACTGTAGTTATACCTGTTAAGAAAGAAACAAGGGAACCAGCGGCTGAACCTCTAGTGTTTGTTTGAATTTTATTTTGTTTAGCATATTTCAAAAGATCAGAGACGGTTAGAAAATACGTTGCATATCCTTTATCTTTGATAACACCTAATTCATATTCAATTCTTTCTTTTACTGCATTTGTTAATTCCATTTCTCTATACTTCAAACCTTCATAAGTTAAAAACTTTAATTCTTCGTCCGGAGTTCTACCACTTTCAATCTTATAATCTGGGAATTTCCATTTACCAATATCAATATTGAGATTACACATTTCTGTAATCGTTTGAGTATTTTCTATGGCTTCTGGAACATCAGCAAAATATTCGTATATATCTTTTGTGCTAACAAAAGAAAAATTTTCATCTTCTTCGGCATATGAACTACCACCACCGAAACTTTGTTGTACGGACATCAATGTTTTTCTGGCATCCTTGTCGTCAGAATTGATGTAGAAAACATTATGTGCAGCTACTAAATTTGTACTGGTTTCTTTAGCAAACTTTTTTATTTTTTCCACAAGGTCAACATGACCTTCAATTTCTGGGTGATGGGTAATTTCCAAAAAGAAATTTTCTTCACCATAATTTTTTTTATAAAAATCTGTAATCTCTTTCGCTTTTTCTATATCACCAATTTTAATGGCATTACTAATTTCTCCATTGAAGTCTGGTGAAATACAAATGAGATTATCTTTCCACTTAGCGATAGTCTCTTTATCAATCCTTGGTCTATAGTAAAAACCTTCTAGATGAGCATCGGTAATAAGTTGTATGATATTTCCAAATCCCTTTCTATTTTTTGCCAATAGTATCAGACGAGTGCTTCGACTATCTATTCTAGGTTCTTTATCTTTTCTAGTTCTTGGTGCCACAAAAGCGTCTATGCCTATAATTGGCTTGATGTCAGACGACAAACACTTTTGATAGAATTCTATGGCTCCATAGAGATTACAGTTGTCTGTCAGAGCCACAGCCTTCATCTTTTCCTTTTTGGCTCTGTCGATTATTTCACTGATCTTGGGCAGAGCATTAAGTAGTGAATAATGGCTATGGACGTGTAAGTGAGTGAAGCTTTTGGACATGGTGGTATTATAGACATATAAGATACCATAAACAAATGAAGTTAGTTTGGCCTAAAAAAATAGGGAGCAAAAGGGAAATAAAATATCTAATAGGCATAGATGAGGTAGGGAGAGGGCCATTGGCGGGTCCTGTGACACTCGGCTTTTTTATTTTAGAAAAAAAAGATTTGCCAGAGCTGAGAAAATTAATTAAAGAAAATAAATTAAGAGATTCTAAAGAATTAACAGAAGTCGAAAGAGAAAAGTGGCTTAAATTAATTAATAATTCAAAATTAAAAGTTAAAAACCTGTCTCTACACCCTACTTTCCCCCCACACTCTACTTTCTCTCCGCACCCTACTTTATCTCCGCACCCTACTTTATCTCCACACTCTACTTTATCTCCGCACTCTACTCTTTCCCCGCGAAAGCGGGGATCTCAAACTGCTAATTACCATACGGTTTCATTCTCAGCAAAACAGATAGATAAATATGGAATTGCTTTATACTATTAAAAAAGCAATTTACACAGGTCTAAATAAAATTAGTTTGAAAGAAAAAGAAACTACTTCCTAGATGGATCACTCAAAGCTCCAGAGATGTATATTCAAAAACAATTATAAAAGGTGATACAGAAAGAGCCAGTTATTGCGCTTGCTAATTGATTGTGGAAAACCTGCACAAAATGGCACGATTGAGAGAAGTCACAGAGAAGATGAGGAGAAGTTTTATCAGAAAAACAAGTTCAAAAGTCTAAAAGATCTAGAAAGAAAGATTAGAGCTTGGAATGACTATTACAACAATCTAGAACATTGTGGACTTGATGGAAAGACACCTAATGAAGTATTGTTTAACTAACCGCCATAAGTGCGTACCTAAAACACTTATTTTTAACTCTATTGCCTTATTGAAAATTTAAGGTATACTACTCTCCACTATGGTTATAAGAATGCGAAGTACAAAATCTCATACAGGGAATAGACGAGCTCATCATCGTCTTTCAAAACCTGCTATCTCGAAAGATTCAGATGGTAATGTTCACTTACGACATCGTGTTTCTCCAACTTCTGGAAAATACAAAGGACGACAAGTGATTGATGTTCAGAAGAAAGTTTTGAAAAGAGAATCAAAAAGAAATTCACAATCTAAATAAAAACTTGATAGCAAGAAATATTTTTTCTATGCTATAATCTTTGACAACAAATAATTAAGCTATGGCTAATCGGCACCTTTCACGCTCAGTAGTTTTACAAACACTCTTCGAGTGGGACTTTAATGGTAATAATGACTTTTTAGCCCAAGAAATTTTGAATAGAAACTCAGTAGAATTTGCTCCTGGTGTTGGCGATGAACAATTTATGGATACCTTACTAAACGGTATTTTCCAAAAACAAAAAGAGTTAGATACTATTATTACAAAAGCCGCACCTGATTGGCCAATAGAAAAAATCTCTTTAGTAGACCGCAATGTCCTTCGCATCGGTCTTTTTGAATTACTTTTTTCTGATCGAAAAGAAGTGCCAGCAAAAGTCGCTATTAATGAAGCTATCGAATTAGCCAAGTCCTTTGGAGGAGAAACTAGCGGTAAGTTTGTGAACGGAGTTCTCGGTGCTGTCTATAAGGAGCTTGGAGAACCAGGAAAAGATGATGTTTCTCCAAAGAAAAAAGAAGAAGTGCCATTTGAAAAGATGGCTATAGAAGAAAAAGCGGGGGCTGTTGTATATGCGTGGCACGGAGATGATCTTTACTTTGCTCTTCTTCATGATGTTTTTGGTCACTGGACATTAACTAAAGGAAGTCCAGAAAAAGGCGAAAGTCTGGAAGAGGCAGCTATTCGAGAAGCAAAAGAAGAAATGGATGTTGATATTACTTCTATTAAGGAGAAACTTGGCCATACAGAATATGTTGCAAATCATCCCGAAAAAGGAAAGCATAGAAAACAAGTGACGTATTTCTTAGCAGAAGCTAAGTTTGGAGATTTGAAACTTGGCGAAAGTGGAGGTTTAGACGATGTTAAGTGGTTCAAGGCTAAAGACATAGTTGACTTGAATTTCTATAATGATATTGTTCCTTTAGTGACCAAAGCTATTGGGATATTATTAAAAAAATGACGTGTAGCGTCATCCTGACGCAAGTCAGGATCTCATAAAACTAAAAAGATCCTGAATCTCTCGCCATAAGGCTCGAGTTCAGGATGACTGGGAATTATGAATATACAAGAGGCAGAAAAAATAATAGGAGTAGATTTTAAGGATAAGAGTCTTTTGCAGACTGCTTTTACTCATAGATCATATTTAAATGAAAATAAAGGAAAAGTTAGTGAGCATAATGAGAGATTAGAATTTCTTGGGGATGCTGTTTTGGAGTTAGTGGTTACTGAATTTCTTTTTGCAAAGTTTCCAAAAAGAAATGAAGGAGACCTTACTGCTTTCAGGGCCTCTCTAGTAAACACCAATACTCTCTCAAAAATTTCTACAGAGCTTGGCTTTAATGATTTTCTATTGCTTTCCAAAGGAGAAGCTAAGGATACTGGTAGGGCCAGAAGTTATATTTTGGCTAATACATTTGAATCTGTAGCTGGTGCCATTTATCTAGATCAAGGTTATGATGCTGTTCAAAATTTTATCGCGAGCAATTTATTTAAAGAATTAGATGAAATATTAGAGAAAGGGTTATGGTTGGATGCAAAGAGTAAGTTCCAAGAAAAAGCTCAAGAAGCATTTTCATATACACCAACTTACGAAACTATTCATCAAGAAGGACCCGATCATGATAAAAGCTTTACCGTTATTGTTAGTATAAATAATAAAGAAGTGGCTCGTGGAAAAGGGAAGTCAAAACAAGAAGCAGAACAAAGTGCTGCAAGACAGGCTTTGGAGAAAAATGGTTGGATGTAGGTTAGTTAGTAGTAAATATTAAATAGGGTTTATAAAACTGGCACACCCAGTCATACTGAAGAAATGTGAGGAACGATTAACATCTTATGCTCTGTTCCCGCGAAAGTGGGAATCTTTTAAGGCACTTTGTTTATATTGTTTATATCGCAATACTTAACTTTCATGGATATAAAGAAGTGAAATAGAACTACTTTAGTATTCAATTAACTTCATCAGAATTATTTAATCTTGGTTATAGAAAAGATCCCCGCTTTCGCGGGGAAAGAGAGTGGGTTATAATTTCCGTTATGCGTCTAAAATCACTAGAACTATCTGGTTTTAAATCTTTTGCTAAAAAAAGTATTTTAGAGTTCGATACTCCTATCTCATCAATCGTCGGACCAAATGGTTCCGGAAAATCAAATATTGCTGAATCTTTTAGATTTGTCTTAGGAGAACAATCCATAAAGTCGCTTCGAGGTAAAAGAGGTGAAGATTTGATATTTGGAGGAACCCAAGCAATGACTAGGCAAAACAGGGCTAGTGTTAAAGTTTTTTTTGATAATGATGACAGAAGATTACCTCTCGATTTTGATGAAGTCAGTATCGAAAGAATTGTTCATAGAGATGGTGTTAATGAATATCTCATCAATAATTCTCAAGTTCGATTGAAAGATGTATCGGAATTGTTGGCCTCAGCAAATATTGGTTCAACTGGACATCATATAATTTCTCAAGGAGAAACAGATAGAATTTTGAATACAAGTCCAAAGGAAAGAAGGTCAATGCTTGAAGATGCACTTGGTCTAAAAGTTTTTCAATACAAAAAAGTTGAAAGTGAAAAGAAACTTTTAAAAACAGAAGAGAATGTCAAACAAGTTCAGTCTTTGAGAAAAGAGATTGCTCCACATATAAAGTTTTTGAAAAAACAAGTTGAGAAAATAGAAAAGAGTCAGGAGCTTAGAGAAAAATTAAAAGTCTTTTATAAAGAATATTTAAAGAAAGAAGATCTATATATTAAATTCAAAAAAGAAGATCTTAGAGACAAGTTGAAACAGCCAATGATAGATTTGGGACAAGTTGATGCTGAGCTTAATGATTTGAAAAAACAATTTGAAGGCAAAGGACATAACGATAGTAATCAATTAGAAAATCAATTGAGCAAAGTAAACAATGAACTTTCCGAGCTCATTAGAAGTGTTGGGCAAATAGAAGGAGAAATAAACTCTTTGGTTAGAATTAAAAATCAAACTGAAAATAAGCCCAAAAATCAGGAAACAGTTTTGTTATCTGATGTTCAAGAGTTACAAGGTACAATCGATAATTTGATCAAACAATCAGAGATGGAAACCGAACTTTCTGTTTTAAGACAAATTTTTTCCAAAATAAAAAGTTCTTTTGAAACATTTATTGGTAAAAAACCACAAAATATTAGTGATCAAACTGTTGATTTTGATAAACAAATTGATGATCTAGAAAATGAACAAGAGAAGATCGAAGTACAGATTGACGAGTTGAAGGAGGTCAAGGTTGAATTAGAAAAAGCATTAGAAAATGAATCAAAGAAAAGTCAGGGTAGTGAAAAGTTGATTTATGAATTAATGACAAAAAAGAATCACTTAGAAACGGAAATAAATACTCTCAAATCTGAACAAGATATTATTTTGAGAGATGAAGCAGAGCTAAAAAGAGAATTTACTGAAGCCGCTATTTTGGTTGGAAGAGACGTTATTGAATTGGACGATTTTGAAATTAATGAAGCTAGCTTGTTAAATGAACCACGTTCTGAACAAAGAGAAAAAAGAAGGGAATTAGAAAAAATGAAGATTCGAGTTGAAGAATTTGGTGCAGGATCTGGAGATGAAATTTTAAAAGAATATAAAGATGTTAGTGAGAGAGATGAATTTTTAATAAAAGAAATAGAAGATTTAGAAAAATCTTCCGCATCTTTGAAAGTATTGATTGCAGAATTAGAAGAACAAATAAATAATAAATTTAAAGAGGGTATAGATAAAATAAACAGAGAATTTCAAAAATTATTTGAAATTATGTTTGGTGGAGGAGAGGCTGCACTTAAATTGGTAAAGCCGGTTGTCAGAAAGAAAAAAGATACTGATCTAGACCTTTCTGATGATATTGAAGAAGAAGAGGAAACAGAGGAGGGAATTGATATTCACGTTTCGCTTCCTAGAAAAAAGATAAAGGGTCTAATGATGCTTTCTGGAGGAGAGAGAGCTTTGACCTCTATTGCGCTTTTGTTTGCTATGTCTGCTGTTAATCCGCCACCTTTTATTATCCTAGATGAAACAGACGCTGCTTTAGATGAAGCCAATTCAAAGAAATATGCAGATATGATAGAGAGTCTTTCAAAGCACTCTCAATTGATTGTTATCACTCACAATCGAGAGACAATGTCACGTGCCGGAATACTTTATGGAGTGACAATGCAACAAGGAATTTCTCAATTGCTCTCAATCAAATTTGCAGAAGGGGTGCAGTATGCGAAGTGACCTAAATTAAGGAGGTCACGTGAACAGCGAAGCTGTTTTTACGTGACGACTATAATTTAGGTCATCCCCGCGAAAGCGGGGATCTTTTCTTATCTACTCTTTCCCCGCGAAAGCGGGGATCTTTTCTTCTCTACTCTTTCCCCGCGAAAGCGGGGATCTCGTTCAACTTTAGGCACTTAGTTGTAATTGAACGAGATCCCAGACCAGGGTCTGGGATGACAAAAATGTTTTTTTATTGTATTTTAGAGGATATGTCATATACTCTTCCTTTTAAAAAATTGTCAAAAAATGATGCTAGTATTGCTGGCGGTAAAGGGGCTTCATTGGGAGAAATGCTGAATGCTGGGATACCAGTTCCTGATGGTTTTGTAGTTTTAGCAGATACTTTTGAAAAATTTATTGCAGAAACTGATTTAAATGTTGAGATTGACTCAATACTTTCTACTGTAGATAAAGAAGCTATGCATACTATAGAGGAAGCTTCTTCTACTATTCAAGAATTAATTCTAAATTCAGAAACACCAAAAGATATTGCTGATGAGATTCTTGATCAATTTGATAAACTAGGTGCTGAGTTTGTGGCAGTCAGATCAAGTGCTACATCTGAAGATTCGGCTGAACATGCTTGGGCTGGTCAGCTTGATAGTTTTTTGAATACTAAAAGAGAAAACATTGTAGAAACAGTAAAAAAATGTTGGGCATCACTTTTTACTCCCAGAGCTATTTTCTATAGGTTTGAGAAAGATTTAGGCGATACAGATATTTCTGTTGCTGTTGTGGTGCAAAAGATGGTCAATAGTGAAAAGTCAGGCATTGCTTTTTCTGTTCATCCTGTAACTGAAGATCATAATCAGTTGATAATAGAGGCAGGGTTTGGATTAGGTGAAGCTATTGTCTCTGGACAGATTACTCCAGATTCCTATGTAGTAGAAAAAGATGAAATGAATATTTTGGACGTAAATGTTGCTGAGCAAGAAAGAGGCATGTTTCGAGATGAAAAAGGAGGTAATAAATGGGAGGATTTAGGTGAAAATGGTAGTCAACAAGTTTTAACTGGTAAACAAATTATAGAATTCTCAGATTTGATTATTCGAATAGAAAAACATTATGGAATTCCTCAGGATATAGAGTGGGCTATGGAGGGAGATAATTTTTATGTTGTTCAGAGTAGACCGATAACGACTTTGAGTAACTGATATGAAAAGTAAATATTTAAAAATATTTAAAAAAGGAAACGTAAGTATAGAGCATTATGATGGTTGTCCTGCTTTTATTGAGATGACATTTGCTGGACTTACGAGTGCTTTGTATGGTTCAGATTTTAAGGCCTATAGTATTAGTGGTTCGTACTTTTCTAACAGACAAGGAGATTATTTGAGTTTAATATCAGATCAACAAGAGATAGGTAAGTTTGTCGTTTCAGAATATCTTAAAGATAAAAGTAAGATTACAGGTTTGTATAAAGAATGGCTAGAGAACTTCAAGTCAATGTGGGTTTTCTATTATGAAAACTTTGATAAAGATTTAAATAATCTTTCAGATGAAGAATTATTACTGTGGTCTGACCAGATAGTAGATCTATACAAAAACAAGGTTTCAATGCCTGGATTTATAGATGGTTTTATGTTTTATGCTGATAGTAGGCTAGATGAACTATTGAAAGATTTTTGTGAAAATAATAATATTCCTAAGTACCAAGAGGTTTATACAATTCTAAGTGCTGCTGTAGAACCTTCATTTTTGAATGAGGAAGAAGAAGATTTAAAATTGATTTATTCTAAGACACAGGTTGGAGAAGAAGCAGAAAAACTAAAAACCGAACATCTTAAGAAGTATTCTTATATTAAAAGTAGCTATGCTGGTTATGAAGAATACAGAAGCGATGATTTGGAAAAACAACTTGAAGAATTTGAAACACATTTACCAGAGACTATTGATTTTGAACTCAATAAAAAATCTAAAAATGAATTAAAAAATAAATATAATTTTACTGATGAAATAACTGCAATAGCTGAATTATCAGAACTGCTTATTAAGTGGCAGGATCAAAGAAAACAATACACACTGACATTTGTGACACTAAGACATAAATTGTTAGAAGAGATAGTGAGAAGGATAAATATTGACTTGGAGCTACTTAGGTATGTGTGTGGGCCACAAGAAATTAAAGACGTACTTAAAGGGAAACTTTCGTCTGCCATTTTAGAAGATAGAAAAAAACATTCAGTATTTTTAAATGAAGATGGAGGGGTTGTAGAAGTTTTGTCTGGGAATGACGCTAAAGAATTTTTTGATGAAGTGAGTGCTTTGGATGTTGACGACATTAAAGAGATCAAAGGCATAGTCGCATCTTTAGGTAACGCAAGAGGGAATGTAAAAATCGTTAAATCAGTTGATGATATAAAGAAAATTGAAAGTGGTGATATTCTCGTTGCTGGAATGACGAGACCAGAACACGTCGTTGGTATGAAAAAAGCAGGTGCTATTGTAACAGATGATGGAGGTATTACCTGTCATGCTGCTATAGTTTCTCGTGAGTTAAAAAAGCCGTGTATTATAGGTACTAAGATTTCTACCAAAGTCCTCAAAGACGGTATGAAGGTAGAAGTGGATGCAGATAATGGGGTGGTTAAAATATTATGAAAATAAAATTAATTATCTTTGATTTATCTAATGTTTGTTTTAATGCAGAAGAACCTATCTTCATCGATGACTTTTGTGAGAAGTATGATTTAGATAAGGAAAAGTTTGAGAGTGAGTATCTAGCTTTAATAGAGAGATCTGAAATCGGTGAAATTTCTGGTAAAGAATTATGGCGTCAATTACTAGGCAAGTATGAAGTTGAGGGTGATCCAGAGAAAATTATTGAAGACATGATGAAAGAAAAGTTTGCCTACGAAGATACTCTAAATATAGTTCAAGCACTTAAAAGATCTGGATGTAAAGTTGTGTATCTAACCAACTATAATGAAGATTATTGGTCTGAAGTAGCAAGGAAATGGGATTTAAGTGAATATTTTTTAGATGGGATCGTTTCATATCAAATTAAAGCAAGAAAGCCTTCTAAAGAAGGATTTATGAAGTTGGTAGATCGCTTCGGAGCTAAATCTAAAGAAACTCTATTTATAGATGATTCTAGGGGTAATATAGAGAAGGCTGGAGATTTGGGTATAAACACATATCATTTTGATAACGCAGAAAATCTTAAGAGTTTTCTTATAGAAAATAAATTGTTATAAATATCCCAATGAGTAACGACTTTGAAGTAATAAAAAAGCTGGCATCAGCACCGCTATATAGACAAAGTACAATTATGTCTCCGTTGGCTATCATGGGAGCAGCTAGAAGTATGATTAATGCCAGAGATTTAACAGATCTTGCTTATACTGGATTTTTATTTGAGTTTTCTAAAGAATATGGAAGTATTTTTTATCAGGTTTCAGACTTAGAAAATATAGGAAAGGAAATTTGGAATAGGTTAGATAAAGATAAAGACTATTTTAAAAAAGCGCGTGAAATTCATAGAGTAGAACAAAAGAAAGTAGAAAAGATTTATCAGGAGATAGAGGAGGCAGATATTCCAAATATTTCAGATCAAAAACTTTATGAAATTATAGAAAAATCTATTCAAGCTATACAAGATGGTGTAGGTACTGGGCACATTATTGAAGGTTTTGCTTTAACAGTTGACGAAGATCTAAAAGCAGAATTATTGAAATATACCAAAGATTCAAAAGTTAATAATAAAGTATATGCGGATTTAACAACTCCAGAAGAAAAATCTTTCTTTAGACAAGCAGATGAAGATCTATCAGAAATTGCTAATTCTGATATGGATAAAAATCTAATTGAGAAATTTATAGATAAATACTACTGGATTAGAACCAACTATGGACATAAAGAAATTGTCGATGAAGCTTATGCAACTGAAGAGGCTAAAACTAAAAAAGACATATCTGGATGGTCTGAAGAAGAAATCAAAAACACTAAAAAAGATTTAGTAGATAAATTTAATATCCCAGACGATCTTGTGTGGAAGACAAGTTTAGTTGCATTTGTCGGGGCTTGGCAGGATGAAAGAAAGAAATACATAATGATGGGAGCTTATTATGTATTTTTATTAACAGAGGAACTTTCTAAAAGGACTGGTATAGAAATGCAATACTTAAAGTACCTTCTTCCATCAGAAGTGAAAAATGCTAAAGAGTTGCTACCAAAGTTAAAAGAGAGGAGAGAGTACTCTTGGTATGCATTTGATTATGAAGATTATTACGTTATTTCAGGAGAAGATACTAAAGTTATACAAGATATTGTAAAAAGCTATGAGGAAGAAGTGACAGACGTAATAAATGGCACCGTGGCGTCTTCAGGAATTGCTAAAGGTGTTGCAAAGATTTGTACTAATGCTGAATCGTTAGACAAAGTTGAAGAAGGGGATATATTAGTTGCCTCAATGACAAGACCAGAATATATAAGTGCAATGAAAAAAGCAGCAGCTTTTATTACTGATGAAGGTGGAATTACTTGTCATGCCGCAATTGTTTCAAGGGAAATGAAGAAGCCATGTATAATTGGTACTAAATTTGCTACAAAAGTTTTAAAGGATGGAGATTTAGTAGAAGTGGATGGAGAACATGGAGTAGTTAACATAATTAAACACAATGAATAAAGTAGATTACAGACCAAAAATACAAGTTTTACATGTTGAAGATGATAAGAATTTTTATAAACCCCTTTTTGAAGAATTAACTAGTCGTGGGATTTATGTTCATCATGTGAACAACTTGAATGATGCTTTAGAAATAGTTAAGTCTTGCCAAGTTGATCTTATTGTTTCTGATGGTTCTTTCCCTACAAAAGAGGGTGGAAAGGTAGAGAAACAGTTCTTGAATTTAGTTGCTAATTTAAAAAAGATAAAGAAAACAATACCTATAATTCCTTGGGCAAACTCTACTCACGTTCATGAATATTGTAAGAACAACAATATAGAGTCTTGTAGCAAGATTGAAGTTACAAGACATATGTTCGAAAGGAGGGGAAGAGAGTACTTTCCAGTATCTATAAAAACTGCTACTGAAGTTGCTGATATCATAGAACAAAAACTTCTAGATAGGAGCGAATTCGATAAAACCGTATTAGGATATTCTTTTGGAGAATATTACAAAGAACCAGTGACTGTATTTGGAGCTTTTTTAGCATTTGATATGAGGACTCAGATGTTTAAAGATACCGCTGGTAGAAACTATGGCCCACTTCTTGCTGAAATTGATAACGGTACTTTTACTATTTTTATAGATTTTGATGACGATAAAAAAGTTGCCAATTCTATTTACAAAAAAATAACTAAACAAAATTTCTTTCCAACTATAAAAAGGGAAGTTTTCAAAAGAGCTAAAAGATTGCAGGATTTTTCTCAGTCATTACGTAAGAGAAATTTTAAGAGTTACTCAAATGCTAAATTAGCAGAGACATATCTTGAGTTTTCAAAAATATTTATGCAGATGAGGACATATACTTCTTTGCCAACCGCAATGGAACATGAATCTAATACATGGACAGGATTTTTAAAACAAAAATTAAATAAAAAGATTAAAGATGAAACAGAATTAAATAGGATTTTATCTACACTGACAACACCATCTGATTTATCGTATTTGAATTTATATGAATTGGATGTGGCTAAGTTGGGATTAAAGAAGTTCTCTGGTAAAAGTATTGTAGAAGATACTAAGACACTTGTAAAAAAATGGGCTTTTATTAGCTATACATTTTCAGGAACACCACTGACTGTTAGTGATGTTAATAAAAAAATAAAAGTTTTAGGTAAAAAGAAAGAGGATTTTGAGAAGTTCTTGAAAGAAAGTAAGGACAGACTTAGCTCTTTGGAGAAAGAGAAAAAGCAAATAGTTAGTAAATATAAACTTACAAAAGAAGAAATGAAATGGTGTCAGATTGGAGCTGATATTGTTTATATAAAATATTTTAGAAAAGGAATTTTTGCAGAATCATATTACAGTGTTGAATTTTTACTTGAAGAAATAGGAAAAAGAATAAAATGTCAAAGAAAGCATGTTGCAAATATGTTTGGGTACGAAGTGTTAGCTGCTTTAAAAACAGGAGTATTTCCTAAGTCAGTAGTAGAAGAAAGAGTTAAGGATAGTGTCTTATTAACGGATGCAAAACTATCCCAGTGTTTTAGAAGCAAAGTAGTGAAAGGCAAGTATAAGATCAGAGAGGAGGATTACAGTGAGTCTGAGATGTTAAAAGGGCAGATTGCATACAAAGGAAATGTCACTGGTAAAGTTACTATAGTTAATGTGATAGAAGATATGAAAAAAATGAATGATGGAGATGTTTTAGTTTCAAGATCAACAAACCCATCTTTACTACCTGCAATGAGACAATCTTCCGCTTTTGTTACTGATGCTGGTGGTTTAACTTGTCATGCGGCTATAGTCGCTAGAGAAATGAAAAAACCATGTGTGGTTGGAACTAAAAATGCTACTAAGTTATTGAAAGATGGCATGAAAGTAGAGGTTGATGCTGATAACGGAATAGTGAGAATTTTATGAAACATACAATTGATACATTAAGGCATGGAGCTAAAGCACCAGATGGTAATCTGTCGGAATTAGGACAGGAGCAGGCACGAAATAAAGGAGATGAGTATTTTCAGAGATTTGTAGAATCTCCGCCTGGAACTTTATTTTTCATACTTCCATCTAATGTATCGAGAGCAATAGATACGGGTAAGGGTATAGAAGACAGATTAAGAGAATTGATTGTAGATCATAGTGATATGCACGTTCTTTCTATTCAGGAAGATGACTGGGAACAGAGAGTAAATGAATTACCAGAAGATAAGTTTATAATTACAGACCTTCACGGTACACGACAATTTGGGTTGGGTAAGGATATGCAGTATGTTAAGCCTTTTCAGGACTATACGAGGATGCTTGGAGGTGAAGAACTTTCTGCAATTACAACATGGGTCGCTTGGCAAGATGAATTGGAAGAATGGAAAGCGAAGGCCAAAGAGATGTACCCAGAAATAGATCCTGATTGTCTGCATCCAGAATCTTTTGTACAAACACCAGAAGAACAAGCTATTAAGTACATTATGTCAGCTAGGAGAATGGCTGAAATAGCGAATAAACATTTTCCTGATCGTCCGTATATCCATGTACAGGCAGGACATAATACTGCTGATCTAACTGCTCTTGCACTCAGTGGTCAAGATATTTCTGCAAATAATTTGCAAGAATTTATGGGAGGGAAAGGTAGAGATTTTGTTGAATCTTCCTCGTTGGAATTTAATGACGAAGAAACTACTTTTAAATTTCGTGGAAAGGAATATGTTATGACCGAAACTATTGATGAGGTTATTGAAAGGTTAAGGAAGGCATCGGATAGAAGAAAAAAAGAATGGAAGATTGATGGCTCGTTTTAAAACTAGACTAAACCACCCCCATCTCCAACTTCCTCTCATCCAAATTAGCAGACTCTATTCTCACTCTGATAGAATCTCCAAGAGAGAACTTCTTACCACTTTTTTCTCCGACAATACGATAATTTTTTTCATCCAGATTAAAGAATTCAGTTCCAAGTTTTGATATGTGAATCATTCCTTCTGCTCCTGTGTCATCTAAAACAACAAATAGTCCAAATGGCGCAACACCAGAGATGATACCATTGAATTCTTCACCAACATGATTTTGCATAAACTCTACTTGTTTGTAGCGAATTGAGTTTCTTTCTGCATCCTGAGCAGCTATTTCTTGATTTGTAGAATGTTCAGCCACTTTTCTAAAACTCTCAGTTTCTTTAGGAGTTAACTTCTGATTTGTTAGTAGCGACTGAAGAATTCTATGAACAACAAGGTCTGGATATCTTCTGATAGGAGATGTGAAGTGTGTGTAATATTCAAAAGCTAGACCAAAGTGACCAGAGTTAGCAGTAGAGTAAACAGCCTTACTCATTGTTCTGATAGTTGCTGTGGTTATAAGAGACTCTTCTGCTTTGCCAGCTACTTGAGCTAATAGGGCATTGATATCTTTTGGTGTAATAGAACCATCTTTTTGTAGAGGTAAAATATACCCCATAGCTTTTAGAAAGACAGATAGCTCTTGAATTTTTCCTTCTTCAGGCACATTGTGAACACGGTACATCAATTCACATACTCCGTCATTGTTTTTTCTACAAGTATCAAAAATATATTTAGCTACATATCTGTTTGCTAGTAGCATAAATTCTTCAATCAATTTATGAGTCCAAAGATGTGGCTTCTTGTATATTCTGATCGGAACACCATTTTCATCTAGCTCAAATTCAAACTCATCTTTTTCAAAACGAATAGCTCCGGCGTCTATCTTTCTCTTTGATAAAATTTTTGAAAAATTATTTAAAACATTAAGTTCTTCTATGAAATCTCCCGATTGGCTGTCTAGAGTTTCTTGAGCATTTTCATAAGTGAATCTTTTGTTTGAATTTATAATTGTTTTTCCAAACCATTGATTTTGTACTTCAGCATTATCATTTAGTTCAAAAATAGCACTAAAAGCTAGCTTATCTTCATTAGGATTAAGACTACATAAATCATTAGAAAGAATCTCAGGAAGCATAGGAATAGTTCTGTCTACCAAATAAACAGAGAAAGCTCTTTCGAGAGCTTCTTTGTCTAAATCTGTGTCTGGAGTGACAAAGTGAGAAACATCAGCAATATGAATACCGATTTCATAATTACCATTTTCTAATTTTTTAACAGAAAGTGCATCATCAAAATCTTTTGCGTCAGCAGGGTCAATTGTAAAAGTGACTATATCTCTGATGTCTCTACGATTATTAATTTCACTTTGCGGAATAGGAGACCACTTGTGTTTCAATTGTTTTGCTTCTTCTAGAACGGCATTTGGAAAATTTGTATCAAAACCTTTGTCTAAAACAATAGATCTCATTTCTACTTCATGAACACCTTTTTGTCCTATGACTTCTAATATCTTTCCTTCAGGATTATCTTTATCCTTATCCCATTTCGTAATTTCAACAAAGACTTTGTCATTGTGTCTTGTCTTGGAACATTCATTTTTATCTAAATAAATATCCACATACATCTTTGGATTATCAGCAACAACAAAACAACCAGAGCTACTAGCCTTGTCGTCTATTGTGCCAACAAACTTAGTCTTTGATCTTGAAACTATTTCTACAACTTCGGCTTGCTTTTTTTCTCTGATGACTTCATCTAAAAGTCGAACTTTGACAATGTCTCCTTGAAGAGCGTGAGTAAGTCTATTTGTCTGTATCTCATAGTCTTCTTCTGTTTCTGGATCAGTAATATAGCCTAGCTTTCGGGCTGGGCTAATCTTAATTTCGGCTTCTATTTCGCTACCTATTTTTGCCATATTTATGACTCTCATACTAACTTATTTTCTGTCAACCTGCCAGGTCGACGTGGCAGGTTGACAAGTTGACTTTTGGTGATTTCTTGGATACTATACTGCGCATGTTAAAAATTAGATTACAAAGAACAGGTAGAAAGCACGAACCAACTTTTCGTGTTGTTCTAACTGACTCAAAGAACTCAACAAAGAGTGGAAAGTTTTTAGAAATATTAGGGTCATATGACCCAAGAGACAGAAATGAAACTGTACTAAAGGCAGAGAGGATCCAATATTGGATTGGACAAGGTGCTAAGCCAACAGATACGCTTCATAACCTTTTGATAAACAAAGGAGTCATAAAAGGAGAAAAAATAAATGTCTTACCAAAAAAATCTCCTGTTGTTGACGAAGAAGCTTTAAAAGCTGCAAAAGAAGCTGAAGAAAAAGCTCAAGCAGAGGCAGAAGCAACTGCTGAAGATACAGCTGAAGAAGTTGTTGCTGAAACTCCATCAGAAGAACAACCAGTAGAAACAAAACCTGAAGTAAAAGAAGAATCAGTTATCGAGGAAGTAAAAGAGGAACCAGCACCATCTGACTCGTCCGCCGAAGCTGAGGCGAAGGAAGAAGAAAAGACAGAAGACTAAATCATTGCACGTTTAACCTGTGATGATTGTCCGAACATTCTGCGAAACAGAATGTTTTAGGATATTCCTACAGAATAAATGAAAAACACCCCACAGACGGGGTTTTTGTTAGAAAAAAAGACCTTTGATCCCCCTCTTTCACATCGGTGCGAAGCGAGTGGTTAGAGAGGGAAAAGGTCGATGGAAGGATTCAATGAGTTGTGCCTTCGCAGCTGCCTTTGTCGAACCCATGTGAGAGAATCGCTCCCACCCATAAAGATCTCATGCCAGGGTCAACTCCTTGGGCACAGACGGCTGCTACAGCCTTCTCGACCTCGGATTGAGGGTGGTGATAAGGGAAGTGGCCAATAATAATTAGGCATAATTTACATCCACAGATGTTGCCAGGACCTCCTTCTTCCGTCTCAGTGTGTTGCATACTTTTTAAAGGTGTTGGTGTTGTGGAACAAAAAAATATTTCCTCGCACTCGCGGGGAAATTCAGCCGTCCATAGTAACAACTTTTATATTTTTGTCAATGATTTTTTAGCAAACATTTTTTCCTACTAACTATTAACTATTACCTAATTCGCGTTGCTCTAATTGTCTTTATGTAATAAAATTAAAATACAGTTACGAAAAGATGTCGTGCTGTTTACTCGAATAACTGATATTACATAATGGAAAAAGATCAAGAATTTCTTGAGTATGTTGTAAAAACTTTAGTTGATAAGCCCGAAGCAGTGAAGGTTGATCGCACCGTTGACGAAATGGGCGTTCTGCTGACTCTTACCGTTGATCAAGAAGATATGGGTAAGATTATCGGTCGCCAGGGTAATACAGCCAAAGCCATTCGAACTCTTTTACGAGTTGTTGGAATGAAGAATAACGCTCGAGTTAACCTTAAGGTTAACGAACCAGAAGGAGGTTCTGGAAGAAGTATGTCAAAAACTGTTGATGAAGCAGTAGATGACCTAAGTATATAAAACTATTTACTAAAAAGGGAGAATTCCCTCTGTCCCGGCCTCCGAGCCGGGATATTTTTTATTATGTCTTCCTGAACCTGCCACGTTCTACGTGGCTTGATTCAGGATCCCGAACAACTTTAGGCCACTTTTCTCTTGCACCCGTGATCCTGAATCCTTCACAACCTCGTAAGACGAGGTTGTTCTGGTTCAGAATGACGGGATTATTACTAATAACTGATCGCTGACAGCTGAACGCTAATAATATTTGACTATTTACTATTTACTATTTACTATTCACTAACTATGAAAACATTTCATATCATTTCTCTTTTTCCAGAAAGTTTTGAATCATATTTTGGTAGCTCTATTATCAAAAGAGCAATCGAAGATAAAAAAATAAAGATTAAGTACTACAACCCTAGAGATTTTACAAAAGATAAAAATCATAGAGTTGACCAAAAACCTTATGGTGGTGGACCAGGAATGGTTATCGAAGCTTTACCTGTCATCAAAGCTGTTAAAAAAGCCAAAGGTCAAAAGAAAAAGGTAAAGATATTTTTTCTATCTCCAGGGGGAAAACAATTTGATACCAAGATGGCCAAGAATGTGGCTAGTAAGTTTAATGATTTCATCTTTATTTGTGGCAGATATGAAGGAATAGATGTAAGAGTGAAAAAAGTTTTTAAAGTAGAAGAGATATCAGTTGGACCTTTTGTGGTAACAGGTGGCGAATTACCAACAATGATTATGATTGATACTATCTCTAGACAGATAAGAGGAGTTTTGGGAGACATTGATTCTTTAGAAGAAAATAGAGTGTCTTCTCATGATGTATATACTCGTCCAGAAACTTTTGAATATATGAAGAAAAAATATTCTGTTCCAAAAGTATTAGTCAGTGGACACCATAAGGAGATTGAGAAGTGGAAGAAGGGGGAGAAGTAAATAAAAAGATGGCCATAAATAATCCTCAAATCACCCATTTGACAAAAATACCTCTTTCGATTAATATATTGACATTCAGGTTTAGGTCAGAGTTTATTTTTATCAATACTAAGTTTGAGCTTATTCTAGTAACAAATTATTAGAAAAAAGATCTTATTTACAGTAGCCAAAAAGCTAGGGTGAAGCTTTTTGGTGTAATAATTTTTTTGGGTGAATATGTCGGACAAAAATGATAGCAATGCGGTGGGGGACCTCATTTTGTATAAGGATCGAGGTAGTCTAAAAAAACAAAGCGATAAGTCGGTTGGTCATTGGGACAAAAAACATTTTGCAAAATACAAGAAGCCATTCATAGAATTACCAGATCTCTACGGAGACCAAGTAGAATCTTTCAAATGGTTAATAAAAGATGGAATAAAAGAAATATTGGATGAATTTTCTCCAATCAAGGATTACTCAGATAAAAAATTTGAGTTGTCTTTTGTTGATTTTCAAATTGAAGAACCAAAATATGATCCACTGCATGCCAAGGCAAATCATATTACATACGAAGCGCCACTAAAGGTAAATGTCAAATTATTCAATAAAACTCTTGGAACTGAGAAGGAACAAGAGATTTTTATGGCTGATTTTCCGATGATGACACGTCATGGGACATTTATCATCAATGGAATAGAGCGGGTTATAGTTCCACAACTAGCCCGTTCTTTTGGTGTTATCTTCACTGCAAACATTATAAAAGGAAAGAAATATTTTGGAGCAAAGATTATTCCTGCTCGAGGAGCATGGATTGAATTCGAAACTGATGCAGATGATATTGTTTATGTTCGAATTGATAAGAACAGAAAATTCCCTGTTTCTTCATTTTTGAGAGTAATGGGTGCAAAAACTGACGAAGATATTCTAAAACTATTCAAAAAGAACGAGCATGCTAAAAAAGGTCTAGAATTAACACTGGAAAAAGATGAAACAAAAAATATTGATGAATCTTTTCTTGATATATATAAAAGATTAAGAGATGGAGATCTTGCTACTTTAGAAAATGCAAAAGAATTTGTTAGCTCTATTTTAGATGAAGAAAGATACGACTTCTCAGCTGTTGGAAGATATAAGTTCAATAATAGATTTGGACTACCGACTGACAAGAAAACTTTGACACAAAAGACTATTACGATTGATGATGTGGCACTTATTATCAATCATATGATTGAAATGAATCACACTCATGGTGCTCATGAAGATGATATAGATCACCTCGGCTCACGTCGAGTTCGTTTTGTTGGAGAACTTCTACAACAAAAGATAAGAACTGGTATGGTTCAAATGAAAAGAAACATTCAAAACAGGATGTCTACTATCGAAAGTGATACATCTTTGCCTGTAAACTTCATTTCTCCAAGACCACTTCAAGCAAGAATTAAAGAATTCTTCACAACAAATCAACTTTCTCAATTTATTCAACAAGACAATGTTTTACAAGAAATTGAACATTTGAGAACTGTTTCTGCATTAGGACCTGGAGGTTTGTCACGAGAAAGAGCAGGACTTGAAGTGCGTGATGTGCACCCTTCTCACTACGGAAGACTTTGTCCTATTCAAACTCCAGAAGGACCAAACATCGGATTGATTTTGAGATTTACAAATTTTGCTCGGACAAATCATTTTGGAATGATTGAAACTCCTTACTTAAAGGTGGATAAGGGTGTTATTACAAAAGAAATTGTCTATCTAAACGCTTTAGAAGAAGAACAATACAAGATTGCTGATGCTGGTGTTAATTACAACGAAAAAGGCGAAATCCTAGATAAATATGTCGATGCTCGTATTGACGGAAGACCAGAAGTAATAAAGAAAAATGAAGTTGATTTTATGGATGTTGCAACAAATCAAGCTTTCTCTATTGCTACTTCTATGATTCCATTCTTGAATCATGATGAAGCCAACCGAGCTCTGATGGCATCAAACATGCAAAAACAAGCTGTTCCTTGTGTACATGTTGAGGCTCCATTAGTTTCTACGGGAACTGAAGAATTGGCTCTAAAACAATCTAGCCGGATTATAAGAGCAGAAGAAGAGGGGGTTGTAGAATCTGTTGATGCAAAGAAAATTGTTATCAAAAATGCTAAAGGCAAGAAGACAGAATATCAACTCGTAAACTTTGAAAGAACAAACAGCTTTACATGTTCACATCAAAGACCTGTTGTTTCTCCAAATCAAAAAGTAAAGAAAGGACAATTGCTAGCAGATACATCTTCTACTGATAACGGACAAATTGCTTTAGGACAAAATGTTCTTGTAGCTTTTATGTCTTGGTCAGGATCAAACTATGAAGATGCCATTATTATTTCTGAAAGATTAGTAAAAGAAAATATTTTTTCATCTGTTCATATGGAAGAAGTGGTAGTAAATGTCCGAGATACCAAACTTGGACCAGAAGTAACAACTGCCGATATTCCAAATGTTAGTGATACAAAACTTAGAAATCTAGATGAAGAGGGAATTATTAGAATCGGTGCTGAAGTTAGACCAGGAGATATTCTTGTTGGAAAAATTACACCAAAAGGAGAAACACAACTTACCCCAGAAGAAAGACTTCTGCGATCTATCTTTGGTGATAAGGCTAGGGATGTAAAAGATACATCAAAGAGAGTAGAAAGTGGAAAGAGAGGACGAGTTATTGGTGTTAAAGTTTTCTCAAGAGAAAATGGCGACAAACTAGAATCTGGAATTATCAAAAGAATTCATATTGAAGTGGCGGAACTTAGAAGAGTAACTGTCGGGGATAAGCTAGCTGGGCGACACGGAAACAAAGGTGTTATTGCAAAAGTACTCCCAGAAGCGGATATGCCATATGCAGAAGACGGAACACCTATCGATGTAATTCTAACTCCACTTGGAGTTCCGAGTCGTATGAACTTGGGACAGATTCTTGAAATTCACCTTGGTCTTGCTGCAAAAACTCTTGGTTTTCAAGCTGTTGTACCAGCTTTTGCGGGTGCTACCGATGAAGAAATTCAAAAAGAATTGGAAGAAGCAGGGTTTGATAAAAGTGGAAAAATGACACTTTATGATGGACGAACAGGAGAGAAATTTGATAAACAAGTTTCTGTTGGTTATATGTATATTTTGAAACTTCATCACATGGTTGAAGATAAGATACACATGCGTTCTATTGGACCATATTCTCTCATTACTCAACAACCCCTTGGAGGACGAGCACAAAATGGAGGCCAGAGATTTGGAGAAATGGAAGTCTGGGCTCTGCTTGGGCATGGTGCCGCTCATACCTTAAGAGAAGTTCTGACATATAAGTCTGATGATATTCAAGGTCGATCTGTTGCTTTTGACTCTATTGTTAAAGGTGAGCCAATCAGACAGGCAAATATTCCAGCGTCATTCAATGTATTAGTAAACAATCTTCGAGGTCTTGGACTTGATGTAGAAATGAAAAAGTCAGGAGAAGAAGATAACGAAGATAATAATTAACAAAAAGATCTATGCAAAAAAACAAAAAATTCATCCCAAGAGATTTTGACGAAATACATCTGAAGGTTGCTTCTCCAGATAAGATTTTAGAGTGGTCATATGGCGAAGTAACAAAGCCAGAGACTATGAACTATCGAACTCAAAGAAGTGAGAAAAATGGTCTTTTTGATGAAAAAATCTTCGGGCCCGAAAGAGATTTCGAATGTTACTGTGGAAAATATAGAGGTATTAGATACAAGAATATTGTTTGTGAAAAGTGTGGAGTCGAAGTCACCAGAGCCATTGTTCGTCGAGAGAGAATGGGGCATATAGAATTGGCTACACCGGTCTCACACATCTGGTTCTTGAGAGCTATGCCTTCAAGAATTGGTTTGATTTTAGGTATGACAACTTCTGATCTAGAAAAGGTAGTTTACTTTGCAGGATACCTGGTGACGGAAGTTCACGAAGATGAAAGAAAACAATTTTTGAAAGAATTAGATTCTGAATACAAAACAAAGTTAAAATCATCTCAAGATCAAAAAACCAAAGATGCTTTGAAAAATCTATTCACTCAAACTAAAAAAGACATTGAATATATCAAAGAGGGGGTCGTTTTGGATGAGGTTGAATATCATAAATATTCAATGAAATACTCGACTCTTTTTGAAGCAGAAATTGGAGCAGAAGCTGTACACAAGATATTTAAGAATCTTGATTTAGAAAAATTGCTAGTAAAGCTTTTGGAACAAAAAGAAACTGCAACTGGTCTTGTAAAAGATAAACTAACCAAAAGAATAAGCTTGATTAGTTCAATGGCAAAGTCAGGTGTTCGACCAGAATGGATGTTCTTAACGAGAATTCCTGTTATTCCTCCAGGATTAAGACCTATGGTTGCGCTAGATGGCGGAAGACATGCCACATCAGATGTTAATGACTTATATAGAAGAGTTATTAACAGAAATAATCGTCTAAAGAAATTGCTAGAAATTAGTGCTCCTGATGTTATTTTAAGAAATGAAAAAAGAATTTTACAAGAAGCCGTTGATGCTTTGATAGATAATTCTATCAGACATGGAAACCAGTTGTATGCTGGTGCTTCGCAAGCTCAAAAGAGACCTCTCAAATCTATCTCCGATAATCTAAAAGGAAAAAGAGGCTTATTCCGGTCAAATCTTCTTGGAAAGAGAGTAGATTACTCAGGTCGTTCAGTTATCGTTGTTGGACCAAGCTTGAAACTTCATCAATGTGGTTTACCAAAACACATGGCTCTTGAATTGTTTAAACCATTTGTGATTTCAGGACTTCTAAAAAGAGAATTAGCTTTTAATATTAGAGGTGCAGGAAAATTGATTGAAGAAAGCATTCCAGAAGTATGGGAAGTTTTGGAAGAGGTTATTCAGAATAAATATGTCCTTCTAAACCGAGCTCCAACTCTACACAGACTTGGTATTCAAGCTTTTCAACCAATTTTGATTGAAGGTGAAGCTATTCAAGTTCATCCTCTAGTTTGTACTGCTTTTAACGCTGACTTCGACGGAGACCAAATGGCTGTTCATGTTCCATTGTCTCAGCAAGCTCAGTATGAAGCTAGAGAAATTATGGCTGCTGATAAAAACATTCTAAAGCCAGGTAGTGGTGACTTAATTCTTTCTGCTAATAAATTGGATATCATTCTAGGTTGTTACTGGATGACTAAGAGAGTTGATGGAGAAAAAGGAGAAGGAAAGCTTTTCCCAAGTCCAAATAATGCTATTACTGCTTTTGACTACGATATTGTTAGTCTAAGGGCAAAGATTCTAGTTGGTGGAAAAGAAAATTCAAAGTACGCTGACTATGTTCATAAACCACTAGAAACTTCTGTTGGAAGAATTTTGTTCAATTCAGTTTTGCCTGATGACTACCCATTTATCAATGAACCAATTGATTCAAAAAAAATGGCTGTCATTATCAATGATTTGATAAATAAATATGGAATTGAAAATGTTACTCCTACTCTAGATAAAGTTAAAGAATTTGGATTCAAGTATGCGACATACTCTGGAACTACTTGGGGTCATGGGGATATTGTGATTCCTGATAAGAAGTATGACGTTATTAATGAAGCAGAACAGAAAGTAAAGGAAATTGTCAATCAGTACAATGAAGGATTTTTGTCAGATGAAGAAAAACTAAGAAAAGTTGTGGAAATTTGGCACGGTGTAAAGAACCAGATTGAGCAAATGATCCCTGAAACTCTTGATCCAAACGGATCTGTTTATGATCTTTGGAAATCAGGTGCCAGAGGATCTATTTCTCAAATTACTCAAATGGCTGGAATGAAAGGACTTATTCAAAATGCTCATGGAGAAACTATTGAACATCCCGTACTTTCTTCTAGTAAAGAAGGATTAACTCCTATTGAATATTTCACTACCACTCACGGTTCTAGAAAAGGTTTGACTGACACTGCTTTGAACACTGCCAGAGCTGGTTATCTAACTAGAAAACTATTCAGTGTCGCTCAAGACGTAATTGTTTCTGAAGAAAATTGTGGAACTACTAAGTCTATTGTTATCACTGGTGGTAGTGACTCGGGAATTCAGGTGCCGTTATCACGAAAGATTTTTGGCCGAGTTTTGGCTCAAGATGTTCAAACAGAAAATGGAGAAAAGATTTTTGCAAAAGAACATTTGCTATCGAAAGAAGATGCTCAAAAAATAGAAGAGTCTGGAGTGAAAGAAGTGGCCGTATTTTCGCCTTTAACTTGTGCTAGTCATAATGGTGTTTGTGCACGATGTTACGGGTACGATTTGGGAAATGGGAAGCAAGTTGATATTGGAGAAGCTGTTGGAACTGTTGCTGCTCAAGCGATTGGAGAGCCAGGAACACAGCTAACCATGAGAACTTTCCATGCTGGAGGTACTGCTTCTGTTGGGGGGGATATTACCCAAGGTTTGCCTCGTGTGGAGGAAATCTTTGAAAGAAGAAAGCCAAAGAGTCCTGCCGCTATTGCTCGAGTGGACGGGCTTATTTCAGAAATACTAGAAGAAGGAAAAGAGAAAGTTATTATTCTAGCACCAAAAGATCCAAAGAATAAAAAAACAAAAAAAGATACAGAATACAGATTTTCTTTTGTTAGAACTCCTCTTGTTAAAGTTGGTGACGAAGTAGAGAAGGGGCAATTTCTAACTGACGGGTCTGCTGATCTGCAAGAACTATTTGCTTTAGCTGGACGAGAAAAAACACAGGAATACATCATTGGACAAGTGAACAAGATTTATGAACTTCAAGGAGAATCTGTTTCTCGAAAACATATCGAAATTATTATCCGACAAATGTTTTCTAGATTGAAAATTACTTCTCCTGGTGATACTAATTTTTCAGAAGGAGAAGTGGTTGAAGAGTTTGAACTTGAAAGAGTGAATGCTGAACTACCCGCAGCGAAAGAAAAAGCCAAGGCCAAAGCTTTAATTATGGGAATTGCGGAAGTTGCTTTGAGTAAGAATAGTTTCTTGTCAGCAGCCTCATTCCAACATACTACCAGAGTTTTGATCAGTGGAGCAGTTAGAGGAGCCGCTGATAGACTAAGAGGGTTGAAAGAGAATGTTATTATTGGAAGACTAATTCCAGCGGGCAGTGGATTTAAAGGAAGTCAAAAGTGGCAGAATGTTCGTGAAATTGAAGAAGAGATAGAAAGGGAAGTTCTAGAAAATTCAATGCAAGCTGAATAAGGTCATTTCAGTTTGGTTGGGTTTTTGTATATTACCAACTTAAGATAAATTCTAATGTCTTCTAGTACCGTTGAAGAAATAAAAGAACGTCTCGGTATTGTTGAGTTAGTAGGTTCTTATATAAAGTTGCAAAAAGCCGGTTCAAATTACCGAGGACTTTGCCCTTTTCACAACGAAAAAAGTCCGTCCTTCTTTGTTTCTGCTGACAGAAACTCTTTTTATTGTTTTGGTTGTGGAGCCAAAGGAGATATATTTTCTTTTGTCCAACAGTTTGAAAGTCTAGATTTTCTAGGTGCCTTGAAAATGTTGGCAGAAAAAGCTGGCGTTGAGATTAAGTACGATCAATCTCCTGATAAAGAAGAAAAAAATAAACTTTATGAAATGCTGGAAAAAACCACAACTTTTTTTCAAAAAAATATTGAAAACTCTAAGGAGTCTTTAGATTATCTAAAATCTAGAGGTCTAACAGAACAAACAATAGACGATTGGAGAATTGGCTTGGTCCAGGATGGTTGGAGAAATATTCTAGATTTTTTAAAAAGTAAAGGATATAAAGAATCAGAAATTGAATCTGCAGGATTAATAAAAAAAGGCGAAAGAGGTGATTACTACGATAGATTTAGAAATCGTATTATGTTTCCTATATTTGATCCGGCTAATAGGGTGATTGGTTATAGTGGTAGAACATTAAGTCACGATCCCAAAGAGGCAAAGTATCTCAATAGTCCAGAAACTATTTTGTTCAACAAATCACATATTCTTTTTGGTTATCATTCTGCCAAAAATAGTATTCGAAAAAATAACTTTTCTATTTTGGTGGAAGGGCAATTTGATGTCATTTTGTCTCAGCAAAGTGGTTACCAAAATACTGTAGCAGTTTCAGGAACAGCCTTGACCGATTTTCAAATTGATCTACTGAAGAGATTGTCAGATCGCATGGTAATAGCTTTGGATGGAGATGGTGCTGGTTTTCGTGCCTCTGAAAAAGCTTGGAAGATTGCTCTTTCTAAGGGTATGGATGTCAAAGTTGGCAAAATGGAAGTCGGTGATGATCCAGCATCGATTATTCAAAGTGATCCTAATAAGTGGAAGGAAGTTATAAAAAAATCATTACATATCATTGATTTCTTAATAGATAAAGTAAAAACTGAGAATAAAGATCCTAGAATTACTTTAAAAGAAATTCATCAAAAAATAATTCCTTACATAGTAAGTATTCCGAGTTCTTTAGAACAATCACATTTTGTGGAGAGACTATCTTCAGAATTTAAAATTGATAAAGAAGTTATTTGGAATGAAATAAGTACTTATAATGCCGAAGAAACTGTTTTTGAAAACAAAAATTATGCAGTTGTAGACAAAGCAAAGAGTTCAAATTCAATAGGAAAACATTTGGTAAATATTTTATTTTGGCAAAAAAATAAATTATCTCCTGATATTGATGTGGGTGATTTGGAAAAACAGATTGCAGAAATTATTGGGTTAGAAAATACGAAAGACTTTGAGCAGTCCAAGATTTCAGAGGAAGACATATTTTTCTTAGAAAGTCAGTATGACGACAAAGAATTATTAGAAAAAGAAATAAAAGAAATGGTCGGTAATTTTAGAAAAAAGTTTTTGGAAAAAGAGAGAGACCGATTGAAAACACAGTTACGAGAAGCTGAACAAAAGAAAGATGAGAAGAGACAGCAAGACATTTTGAAAGAGATAAATGATTTGTCGAAAAGCCTAGAAGCTAGTGACAATTTGAAATAAATATTATATAGTAAGCGATACCATTTTATGGCGAAAAAAATAAAGAAGAGTACCCCGAAAAGAATGGGGCAGGCAAAAAAAATATCAAATAAAAAAGGAGTAAAGAAAACTCCAAAATCAAACAAGAAGACAACTAAAACAAAAAAAGTCACAAAAAAGACTGCCCCTAAAAAAGATAAGGGAAAAACAAAAAAAGTTGCCAAATCTACAAAAAAAACTGTTAAGAGTTCAGTAAAAAATACAAAAAAAACTTTATCGAAGAAAGCTCAAGAGCTGGAGAAAAAATCAAACCGATTGATTACCAAAGGTAAGGAAAGAGGTTATGTCACATACAGTGAAGTTCTACGGGAATTTCCTTTGATCGAAAAGGACCTATTATTCTTGGATGAAATGTATGCTCGTTTTAGTCAGGCAGGTGTAGATGTCTTGGAAGGAGGTGGATTGCTAGATATTAATGACGAAGCAGAAGATGATTCTAAAAAATACACTTTTGGTGCAAAGTCTGGTGCACAGTACGACTCTATTCAAATATATTTGAAAGAGATTGGACAGTATCCTTTGATTCAAGCTGCGGAGGAAAAAGAATTAGCGAAAAGAATCGAAAAAGGTGATGAAGAAGCGAAAAAACTTCTAGCTAGAGCAAACTTAAGATTGGTTGTTTCTATAGCAAAGAAATATGTTGGAAGAAGTCCTGATCTTACATTACTTGACCTTATTCAAGAAGGTAATCTTGGTCTGTTTAAGGCTGTTGATAAATTTGATTGGACTAAAGGATATAAGTTTTCAACTTATGCCACATGGTGGATTAGACAAGCCATTACTCGTGCGTTAGCTGATCAATCTAGAACTATTCGTGTTCCAGTACATATGGTAGAAACTATTGCAAAATACAAGCAAGTTTTTAGAAGATTGTCGCAAGACTTGGGTAGAGATCCGATGCCCGAAGAAATTGCAACAGAAATGGGACTAGATGTTGAAAAAATTTATCAAATAGAAAAAATTGATCAGAGTACAGTTTCTCTGGAAAGTCCAGTAGGAGCTGATGGTGACGATGAAAAATCAACACTCGGAGACTTTCTTGCTGATGACAAAATTATGTCACCAGATCAAGAAGCTTCACAAAGAATTTTGAAAGATCAAGTTAGAGAAATTCTAGACGATTTGTCAGACAAAGAAAGAAGAATTCTAGAATTGAGACACGGACTAGCTGATGGAATACAGCATACATTGGAAGAAGTAGGGAAGAAGTTTGGTGTAACAAGAGAAAGAATTCGACAAATTGAAGCTAAGGCCCATGAAAAGATCAGACAACATCAAAAATCTGCAAGACTGAAAAATTACTAGAGATTGTCTTAGGCTTAATTCAGATATGGCTAAAAATAAAGGGAGGTGAAAACCTCTTTTTTTTACTGTATTCATATGACAATATGATTGACACACAACTAATTTAGTTGTAGATTATAGCAGAACTGAAACTGAAACCTCAAATCAAAAAAAAATTCAGACATGAAAAATTTTATCGCTCTTTTCATTTTTGTTGTTTTGTCTGTTGGCCCCCTCTCTTCTTCGGCGCAAGATGTCGAATACGAGAAAGTTCTCAAAAAAGCTCTCGAAGCAAAATTTGAGGGCTGGCCGGAAAAAAATCCGGTCAAGGAAATTTTGGAGGATGTACCTCAACGAACTCTCGGTACTTGGCACACTTACGTGTTTGGTATCGAGAATGTCGGAGACATAGAAGATGTCTTCCTCTTTTTCTCCAACATGAGGCCTTCTGAGACCAGGGGTGACCAGAAGAAGACCAACCTCTTTACAATATATACAAGAGTGTCGGTTAGTCCGTTTGGGAAGCCTGAGGACGTCTGGAGAGCCTATGGCCTGAAAAGGATGAATGGCTCGCCCGAAGAAATCTCTCCTGAAGATTTCAACATCCAAATTGCTCAATGGAAAGACACAAGTAAATGGATCTTTACCATTGAGCTGAAGAACGAACTAACCTACGGCCACCCCTGGGTTGAAGTTCGGCGGAAAAAACCATGAAAAAAATCGAAAAAGTGCCGAGCGGTTTGACTGACTCGGTATTTATTTTTTCTAAAATTTAAAATGAGATACTGTTGAAGACGCTATTTTTTGTTGAATTGTTATCAAAACTTGCACTTGTTGATGATTGAGAAGTCTCTACGCAACCTTTTGTTACTAGAGAACCTTGGGCTGATAAAACATTGACCGAAGTACAATTGTTTGTGGTTTTTGGTGTATCTTTTTTAACAACAGAATCATAAATCGAACATGCACTAACTTCTCCTGATGTTATCTTTTGTACAAAACTTGGATCAGCACTTTTGTAAGTATGTGCACCTTGCTGAGTTCGACATTCTACAACTACTTCTCTTATAGGAGCTTCAAATGATATTTTTATTTCTTCAGAAACCTTCGTTTCAGCTTCAGGAGAGGGTTTTTCTGTAATAGTTGGGGTTATTTTTCCTAAGCTTTCTGTTTTTACTTTTTCAGTACAACCAAGAATATTATTGGCTGTTGCTCTTGTGATGTCATCCCAAATACCATTTGGTTCAGTTTGATTGTTCGGTAGAAGTATTTGATCGTAAAACATAAGTTGAAATTCTTTGACTGCGCTTACAACTTTATCATCATAGCCAGGTGTTTCTACCAGATTTTTACCAACCGTTGTGTTTATAAAAGCAATTACTTCTGACACTTCAGAATCAAAATCTCCCGGAGCTAGATTTTTTGTAAAGTAAGGGTTACATGAGTTTGGTATTAATGTAGATTTCCAAAATCTTTTACTAAAAAGATTGCCGAGTGTTTTTTCTGCAAAGTTCAAATTAGCTTGTTCTTCTTGATGTTTGATTTCTTCATCAAATTCTTTTTGTAGTGATTCTTTATTTTCTACAACAGCTTCTCTGACGTCAGCCAAAGAAAATTTATTACTAGCAACTTCTCCAGTTGGAGCCTCTGTTTGCGGTGGGGAATTCTTTTCTATTAGGGTTGTAGCAATAACATTACAGAAAATACATGAATCATATCCAGTTGTTGCTTTTGGATTGTAATTACATGCAGTAGGGCTTGTACATCCATAAATAGGTTTATTGTCTACTTTGAATGGTATCGGATCTTTTTTTGTTATAGAAGTTTCTTTGTTTTTTGGATCTTTATTTTTTCCAAAGATGTCTCCAAAGAATGAAACAGTATTATTTATAAAATTATTTAGCCCATTAAAAGAGGTGTTGATAATATTTTTACCCAAATCTGCCAAATTGTTTGGGGCAAAGAAATTATTTTGAACATTATTATCAGCAAAACCTGGCGCGTTAGTTGGAGCAACTGAAGCAGGAGGGGTATTTTGGAATTGATTATAAATAGCATCTTTTGTCTGAGGACCAACAACACCATCAGGTGTTAGGCCATGATCTGCTTGAAAGGCTTTGACTGCTTCTTCTGTCAGTGGACCAAAGTGTCCATTCGGTGAATCGGGATCAAGATAACCATTTTCTTTTAGAAAATTCTGTAGATCTGAAACATTTTGCCCATCAGAACCGCGCCCTAGATTATCATCCCCGAGATTTGGCGGTGTTGAATTTTGTGGTGGTTGTTGATCGTTTGGTGGATCTTCTTTAGATGGAGGTGTTTCGCCTTTTCTTTCATCTGATAACTTCTTAGCTTTATCAAAAATATCTTTTAGATTGTTCTTGCTTATTTTAGGAGAACCATTATTTTTTGTTGGCTCGTTTCCAGGGGAAACACAAACCCAAGTCCATTTGTTTGTATTATCTTTGTTCTCATTATTTGGATCATATACATCTATAACAGGAGAATCAAACTCTTTTGTATCTTTTGGATTTACACCTCCTCCATAGATATTCTTAATTTCATCTATTGCAGAATTACTTTTTGTAGCCTCTTTAGAATTCACATCTGGACCATAGTCATGATTAACTAGAGTTAGACCGTCTGGAGTTTCTATTATAGAACCAGATGGTATTATATTTGTATCTGCTGCAGCACTTCCAACACCACCCACAGAGTTCGGTATCAAATTATTATTATTAGTATCGAGATGACCACCGCCGGTAGGATCACCTGGATATGCATACCTAGTCAATCTCACATAAACCATTTTCTTCGGTGGCTGTGGGTCACAAGCAAAATAATCACAACTTCCATCATCACGCGTTGCAGATGGTTTGTAATTTAAAGCATTCGAATCCATACATCCGTAAACTCGTCCATCATCATATTCACAACTTCCATCATCTTCTAAGGCAATTGGATCAAAATTAGAAGCTTCGTCGTCTGTACACCCTTGATATTCTTCTCTATATGTACAACTGCCGTCATCTTCATTATTTAAAGCATCATAATTTTCTGCACGACTATCTGTACAACCTTTGTAAATACAACTTCCGTCACTTACTGTGGCCTCTGCATCATAATTATTAGCAAACCTGTCTGTACAACCTTCTTTATCTTTTGGAGTTTCTGGTGTAATTGGTGTGTTGGGAGGGGTATTAGGAGGTGTATTATTTGGTGCATAGGTACAACTTCCATCTTCGGCATCAGCACTACTGTTGTAATTTGTAGCGGTTGAATCTGTACATCCATAACGTCTATAAGTACAACTTCCATCATCTAATTCTGCACTTGGTTCATAGTTTTGGGCTGTAGAATCTGTACATCCTTCATTTCTATACCTACATGTTCCATCGTCAGTGTTAGCATTCTCATTAAAATTTATAGCATCTAAATCTGTACAACCTGAAACATCACTATCCCTTCCATATCGACATGTTCCATCATCAGAATCAGCGTTTGAATCATAGTTATTTGCTTGACTGTCTGTACAACCATAATGAGGCCCATCGTTTCCACAGTCACCCCAAAGAGCACATCCATCTTGATTTTGATCTGTATCATTATCTCCTCCATCATCCTCATCATCATAAATACAGCTTCCATCTGAAATATTTGCAGTCGGATCATAATTAGAAGCATGAGGTGAAAGACAACCACCTCTTAGTTCATCATAGGTACAACTTCCATCATCTTGTGTTGCTGAAGCATTGTAATTGTTAGCGCTTGGATCAAGACATCCTCGGTAATAAGAACAGCTTTCATCATCTTCTTCCGCGTTCGGGTCATAGTTATCTGCATTTGGATCAGTACATCCCGAAAGAGATTCATCTCCACCACCACCGCCTCCGCCTTCTTCTTCTCTGAAACATGAACCTTCTTCAGTAATTAGACTTACATATTCATCTCCTACATAATTATCAGCATCTGGGTTTGTACAACCTTTACAACTTCCATCATCAAAAATAGCACTTGAATCATAGTTCTCTGCTTCTGGTACAGTACATCCATAAACATCTGAAGATTGAGCCAGATTATTAACGTCAATATTTTTTTCTGATACCAAAACTAAGGATCCAAGACCAAGCACAACAAGAGAAAGTAAAGTAACTATTTGACCGCCAATAAACCCCTGTTTTTTAATCATATTATGTAAGGCAATTATACAGTGCATTCTTTTAATAAAAAAGAAAAGTTTTCCCGTGTTATAATCGCTACGTCATGAATGATGAGAAGATATTTAACAATTACTATCAAACTCTAAATAAAGCCCAAAAAGAGGCAGTAGACACTATAGAAGGACCAGTGATGGTGGTGGCTGGGCCAGGAACTGGGAAGACTACAATATTAGGTTTAAGGATAACAAATATTTTAAGAAAAACAGATATTTCTCCTGAAAACATTCTTGCGCTTACATTTACAAATTCAGGAGTGGTAGCGATGCGAAAAAAGCTACTAGAATACATCGGCGACAGTGCTTATAGAGTAAATATTTTTACATTTCATTCTTTTGCAGAAAATATTATTAAAGAGCACTCTTTTTATTTTAAGAAACTAGAATTTGCGAATGTTATTACAGACTTAGAAAAAGTTCAGGTTTTAGAAAAAATAATTGATGGCGGTGACTTTGAGGAAATAGTTTCTAATTACGATGTCTTTAGCTCATTAAGTAATGTTAAAAAAGCTATCGATGATTTAAAACAAGAGGGAATTAGTCCAGAGGAACTCAAAAATATGATTCCAGAGTGGAAAGATGCTTTGTTACGTGATGAAAGCATTTATTATAAGAAAAAATATGGAAAGCATAATGCTGGTGATATAAAGCCGACTGAAGAGAAGAAAATAGAAAAAATAATCGCAAAAGTCAAAGAGGTTCAAGTTGTTTTTGAAGAATATCAAAAAGAGATTGAAAGAAGAGGTTTATATGATTTTAGCGATATGATCTTGTATGTTTTAAAAGAATTAAAGCAAAATGAAAATTTAAAGCTTGATTTACAAGAGAAATATCAATATTTAATGGTTGATGAACATCAAGACACAAACGATGGTCAAAATCAGATTATCGAATATTTAACCGATGCACCGCATTTGGATGGTCATCCAAATATTTTTACTGTTGGAGATGAGAAGCAATCTATCTATCGTTTTCAAGGTGCAAGCTCAGAAACTTTTTCTCATTTTCAGAAAATATATAAAGATGTTGAAATAATAAATCTAGACCAAAACTATAGATCAACAAAAGATATTCTTAATTCTTCTCGAGAATTGATCCTGAACTCTGTCCCTGAGACTGTGGAGCTTGAATCAAACATAGATTTCAATAGAAAGATAGAATATCAAGAGTTTTCTAATTATAAATTTGAATTACTCTGGCTTTCTCAGAGTATAAAAGATCAGATAAAAAAAGGTCTTAATCCTGCTGAAATAGCTGTTATATATAGGTCAAATAGCGATGTTTTGGATATAAAAAATATATTCAATTTACTTTCTATTCCACACACCATTATTTCAAAAGATAAGTTATTGGATGACAAAAATATTTTAAATTTAATTTATTTACTAAAAACCATAAGTAATTTTAATGATAGTCATAGCTTAGCAAAAAGTTTGTTTGTAGATTTTCTAGACTTCGATAGTTATGATGTCGTCTCGATTTTGAAAAAATATAATCTCATATCCAGAAAAAGTAATATTTCTTTGTTTGAGGTTATTTCAAATAAAAAACATCTTGAAGATCTTGAATTACAGAAAAAAGATTTAATTGTGGACTTTATAAAAAAACTAAAGGATTTAAAAAAGAAGTCAGAGAATAGTACTTTTACTGCATTTTTCAAAGATTTTCTAAATGAAATCGGATATTTGGATTTTATGCTGCAAGCTAAAGATAATAGAGATCAATTGCTAAAAATAGATAAACTTTTTGATGAAATAAAGAAACAAGCACAGAACAAAAAGGAATATTCGCTTCAGGATTTTGTTGTCTTCGTAGATGCATATGATAAATATAATCTTGATATTGAAACTAATAATCCGGAGGTAGTGGAAGGTGTCAAATTAATGACTGCCCACAAATCAAAGGGACTAGAGTTTGAGGCCGTGTATATTTTTGATGCTACAAGAAAAAAATGGGAAAAGCGTCGTGGGGTACCGAGTATTACTTTGCCAATTAAAGATTACAAAGGTGATGTCAACGATGAACGAAGGTTGTTCTATGTTGCTATGACTAGAGCAAAAAAACACCTATATATTTCTTCTTCTCTGACTGATTGGCAAGGTAGAGAACAAGAAAAAACACAATTTTTGGCTGAAGTTGGCTTTGGTAACTTAAAAATTACAGATACTAAGAAATTTGAAGAAAATAATCTCGATAAGCTATTTCTGTTTATTAAAAAGAGTGAAGAGGAAAAAAGTTTCTGGAATAAGGAATATTTGAAACAAAGATTCCTCGAATCCAAACTGAGTGTTACAGCGCTTAATAATTATGTGAAGTGCCCCGTTAGGTATTTGTTTAGAAACCTAATTAGGTTACCTAGTGATTACACACCATCACTATTATTCGGAGACTTGATACATAAAAGTTTAGAAAGTTTTTTTGATGAATCAAAAAAGTCAGAGAAAATTTTATCTAAAGAAGAATTGATAAAAATATTTGAAGAAAAAATAGATAATTCATCTATGTACGGCAATGAGTACAAGAGGTACAAAAAAAGAGGAGAGGAATTATTATCAGAATATTTTGATCAGTATAATAAAGAGTGGAGTATAAATATTTCTAATGAAGAAAATATTTCCAGAGATTTTATACTAGATAATGAGGAGAAAATAACTCTACATGGAATTATAGATAAAATTTGTTTTGTAGATAAATACGGTGAAGGGGATATCGAAATTGTCGATTATAAAACAGGTAGAACATACTCAGATAAAGGTAAAGAAGATAGAGAAGCACTAAAACGACAAATTATTTTTTATCATTTATTACTCGATGGGTATAAAGAAGGTAAATTGCATATCAAAAAAGCAACGTTAGATTTTTTGGAAAAAAATAAAAAAGGTAATTTTGAACCATATAATGTGGATGTTTCTGAAGAAGATAGAGAAAATCTCAAGGAAACTATCAATCAAATGGCGAAAGAAGTAACAAGTGGAGAATTTATAGAGAAAGGTTGTGGTAAAAGAGAGTGTCAGTTTTGTCAGTTGAAAAAGAATATATAAACTTATATCTTACATAAAGTGTATTGAAGTTAAAGTAAATATTAAAAAAAATTTAAAATAAAAAAAGCCCACCCGTATGGGTGGGGCTCCAGTCACCGCCTATTTATATTCTAAAAAATTCATTCTAAACTTTTATATAAAGAGTATTAAAATCTATATGAATTTTAAAAAACTCTTAATTTAAGCCACTATTTAATTTGTTAAGTAATGAATTATTCGTTAAGTAAAGGATGATTTGGTACATCCTCGTCAGACCACCAAGAAACAACCTCTTCTTCATCAAGTATGGTATTCTATTTTACTTTTTATATTAATTTTCTAATAATGTATCAATAATTTGCTTAACGAGAGAGTATGGTTGAGCACCAACAATAGAAGCTTGTACTCCTGTCTTTGAAATCACAATGCTGTAAGGGGTTCCAAAGTTTGGATCAGACTGGGCAATTAGTAGACCATCTTGATAATCATTTTCAACTTCTTCTTGATATGTCCTATTGGCAACACATTCATCATAAGAGGATTCATCTACACCTAGTGATAGTGCCACACTCTTTAGACCTTCTGCGGATAGTAATTCTTCCTGATTCTCAAATACTTCTTTCCCAAAGTTCCAGAAGTTATCTTTGTCTGTAAGTGCGGAAACACATTCACTAGCTTCTGCAGCAGCTCTCGCTTTTTTATGAATCTGATCAAGTGGAAAGTGTCTAAAAACCCATGCAACTTTTCCAGAAGCACCATAGTCACTCATTATCTGTTCCATTGTTGGATGAAAATCTGCACAGTATGGACATTCAAAATCGGAATATTCAACTATCAAAACATCCGCATCAGGATTTCCTAAAATATGATCTTCTGATGATACAGGTTTAATAGAAACTTCTTTTTGGTCTTGGTTGTCAGCTACAGTTGGGGCAGTGGCTTGATCTCCTTTTGTAAAAAAGACTGCACCAGCAACGATTAGTCCTGCAACTACTATGGATAATGGTATAAAGACTTTATTTTGGTTCATATTTGGAAAGTTAATAATATGTCACTAGTATAGTAGGAAAAAAGATCATTTTCAAATCAATGAAAAAAAGTCTTTATTTTCTTACATTTTCAGCATAAACTAGTGTCTATGGATATTTTTCACTCAGTTATTTTAGGTGTAGTTCAAGGACTTACTGAGTTTTTGCCAGTTTCTTCCTCTGGGCACCTAATAATATTCAGGGATATTTTTGGATTACAAGTTGATTATGGCTTAGCTTTTGATGCAGTTTTACAATTAGCAACAACATTAGCCGTTTTTATTTATTTTAGAAAAGATATTTTGAAATATATCAAAAACTTTTTCTTATGGGTTTTTCAAAAAGATGTTTCTGCTTCAGATAAAAATTTAATCAAAGCCTTGATATGGGGAACTGTACCAGCCATTATCTTGGGTCTAATGTTAGAAGATTTAATGGATTCTGTTTTTAGAAATTCTAATCTAGTTGCACTTTCTCTCATTATTGGATCACTCATTATGCTTTTTGCTGAAAAGAAAAAGCCTAACAACCTAAAAATTGCCGATGTGAACGCTGTTAAAGGTTTTATCATAGGTTTGTTTCAGGCATTAGCATTGGTGCCTGGCATGTCTAGATCTGGTATGACTATTTCCGGAGGACTTTTTAGTGGTTTTAGTAGGGAAGAAGCAACTCGCTTTTCTTTTCTTTTGGCTTTTCCAATTTTAGTTGGGTCTGGTTTGAAAAAATTATTAGATTTATTTCAATATAATTTAATAGATACAATTGGCATAGATCTTTTGTTTGGATCTGTAGCTGCCTTTATTGTAGGATTGCTAGCGATACACTTTTTAATAAAATTTTTGAAGAATCATTCCTTGAAAGTTTTTGTTTGGTATAGGGTGATTGTAGCGGTTTTGATCTTGTTATTTATTTAAAACCCCAAAGTCGGAGCCAAACCTCCTTCTTTTTCTTCCCACTTACTAGTATCAAGCTTTATTTCTGCCACCTTACCGTTTTTAGGATATCTTACGTAGCCATTTTCTAAAGCGTAGTCGTAAATCTTTTTTGTTACTTTGACATCTTGAATACAGTAATCCACCACCTTTTGTTTTTCCCCATTTTTCCACCAGACTAGCGCTTGTAGACCATCAGCAGACTTTTGTTCTCCAAGAGTTCCTTTTGCAATATCATCAAGTTTAATTCTTCTTCCTAGTGATTTTCTAATTTCTTCCAACAAGTCTAAACTTTTTATATGTTTCAAATCTCCAGCGTAATATTTATTTAAAAGTGGAATATCAAAATTGTTTGAGTTATAACCAATAAGCATGTCGGCTTTTTCTATTATTGGCCACAGTTTATTTAAATCTTCTTGAAAAAAATGACTATATAAATCTGTTTCTGAATCATGAATACAGACCACTGACAAATCTAACAAGGTTGGATCAGCAGACCCAACTTCACTAAAGATATTTGAAGTTTCTATGTCAAAGGTAATTTTTCTCACAGAAACGGTATTTTAAACTGATCTATTATTTTTTACAAATTGAGCAACTTTTGATAATGGTAATTTTGTTTCTTTACTTGTCTGTAAGTTTTTTATTATTAATTTTTTAGAAGAAATTTCTTCATCCCCAATACAAGAAATAAACTGGATACCTCTTTTATCAGCTTTACTAATCTGATCTTTTATTTTTTTACCACTGTAGTCTATGGTGACATTCAGACCTGCTTCTCGAAGTTCGGTAGCCCATTCAGAAACAATATCAAAGAAGGCTTCATTCAGAGGGCAAAAAGCCAAATCTGTCTGGTTGTAATGTTTCGGGATTAAACCGTAAGTTTCCAGAGTTTCTCGAAGCATTACGTCACCCATACCAAAACCAACAGCTGGTAATTTTTCTTCGTTAAAAATATTTAAAAGATCATCATATCTACCTCCACCCATCAACGCTCGATTATTTTCAGGATTAGTGTCATAAACTTCAAATACAAAGCCGGTGTAGTAATCCATACCTCTGGTAATGGTAGGCGAAAAGACAACGTTAGAAATTCCTCTTCTTTTTAATTTATCAATAATAGCTGTGATCTCTTCATTTGGTTCAAAGTCTAGCCTAATTTTTTTACCAAGTAATTTTTCAACTTGTTCATCAAAATCGTCTATTTTGTCTTTTTTATCTATTAATCTACTAAGTTCACTACTTTGAATTTCATTTAGACCAAGTTCCTCAAATTTTTTATTCAAGATTTTTCTATCATTTATTCTGATTTCGAATTGAATATCATTTAGACCAAAGTTACGTAGAATAGTTGAGGCAATTTCTATAACTTCTAATTCAGCAAAAATATTATTAATGCTAAAAATATCTCCATTTAACTGCCAATGTTCTCGCAGTCGACCTTTTTGCGGTCTTTCGTATCTAAAAAGATTTGGAATAGAGTACCAACGAAGAGGAAAAACCAAATCTCTTTTTTTTCTGGCAATCATTCGGGCAATAGTCGGTGTCATTTCTGGACGTAATGTGACATCTCTTTCTCCACGATCTACGAAATTGTATGTTTGTTCTGTCACTATTTCTTGACCAGATTTTGCCTTGTATAAATCTGAATATTCTAATATAGAAGCATCATATTGTTCATAACCAAAACTTTCCATGGTTTCTTTCCATATAAAAAAGATGTAGTTTTGTACTGATTGATCTTCAGGGTAAAAATCCCTAACTCCTTTATAGTTTTCTGTTGACACTTTACTCATGTAGTCTATTTTAATTTATTTAATAAAAATACGAAAGGTATTTGTGTTTTTTCGATAAAGTTGTATATTCGAATTAGGAAAGGAAAGCCTAAATAAACAAAGGGCTTACTAATAATCATGAAAACCACGTTCTTTATGTTGCTGTTTTTTGTTACGACATATTTTGTCGAAAATCTTTTTGCTCAGACAACGAATCCGAGCTGGAAAGAGGTCTTTGATCCTAAAAATACAATACCTTTCAATGATCCTGTTGAAGGTACAATCTTTCAATCGGGATACGACCTTTTGGAAATAAATTTGGATGGCTACATGTTCGAATTGTGGGTTAAATTTGACTTGGAAAAAGTCCAAGGAATTGACCTTAGTCTAATGGTCATCCAATTTACTCGTGTGGTCTCATACGATACCTCCAATGAATCAAAGTCCAAAATACGAAAACTTATCCTTGATGGGTGGAAACTTTTTCCAGAAGAAAGGGCAGTGACAAAAATCGTCACTATTGACATACTACGGTCTCCTTACCGTTATGTGGTAACTCCCCCTAACATCATTTCGGTAAAGCTTTTCATCCCGAAGGAATTTTACCAGTCGCAAGAAGGTGACATAATAAATGTCTTTCCAATAGGAATAGGATATCGAAAATGTCAACCTATTGAGACACCAGCGATTCGGAAGGTTGAACCGATCGCTACAACCACAAACCCGAACCGTGCGCCGTGAGCGCACTTTATTTATTTTTTTTGATACAATTTAGGAAGTGAGTAACTATTTATTACACTTGAATTTGAAATTCTCTCATTTAGCAACGGTTTTCTCCGTCGTTATTTTATTGTTTATTATTTTTTCTTTTGTTCTTATACACCATTGGAATTACTACGGAATAAAAAATAATGATAGAGTTTTTGTTAAAAGTTTGTATTTTATTATTTCTATTATTTTAATTGTCTTAGCCATATTACTTCTAGTAACTTTCAAAGTATTATCATGAGTGTTTTATTTGAAAAAGATGAATATGTCATTTACGAAGCTAGAAGACATTGGTTTTTGCTCATCTCTCAAGGTATCATTATTTTAGCTTTTCTCTTGATTCCTCCGCTTCTTCATTATTTAATTTTTAAAACTAATATTATTTTATTAACATCAGAAGGACATCTAGGTTCAGCTATTCTTTTTTTCTACACCCTTTGGCTTTTGGGTTTATGGATCTCTCTGATGCTTTTTTGGACAGACTATTATCTAGACGTTCTGATTATTACTAACAAGAGAATTATTGATATTGATCAAAAGGCTTTGTTTAAACGCGAGATCTCATATTTATCTTTGTCAAAAGTACAAGATGTGAAATCAAATGTTGACGGTATCTTCGCAACTTTATTGAAGTTTGGTGATCTATCTATTCAAACTGCTGGTAAGGAAAGAGAGTTTATTTTCAAATACATTAAAGATCCAAATCATGTTAGAGAAAAACTTGATCAGGCTCTAAGAAATACAAGATAAGTTTAATAATATTGTGTAGTTGCAGTTCCTTTCTCTATTTTTTATACTGAGGAAATATTAATCTTCAAAAGTTAGTTTTATGCAAAAATTTTATCTTGATACTTTCCAGACATGGCTATTAAATCATGGAATTAAAATATTAGTTGTTTTAATTATTATATTGGTAATATCCAAAGTCTCTGAACACTTTATTGAAAAAGGAATTAGAAAAGCAGTAAAGGGTAAACCAGGATTATCTCCAACAGCAGAGAAAAAAAGAGAAGATACTTTAATTCGTATCATAAATGGAATTGCTAAAGGTGCGCTTTGGATTTTTGGTGGCTTGACAATTGTGTCAGAGGCTGGAGTCGATATCGGACCTTTAATAGCAGGTGCGGGTGTTATTGGTATTGCTATTGGTTTCGGAGGACAGTATTTAATAAAAGATTTAATCAGTGGTCTATTTATTATATTAGAAAATCAATATCGCATTGGAGACACAGTGACTATTGCTGGTCATTCTGGAAAAGTTGAAGACATTAGTTTACGAGTGACAGTTTTACGTGATTTAGATGGTGTAGTTCATCACATTCCTCATGGAGAAATTACCTCTGTTTCAAATATGACAAAAGGAATTTCCAAGATCAATTTAAATCTTGGTGTTGGTTATGATACCGACTTGAATAAGTTAAAAGAATTAATAAATAAAATTGGAAAAGAATTAGCGGAAGATAATGAATTTAAAGATCTTATTGAAGAAGCACCTAAGTTTTTGAGAGTTGAAGATCTAGCTGACTCAGCAGTTGTTGTCAAAATTGTTGGCCAAGTCGAGCCAGGAGAACAATGGAGTATCACAGGGGAATTAAGAAAAAGATTAAAAGAGGCTTGTGATATGGAAGGAATTGAAATTCCATTTCCACAAGTGGTAGTCCATCAATCTAAGAACTAAACACTGTCTTTGCTCCGAAGCGGAGCATTCCTAATGATTTCAATAATCTCATCTTCATTATCTGTAATGGTGTAAATTTGATCATCACCTTTATCTATTTTTTCACCTCGCAACAACTTCTTATGAATAAATTTTTCTAAACCTTTCCAGTATTTTTTACCAACAAGAATGATCGGCACCTTTTCCATTTTATTTGTTTGAACCAAAGTTAGTATTTCAAAGAGTTCATCCATTGTTCCAAAGCCACCAGGGAAGTAAACATAAGCTTCGGCAGCAAAAGCTAAGCAAACTTTTCTAGCAAAGAAATATTTAAAATCCATATGATGAGTGACACAAAGATTAGTTTTTTGTTCCATTGGTAATTTTATTGTTAAACCAACTGATTTTCCCCCAGCATCATAAGAACCACAGTTTGCGGCGGCCATTATTCCTGGACCACCACCAGTGACAATAGAATAACCAAGTTCCTTTACAATTCTTTGGGCTAGGCTATAAGCTTTTTTATAATCTTTTTCGTGAGGCATCGTTCGAGCTGATCCCCAAAAAGTGACAGATTTTTCTGCTGTACCAATCATAGTAAAACCATTTTTGAATTCTTCAGCGATTCTATCTACTCGTTCCTGTGTGTCTTTGTTTAGATTTACAAAAGTCATTGGTTCTACATTGATATGTTTGTATGGTTTGTGGTGTTTCTTAGGGTCAGACATTTCTTTTTTTTAAATAATTTTAATATATTTTTAATTTTTCTTTAGTTGGAATTATTATAATCAATTATATGGGGAAAGGGGAGCTCCTTTTCAAAAATCAAAAAGTGTGTCATTATGCCAAAACTATCCTAGGGCATGAGAAAACCTTTAAATTTTAAAATTGAAAAAGAAATTCCTGGCAAAATGGGCCGTGCTGGAGTTTTAACAACAAAACATGGTGTTATAAAAACACCCGCTTTTGTACCTGTTTCTACCAAAGCTACTTTGAAATCTCTAACTCCAGATCAACTAGAATCTATCGGAGCACAGGTCACCTTAGCAAACACTTATCATTTGTATTTGCAACCAGGAGATGAACTTGTTGCAAAAGCAGGCGGACTGCATAAATTCATGAATTGGCAAAAACCATTAATGACTGACTCTGGTGGATTTCAAGTTTTCTCACTTGGAGCAGCTTTTGGAAGCAATGTTTCAAAAATAGCAAAACGAGATGAAGTACAATTACCAGCTACTTTCGAACAAGAAGACTTGAAAGGAAGAAATATTTCAGAAAATTTTAAACCAGCAAAAATTGATGAAAATGGAGTAATGTTTAGATCTCACATAGATGGAAGTGCTCATTATTTTACTCCACAAAAATCTATAGAAATTCAACACAACTTGGGCGCCGATATTATTTTTGCGTTTGATGAATGCACTTCGCCTCAAGAAAGTGATCATTATCAAGGTCGCGCACTGGATAGAACACATAGATGGGCAAAAGAATCTTTGGATTATCATCAATCAAAAGAAAATAGCGAGAGACAAGCTTTGTTTGGAATTGTCCAAGGAGGACGAAATGAAAAACTGAGAAAAGAAAGTGCCAAAGTCTTGGGCGAGATGGGAGCCGGATCAGGGCCCGGCTCAGGCTTTGATGGTTTTGGTATCGGAGGATCTTTTGAAAAAGAAGATATGTCCAGTGCTGTTGAATGGGTAAATAGTGTTTTACCAGAAGAAAAACCAAGACATCTTTTGGGTATTGGTGAACCAGAGGACTTATTTATGGCTATTGAAAGAGGGTGTGATCTTTTTGATTGTGTAGCTCCAACTAGAATTGCACGAAATGGTTCTCTTTATACAAAAGAAGGAAAGATAAATATTATCAATGCAAAATTTAAGGAAGATTTTTCACCTATTGAAAATGATTGTGATTGTTACGCATGTCAGAATTACACAAAGGCATATATTCAACATTTATTCAAAGCAGGAGAAATCTTAGCCAATACTTTGGCAACAATACACAATGTCAGATTTATTGTCAGACTAGTAGATAATATTAGAGAGAGTATAATAAATGATAGTTTTGAAAATTTTAAAAATGAATTTTTAACAAGATACAAAGCAAATTAATAATTTTCTATTTACTATTAACTATTTACTAATATCATGGACATATTCGGAGCTTCAGCAAATATAAATCCTAATGAATTTAATAGGTTAAAAACATCTTTAAGGAATAAAGGTTTTTCTGATGCAAAAATCAGAGACATTGAACAGGTTTTCCAAGGAGATATGTTTGAAGGTAATGGGAATACTGGAATAGATATGAATGAGGTTCGTGAAAGAATGAAGTGGTTTAGAACTAATAAAAGTAAGCATAACCTCAGTGCTGAACAAATAAATATATTGGAAGAAGAATTAATGTCTTTTTTGTAGATAAAAGGTTAACCCGCCGAGGTTCTAGACGACACGGCGGGCGAGGTGGTGAATTGGTGGGGGATGTATCATTGTTTTGCAAGGGCAACGATAATCCAAATGTGTTTTTTCAGGCGCAGATAAGTCCTAAGGATGTCAACGGGTAAATTGTTGGCCTCAGCAATTTTACGGAGATTTCCTTCAGAGAAAATTCTGGCACCGTCCTTTAGAATTTTGGTGGAAAGTCTTTTCTTGTACCGGAGAAAATTCAAAAAGCTTTTTGCTCTGGTTTTCTTTGAAGCACGCTTTTGAGCATACTCCCTCCAAGTTGCAAGTATGGAAGAGCGAAATGCTCTGTTGTGTAATTTAATATTGATGACCGTGTTCATTCTTTAAGAGGAAGAATTTATCATAATGGTTCCATTTGTGATAATATCCCAATACTATTGAAAGTCAATCAGATACGTTTTCCTGAACTCTGCCTGTCGGACAGGCAGGTTGATTCAGGATCGAGTAAAACTATGAACAAATTTAAATTACAAAGTAATTACAAACCAGCAGGAGATCAACCAAAAGCTATCAAATCTCTCGTTGACGGACTAAAAAAAGGTGAGCAACATCAAACTCTTTTAGGTGTTACTGGATCTGGAAAAACTTTTACTGTTGCCAATGTTATTGAAAAAGTTCAAAGGCCAACTTTGGTAATTGCACACAACAAAACTTTGGCAGCTCAACTTGCTCAAGAGTATAGGGAATTTTTTCCAGACAATGCTGTTCATTATTTTGTTTCATATTATGACTATTATCAACCAGAAGCTTATATGCCAGTCACTGACACCTATATAGAAAAAGAAGCACAAATCAATGCAGAGATAGAAAGATTGAGACATGCTTCTACACAAGCTATTTTGTCCAGAAAAGATGTCATCATTGTGGCGTCAGTTTCTTGTATTTATGGTTTGGGTTCACCAAAAGAATATGAGAAAGAAAATTTAAAAATAAAAAAAGGAGAAAAGATTGCGCGAGGCGATTTTGTCAGAGAGCTTATAAAAATACATTTTGAAAGAACAAATTCTGATTTGACACCAGGAAAAGTCAGAGCCATTGGTAATTTTGTAGAAGTGATGCCTGTTTCAGAAAAATTTATTGTTCGAGCAACTTTTGACGGAGATACAATTTCTGAATTTGTAAAAATAGATTCTGTAAGTAGAAATATTATTGAAGCGCTAGATTTTTTCTATTTCTTTCCAGCAAAGCATTTTATAACAGATAAAGACCAGTTGAAGGTAGCTATAAAAACTATTGAAGATGAACTGAAGGATAGATTAAAGATTTTAGAGAAAGAAGGAAAGTTGCTTGAGGCTGAACGATTAAAAAGAAGAACAAAATATGACTTAGCTTTGATTAGAGAAGTTGGATATTGTAACGGAATAGAAAACTATTCCAGACACTTTTCTGGTAAAAAAGTTGGAGAAGCTCCAGATACTTTGCTTTCATATTTTCCAAAAGATTTTCTACTGGTGATAGACGAATCACATGTCACTGTTCCACAAATCGGTGGAATGTATGCTGGAGATAGATCTAGAAAAGAAACTTTGGTCGAGCACGGCTTTAGACTTCCAAGTGCTTTGGACAATAGGCCTTTGAAATTTGATGAATTTGAAAAAAGAGTTGGACAAACTATATATACATCTGCTACACCAGGTAAATATGAATTAGAAAAATCTACAAATATTGCAGAGCAAATCATTAGACCAACAGGACTAGTAGATCCAGTGATTGATATTCGACCAATTACTGCTACTACCCGTCTTCCTGAACCTGAGCCGAGGAACGAGGCAAAGGATTCAGGATCTCATAAGAATTATCATGGTCAAGTCTTTGATTTCATAGAAGAAGCAAACAAAGCTATAAAGAAAAAAGGAAGAGTGATCGCAACTACATTAACAAAAAAGATGGCGGAGGATCTAACGGACTATTTGGAAGAAAAAGGAATCAAAACTGCTTATGTGCATAGTGATATTAAAACAATAGAGAGAATAGAGATTATTTCTGACTTTAGAAGAGGGAAATATGACATACTCGTTGGAGTTAATCTTCTTCGTGAAGGTCTTGATATGCCAGAAGTAACTTTGATTGGAATCTTGGATGCTGACAAAGAAGGATTTCTTAGAAGCGAAACTTCTTTGATACAGACCATTGGTCGTGCTGCTAGAAATGTGGATGGAAGAGTGATTTTGTATGCAGATCAAATTACTGGTTCTATGGACAGAGCTATCAAGGAAACATCAAGAAGAAGACAACTTCAACTTGATTACAACAAAAAACATAACATTACTCCAAAAACTATTGAGAAAGCAATACACGATATTTCAGAAACAATTACTTCAGAGCATCAAAAAACTGTTTCCAAACTACTTTCTATTGACGAAGCAATGATGAAAAAGAATCCTAAGAAACTCATTGCTCAAAAAGAAAAACAAATGAATGCTGCTGTGAAAATACTAGATTTTGAAACAGCTGCAATACTTCGAGATGAGATAAAAGCTATTGAGGAGAAGGTGAAAGAGAAATAAAAAAATCCCGCTGAGCGGGGGTTTGGATTTGAATTTCTTCGACGGGAGGAGATTTGGGAAGCTCCTCCTCTGTTGCCTTCTTGCACATTTGCCAAAGGAGCACTGCTCCGATGGCAATGACGTGAAGGATCAGAACGATCGTGAAAACTCTGGTCAACCTCACATCGGGCGTGTCGAGATACCAGTCTTGCTCTTCGGTTATGTGTGCCATAGGCGTGTTGGGTCTGAGTTTTTTACACCCTGATACTTTTGCGGTCTCACAAAAGTGTGGTGTCACTTATCTATCTAAATTCTACAATGCTTGTGTTACTTAGTCAACAATAATTTTGGTACATCTGTAGACAGTCATTTTTAAATTTTTAACTTTTAACTATTAATTTTAAATTATCAATTAATTTGCTATACTCACTCTCAATACTTTAATTAACCCCTGGTGACCGAGCTAGAGGTTCAATGTCGTTATGTCAGCTAAAAATACTAGAAAATGGAAGTGAAGCAAGGAGATCCCCGCTTTCGCGGGGAAAGAGGGTGCGCGGGGGAAAAGGGTGTGTGGGAAAGAGATTGGGGCGGTGCAAGATGAAGATGTAAAAAGATATAAAACTAAAAATGAAAAATCAAGTAAATAAAAGGGGAATAAAAGCATCAGAAAAAATCATCGTAAAAGGAGCCAGAACTCATAATCTAAAGAATGTGACGGTAGAAATGCCCAGAGACAAGATGATTGTTTTTACTGGTTTATCTGGATCAGGAAAATCTTCCTTAGCTTTCGACACTATCTTTGCTGAAGGACAAAGACGATATGTTGAATCTCTTTCTTCATATGCACGGCAATTCCTAAGACAAATGCAGAAGCCTGATGTTGATGAAATTGTTGGTCTTTCACCTGCTATTTCTATTGATCAAAAATCTCGATCAAATAATCCAAGATCAACAGTAGCAACTATCACAGAAATATATGATTACCTTCGAATTCTTTTTGCTAGAGTTGGAAAACCACATTGCCCTATTTGTAGTAGAGAAATAAAAAAGCTTTCTAATGAAGAAATTTTGAATACTATTGTTAAAAGTGTCGAATCTATAGATTTATCTAAAGACCAGAAAAAAGTTATGGGTGTTGAAATTGATAATATTAAAATACAACTTTTCGCCCCACTTATTGTTGGCAGAAAAGGAGAATATTATCAACTTCTATACGATTTGCTCGGCAAAGGTTATGAGAAAGTGAGAATAGATGGTGTTGTTAAAAAGTTACGAGACAGAATAGATTTAGCGAAAAATAAAAAGCACAACATCGATGTTCTAATTGATGAATTTTATATCAGCGATATCAAGTCAAAAAGCAAAGATTCTCGTGAAAGGCTAAGCGATGCCATTGAAAGAGCTTTGAATGAGTCAGAAGGGTTGATAAAAGTTGTCGGTGATAAACCTGATCTATTTGAAGAAAAGATTATTTCATCAAAATTTCTATGTCCTTACGACGGTTTCTCTTTTCCAGAAATAGAACCAAGACTTTTTTCTTTCAATTCTCCTTATGTAGCTTGTTCAGAATGTAATGGGCTCGGTACTAAGCATTTCTTTGGTGATGAAGAATGTTCTCTTTGTCACGGAGCTAGACTAAGAGAAGAAGCTTTAAATGTTTTTCTTGGAGAAGGCAAAAATAAAACAAACATCGTAAATTTAGTGGCCAAGTCTATTAGTCAAGCTATAGATTTTTTTGGAAATTTAAAATTAACAGTAATAGAAAGAGAAATTGCCAAAGTAATTTTAAAAGAAATTGAATCCCGACTTCTCTTTATGAATGACGTTGGTATTGAATATCTACAGCTAGATAGAAAGGCTCACACCTTATCAGGAGGTGAAGCTCAGAGAATACGTCTTGCTAGTCAACTTGGATCAGGTCTTGTGGGAGCTTTGTACGTCTTAGATGAACCGACTATTGGTCTGCATTCTAGAGATAATGATAGACTGATTAAAACTTTACTGAATCTTCGAGATACAGGAAACACTATTGTTGTTGTAGAGCATGATGAAGATACTATCTTTGCCTCTGATTACCTTGTAGATATTGGACCTGGTGCTGGAGTGCATGGAGGAGAAATTGTGGTGGCAGATGATTTAGAAAAATTGCTGACAGCAAAAAGTAATTCTAGCGGCTCTGTTACATTAGATTATTTAAGAGGAGATAAACTTATCGAAATTCCAAAGAAGAGACGAGATGAAAACAAAGGAAAAATTTCTGTAAAGGGTGGGGAAGTTTTTAATATTCAAAATATGAATGTTGATGTTCCTCTCGGTAAGTTGGTAACAGTTACAGGAGTATCAGGTTCTGGTAAATCATCTTTTGTTTATGAGATTTTATACAAAAACCTACAAGCAAGATTTGATAGAAAATACAGAAGTAATAAAGTTTATAACTGTAAAGAGTTCAAAGGTACTGAGTATGCGGGAAGAGCTATTTTGATTGATCAAAGTCCAATTGGTAGAACCCCTAGATCAAATCCTGCTACATATACAGGTGCTTGGACGCATATAAGAGACCTTTTTGCAGAAACAGAAGAAGCTAGGTATCGAGGATGGAAAGCCGGTCGATTTTCTTTCAATGTCAAAGGTGGTCGTTGCGAAGCTTGTCAGGGTAATGGAGAAATTGCTGTAGAAATGCACTTCTTACCAACTGTTTATGTCCCTTGTGATATTTGTGGAGGTAAAAGATTTATGAAAGAAACATTGGAGGTGAAGTATAAGGGGAAAAATGTTTACGATATCCTTCATATGACAATAGAAGAAGCTCTGAATTTTTTCCAAGATATTCCCGCTATCTATGATCGTTTGAAAACTTTGAATGATGTTGGACTTGGTTATCTTGAGTTGGGACAATCAGCAACCACATTATCTGGTGGAGAGGCACAAAGAGTAAAAATTTCTTCTGAACTTTACCGACAACATTTGCAAAAAACAATCTATATTCTAGATGAGCCAACTATCGGTTTACATTATGAGGACGTAAAGAAATTGATTGAGATTATTCAAATTCTTGTTGATCATGGAAATACTGTTTTAGTCATTGAACACAACATGGATGTTATTAAGTGCTCTGACTATCTTATAGACATTGGGCCAGAAGGCGGAGAGAATGGGGGACAAATAATTGCCAAAGGAACACCAGAACAAGTTGCTAAAGTCAAGGAGAGTTATACAGGTAAGTATTTAAGGAAGTATTTGAAATAGAATTTAGAATTGAGATTTACTGATTGAAAAGTTCATAAATAATTTAAACTTTTTTATAAGTTTCTTTATTCCAAATGTGTATAATTGAACTTAAGGAGGCCCTCACACCAGTTTAGTCAAAGGCTAAACGGTTCGGGGCTAGTCCCGAACCGAGCTTTGCTCTGGTTCGGGGTAAGTGGTAAGCCCCCACCCTGGGCGGGAATATTGGAAGAATTTTTGAAAATTTTCTACAGATTACCTTGCTCGTCTATATTCTAAATTCTACATACTACATATTCTAGCTACATTCTAGATAAAAAAATACGGCTAACGAATTTCTTCGGTCGCCGCACTTTAAATTCATGATTATTCAGATTGCTACCAAGATGACAATAAGAACAATCCCAAAAAGGATGGACAATACGATAGCGATGGTTTTCCACCATGGCCATGGTTTTTCTTCTCCAGACAAATCGGGCAAGTTTCTCCCGGAGGCCCAAAGACCTCCTGTTTCGCGATCCATCATGCTCATTTTAAACCTCCTTTCAGGTAAAGATTTGTATTGCCGTAAAGATAATGGCTCCGATAAGGATCAGAGTCCCGATAATAAGCCAGGAGGCTCTGATCAAGAAGCGAACCAGAGGTTCACCGCTCATTGATCCATCGAATTCTTCAAGAGCTTTCTCGAGATTTTCTCCTCCAAGACCTTCTTCCTTTACCAGGAGAAGAGCTCTATCGTAGAGACTTTCCTTTTCCGCAACAGGAGGATCAATCTCCTCTCCATCAGGTAGAGGTAGGGCAGTGTTCATGACTTAGGTTTTTCTAGTTGTTCAGGTTTTATTGCCAAGTACCCAAAGCAAGGGTTATGGCGATGAAAATTAATCCAAGCACGATAATGATTGCTTGGACCGGCTTGGGCAGATTTTCAAATTTCATTGCTTTTTCTCCATTAGTCAGATTAATATATCTACTATGCAATTACAAGGCTTTAAAAAGTATAAATTACCAGATAGTCCTGGTGTTTATATTTTTAAAAAAGATAAAAAAATACTCTATGTAGGTAAAGCAACATCATTGAAGAATCGTGTTCGTAGCTATTTTTCCAATGATTTAATAAAAACCCGAGGACCCTTACTAGTAGATATGGTCACTCAGGCGAATGATTTAGATTTTCAAAAAACGGATTCTGTTTTAGAAGCTCTGATTCTCGAAGCTAATTTAATCAAAAAACATAAGCCGATTTACAATACCAAAGAAAAAGATAATAAAAGTTACAATTTTTTAGTAATTACCAAAGAAGAGTTTCCTAAAGTCTTGATAGAAAGAGGGAGAGTTATTGAGTTTACTCAAGGTTATTCGAGATCCCAGATCAAGTCCGGGGCGACTTACCACTCAGTTTTTGGTCCATTTCCTTCGCAACAGCAATTAAAAACTGCATTAAAAATTGTTAGGAAAATTTTTCCTTTTTTAACTTCCAAAAATGAATCTAAGCTTTATCAACAAATAGGTTTAGAACCAGACATCTCTACTACAAATGCTAAAAAAGAATATGCTAAAAATATTCGCAATGTCTCCCTTTTTTTCAAAGGAAAGAAAAAAGAACTTTTGAGACATTTAGAAAAAGAAATGAGGCTACAAGCCAAAATTAAAAATTTTGAGAAAGCAGCAAAGATTCGAAATCAGATTTTTGCTTTAAATCACATACAAGATATTTCTCTTATCAAGAATGAAAACATTAATGTCGAAAGTAATTTTCGAATAGAAGCTTACGATGTGGCACATATGAGAGGACAACATTCCGTCGGTGTTATGACTGTTATTGAAGATGGAGAAGTAAAAAAATCAGACTATAGAAAATTTATTCTCAGATCTACTAAAAAAGGTGATGATGTCGGTGGTTTGAAAGAGATTTTGAATAGGAGACTTGGGCATACTGAATGGCCTATGCCAAATTTAATTGTTATTGATGGCGGAAAAGCCCAAATCAGAGCTGCTTCAAATGTTTTTGAGAAAGTGGGTGTAGATATTCCCATCGTTAGTGTGGTCAAAGATGAGAGACATCGTCCTAGAGAAATCTTAAATTTAAAATCAAAAATTAAAAGTTATGAAAGAGATATTCTCTTGGCTAATAGCGAAGCTCATAGATTTGCTATTGGATTCTATAGGAGTAAGCATAGGAAGAATTTGATATAATATTGGCTATGAAAAGGAGAAAAATTGCAGTACTACGAGGTGGACCAAGCAGTGAACATGAAGTTTCTTTAAAAACTGGTCGTTCTGTCATAGACACCCTGAAAGATGATCACGACATTCTAGATGTTGTTATCGACAAACAAGGCAAATGGTTTGTAAACGGTATTGAGAAAAAACCAACAGAAGTTGTAAGGCTTATGGATGTTGTTTTCAATGCTATGCATGGTGAGTATGGAGAGGATGGACAAGTTCAGGAAATTTTAGAAATTCTAGGAGTTCCTTTCACTGGACCAAAAAAGCTTGGAGCAGCAATATCGATGAATAAACAAAAAACAAAAGATATTTTAAAAAAAGCTGGTATCAAAACTCCAAACTACAAATCTTACAATCTTAAGTCTAAAGATGAAGTCGGTGAAGTTTCTAGAAAAATATTTAATAGTTTTTCTTTCCCCTTGGTTTTAAAAGCAACATCCAAAGGATCTTCTGTTGGAGTCTATATTGTTCAAAATATGGAGGAGCTTAGAGATGCTTTGTGTAAACTCTATCAAGAAAGCCCTGACTTTATTTGCGAAGAATATATCAAAGGCAAAGAAGGAACTGTCGGAGTAATCGATTGTTTCAGAGGGGAAGACTCATACTCTCTGTTACCAATTGAAATTGTTCCTCCGGACTCAAAACAATTTTTTGACTATGAGTGTAAGTATGATGGAAGCACTAAAGAAATTTGCCCAGGAAATTTTACAAAAGCAGAGAGTCAGGAAATGCAGAGAGTGGCAAAGTTAGCTCATGAGTTACTTGGGCTTAGACACTACTCTAGATCAGATTTTATGGTTCATCCAAAAAGAGGAGTTTTCTTTCTTGAAACAAATTCTTTGCCAGGTATGACTTCGGAATCTCTTTTGCCAAAAGCTGTCAAAGCGGTTGGATCAACATACAAAGACTTTCTAGAGCATGTTATTGACCTTGCAATAGATAGGAAATAAGTTAGAATACACAAACTTAAATCACCGAGTGTTTCAGTGATTTATGGCTAAAACTCAGAAAGCTAGCTTTCTGAGTTTGCCCGAACATTTTGTTTTAAAATGTTCTTAGGGGCCTGTAGCTCAATTGGTAGAGCGCCTCATTTGCACTGAGGAGGCAGCGGGTTCGAATCCTGTCAGGTCCACTACAAAAAAGTCTTACAGTTAAGCCACCATAATCAAATATTTTTACTTGACCAAAGTTGCTTTGGAACTTTTACACAGGATATTTTGACATATACCCTATAGGGGTATATTATTTCTTTATGAAAAAGGAAACGAAATCAGGTGTAACAAATCGTCTTCGGCGAGTTGAAGGTCAAGTTCGTGGACTTCAGAAGATGGTTGAGGAAGAAAAATATTGTATAGATATTATTACTCAATCATCAGCAATCAGGAGTGCTCTTTCCGCTGTTGAAGATTTGATGCTTGAAAATCATTTGTCCGAGCATGTTATTCATCAGATGAAGCAAGGGCAAGAGAAGAAAGCTGTAGAAGAAATTATAAGTGTATTTAAAAAATCTAAGAAAAAATAATACTAAAATAAATTTAGCACAAATATGGAAAACAAAAATCAAACAATCATTATCGGACTTCTAGCTCTCATTGTAGGACTTATCATAGGTTACTTTTTTGCTAGTAACACAATGATGTCTAATCAGGGACAGTTTTCAAATAATGAGATGCACGAGGAGATGGAAGAGCACATGTATGGAGATGAGCTTATTGATGAAGATGGTGCCATGATGCATGCAATGGATGAAATGATGCTTGGCTTCCGAGGAAAAACTGGAGAAGCTTACGAAGAAGCCTTTTTGCGAGGAATGATAGTTCACCATATTGGTGCTATTGAAATGGCAGAGGGATTGTTGAAGCAAACAGACCGCCCAGAATTAGTTAAACTAGCAAATAATATTATTGAAGCACAGCAAGGTGAGGTTGAAATGATGAGAGGTTGGCTTAAAGAGTGGTTTAACGAAAACTAGTCATGAGGAGCAATATATTAATCGGGGTACTTGTATTAGTTGTAGTTGGAATCATTGGTTTTATGATTCGTCAGAATTCTTCAAGTAACATTGCAGAAGAAGTGGTGAATTCTACTAATGGCATAGTGGCAACAGTGTATAAATCTCCAAGCTGTAGTTGTTGTGAACAGTACTCAGCCTATCTTAGAAAAAAGGGGTACGGCGTTGAAGTAGAAGCAGTTTCAGACCTTCAATCAATTAAAGAACAGTTTTCTATTCCTTATGAATTGGAAAGCTGTCATACCATGGAAATTGACGGTTACGTTGTTGAAGGTCATGTTCCTGAAGAAGCTGTACAAAAACTGCTTGCCGAAAGACCTGATATCAAAGGTATAGGTATGGCAGGAATGCCATCTGGTTCCCCAGGTATGCCAGGTCCTAAAACAGAAGATTTTGTTATTTATGAGATAACTCATGAAGGCATTAAAGGTGAAGTCTTCATGATAATCTAGGAATGAATCATAGTCATCATCATAATCATCACGAACATCACCAATCGCATGGGATGAGTCATGGCTCTGCAAAGGAGTATCTTAAACGTTTCTGGATTGTTACCTTTTTGCTTATACCGCTTGTACTTGTGCATCCAAAAATATCAGAACTTCTAGGAATATCTGCTTTGGAGATAAGTAAATGGGTCCAGTTCGCTATCGCAACAATTATTTTTGGTTTTGCACTAGTCTTTTTCCAACACGCACTACATGAGATAAAAGCACGGCAGTACGGGATGATGACACTCGTATCAATTGCGGTGGGAGCAGGATACCTCTTCTCAGTTGCCTCAACGTTTTTATCAACTATTGACGTTGAATTTTACCTAGAAATCTCAACCCTTATTTGGGTACTTCTTTTTGGCCATTATCTAGAAGCAAAATCAAGTGCATCTGCTGGTAACGCATTACAGGAAGTCGCTAAATTACTACCGAAAAAAGCTCATCTGTTAAAAGACGGCGAGGAACATGATGTTGAAATCTCTACCCTGAAGGAAGGAGATATCGTACTTGTAAAACCTGGAGAGAAAATTCCAGCTGATGGAATTATTCTTGAAGGCAGTGCCCACATTGATGAATCTCTGATTAGTGGCGAATCAAAGCCTATACAAAAAAGCAGTAATGATGAAGTTGTTGCTGGTTCAATTTGTACAGATGGCTCACTCAAAGTGAGACTTAATCGTGTTGGAGAAAATTCTACTGTCGGACAAATTCAAAAATTAATAAGCAGTGCACAGCAAACAAAACCTCGTTCACAGAAGATTGCAAACCGTGCCTCAGCCGTCTTAACCTTCGTGGCTGGTATCACAGCCTTGTTGACATTACTGGTCTGGACCCTTGTTATTGGTGAGAGTTTTGTCTTTGCTATAACATTGGCAATTACCGTTCTTGTTATTGCCTGTCCTCATGCACTTGGTTTGGCTATTCCAACAGTAACAACAATCACAACATCTCTTGCTGTTAAAAATGGACTGTTTATAAAAAACCTCTCAAAGATTGAAGTTATTAAAAAGGCAAGCTATGTAGTTTTTGACAAGACAGGAACTCTTACTGAAGGCAAGTTTGGAGTCACTGATGTCGTACCTTTTGTTTCTTATACGGAAGAGCAGGTTCTCTCTATTGCCGGTTCCCTTGAGCAGGAATCCTCTCACATCATAGGTATATCAATCGTTAATCACGCCAAGAATAACAATATTCCGTTAAGTAATATATCTAATTTCAAAAATGTAGCTGGTAAAGGGATTGAAGCTAAATACGATGGAGTGCAGTATATTGTTGGAAACAAGCGCTTCACGACAGATGAAAAAGTAGACCTAAAGGAATCAGAAAATGTATTTAAAAAACTCACAGCAGAAGGAAAAACAACAGTAATTCTTTCTGATAAAAAAACAGTTATAGGGTTAATTGCTTTAGCGGACAAAATAAAAGAGGAATCATATAAAGCAATTGAAGATTTGCATAAAATGGATATTAAGGTGGCTATGCTCACTGGAGATAATATTCAAGTGGCCGAATCTGTTGCCTCCGAACTTGGTATTGATACTTACTACGCAGAAGTTCTACCAGAAGATAAATATAAACATATTAAAAACCTCCAATATGAAGGAAATATTGTTCTGATGGTGGGAGATGGAGTGAACGATGCTCCCGCTCTCACACAAGCAAATATCGGTATTGCTATTGGAGCAGGTACGGATGTGGCTGTTGAATCTGGTGATGTCGTGTTAACCAATAGTAATCCTCTAAATGTTGTAAGCCTGGTTAAACTCTCTAAAGTAGTCTATAGGAAGATGATACAAAATCTTGTGTGGGCACTTGGTTATAACATTATCGCCATACCAGCAGGAGCAGGAGTTTTTGCCTTTTGTGGATTTTTCTTGAGACCTGAAATTGGTGCATTGGTCATGAGCTTATCTACAGTAATTGTGGTAATTAACGCAATGACTCTAAAGAAAGTGAATTTGGCGAGCTAAGTAAAATTTTCACTTACTTTTGTCCATTGACCCCTATACGGCTATTTCTAACCCTCACAGGGGTCGACTTCGGGGGTACCACCATACCCCTAAAGCAATATTAAGTTACTACTACTACACGGTCCTTAAGGTCCCATCAAGCCTTAATCTCTTTCATAATTTAGTTAAAATCAATTATACTTAGGTCTACAAGACACCCCTTTATACTAAAGTTTGATATAATCAACATTATGAAATACATCCTCACTATCGTAGTTGTACTTTTAGTCATTATTGGTGCCACCTTCTTTTCGAAGGATAATAGTGTAGTATCTGTTGATGAGACTAATAATGACAGAATAGAAACAACTAGTGGAGGAGCAACTATCAATTTATCAGGTAAGAATCTAACGAAAGCACCTGAATATATATTCAATCAGGATAATGTTGAGGTTCTAGACCTATCTCACAATCTTCTAGAAGGATCGTTACAAGCAGAGATACGATTAATTAAGAATCTCAGAGTACTAGATCTTAGTGATAATAATTTCACTGGTGTCCCAGCAGAAGTTGGACAACTTTCACAATTAGAAATTCTTGATCTATCAAATAATCCAATTACTGGATTACCATATGAAATTGGTAACCTAACAAATCTCCGTGTACTTGATCTCCGTGGAACAAACTATGCAGTACAAGATCTCGAAATAATTAAACAAAAACTATCTTCAGGAGTAGAGATCAGGACTGATTAGATTGATAAAGGGCCATTAGCTCATCTGGTAGAGCGCACCCATGGCATGGGTGAGGTGAGCGGTTCAAGTCCGCTATGGTCCACTAAGGATTTTCCCCACAACAAAATTCTCTTTCTAAGATATAATTTAAGCAATGAGAACATTCTCAAGACATTTGAGATACTTTTTAGTTTTAGTGATCGCTTTTTCACTTTTCTATTCTTATGATCAAAGTAAGCCAGAACAGATTGTGGTTGTGCCACACGGATTAGACTCTCGAAGTGTTGTTGATGATTTGAATAATAGAGGATATATCAGCAATAAAATTTCTTATTGGAGCCTAGTTTTAATGACAAAACTCGGCAAAGAGATAGTTCCCGGAGCTTATTCTTTGAAAAAAGGGATGGGGGCACTAGCCTTGGAAGCTGAGATTAGTAATCCCGAATATCGCTACGTCACTATACAAGAAGGTTTAAGACTGGAAGAAATAGCAGAAGTTTTTGCCAAAGAGCTGGATTGGTCTGACAATAAAAAAGCAGAATTTATCAAAACTTTCCCTCTCTGTCCTCTAACTTCTGGTGAAGGATTCCTTTTTCCTGGAACATACTTGGTGCACAAAGATGAGCCAGTCAAGATAATAAAAGAAGAGATGAAAGAAAACTTAATTAAACATGTTTCTGAAATGTTACAGGAGCCTGATGAGAATGTTTTAAATATTTCACAGGTAGTTAATATTGCATCGTTAATACAAAGAGAAGCAGCAGGTAAATCGGATATGAGATTAATATCTGGAATTATTTGGAATAGATTATTCAATGATATGCCACTGCAGATAGATGCAACACTTCAATACATCAAAGGAAACGAGGAAGTTTGGTGGCCTAGAGTAAAGTCTGATGATAAGTATCTGGAATCTCCTTACAATACTTATAAAAATATTGGGTTACCTCCTGGACCAATTTCAAATCCAGGAAAATCTGCCATTGCAGCAGCTCTCGATCCAACAGATACAAGTTGTATTTTCTATTTACATGATAAAAATAAAAATATTCACTGCTCCACAACTTATGATCGTCACAAACAGAATGTTAGTTATTATTTAAAATAACAGACCCTGAACCGAAAATAATTTATCAGATAAAAATTTTTATAAATTATCCTCAGAAACATTTTCTGGTTCGTGAGTAAATTTGATATACTTTTGATGTTATGTCTATTATTATAGGAATTGTTGTTGTCGGCATCTCTCTAATTTTTGCTTTTCAAAATACAGATTTTGTAGCAGTTAAATTTCTAAGCTTTGATTTTGAAGGTTCTCTGGCTCTTGTGATTTTATCCTCACTTCTGATTGGTTTTATTATCGCTATATTACTTTTGACACCTTCAATTTTTAGAACAAATTCTTCTCTTAGAAAATTAAAAAAGGAAAACATCAACTTGAAAGAGAAAAATAATGATATCGGCATAGTTTACGAATCAGAAGGATTGGGAGAAGTGGGAGAGTATAAGGGTGGCAAAAATCAGTAACTATGTCTAAAGAAAATGCATTTCTAAAAGAGTTAGGTAAAAAGATTGATCGAATAGATGCTCGAATATATCCTTGGTGGAAAATGCTTTTGATGGGTACCATACATGGTGTAGGAACTGTTGTTGGTGCTGCAATTGTCATCTTCATTCTGGGAGTAATATTGAATGTTTTAGGCTATTTGCCAATTATTGGAGATATTGCCAAAGGTTTCAAAGCACTAATTGAAAATTATAGACCATAACTAGACATCAGACGTCAGATATCAGGATCAATAATTCACTGCTGATGCCTGATGTCTGACGTCTACTATAATTTGACTAATTATCACTTAATATTTAATATTTACAGACTATGAATTTTTTCACCAAAGCTTTGTTAAAAGCACAATTAAAAAATGTTCCAAAAGATCAACAGGAGATGATAATGGCTCTTGTGGAGAAAAATCCAAAGTTGTTTACTCAGATTTCTAAAGAGATAAAAGAGAAACAAAAGAAAGGTTTAGATCAACAAGTAGCTACTATGCAAGTGATGATGGCTCACAAGAATGAGTTGCAACAATTAGTGCAACAAGTGCAGAGGAAATAAAAAGGGGAGTAGGGGGTAGATCCCACAAACTCCCTCGTGACCCTGCTGTCGTGTCCGCACGATTCAGTTGAGAATGATGCTGTACCCCGCATCAGGATCATAGATCGGGATACTCCCTCCGGGAGGATCAGCAGTATCTTGGCTCATATCCGTGATTTCGAGAAGTCCTTCGCTCCTGGCTTTGTACAAAAGCTCGGAATTTTGCTCGAAGGTTTCGTTGGAGATGCGCCAGTAACCGGCGCTATCAGGTTGGCCGAGAGTGGCGATAATGGAGTCTTCAGTTATCATGGTTTTGGGTTGATTAAGGTTCAGTGAAAATTTTTCATATAATAATACATTATCTAAGCAAAGTCAAGTATAATAGCTGAATTAACACCTCAATCGCACAAACGCAAAACCTGCGGTGTAAGATAGTTTTGAAGGATCTAAAGACGAGCTTCAAAAACTGGTATAAGAAATTCAAAAGAAATAATTAATACCTATTTAAAATAAAAAATGCCGAAGCTATGCCTCGGTGTCTTTGAACTGTTCGTTCAACTTTTTATTCTTAACACAACATTCTTAAAAAATCAAAACCAAAAAGTACCTATCTAATACGAATCAATTTTCGATTCGCAAATAACTAAGAGAAATGATTTCTCTCAGCATAATGGCATCGTGGGCATCCCACCACAATGTTTGAAGTTCATAGAGATCTACACAATCATCCTCATACACAAACCAAGGGACTCTCGATCCTGTTTTAGGATCTAGGTGGTGCGTGTTATCTTCGATGAACTTCGCAGCCCAGTCAAAGTCACCTTCCAATTCACATGTGAGGTAGTCTCTTCTGTCGATTGTGACTATGTACACATCTTGAACAGATAACTCGATGCAGTCCTTGTGCGCAACAATTCGTACGTCCAAAAGAACTTTACGAATTTGTCTTAGGAGGATGTGGCAACGAATCAAGTTCCAGAACTTTCTTATTTTCATTGTTGTTTTTGGGTTGTGAGGATAGGCGAGCACCTCTGTTTTTTGATGTTAAAAGAACGCCTGCTAAACTGAACAATACAACTAGTATTATAGTAAGTCAAGTATAATAAAATTGCTGAGAATCCTTCTATAAGTTAATATCTATCGCATGAGTTTATCAGTCGGTATAGTCGGACTTCCAAATGTTGGAAAATCAACCTTATTTAACGCTTTAACAAAGAAGTCTATTCCTGCTGAAAATTATCCTTTTTGTACTATCGATCCATCAGTCGGCATTGTTCCTGTTCCTGACAATCGTTTGTATAAACTTGCAGAATTTAGCAAAACAGAAAAAACTATTCCAGCAGTTGTAGAGTTTACAGATATTGCAGGTCTGGTAAAAGGTGCCGCAGATGGAGAAGGGTTGGGAAATAAGTTTTTGGCACATATACGAGAAACAGATGCTATTGCTCAAGTTGTCAGAATTTTTGAAGATCAAGACATTACACATGTTCATGGTGAAGTTGATCCACTTGGTGACATTGGAGTTATCAATCTTGAACTTATAATGGCTGATGCTCAAACAGTTGCAAACAGAATCGCAAGCATAGGAAAAGATGTGAAGAGAGGAGACAAAAAAGCAGTTCTTGAGAATGATCTTTTGATCAAATTAGAAACTATTTTGAAAGATGGAAAGTTGGCTTCTTCTCTTTCTCTAACAGAAGAAGAAAAACCTTTGGTCAAAAGTTTGCATTTGTTAACAAGCAAACCAATGATGTATGTTTTGAATAAAAAAACAGGTGCGACAAATTTAGATGAGACAGAGGATCCTAGGTATAAATTTTTGATAGAGTATTTTAGAGAAAATGATGCTATTTTTGTAAAAGTGGATGCAGCCATAGAACAAGACATGAAAGATTTTAATGCTGGGGAAAAAGAAGCTTTTAAAAAAGATATGGGTATGGAAGATGGGGGATTGGATGAACTTATCAAAAAAGGATATGAACTTCTTGATCTAATAACATATTTCACAACTGGTGAAAAAGAAACAAGAGCTTGGACAACCAAAAGAGATTCTACCGCACCGCAAGCAGGTCGTGCTATTCACTCTGATTTTGAAACAAAATTTATCAAAGCAGATATTATTGAATGGGACAAACTTCTAGAGGCTGGCTCGCATGCAAAGGCGAAAGAAAGAGGTTGGATTAGGCTAGAAGGGAAAGAATATATCGTTAAGGATGGTGATGTTATTGAGTTTAAAGTTTAACACGTCGTCCTGAAGCCTTGCGTAGCAATTGACTTTTCCCTAGGCCGTCCAACAGGACGGGGGGCTAGGTAGGATCTATTTAAGATATAAATAAAATGAGAATTCCTGAGGTATAAACAATCTCTTTGTGTGACTTATTTTTCTAATAAGCCTACAAATTCATCGAGTGATAATTGATATTGACGCATCGCTTCTTCAATATCTGCTTTATTGGCCCTGATAGTATCAAGTAATTTTTCTTTATCATCTCCACAAGCTCTCATTGCGTCTGAGTGTCTTCTTTGTAGATTAGATAAGTTCTTAAAAGCCTCTTCCATGGCAGTTCTTAGTTCTTCACTAGAGTCTAATTGTTCAAGACCTTTTTCCGTCATATAAATATAAAAAATGTTAATTAATGTGATTTTTATTATAAGACCCAAAAGAATAAAGTAAAGGGACTGAGGTTATTGCTTAAATCCTCTTTTTTATATATCTTTACATCAGATTTGAACAGGCAACGCACCGCCTTGAAAGTGTGTCAACGAAATTCAAGGAGGGATTTCTCATGAAAGAATTGAAACCAGAAGAACGACTGATTGTTGCTGCAGACTTTAAGCCGTCCGCAGAAGAGGTAAAGAATGAGAGGAAACTTATCACCCCGAAAAAAGCAAGAGTGTGGGTCAAAGAACAAGTTCTCTCTCTTGCTGACAAGTTGCATGGGACGGGGGTCTATCTCAAGGTTAATTCCGCACTCCGAGCTTGTGGGTATGACCTCATCGACGAGATCCATGATCGAGGCCTCCGGGTTTTTGCTGATCTGAAACTTTTTGACATCGGGCACACGCTCGGTTTTGACGGTTTCTTTCTCAATGAAAGCTCTCCTGAAATCGTGACCGTGGTTTGCAGCACGGGGGTCGAGGCTATGCAGGCTCTGAAAGCAGAGCTGCCAGAGACCGAAGTTGTTGGCGTCACTGTTCTGACCACTTTCGCCGAGAGTGATAGTGACGCTCTCTTTACCTGCTCCACAGAACAAGCCGTGTTGCGTTGCGCACACTGGGGCTCACGGGCTGGTATAGGAGGACTGGTTTCCTCAGCCAAAGAGTTGGATCCATTGAGGCAGAAGTTTGAAACGATGTTTTCGTTCAACACTCCTGCCATCCGGCCACTTTGGTCTGTAGTCGAAGGAGACGATCAGAACCCCGACCGCATTATGACACCAGCAAAGGCGATTGAGGCCGGAGCTACGAGGATAGTGATCGGCAGACCCATCATCCGATCGGAAAATCCACGTGAAGCTGTTCTCAGAACCATCGAGGAGATTCGTTCGGTATGTAACTGAAATCTCTACGAATAGAAATTTTTGTCCGCAACGCAGTGATGTGTCGCGGGCTATCTTTATTTATTTTCATAACTTTTTGTGTATACTGATCTCAGATTGAACAGGCAACGCACCGCCTTGAAAGTGTGCAGATTTGAACTTCGAAAAAAGATAAAGCTATGGAAACATGTAAACCTATAAGAGACGCGGCAGGTTGGCTTGAGACTTACCAAAAAGAACGTGTCATCTTTGTCCGGCCAGAAGAACGTTGGGAAGATCCAACGCTTCCACACTTTATGTTAGCCTCAGGCTATCATTCCTCAGGATACATCAACAGTAGGCTGCTGGGAGGGAATCCTCACATTTTGGACCAAGAGCCTGTCACGATCTCCTGTGCAAGGAAGAATTCCAGGGCTTTCTGGAACTCATCCGCAAAGAGAAGCTTCGAGCTGTTGGCCCGGCAATGGGAGCTATTACTCTCGCGGATGGTATTGGCCGAAACATCACCCAGATGTTTGGTCTAGACTGCAGAACTTCCTTCGCTGAAAAAAGGTTCGATGAAAAAGAGGGCGAAATCATGGCCTTTGACACAACGCCAGTTTTTCCTAGAGAGATGTTGATTCTCTGCGAAGACGTCACTACCACGGGTGGAAGCGTTATTAAGACAGTCCGTGCAGGAAAAAAGGAAGGAGCAAAAATAGCACGCTTCATCCTGGCTTTGGTGAATCGGTCTGATGCGACCGAAATCGAAGGATACAAAGTCATCTCTCTTCTCAAAAAACGGGATCTGCCCGTGATGCCCAAATGGTCTCCTGCGGATGGGTGCCCTCTCTGTGAGGCAGGATCTAAAATTCTCAGAGGCTCCCCAAAGAGCAGAGATAATTGGGCCCAGCTCACGGGACAAGCTTGAAATTTCAAATTCAGAAAGGAATTTTCGAAGCCACTGCCCTCGCACCACAGTGCGACGGGCTAGTTTTTATTTTTTCCTAAAAAATAGTATAGTTTTAGCACTTATGTCAGATACATATGACCATAAAGAAATAGAGGCCAAATGGCGAAAGAAATGGCAGGAAGATGGTATCTATAAAACAGAGGAAGACTCATCAAAGCCAAAATACTACTGTTTAGACATGTTCCCATATCCATCAGGAGACGGACTACATGTTGGACATCCAAAAGGATATATCGCAACAGATATAGTTTCTCGCTACAAAAAAATGAATGGTTTCAACATCCTACATCCAATGGGTTGGGATGCTTTTGGTTTACCAGCAGAAAACTATGCTATTAAAAACAAGATTCATCCTCGTATTGCTGTAGAACAGAATATAGAGAGGTTCAAAAAACAACTTGAACTGTTAGGTTTTAACTATGACTGGAGTAGGGAGATAAATACAACTGATCCTAGTTATTATAAATGGACGCAATGGGCTTTTATAAAAATGTTTGAAAAAGGTCTTGCTTATGAATCAAATGAACCAATCAATTGGTGTCCTTCATGTAAAACAGGTCTTGCAAATGAAGATGTAGAAGATGGAAAATGTGAGAGATGTGGAACTGTGGTTGAGAAAAAACCTTTGAGACAATGGGTTTTGAAAATCCGTGAATATGCAGACAGACTTTTGTCTGATGTAGAAAAATTGGATTGGCCGGAATCTATTAAAGAATCACAAAGAAATTGGATTGGAAAAAGTGAAGGTGCAGAAGTTATATTTAAAATAAAAGATTCTGATTTGGAAGTTCCAATTTATACAACAAGAATAGATACCATTTATTCTGGAACCTTCATTATATTGGCACCAGAACATCCTCTCATTGATTCTTTAATGGATAAAATAGAAAACAGTGAACTTGTTGAACAATACCGAAACGACGTCTCTAAAATAGAAGATAAAGATAGAACAACTCTTGAAAAAGAGAAGACAGGAGTTGAATTGAAAGGAGTAATTGCCATAAATCCAGCAACAAAAGAAGAAGTTCCTGTTTGGATAGCAGATTTTGTTTTGTTTCAATATGGAACAGGAGCTGTTTTTGCAGATGCTCATGACCAAAGAGATTTTGATTTGGCTAAAAAATATAATATTCCGCTAAAAGTTTCTATTGTTCCTAATAATGAAGAAAGAGAAGATGTCGAAAAATTAAACACTTGTTTTGAAGGAGAAGGAATCTTAATTAACTCTGAAGAATTTGATAGCCTTAGTTCTGCAGAAGCTAGACCAAAAATTATTGAAAAATTAGAAAAAGAAGGACTTGCTAAAAAAGCTACTAATTACAAACTTCGAGATTGGGTTTTTTCACGTCAGCGATATTGGGGTGAGCCTATTCCAATTATTCATTGTCAGAAATGTGGGCCAGTTGCAGTACCTGAAGCAGACTTGCCAGTAAAACTTCCAGAAGTTGATTCCTATGAACCAACAGGAACAGGTGAGTCTCCTTTGGCTAATATTTCAGAATGGGTCAATACAAAATGTCCAAAATGTGGTGGGGAAGGTAAAAGAGAGACAAACACAATGCCACAATGGGCAGGTTCTTCTTGGTATTACTTGAGATTTGAAGATAACAAAAATGACTCTGCTTTGGTTGATAAAGAAAAAGAAAAATATTGGTCATCAGTAGATCTTTATGTTGGTGGTGCTGAACATGCCACAAGACATTTGATATATGCTCGTTTTTGGCATAAATTCTTATTTGATATTGGAGCAGTGAACTATGATGAACCATTTACCAAACTACAGCATGTTGGGCTAATCAATGCCTCTGATGGAAGAAAAATGAGTAAAAGATGGGGTAATGTTATTAATCCTGATGATATTGTCGAAACATTGGGAGCAGATACTTTGAGAGTCTATGAAATGTTCATGGGACCTTTTGATCAAGGTGTTAGTTGGAGTGAAGATGGGGTTGTTGGCCCCAGAAGATTTTTGGAAAAAGTTTGGAAATTAAAAAATAAAATTTCCGAGGAAAATAATTCTGATGAAATAGAAAAAATATTACACAAGACTATAAAAAAAGTTTCTGAAGATATCTCGAGTATGTCATTCAACACAGCAATTTCTCAAATGATGATTTTGACAAATGCTCTTGAAAAAGAAGATTTTGTAAACAAAGAAAATTATAAAACTTTAATATTATTACTTGCACCATTCGCACCACACATTACAGAAGAAATTAACATTCAAATGGGTAATACCGAGTATTTATGTAATCAAAAATGGCCAGAATATGACCTGTCTAAAATTGAAGAAAAGAATTTGAAGATTGGTGTTCAGATTAATGGTAAATTGAGAGGAGTTATAGAGATAGAGAAAGGTTTTAATGAAGATCAGGTCAAGAAAATTGTCGAAAATACCCCCGAAGTGGTTCGTTGGTTGGAGAAGAAAACCATATCAAAATTCATATATATTCCAGAAAAAGTAATCAGCATTGTCATTTCTGAATAAATGTTTTCAAATTGTTGACAGGGGCTAATATCAATGATAAAGTGGCTCCAACGCAAACCTTATAAAAATAAAGATAATTTATTATTAATATGGCAAAACTTAGTTTCCTACCAAAGCAAATAGTTAAGAAACTCTTGGCTACTATTCCTGAGAGATCTCGGGATGTTTTGACACGACGATATGGTCTAGGGACTGGTACAAAACAACAGACTCTCGAGTCTATTGGGCAAATATACGGCATAACGCGAGAGCGTGTCAGACAAATCGAAGAATACTCCATTGCCAACATTAGAAAATCGGAAGAATTTGAAAAAGCCGAACCTTTTTTCAATGAATTAAAAGATCTTATAAGATCCTTAGGTGGTGTTATCGGCGAGTCAGATTTTCTGGGAGAGGTTTCTACAAGCAAATCTACACAAAACCAAATACACTTTCTATTGGTACTTGGTAATTCTTTCAAACAAAAGAAAGAAAATAATGAGTTTGTATGTCGATGGTGTGTTGACGAAGAATTAGCAAATCAGATTGAAGGTTCTATTAAGAAACTTTACTCAGATCTAGACGATGAGGATATTATTCCAGAATCAAAAATGCTAAAAGATTTTCTTGATCATTTGAAAGATGTTTCTGAAGAATACAAGGATGAAGAGATTTTAAAACGGTGGTTAGGGATGTCCAAAACCGTCAACTCCAACCCGCTAGGTGAGTGGGGAAAAGCTAATTCACCAAATATTAATGTAAAAGGCATGAGAGATTATGCTTACCTTGTTATTAGACAACATGGTTCTCCTATTCACTTTCGAGAAGTAGCTGAAAAAATTACCAAGATTTTTAATAAAAAAGCACATGTTGCTACTTGTCACAACGAGTTAATTAAAGACTCTAGATTTGTTCTAGTTGGAAGAGGTTTGTATGCATTATCTGAATGGGGATACATTAGTGGTGTTGTTAGAGATGTTATCAAGAAACTGATTGATAAATACGGACCTTTGACTAAAGATGAAATTGTCGACAAAGTGCTGAAAGAAAGATATGTCAAAGATAATACTATTATGGTAAACCTGCAAAACCCACAGTATTTCAAGAGAGACACCAAAGGAAGATATCACAACGCTTAAATTAATTGTGAAATTTAGTAAATCTAGCAATAAACATTCTACATTCTATATTCTAAATACTATATTCTACATTCTATATTCTAAATACTATATTCTACATTCTATATAAGTTATAATTATTGCTATAAAAACATGCAAGATGGTCTTACTTCTATAATTGAAAAAGGTGTAGATTTTTTTCTTTTGACTGTTCCTATATTACTGCCAATTTTTTTGATTTGGGTTTTATACAGAAACTATGTTAATTATGCTCAAGAGAAAAAGTTTTATAGCTTCGACTACATAGTTTTGGAAATTAAGCCTCCTGCGGAAGTGAAGAAGAGCCCTGCGGCAATGGAGCTTTTCTTGGTAGCTTTACATCAAACTAGTGGTGAAACTACCTGGGTTAAGCGAACTTTCCAAGGTGGCTTTAGGGCATGGTTTTCCTTGGAAATCGTTTCTAAGGGAGGAAATATTCATTTTTATATTTGGACAAGAAGTGTCTACAAAAGATTTATTGAATCCCAACTATATGCACAATATCCTGGAGCTGAAGTTAATGAAGTCGAAGACTACTCTCAATCTTTTGATTTCAATCCTGAAAAAAATGAACTTTTTGGAATAGAGTATAAACTAACCAAACCAGATCCCTATCCAATCAAAACCTATGTTGACTATGCTCTTGATCAGGGTGATAAAGAAGAGGAGCAAGTAGATCCAATAACTCCAATGATGGAGTATATGGGTTCGTTGAGACCTGGAGAACAAATGTGGGTTCAGTTTATTGTCAGAGCTCACCGTGCCCAAGACAAGGTTCCGGGAAAGCTTTTTGCAAAAACAGATCTTTGGCAAGATGTAGCTAAAGAAGAAGTTCAAAAAATTAGAGAAGAATCTCTTTCTAAAGATGACAAGGGTGGAAGCTTTACTGTAAATCAGACTGAGGGACAAAAGAAAAGAATAGCCGCAATTGAAAGGAGTGTTGCTAAGCTAGGATTTGATGTAGGTATCAGAGCCTTGTATATGGCTGATCAGGAGAATTTTGATGGTATCAACATCCCTTTGACTATAGCAATGTTGAAACAATTCAATTCAAATGATTTAAATGGTTTTGGACCTTATCATTTAACAGTATTTGACTACCCTTGGGACGACTTTTTTGGTATTAGAGGTAAGAAGAGAAAATACGAAATATTGGAGCAATATAAAGGTCGCGGATACTTTTTTACATCGAGACCAAAAGGGTGGTTTTCCTATGAGGACAGGTCTTCTTTTATTTTAAATACTGAAGAGCTTGCAACGATGTATCACTTACCAGGACAAGTGGCTCAGACACCTACAATTGGAAGAGTCGAGTCGCAAAGAGCTGCACCGCCACCTAACCTTCCTATACAGTAATGACTAAGAAAGTAATCAAGAAAAAAATAAGAGAGTTTCTCAGAAAACAAGGCTATGAAAATAAAGTCATAACTTTGGCAATCATTTTTATTCTGTTCTCAATATACTGGATCTTTCTAACATCAATGCCTTTAAGAACTGAATTGCCTAGAAATGTTGAGATTGAAAAGGGTTCTTCTGTTAAAGCCATATCGAGACAACTAAAAGAAGGAGGGTTTATTCGTTCAAAAGTCATTTTTAGTTCTCTAGTTATTCTACAAGGTAATAGAAGTATAATCTCTGGTGAGTATAGATTTGAAAACAGAGAAAATATTTTTGAAGTCATCAACCGTCTAACGAGAGGAGATTATGGTATTCCTTCTAAGTCTGTTCGTATTCCAGAAGGAACAACTTTACTAGAAATGGGTATTGTTTTTGAAGATAATTTTGAAAATTTTGATAAAGAAGCTTTTTACCAACTAACTGAAGGCAAGGAAGGTTATTTGTTTCCTGACACTTACATATTTCTAGAGAATGTTAAGACTCATGAAGTCGTTGAAGTTTTAGAAGAAACGTTTAATCAAAAGGTTGCTGCTTTACGCGAAGAATTGGGAGGCTTTAAAATTCCCTTGGAAGATATTGTAATAATGGCATCTATTGTAGAGAAAGAAGCTGATGATGAAAACAGGGAACAAATTGCAAATGTTCTATGGCACAGAATAGAAATAGAAATGCCTTTACAGGTGGATGCTACTTTTGTTTACTCTCGTGGAAAAGGAACTTTCGATCTTACAAAAGAAGACTTAATAGAAAAAGAAAATCCTTATAATACGTATGTTCATAAAGGATTACCACCAACTCCGATTTCAAATCCTGGCCTCGACTCTCTCAAAGCTGCAGCGACTCCTGAAAAAACAGAGTATCTTTACTTCCTAACAGGTCATAATGGAGAGACATATTATGCAACTACTTTTGAAGATCACAAGAGAAATAAAGCGAAGTATTTAAGGTAAGTACGTAGAATGTAGAATTTAAAATGTAGGAAAAAAGTGCTGATTCTGCATACTAAATTCTACATACTATGTTATATTGCTAACCCATGAATCCCCATTCACCACAAAAAGTATATGTCGGACTATCGGGAGGTGTAGACTCCTCTGTTTCTGCTGCACTGCTAAAAGAAGAAGGATATGAAGTAACGGGAGTATTTATCAAAGCTTGGTATCCTGATTTTCTAAATTGTAATTGGAAAGAAGAAAAAAGAGACGTTATGCGAGTTTGTGCCCATTTAGATATACCTTTCAAATTATTGGATTTATCCAAAGAATACAAAGAAGGAGTTATAGACTATCTAGTAGAAGAATATCAAAAAGGTAGAACTCCAAATCCAGATGTAATGTGTAATAAAGAAATAAAGTTTGGAGGCTTTTTTGATTGGGCAATAAAAGAGGGTGCTGATTATGTTGCAACAGGCCACTATGCTCAAACTAAACAAATAGATAGTGGAGAATATAGACTTTTCAAATCAAAGGATCAAAACAAAGATCAGACTTATTTTTTGTGGACATTACAACAGAAGCATTTAGAAAAAACTCTTTTCCCAATAGGTCATTTGGAAAAACAAGAAGTTAGAAAGTTAGCAAAAAAATATGACTTATTTACTTCTGTTAAAAAAGATAGCCAAGGTTTATGTTTCCTAGGTGCTTTAGATATGAAGCAGTTTTTGAAAAAATATATAGATGCAAAAGAAGGAAACGTGTTAAACGAATCGGGAGAAATTATAGGTAAACATCAAGGAGCAGAACTGTACACTCTGGGAGAAAGGCACGGTTTCGAAATATTCAAGAAAAACCCAGCGACAAAACCTCTTTTTTTAATAAATAAAGATTTATTAAAAAATACCATTACTGTTTCTGAAGAAAAACCAGTCACTCACTCGCTCAATAATTCATTAATCAAGTTAAGTAACTTAAATCTGAATAGTAAGATTAGCCAGAATGAAGTAGAAGTTGAAGTCCGTTTTAGATACAGACAAGAATTAAAAAAGGCTATTTTAAATATCCAAAATAATACTTTGAGCAACATTGAAGATACTGAAATAGCAACTACCGGTCAATCAGCCGTCTTTTATCAAAAAAGTCAATGTTTAGGCGGGGGTGTCATAGAAAGCTAAAAGTTATATAATTACCATCATGAAAAACAAAAATTTAATTATAGTTTTAGTAATTGTTATCATCGTATTGATTATTGGCTTTGTTATTGCTCGAACAGAAGAAGCCAAGAATTCTTCTTTGCGTGACGATGCAATGTTAGAAGATCAAGGACTTACAGAAACAATTAATGTGAAGCATCAATACAAAGATGGAGAACATGTTTTTGTTGGAACAATAATATTACCGACCTCTTGCCACTCATATAACGCTGAAGTCATCGATTCAGAAACTGGACCAGAAATTAGAATTTCTATTAACGACCCTGCAGAAGGTCAAGTTTGTGCTCAAGTTGTCACAGAAAGAGATTTCAAAGTGACTTACAAATCTGACGATCCTGACCAAGCGTTTAGATTATTTGTGAATGGAGAAGAATACAAACTAAATCTATTTGAAGTTAGTCCGAATGAAGATATAGACACATTTGAACTATTTATCAAAGGATAATGTCAGTCACAGTTATTAAACATAATGGAGAGACAGAGGTTTTCGATCCAGATAAACTGAGAGATTCTTTGATGCGTGCTAAAACTAGTATCATTACTGCTGATGAGATAGTAGCTGAAATAGTAGCTTATATAAAGAATGGAATGACTACGGATGAGATATACAAAAAAGCTTTTGCTATTCTCAATAAAAAAGACAGGGGATCTGCCGCTGTTTATTCGATTAGACGATCAATCTTAGACCTAGGTCCATCTGGTTTCCCTTTTGAAAAATTTTTTGCCGAGATTTTAAGAAAAAAAGGTTACGAGGTACAAAACAACGTACCGCTGAAAGGTAAATGTGTGGAACACGAAGTTGATGCAGTAGCTTATGATGACGACAGTTTATTTTTTGCAGAAATAAAATTTCACAATCAGCTTGGAGTAAAAACTGACACAAAAGTTGGATTGTATGTTAAAGCTAGGTTTGACGATCTTGCTAGTGAAAAATTTATATTCGACGGAAAAGAAATGAAATTAACCAAAGGTCTCCTGATAACTAACACTAAGTTCACCAATAATCTAATAAAATATGCTAACTGTGTTGGTAACCTAGAATTGATTAGTTGGGATTATCCAGAAAAGGGTAATTTGTATGATTTAATAGCAGAAACAAATTTACAACCAACAACTTGTATTCCTCAACTTACAAAAAGAGAGAAGAGGGAGCTGGTAGATAGGGGTTTAGTGAACTGTGCGTCTTTAAAAGATAATGAAGAAGCAATGCGTGAAGTGGGCGTGCCAGATAAGAAGATAAAAGAGGTAGTGGATAACATAGACGCTATTTGTAGTGTGTAATTTAAAACATGAAAGAATCATCAGAAATACCAAAAGGAGATTATATGTCGGAAGTACTGTCGGATGTAAATGATGATTCAATAAGAGAATGGACTAGTGCCAATAGCTTAAAATCAAAAGAGTCAAGAGAGTTTGAAGGTTATAAAATTACAGAATCTATTGATGGAGCAAAAAAATACAATAGAGAAATTTCCTTTATAGAAGTCACTGGTCCGACAAATCTACCTCCACACGTACATAAAAATTCAGATGCATATTTCATATTTATCAAAGGAGCAGGAACTCTAATTATTGGTGATGAAGAAATTTCTGTATCCGAAGGAGACAAAATTGAGGTTCCTAAAAATACAAAACATGGTTTTATAATGAGAGACGACGAAAATCTAGCTTTTGTGTCAGTTCAGTCACCACCAATAAGAAATCATGAAACAGGCGAGGAAGATTTTGAAGTTGTTGAGTAAAAATAAAAACAGAGTCTACAAGAGACTCAAAAAAGAACGTCGGGGTGAGAGGATTCGAACCTCCAACCTTCCCGTCCCAAACAGGACGCGCTACCAATTTATAGATGGTTTATTCTGAACTAGAAGCTGGGGCTGTAAACCCTTGAGGATTTTTGGGATAATCCTGCTTTACTATTTCCTTTATACCACCCTGCGCTACACCCCGTTCTTTTCAAAGAGAGATACTACCAAAATTGTGTTAAAATGCAATTTGCTATGCAAGAAATATCTTGGGATAATTTCGAAAAAAAAGAATTAAGAGTCGGAACTATTGTAAATGTGGGAGACTTTCCAGAAGCGAGAAAGCCAGCTTACAAGCTAGAAATTGATTTTGGGGAGGAGTTGGGGATCAAAAAATCTAGTGCCCAAATCACAAAACACTACTCAAAAGAAGATTTAATGGGTAAACAAGTAGTTTGCGTTACTAATTTTCCACCTAAACAAATTGGTCCTTTTGTTTCAGAATGTCTAACAACAGGTTTCGCTGATGAAAACAACGATGTCGTACTTGCAATACCAGAAAGAACAGTCCCTAATGGTACAAAAATATTTTGAAAAAAATATAAAATCTGACAAAATATATCAATCATGAACAAAGAATTATTAGCACACTCATTGGAGTTTGTTGGGGACATTATCATCGCTATTGCAGTTATTAGAGTTCACCTTGGAGTATTGAAGGAGCACAAAATAGACAAGGAGGTTTTGAATAGTATTAGAGGAGAAATAGTATTGGCATCTGTAGGTATCTTTTTCTTGGTATTAGCATTTGCCTTGAGATTATTTGGCTTTTAATATATTCTCTAAGCTATTATGGACTCAAACGAAATTCGCAAACGATTTCTAGCTTTTTTTGAAAAAAGGGGACACGCCATCATCCCTAGTGCATCTCTTTTGCCTGAAAACGATCCTTCAGTACTCTTCAATACTGCCGGAATGCAACCCTTGGTTCCTTATCTCATGGGTCAAAAACATCCTCAAGGAACTCGTCTAGCAAACTTTCAAAAATGTGTCAGAACAGGAGACATTGATGAAGTTGGAGACAATACTCACCTGACATTCTTTGAGATGATGGGTAACTGGTCTCTAGGCGACTACTTCAAAGAAGAAGCCATACAATGGAGTTTTGAGCTGTTAACCAGTAAAGAAGAAGGTTTTGGTTTAGATCCAAGCAGACTCTACATCACTTGTTTTGAGGGCGATGATAACGCACCAAAAGATGAAGAATCAGCGACTATTTGGACAAAGATTTTTGAGAAAGAAGGATTGAATGCTGAGGAGAGAATATTCTTTTTACCAGCAGAGAGCAATTGGTGGAGTCCTGGTGATAACGGTCCCTGCGGTCCAGACACAGAAATGTTTTATGATCTTACTAAAGAAGGTTTGAATATAAAAAACAAAGAAGATTTTCTAAAAGCTGATGACTCTCAAGAAGTAGTTGAGATTTGGAATGATGTATTCATGGAATACAAAAAAGAAAATGGAAAAGTTGTCGGCAAGCTCGAAAATAAAAATGTTGATACCGGCTCAGGTTTTGAAAGAGTAACAACTGTTCTTCAAGGTAAACAAAGCATTTTTGAAACAGATTTATTTGTTCCAATTTTAGAAAAAATAAAAGAACTATCTTCAGATTATAAAGAAAAGGAAGCTAGAATAATTGCTGATCATATTAGAGCAGCTAGCTTTATGATTTCAGATGGAGCCTTACCCTCAAATACAGATCAGGGATATGTCTTGAGACGACTTCTACGAAGAGCGATTCGTTTTGCTGATAATATCGGCATGCCAGAAAATGCTTTATTGCAATTAATGCCTGTAATAATTGATAAGTATGGATCTCACTATACAAATTTAAATATAGAAAATATTTCAAATATCATTGGTGATGAAGAAAATAAATTTAGAAAAACTCTGAAAGAAGGTTTGAAAGAAACAAAAGATTATGTAATGAAGGCAGAAAAAGGAGACTTTAAGGTTATTCCTGGAAAAGTGGCTTTCAAACTATTCTCTACTTTTGGTTTTCCTCTAGAACTAACAAAAGAAATTGCGAATGAAAGTGGTGTTGATGTAGATGAAAAAGAATTCAACGAAGAATTTGAAAAACATCAAGAACAGTCACGAACTGCTTCTGCTGGTAAATTCAAAGGTGGTTTAGCAGGACATGGAGAAATGGAAACAAAGTATCATACAGCTACTCATTTACTACACGCTGCTTTGAGAGAAGTATTAGGAGAACACGTTTTTCAAAAGGGAAGCAATATCACCGCAGAAAGATTAAGATTTGATTTTTCACATCCAGACAAGATGACAGATGAAGAAAAGACAAAAGTTGAGGATTGGATTAATGAAAAAATAGATATGGGATTGTCTGTTACTAGACAAGAGATGTCATTTGATGAAGCAAAAGGATTGGGAGCTATGGGACTTTTTGAAGATAAATATGGAGACAAAGTTTCTGTTTACTCCATAGGCAATGAACCTAATGAAATATGCAGTCGTGAACTTTGCGGCGGTCCACATGTCGTTTCTATTAAAGATTTAGGAAAGTTTAAAATAAAAAAAGAGGAAGCAACTAGTGCTGGAGTCAGGAGAATAAAGGCGGTGTTGGAGGAATAGTTGACTTTCTATATAATCAATGTTACTATTCTTGACAAGAAAGTCAAAGATTGCTGGATCTTCCGGACTTTAAGTTCAACTACTTGGACGTACTTCTTATTTTGCCAGCACGAAATGAGATGTAACAATCTGCTTCCTATGGGGTACAGTCGCAGAAAGAGTCCCGGTAACCCACTCCGAACCGAAGGGTTTACCAACTCTGATTAATCCATGCTAGACATGGTTAAACAGAGTAAGAATGAAAATAAGATTGAAAAATAAGTTAGTTAGTTACCTCCATGACATGATTCGTTTTGGAGGTCCTCCGTGGTGGATCAGGATCAAATGGAACCTCGATAATCCGTACAGTCTCTATAGTCGATTAATCAATAAGATGCTCGACAGAGGACATCATCGGATTGTTTACAAGATCTCCATTTACTTCGGATCACTTGGTGGTATAAAAAATCCTAGATTACTCGATCTATATGTCGCCTCTTGGTTGATTCAAGATCGTCTGATCAAAGAGTTTGGATACCATGAATGCCCTAGTTGTCGCTGGGCGACAAAAAATCATAGAGGCTGTGGCGGTGAATACTGCCGAGAAAACATCCTTCGATGGGAAGAATCTGAAAGAGATTCCTTCGAGGATTGGTGAGAATCAAAAGTACCCGTATTCAGTTAGGCTGGCGGGTATTCTTTTTATTTTATGTGAACTTTTTATTTCTAAATTTATTCACTTCAAAGTATAATAATTACTAATTATGAAATTATTTTCTCGAGAAAATGAACGGGTTGCTAATTTGCATATAGACATTAGAAGCTCAGGTATTGGACTGATGTTAACTCATCATGAAGATAAAAAGATAGAGATTGTCTATACTAATCGATTTTTAGCTTCAACCACTAATAATGAAATGCTAAAGCCAGAGACTTTGAAAGAAGCTCTGAATAAAATTCTGAGTGATTTTGTTACAAACAAAATGGGTGATGTTTTAACCAAAAATAAAATAAAGATCAAAAGCATAGATGTAAACTTCGCAGCTCCATGGTATGAAGCTAAATTGAAACAGATTAGTTTACAAAAAGAAAATCCGATAATTTTTACTAAAGAAGTTTATAATTCACTTATCCAAAACGAACCTCTATTAAATTCAGACGTCTCAGGCAACAAAAAAACTATTGAGAAAAATATTGTTCATGTTCGTCTGAATAATTATGAACTTTTGGATCCTTTTAATAAGCCGACAAAAGATATAAATATTGCTTTTTATGTAGGACAAGTAGATCTAGCAACCTTGAACAATGTAACGGAGGTAATTAAAAATCATTTTTCTGCAAAAGATTTAGAGTTCCATAGTCATGCATTCATCATATACAACACTCTACGAAATCTTTTCCTTAACCTATCTAGCTTTGTCTTTATAGATGTCAGCGCTGAAGTGACCGAAATTGGTGTGGTAAAAAACAATCTTCTTTCAAGTGTTGCCACTTTACCTCAAGGTAAAAGAAGTTTAATAGAAGCTTTTGCAAAATCTTGTAACATGGATTATCAGAATGCAGTATCTTCACTAGCTATGCTAAGCAGAGGGGAGTTAGATGATAAATGCACAATGAAGTATTCGGATATTTTAAAAATAGAAGCAGCTAAGTGGTCTGACAACATTAAAAAAGTTTTTGCAGACATTAGTGGTACAGATTGTTTGCCATCAAAAATATTCGTTCTGTCAGATACTGATATTCAATCAACTATTTCATCAATTTTTAAATCAGAAACTTTAAAAGAAAGTTGCTTACAGGGAAAATCAGGAGATATTATTGAATTTAACTACAAACTTTTCAACGATAAGATTTCTTTAGAAAATGAGGTTTCAACAGATCCTCTTTTTACAATTTCTGCCTTATCAACAGGCTATATGGAATAAGAGACATTGAATAGATAAAAAAGCATTGATACAATATTCCTTATGAATAAAAATTTTTTACAAGACGTTGTTCCACCAAATTCTCAGAAAAGATCCATCCGGGACATCCCATTACCAACAGGTCGAAATAAAGTTGTTAGAGAACCAGATGTTATAGTCAATAGAGAATCAGAAGAAAGAGAAGAGGTTTTTGTTCCACCTCCAACACAATCTCCGAGACCATCCAGAAACTTCGAAGAAGAGTCGAACGACTTCAATAACAATATGAGCAATATTAGACGAAGGAGGGGTTCAAACAAAAAGATACTCTGGTCAGCAGGAGTAATAGCTCTCGTAGTTCTAGTTTTTGTTATTCTTAATATGTTTGGAGGTGCAGAAGTAACAATTATTCCAAAACAAGCTGAAGCTATTGTGAACGAAACTATCAATGCTGTCGCATCTGACAATAATGATGCTTCTAATACCTTGGTTTACAAAACAGTCGAATTAAAAGAAGAAGCTTCAGAGAATGTCAAAGCCACTGGTGAAGAAAATGTTGAAACTAAAGCTTCTGGAACCATCACTATCTACAATAACCACACTACAGACAGTCAGCCTCTTGTAAAAAATACTAGATTTGAATCACCTGATGGATTAATTTACCGAATAGATAAGTCAGTGACTGTTCCTGGTAAAACTACTTCTGGTCAACCTGGGACTATCGATGTTGAAGTTTTTGCAGATGATGTCGGAGAGAAATACAACATTGGGATGACAGATTTTACTATTCCTGGCTTTAAAGATACCCCTCAATTTGATGGTTTCAGTGCCAAAAGTAAAACTGAAATGACGGGAGGCTTCAAAGGTGTGAGACCCGTAGTTTCTGAATCTGATTTTCAAGAAGCAGTATCCAAATTGCAAGATCAATTAACAACTAAAGTCATTGAAAAGGCCGGTTCTGAAACAAGCGAAGAGATGATTGCCCTATATGACAGTTCCGCTATCAGCTTCTCGGCACCAAAGCAAGCGATCGATAGTAATAATGTAAATATTTCTATTACAGGATCATTAAACCTATTCGTCTTCGATAAGTCAAAGTTCAGTAATTTCTTAGCAAGCGAAGTTTTAACTATTTTTAACCAAGATGATAATGTTTACATTTTGGATCCAACTACTTTAGAAATTAAACTAATTACTGACAATAATGATGAGACCAGTGATAATACAACAACTATTGAAGTTTCTGGTAAAGCAAGATTTGTTTGGGAAAATGATAATGAAATCTTGAAACAAGACTTGGCTGGTAAAAATAGAAAAGAGTTAAAGAATATCCTGCAAGATTTCAATGGTATCGCAAAGGCCGAAGCAATCATTAGACCTTTTTGGAAAACAAAATTCCCAGATAATGTTGAAAAAATCACCGTAATAGAAAAGCTTTCGGAAGATCAATAATATTGAATTAGTTTATATATTTTGTTAGTATCTCAATTACTTAATGCCAAACGAACAAGAAGGGAATAATAAAAAAGAAGGGGCTGTTTCAGGTGTCGTTATTGATGCTTTACCTAACACCATGTTTAAGGTCAAACTAGACGATGGTTCTGAAGTCTTGGCTTATCTAGCAGGTAAAATGAGAATGCATCGTATCAGGGTTCTGGTGGGAGATAAGGTCGAAATGCTCCTTGATGAATATGGTGGGAAAGCTCGCATATTTAAGCGTTCATAAAACCCTTTACAAATAAAACTATTTTGGTAAACTAGGCCTCCATAGTATGCGAATTCAAGGAATCACATTACCTGACAACAAACGAATGGAAATTGCCTTAACGGCTATTTTTGGTATTGGACGACCAATGGCAATCAAAATTTTAGATGAAGCCATGGTAGATATTGGCAAGAAACCAGCAGATTTATCTGCCGACGAGGAAAATAAGATTCGATCTATTGTTGAAAAAATGAAGATCGAAGGAGATTTGAAAAGAGAAGTTGCTGGTAATATCAAAAGATTAAAAGATATTGGTTCATACAAAGGATCACGACACGCCAAAAGATTACCAGCTCGTGGACAATCAACCAAGACTAATTCAAGAACTATCAGAGGGAACGTCAGGAAAACAATGGCTTCTGGTAAAAAAGCAGTAGAGAAGAAATAAAAAATAATTAACCTATGGGAAAAAAGCGAATTGTAAAAAAAGGGGGTTCAGACAATGATCTAAGATCAGGATCCGCAAAAAAGCTACCAAGAAAGAGACTTGATAAAGGTATTTTGTATGTTCAATCAACTTACAACAACACAAGGCTTCTTCTCACAGATCCAAAAGGTAACGCTATTATCTCATCTTCAAGCGGAAGTCTTGGTTTTAAAGGAGCAAAGAAAGGGACGCCTTTTGCTGCTGCTAAGATAGGAGAAGTTCTTAGTGAAAAGGCAGAGCAAATGGGTCTAAAAGAAATTGATGTTGTAGTCAAAGGGGTTGGTTCCGGAAGAGAGTCGTCTATTAGAAGTTTTGTAGCAAAAGGTATTCAAATTAAGAGTATTAAAGACATTACACCTGTTCCTTTTAACGGACCAACACCACGTAAACCAAGAAGAGTATAATATTATGAAAATAGGACCAAAATACAAAATAGCAAGAAGATTAGGAGCCGCAGTGTTTGAAAAAACTCAAACGCCTAAATTTGTTCTTTCTGCACAAAAGAAAAAAACAAAAGGTTTTCAAAAGCAACGAACTGGTTATGCTGCTCAAGTCCTTGAAAAACAAAAAGTTAGATTTACATATTTTATTTCAGAAAAACAGTTAGCAAACTATGTTAAAGCTGCTATTTTCAAAAACCCTTCAAGTGCTGGCCCAGAACTTTTTTCAAGTCTTGAAAAAAGATTAGATAGTGTAGTTTTGAGATCTGGTTTTGCTAAGACAAGATTCGCATCAAGACAAGCTGTCGCTCATGGACACTTCATGGTTAATGGACGGAGATCAAATGTTCCTTCTTATCAACTAAAAGTTGGAGATGTCATAACAATTCGAGAAGGTAGCAAGCAAAAAGGTCTATTTGCTGAACTAGAGGAAAGACTAACTGAGTCAAGTTCACCAACTTGGTTGTCAGTAGACAAAAGTAAGAAGAGTATCACACTGAAAGGAGAACCAGTATACTCAGCACCAGAAAGTCATTTCGACATTAACTCCGTCATTCAATTCTACAAGCGGTAGATTTGATTTTTTGTCAAGAATACATTATAGTGCTAGATACATTAGATTATTTATTAAAAACATAAATTGTTAATCCTAAAGGTATGTCAGAACAATATATAGCGCTTCCATCAAAGCCAAAAATTATTAAAGAAGAAAATTTCGTCGGTATTTACGAGATCGATGGTCTCTATCCAGGTTATGGTCACACTCTTGGTAATTCTCTTAGAAGAATTATCCTTTCGTCTCTACCAGGAGCAGCTATAACAGAAATCAAAATTAAAGGTGTTGAACATGAATTTTCAACAATAGACGGTGTCAAAGAAGATGTTATTGCTATTATCCTAAATATGAAAAAGATTCGTCTTTTAATCCATAGTGACGAATCTCAAACCTTGCGATTAAAAATCAAGGGAGCAAAAAAAGTGACAGCAGGAGACATAGAGGCTCCTTCACAGATAGAAGTTATGAATCCTGGATTTGAAATATTTGAAATAACAGACAAAAATACTGAAGTTGATATTGAAATGAAAGTTGAAAGAGGTTTAGGATATGTTCCAAAAGAAGTTATTCACAAAGATAGAGTAGAAGTTGGTGTTATTACTCTAGATGCAGTTTTCACTCCAATAAAAAGGGTTAACTATGAGATTGAAAATATGCGAGTTGGAGATAGAACAGATTTCAACAGACTTAGACTATATGTTGAAACTGACGGAACTATCACTCCCAAAGAAGCTTTGGAAAAGTCTATTGAAACAATGATTAACCAATTAAAATCTATCGTTGGTTTCAAAGAAGAACTTGATATTGATCTAGCTTCAGAAAATGAAAAACATGCTGAAAAGGCAAAAGAAGAGGAGGAAGATTATGAAGACTTTCTAAAAACAAGAGTTGAATCTTTAGATTTGTCACAGAGAACAATCAATGCTTTATCGGCTGCCAATATAAGAACAGCAGGTGGTTTAGCTCGAAAGAAAGAAGAGGATATCTTAGAAATAGAAGGTCTTGGAGCTAAAGGTTTGGATGAAATTAAGAAAGTCTTAAGTGACCATAATATAGAGCTAAAATAAGCTTTACACGAGAGATATAAATTGTTAGATTATAGCGCACCATGAAGCATCACAAGAAAGGAAGAAAATTGACCAGAACGAAAGATCAGAAAACGGCTCTGATGAGATCTTTAGCTTGCTCTCTAATTAAATATGAGAAAATTGTAACAACAGAAGCCAAAGCAAAGGAACTTAGACCATATATTGAGAAATTAGTAACAAAAGCTATGACAGACACTTTGGCAACAAAGAGACTTCTCATCAGTAGACTAAACAGTCAAATCGCGACAAAGAAACTGATGTCCGCAATTGCCCCTGAATTCAAAGAGAGAAAAGGAGGTTATACAAGAATAATCAAGTTACCAATCAGAAAAAGTGATGCGGCTCCTATGGCACAAATAGAATTTGTAAAATAAACAACATGAAAACAATTGACGCACAAAACAAAACACTAGGGAGAGTAGCAACAGAAGTGGCCATGACTCTTATGGGTAAAGATACTGCTGGCTACCAGCCAAATACTATTCCTGAAAAAATTGTTCACGTTATCAATGCTTCAAAATTAAAAATTTCGGAAAAGAAAAAAAATCAGAAAATGTATAAAAATCACACGGGCTATGCAGGAAGTCTGACATATACTCCTATGAAAAAGATTATCGAACAAAAAGGCTATCAACAAATTGTAAAAAAAGCCGTCAGAGGTATGCTACCTGACAATAAGCTAAGAGCAAGGATGTTAAAAAATCTAAAAGTAACAGATTAAATTTTATGGCAAAATCAGCGACTACAGAAAAATATATTGAAGGTATCGGAAGAAGAAAAACTTCTGTTGCTAGGGTAAGAATCACTCCAAGCTCAAAAACATCTTTTATAATAAATGACAAGAATATTGATCAATATTTCAAAACAGATTCTCAAAAGAAGACAATTATGGAAGCCCTTGATATATTTGAAGAAAAGAAGCATTTTGATGTTAGTGCTCATATTTATGGTGGTGGTCTATCTTCACAAGCAGAAAGTTTAAGACTAGGACTATCAAGAGCGTTAGTAAAACTAGAAGAAGAAAGTAGAAAAACTTTGAAAAAAGCAGGCTACCTGAAAAGAGATCCTAGAAGCAAGGAGCGGAAGAAATTCGGTCTTAAGAAAGCTAGAAAAGCTGCGCAGTGGAGCAAGCGATAGGATTCAGTAAATAGTAAATACTAAGTAGTAAATAGATTAAAATAAAAAACACTACTTAGTATTTACTACTTAGTATTTACTAAACCATGAAGAAACCACACGACACAGAGGAATATTCCAACGAGGATGAAATCGTCTATGACGACTCAACGACAGTTACTGATAAAGTAAAAAAGTTAAAAGAAAAAATCAAAGAATTAGAATCTTCTAAACAAGAATATCTAGACGGTTGGCAAAGATCTAAGGCAGATTTTGTAAATCTTAAAAAAAGATTAGAGGAAGACAAAAAATCTTTTGTTAAATTTGCTAATGAAGGATTAATAACTGATTTACTATCTACCTTAGACAGCTTTGATATGGCTTTCAAAAATAAAGAGTCTTGGGAATCTGTATCAGAGAACTGGAGAAAGGGAATTGAGTATATTTATACAAATCTACTAAGAACCCTTGAGGATTATGGTGTTAGACAAATTATCCCAATAGGAGAAGAATTTGACCCTCTAATACATGAATCAGTAGCTGAAGTAGAAGGAGAAGATGGAAAAATAGTAGAAGTCACTCTCAACGGCTATTCTCTTAATGATAAAATAATTAGAGCTCCGCAAGTCAAAGTTGGGAAGAAAACATAATCTTTGCAACAAAGTTAAATTTATTTTATAGTGTAGTCCCATTATCAGATAATTAGTAATTAGTAGTTCAAAATTAATAATTACAATTTTTATTTATCAGCTTTAAGTTAACAATTATCAACAATTATTAATTTTTAACTTTTAATTTTTAACTGAAATCACATGTCAAAAATTTTAGGAATAGACTTAGGTACAACAAACTCTGCAATAGCAATCGTAGAAGGTGGTGAACCACATATCATTGAGAATGCAGAAGGTAACAGAACAACACCTTCTATAGTTACATTGTCAAAAAATGGCGAAAGACTAGTTGGTCAATTAGCAAAGAGACAAGCCGTAACGAATCCTAAAAATACGATTTTTGGTATCAAGAGATTTATTGGTCACTCTTTTGAAGATCAATCTGTAACTAAAGACAAAGAAATTGTTCCTTTTGAAATTCAAAAAGCTTCTAATGGTGGCGTAGAGGTAAAGATGGGAGACAAATGGAATAGACCAGAAGAAATTTCTGCTATGATTCTTCAAAAACTAAAAGCTGATGCAGAAGCAAAAATTGGAGAAAAGATCACAGAAGCTGTTATTACAGTTCCTGCATATTTTAATGACTCACAAAGACAAGCAACAAAAGACGCTGGTAAGATTGCGGGTCTTGAAGTAAAGAGAATTATTAACGAACCTACAGCAGCTGCTCTTGCTTACGGTTTCAACAAAAAGAAAGAAGAGAAGATTGCAGTATTCGACTTTGGTGGAGGTACTTTTGATGTTTCTATTCTTGAAGTAGGTGATGATGTTATTGAAGTTAAATCTACAGATGGAGATGCTCACATGGGAGGAAAAGATATTGATCAAAAGATTATTGCTTGGATTGCAGACGAATTCAAAAAAGAATCAGGGGTAGATCTTAAAAATGACCCGCTTGCTTTACAAAGACTTGATGAAGCAGCTGAAAAAGCAAAGATCGAACTATCATCAGCAGCTGAAACAGAAATCAATATCCCTTTCATTACTTCTACTTCAGAAGGTCCACAACACCTTCTTCTAAAAATGACTAGATCAAAGCTAGAAGAACTAGCAAGAGAATATGTTGACAGAGCTTTAGAAATTACAAAGAGAGCGTTGGAAGCTTCTCCGTTTAGCAAAGAAGAAATTCATGAAATAGTTCTCGTAGGAGGACAAACAAGAATGCCCTTAATTCAAGAGGAGGTAAAGAAAATGTTTGGAAAAGAACCAAACAAATCTATTAACCCAGATGAAGTTGTAGCTATTGGTGCTGCTATTCAAGGTGGAATTTTTCAAGGAGATGTAAAAGATATTCTTCTTCTTGATGTGATCCCTCTTTCTCTTGGAATCGAAACTCTTGGGGGTGTCTCTACAAAACTTATTGAAAAAAATACAACTATCCCAGCTTCAAAATCTCAAACTTTCTCAACTGCAGCTGATAATCAAACTCAGGTAGAAATTCACGTAGTTCAAGGAGAAAGAGCAATGGCAACTGATAACAAAAGCTTAGGGAGATTTGTTCTAGATGGAATACCACCAGCTCCAAGAGGTATGCCACAAATTGAGGTTTCCTTTGATGTTGATGCTAATGGAATTTTAAATGTAAATGCAAAAGATAAAGCTTCTGGAAAAGAACAGTCTATCAAGATTGAAGCGAGTTCAGGGCTTTCAGACGAAGATATTGAAAAAATGAAAAAAGATGCTGAAGCAAATGCCTCAGAAGATGAAAAGAAAAAAGAGTTAGTTGAAGCAAAAAATATTGCAGAACAATTAATTTATACTACTGAAAAATCTCTAACAGATGCAGGTGATAAAGTTTCTTCTGATATCAAAGAATCTATTGAAAACAAAATTAAGGCTTTGAAAGATGTAAAAGATAAAGACAATCTTGAAGCTATCAAAACAGCATCTACAGAACTTTCGAACGAAATGCAGAAGATTGGCGAAGCCATGAATCAAGC
>JACKFZ010000003.1 GCA_020632215.1 Candidatus Nomurabacteria bacterium | reverse complement strand
GTGAAGAGTTCTAATACCAGGAATATTCATAAGTCCAATAACTCTATTAATGGTCCCTTCTTTAAAGATAGAATTACTTCCTTTGCCAATTATAGTGAGAGACAAAGCTTTTTCTTTGGCAAATTGATATAAATTATTAACGTCATCTTCACTATCAATTACAGCAAAATAGCGAGCCACACCCCCTATTTTGAGAGTTGAAAGGGAAGCAAGTGATTTGTTTTCTAAGATTTCCACAATTTTATGATACTACCACTGGCTGACGCTAAGTCAACGCGTATTTATTATTTATATCACATATGATATACTAATTCCATGTCTAAAAATCATTCATCAGGCCAAGAGAAAATCGGCTATTTTATAAAAAATTTGAGAAATAAAAGAGGTTTAACTCAAAATGATTTTGCCAAGCTTTTGAAAACTTCTCAAAGTGCAGTAGCGAGAATGGAAAGAGGTCAGCAAAATTTTACTACTGGTGAATTGCAAAAAATTAGTGATGCGCTCGGACATCAGATCTTATCTCTTAGTGATTCTGTTGACTTTCGTGTAACGGGAGGCAAAAAACTTCATGGTTCTGTGACTACTAATACTTCTAAGAATGGAGCCATGGCTCTTATTGCTTGTGCGCTTCTCAATAAAAGACAGACAACTTTGCATAATATTCCCAAAATAGAAGAAGTCTTTCGAATTATTGAAGTTTTGGAAAGTATTGATGTTGTTGCGCGCTGGCAAGATAGTTCTCTCGTAATTATTCCGCCGAAAAAATTTAATTTAAATAAGATTGATAAAAACGCAGCTACCAAAACTAGATCTGTCATTATGTTTATTGGTGGCCTTATTCATCACCTGTCTGAATTTGAAATACCACATGCGGGTGGTTGCAAAATGGGAAATAGAACCATTGCTGCACATAAATATGCGCTAGAAGAACTAGGAGTTTCTATAAATACTACCAATGATTCATATGAAATTTCTCATAAAAAATTAAAGCCGAATAGTATTGTGATGTATGAAGCAGGAGACACTCCTGCTATTAATACTTTGATTGCGGCCGCAGGCATAAAGGGTCAAACAAAAATTTCTTTTTCATCTTCAAATTATCAGGTACAAGAAGCTTGTTTCTTTTTAGAAAAATTAGGTGTCAAAATTGAAGGTATTGGTACTTCAACTCTGGTTGTCAATGGAAAAGAAAATATTGCTGAAGACATTGAATATTATTGTTCTGAAGATCCAATAGAATCTATGATGTTTATTTCGGCAGCAATTGTTACCAAATCAGAATTAGAAATAAAAAGATGCCCAATCGATTTTATACAGCTCGAGCTTTATAAACTGAAGAAAATGGGGTTGAAGTATAAGATTCTAAAAATGTATAAAGCACTAAATGAAAGAACTGATCTTGTTGATATAAAAATCTTTCCATCAAAATTAAAAGCACCAACAGACAAAATCCACGCTTTGCCATATCCAGGAATTAATACTGATAATCTTCCTTTTTTTGTGACAATTGCTACACAAGCAGAAGGACAAACTATGGTGCATGATTGGATGTGGGAAAGTCGAGCAATATATTTTACAGAACTCAATCGTCTCGGTGCTGATGTTAATCTTTTAGATCCACATAGAGTTTTGATAAATGGCCCAACTCAGTTGAAACCAGCACAGATTGTTTGTCCACCAGCTTTACGACCAGCGGCTATTATCCTTATTAGTATGTTGGCCACAAATGGAGTGTCGGTTCTGCGAAATGTATATGCAATCGAGAGAGGTTATCAAGAGATTGCAGAGAGGTTGAATGCTGTTGGAGCGGAGATTGAGGTTGTTAGTGGGGTGTAGATAAAAGGTGGGGCGCTCACACTGAGATTGAGACACCCGAAATCAATCCTGCTATCTTCATGATAGCTAGTCCTGTTGCTGCCTGTCCAATAGTCACTGCGAATCCAGATACCAGCAGTGTTGAAAGAAAAGTCTCTCCTTTTTTGAATGAAGGAATACACTCTTGAATTCCCACATGGAAGAATATTGCCGAAGCAAGTATCAAAGCAAAGATATCTGAGTCTTCTACCACTTTCTGATCGTATGGACGGACATATTTTACGAGATAGATAATCATCACTAGATTGGAGTAAAGTGCAGTGATCAGTATGTGGGTGAATTTCACCCAAAATCCCAAATTGATTTCGTCTTCTGTTTTCATTTTTTATAGAGGTTGTTGCTGTTTTTCTAAGATCTAACTTAAATGTCTTTGTGTCTAATGTCAAATATTCTGACTACACGTCATTCCAGATTTAGTCTGGGATGACGGAGGGCTATTTTACTTTCTTTACCAAAGGTGTAGTATGTGGGCAGACGACCCATGAAAAACAACGTATTTACTGTATCGGTGGGAGGAGGACTTCCCGTGGAACTTTCTCAACATTTCAAACTTTGGAACTTTGGAGAGGCCCCAAAAAACACAAGATTTTCCTTACCGACCTCCGGTCGGCGTCTGAGAGTGGTGCCGGATAAAAGGCACCCAGTCGACATTTTCCGTCCTCATGGATGGGACGGACCTGATTGTCTGACAACGGCAGTTGTGTCGAGAAGAAGTTTTTTTCATCGCGAGGGGACAAGGCGGGAGTTCGAGCAGACGATTTGCTTCGTCAGAAAGCCGAAAGCTGGAACCAACCTTTTCCCCGTTCTCATCATCTTGGATGCGAAAGGGAAAGTCTCGGCAGTCGTTCCGATCCCGGAGGAAAACACTTTTCTGCCTATCAACGGCACCAGTGTATTCTGGGGAGATGTTCCGAGTAAGTTGAAATGTCATACCCAACAGCAGGTTGGAGGACTCTCTCTTTTTGAAACCAGCACAATTCAACGGCTGGTTGAGGAAGAAAGGTTCTCTGCCAGACAGATGGCACCCGATCCGTTCTTCCCCAAGATTGCGACTTCTCGTCGGCAACGATGCAGACAGTTGTATTAACCCGAATTTTTCACCAAGGCGTCGGAGCACAAGCTTCGACGCCGAACCCTTTGTATTTTTCAATATTTTGCGTAAAATCAACATATAAAATGAATAAGGAAGATTACTATTTAAACAAAATAAAAAAACTACTTGATGCCGATCAGAGAATTTTTGATAGACCTGCTTTACCTGAAAATCCCAAAACTATTCACATTATCGGAGTTTGTGGCACAGCTATGGGAACTTTAGCTGGCTTATTAGTAGAGAAAGGATACAAAGTCAGTGGATCTGATCAAATGTGTTTACCTCCAATCTCTGACATGGTTGAAAAGCTTGATGTTGATTTACACATTGGGAATTATCAAAAAGAAAATGTTGAAAATAAAGATTTGATTGTCATTGGAAATGTCGCGCGCGCTCATAATCCAGAAGTTAAATTTGCCCGAGAAAATAATTTGCCTCAAGCTTCTATGCCAGAAACTATTAGGAAATATGTTTTTGATAAAGCCAATAGAATTGTAGTTGCTGGTACTCACGGCAAAACTACCACGACAGGTTTATTGGTAAAGATTTTTGAGGTAGCAGGTAAGGATCCAGGATATATGATCGGTGGTGTCCCTCAAGGAAAAGAGAAAAGCTTTTCTCTCGGTAAAGGGGACTATGCGATTTTTGAAGGAGATGAATACAACACTGCATATTTTGATGAGTCACCAAAGTTTTTGCATTACGGTGCACATTCGGCAATCGTTACTTCTTTAGAATTTGATCATTTGGACTTATATGAATCTTTTGAAGATTATAAGCAAGCGTTTGATTTTTTCGTAAATGATTTGCCAGCCGAAGGATTTTTATTTCTTTCTAATCAATATGAGATATTAAAAGAAATATCCAACGATACAAAAGCCAAAGTATATTTTTACGGAGAGAAAGATTCTGATATTTCTTTTGAAAATCTAAGACAAGAAAATGAGTATCAAATGTTTGATGTAATTTTTGAAGGTAATAATTTAGGCGAAATAAAAACACCACTTTCAGGTTTGCATAATGTATACAATATCTTGGCTAGTGTTGGCGTGGCTTTGAAGTACAATATTTCTTTTGAGGATATACAAAAAGCCATTTTAGAATTTAGAGGAATGAAAAGAAGACAAGAAATTTTATCAAATCAAAACGGAATTATTGTTATGGATGATTTTGCACATCATCCTACTGCCGTCAAAACTACAGTTAATGGAGTGAAAAATAAATTTAAGAACAAAAGACTGATTGCGGTATTTGAACCTTCAACTCGATCTAGTAGAAATAAAATATTCGAAGAAAATTATATTAACGCATTTAACGATGCTGATATGGTCTATTTTAAAATACCTAAAGCCAAAGAAGCAGACGATCTTTCTGGTTTAATAGATGGCAATTATATTGTTGATGAATTAAATAAAAAGAATATCGAGTCATATTTTCATAATGATTCTGAAGAAATTTTGAATGACTTAGCGCCTAAATTAAAAGAAGGTGACTTGGTGCTTGTGATGTCTCATGGGAATTTTGACGGTATCAGACAAAAGTTAATTGATAAGATAAGCAAATAACATGTCTAAACTTTATGTAGTCGCAACACCTATAGGAAATCTGGAAGATATCACTCTTCGTGCCGCTCGTGTTTTGAAAGAAGCGGATTTGATTTTGTGTGAAGATACAAGAGTTACTAAAAAACTTCTAGATAAATTTGAAATAAAAAATAAACTCGATTCGTATCACTCTCAGAGTAAAATTTCTAAAACAGATAAAATATTATCTTTATTAAGTGAAGGAAAAGATTTAGCTCTTGTCTCTGATGCCGGCACACCGACTATATCTGACCCAGGTTCACAATTGATAAAAATTATTAGAGAGCATATGCCCGAAGTAGAGATTGTGTCAGTGCCAGGAGCTAGTGCGTTAACAGCAGCCATGTCTATCTCGGGAATTACTGGAGGAGATTTTACTTTTCTTGGTTTTTTACCACACAAGAAGGGGAGAGAAACTTTGTTCAAGGAGATGGCAGAAAGTGATAGAACTTTTGTATTTTATGAATCAACTCATAGACTTTTAAAAACAATAGATTCTTTAATCAAATTTTGTCCTAATAAAAAAGTTTTTATTGCAAAGGAGTTAACAAAAATGCATGAAGAAATGATCATTGGATCTGCAGAAGAGTTGAAAGAATACTTTAAACAATATCCAGACAAGGTTAAGGGAGAGTTTGTGGTCATGGTTGCTGAGGGGAGGGAGATTATCTTGGGTTTGAATTAATTTTTAAAATAGTTAAAATAGGGCTTTAGAATGAGCACTATAAAAAATCCAAAGAGCACAGGCTTTAAGCGTGTGAGATATCCAAAACTGAGGGAAGCATTGATTACCATGTTTAGAATTATTGCTTCAGGACAAGTGAGAACACCAGAAGACTTTCCTAGCTATCTGCGTACCTTATACGTCAACCAAGAAGCACTATTCCGTAGCATTTTTGAGAAAGGCGAGATAGCCAGACATTATAGACTCTATCTCAGAATGTTTCGAGAAAAGGGAATAGATCCTAACGATGGATCTATGAGATTTCAACAACCAATCTCCACCTTGGATAATAAGCATTTGGGCTATCTCCTTATAACTCAAGTGTAAAAAGGGCTTCGGCCCATTTTATTTTCCCAATAATTTTTCTAGGTTATAATACACACCATATGAAAAAACATTACAGATTTATCTTGATTATCGGTCTGGTTATTACTTTCTTATCAATATTTTCAGGATTTCCCGAGACTGTTGAAAATGTTATTGAATTTATATCAGGTATTATTCTTCTAATTTTAGCTTTTATAGAAAGATATTTTGTAAAAGCTCATGAACATGATCTAGACGAGCCAGTTTTTGAAGAGAGTGATCAAGAGTCGGTACAAATTGCTGAAAACGATTATGTTGCTGAGGAAGAGGGTTATAAGTCAAATCTTTTAGATTCAGATGAAGAAGAGTAAGCAGAAACAGCTTATTGTTGTGTCTATTGTTCTGTTGGTTATTATCATCAGTCTTTCTTTTTATGCTATTCCAAATATTTTTGCTACAGGGTATCAATTGACAGATTCTATGGTTACAACAATGGACAATGTTATTGGTGAAAAAGTTGATAATTTTTTGTGGCCGGCACAGCTTGATAAAGAAGAATACGACAGAAGACTTTTACAATTAGTAAATTATGTTAAACCAAAACCAATCGAAATCGCATCAACTACTGCCGATGGCACTCCAATCACTATCACTCAACAACCGGATGAATCTAAATTTCCCCAATACAATAAGGACACAAATGTAACGCTTTCTGGGAAAATCTGGCCACCAGCAAATCCTTACCCAAATGGAGATGCAATCCTTCCTTTTTCTAGAATTCTTGCCTACTACGGAAATTTTTATTCAAAAAATATGGGAATACTTGGAGAGTATGAAGAAGACGAAGTCATTAGAAGATTGATGGCAGAAAAAACAAAGTGGGAAGCCGCAGATCCGAACACACCTGTGATTCCTGCTATTGAGCATATTGCGATGGTGGCTCAAGGTTCAGCAGGTGAAGATGGAATGTATCGTGCAATGATGCCTGTAGATCATATCGAGCAAGCTTATCAAATGGCAAAGAAAATTGACGGAATTGTAATTTACGATTTACAGATTGGTTTAAGTACCATAGAGCGTGAGCTTCCAAAGTTCAAAGACTTTATTGTGAGGCCAGAAGTTCATATTGCCATTGATCCAGAATTTTCTATGAAAGGTGGAGAAAAACCTGGAACAGTTATTGGAACTTTTAATGCAAGTGATATCAATTATGTAATCAACTACATGTCAGAGATTGTCAGAGAAAATAAACTTCCGCCAAAAGTGTTGATAGTTCACAGGTTTACTCAAAATATGGTGACTGGGTATAATCAGATCAAGCCAACTTCAGAGGTTCAAGTTGTTATGGTTATGGATGGTTGGGGGCCAGTAGCAAATAAAATTGGTACATACGAACATTTTATTGAACCAGAACCAGTTCAATTCACTGGTCTAAAAATCTTTTATAAAAATGATATGAAGCCACCGAGTACAAGTCTCTTTACTCCAAGAGAAGTTTTGGAATTAAATCCAAAGCCGATCTATATACAGTATCAGTAGAATGACTAACCTTGTAATACATCTTTGAACAAGGAGATTGTGTTTGTTATATTTACATTTGGTGTTTTTTAAAAAATAAAATAGAAATATCTACTACTAACTACTATCTACTAACTACTGACTAAGTTATAATAAAATAAATGAATAACCCTGGTCAGATAACTTATTTCGCAGAAACAGATGCGCGTAACAAACGTATTGCTTTTGGTATTAGAGCTGAGGATCGAACTAAGCATGTTTATGTCATTGGTAAAACTGGTATGGGAAAATCTACAATGTTGGAAAACATGGCTGTTCAAGACATTAGAAATGGCAACGGTCTTTGTTTTATAGATCCACACGGAAAAACCGCTGATTTGCTCTTAGAATATATTCCAGCTGAGAGAAAAGATGATGTCCTATACTTTGCCCCTTTTGATATGGAATTTCCGGTTTCTTTCAATGTGATGGAAGATGTCGGATATGATAAAAGGCACTTAGTGGTTTCTGGACTGATGTCTACTTTTAAAAAGATTTGGGTAGATGCGTGGTCAGCTAGAATGGAATACATTCTTTCCAACACCCTTTTTGCACTGTTGGAGTATCCAGACTCTACGTTGTTGTCTATTAACAAAATGTTTGTTGATAAAGAGTTTAGAAAAAAAGTCGTTGATAATATTAAAGATGCGACAGTAAAATCTTTTTGGGTTGATGAGTTTGCAAAGTTTACTGATCGATATGCAGCAGAAGCTACTCCTGCTATTCAAAATAAGATAGGTCAATTTACTTCTAATCCTCTAGTTCGAAATATTATTGGTCAACCAAGATCTAGTTTTGATTTGAGAAAATTAATGGATGATAGAAAAATCGTTATCGTCAACTTATCAAAAGGGAGGATAGGTGAAACTAACGCAAATCTTTTGGGTAGTATGCTTATTACCAAAATATATTTAGCTGCCATGAGTCGCGCCGATTTACCAGAATCAGAAGTTCAAAAATTACCAAATTTTTATCTTTTTGTAGATGAGTTTCAATCTTTTGCTAATGAATCTTTTGCCGATATTTTGTCTGAGGCACGAAAATATAAATTGAATTTAACCATGGCTCATCAATATATTGAACAAATGACAGAAGAAGTAAGGGCGGCTGTTTTTGGTAACGTCGGCACTTTAATATCTTTCAGGGTTGGTTCTTATGATGCGGAAGTCTTAGAGAAAGAGTTCGCACCGAGATTTACGGCCCAAGATATGGTCAATCTAGGTTTTGCTCAAATCTATTTACGTTTGATGATTGATGGTGTTGGATCTCAACCGTTTTCAGCAAGGACTTTACCTCCTTTAGAGAAACCAGAAAATAATAACATAAAGCAGATTTTAGATAATTCCCGAAGACATTTTGGTAAACCAAGAGACATAGTGGAGGAGGAAATCAACGTATTGTTAGCAACAGAAGAAAAAACACAGATTAGTCCCAATAGTTCACAAAGGGATACTTCTAACAAAAAAAGAGATGATTTACCGAGACAAAATGATTCTAGACAAAATAATAGAAAACAACGGAGAAGAGAAGACGAAAAAAAACCAGTTATAGATTCTTCCAAGAAAAATGAATTATTGGCTGCATTAGAATCACAAAAGAAAAAGATTTTTGAAAGCGAGTCTAGTGTTCCTGTCGAGCAAGAATCTTTGTCTTTAAATGCTCTAAGAAAACCTAAAGAGAAGAGAGATGCCAAATCGGCTTCCACAGAAACCAGAAGTGAACTTAAGAATATTCTAAACCAAGTTCTTGCAAGTTCAGAAAATAATAAAAAAGATGATTTGAAATCAGAAGTGAAAAAAGAAGAGAAAACAAAAGATCCCAAAGAAATTCCAGAGGACGAATTACGTGCCTTGTTAGAAGTTGCTGAAAGTTAAAAATTATGGATACTGATAATGTGTCTAAAGAATCAGATAATAAGATAAAAAGGATTCTCATATTTTCTCTGACATATTTTCCAAAATTTGTCGGCGGAGATGGAGTCGCTATACAAGAGATTACAAATCGTATATCTGATGAAGATATGATTTTTGATCTTATTACGGCTCGCTTTGATAGTAATTTACCTAAATATGAAAAGATAGGGAATGTAAATGTTTACAGAATTGGTTTTACTAAAAAAGATATAAAACCCGAGGAAATGGTTAGATTTCCAATGTATTTGGTAAAAATATTATTTCCCATTTTAGCTTTTATAAAAGCTGTTAAATTACATTCAAAGTATAAATATAATTTGATTTGGTGCATGATGACATATATGGGATTTCCAGCAGTTTTTTTTAACTTCATTTTTCCAAAAGTGCCAGTTTTACTAACCTTACAAGATGGTGATCCTATAGAATATATTGTCGAGAGAAAAAGAATCAGAATGGTTTTTCCTATTTTCAAAAAAATTTTTAAGATTCCTGAACATGTTCAATCTATTTCTAATTATCTAGCGGAATTTGCCAAAGATATGGGATACAAAGGAGATATTTCTGTCATTCCAAATGCTGTGAATTTTGATTTTTTTTCAACAAGAGATGAGGATAAAATTAAAAAAATAAAAAAAGATTTAAATAAAAAAGATGGGGAAGTGTGGTTGTTCACTAGTTCTCGATTGGTTACAAAAAATGCAGTAGATGATGTTGTTAGAGCAATACCTCTGTTGCCTAATAACATAAAATTTCTTGTTGCAGGAATTGGTCCTGACAAGGAGAAATTGGATTTGCTTATAGATGAATTGGAAATTGCTGATAGGGTTATTTTTCTTGGTCACATTACACATGATTTATTACCTTCATATTTGCATGCTAGTGATATTTTTGTTAGACCATCACGATCAGAAGGTTTTGGTAACTCATTTGTAGAAGCGATGGCAGCTAGAACACCTATCATTGCAACTGATGTTGGTGGTATTGCCGACTTTTTATTTCATAAAGAAACTGGTCTAGTTTGTGGTGTGAACGATTCAGATGATATTGCTCATAAAGTTTTTATGTATATGCAAGATGTAGAACTAAGAAAAGAAATTATTGATAATGCTGAGAAGTTAGCCAAAGAAAAATATGATTGGAACCTGATTTCTAAAGATATGCAAGATGTGATTAATCGAGTGGCGGATTAGTGTAGGAGAGTTAGAATTGAGGAGGATATTTCTCGTTCAACTTCAACCAATCAACCTTCAACCCGAATCCTCCACTAGATATGACATACGACCCCAATTCTTCAATTCAAAGAGTGTGTGCTGGCACGTGCCGAACTGATAAAGAATTCAAGGATGCCAAAATTCTCGTATCGGGTGCCCAGATACGGGGACACCAGTTCACTGATGGTATTACCCTTCAACCTTCCACTGAGGCAACTCAACCGATCTCCTCAAAACAGCTGGCAAAGATTGTTCGGAGGAGACCGTGAGAATCACCAACCATTTCGAAGAAGCCCGGTTCAATCCCGTGGCTCTCTTTTTTTCTAAATTTGTAATTAAAATTTCATAAATATTTTAAACATTCTTTAATGTAACTTTATTGGCAGTTTTTATAATTAAACTTAAAGAGGCCCTCGCACCAGTTTAGTCAAAGACTAAACGGTGCGAGACCCGTCCCGAACTGAGCTTTGCTCTGGTTCGGGGTAAGTGGTAAGCCCCCACCCAGGGTGGGTCTATTATGGAGATTTTTTAGAAAGTTAACTTTATTTAGATAAAAAGACCTGCTTTATTGGATTACGGGAGCAGGCACCCAAATGATGATGGAGTAGTCGAAAGCTTGCTTGATTGTCCAAGGAAATGTCCAAAGGCTTACAATCAAGAATACTTTTGTGACAAACGGAATTTCTTTTTTCAAGAGTACCGTTATTAGATCGATAATCACAATCAACGGGAGACTAATAAGAAAGGTGTATGCTACCCATCGCGTGATTATAAATTTTGTCAATTCTACCCAAGTGTCAAATGGATAGAAATAGATGACACATTGTGTATCCAAAAAGTCGAAAAGGATTTTCATTGGAATAAATTTTGGGAACGGGTTTTTAAATGAAACTATCAGAAAGAGAGAAAAAGTAAAGCTTGTATGAATTAGAATTTAGATTTGTTCTTCTATATACTAAGTGTCATATTCTAATTTGGCTTGCCTATAACTTACGCCAAAGGTAATATCTAAATACATGAAAATAACTATTGCTACAGGTATTTACCCACCCTCTATAGGTGGTCCAGCCACTTATTCCAAGCTACTTTTCGATAACTTACCAAAGCAAGGTATTGATGTGTCTGTATTATCTTATGATCAAGTTCGTCACTTGCCGAAAGGACTTAGTCACCTTACTTTTTTTCTAAAATTATTCTCAGTTGCCAAAAGATCAAAAATTGTCTTCGCGCAAGACCCGGTTTCAGTTGGATTGCCAACATTGATTTTTTGTAAATTAACTGGCAAGAAATTTTTTATTAGAATAGCGGGAGATTATGCTTGGGAACAGTCAGTCAATCGTTTTGGTGTAAAAGATTCTATTGATGATTTTCAAAATAAGAAATATGGCTTTAGCATCCAACTACTAAAAAAAATTCAAACTTTTGTTGCAAAAAATTCTGATCAAGTAATAACACCTAGCAAATATTTCCGAGAGCTCGTTATCGGTTGGGGAGTGCCAGAGAGTAAAGTTAGGCATATATACAATGGAATTGAGATACATAAAAATGACTATAATAAAACTGATTCTAGAAATGCTTTAAATATTTCATCTGAAAAAAAGGTAATTATATCTGCAGGACGATTGTTACCATGGAAAGGGTTTAAGGAACTGATTGAAGTTATTGAAAGTTTAAGCTATGAATTTCCAGATTTAATTTTATATATTCTTGGTGATGGAGAACAAGAGCAAGAACTAAAAGATTTGGTAAAAGAAAAAGGGTTAGAAAAAAGCATCATATTGACTGGCAAAGTTGATAGAGAAATTATGTTTAAGTATTTATCTGCTGCTGACTTGTTTGTGCTCAATACTTCTTTTGAAAGCTTTTCGTTCCAAATTGTTGAGGCTATGCAAATGGCCTTACCAATTATTTCGACTAATATTGGCAATATCCCAGAGATTGTTGAAGATGGAAAGAATGGATTTCTTATTGCTCCTAATGACAAAATACAGTTAAAAGCGAAAATATCTTTATTACTGACTGATTACGATTTGGCTTTGCAATTTGGGGAAAGTGCTCATGAACGTTCTCTGTTGTTTAGCAAGGAGAAGCTTATAGAAAATTTAGTTAAAATATTAATATGAGAGTTCTCTTTATTTCAATGGACAGAAAAATATTTGATAAGGACAGTGCTGTAGCTAGTCGAATGATTGAATATGGAAAATTATTTGAACAGATTGATGTTATTGTTTTTTCTAAAAAAAGTCACAAATTAAAAGTTACTGATTTGGCTTTTAACATTAGAGTGTATCCAACAAATTCATTCTATAAGATTTTTTATATTACTGATGCTATCAGAATGGCGAGAAAGCTAGATAGGCCAATTTATGTCTCTGGCGACGGACCAGAAACTTCTCTAGTAGCTTACGAAATATCTAAGCATTTCAAATCTAAATTTCAGTTACAGATTCACACCGATATTTTTTCTAAGCATTTTATAAAGTTGAGTTTTATAAATAAGTTAAGATCACAGATAGTAGAAAGCCTTTTGAATAAAGCGGATAGTATAAGGGTGGTTTCAAAAAGAATCAAAGATTCAATTTTGAAAAAGGATTATAAGCTAGTGTCAAAGATAGTAATTTTACCAATATTTAGAAATAAAATTGTCTCTGATGAAAATACTTTTTCCAAAAGCTACTTTTCTCCAGAAATTTTTAAGAATTTTGAAATAAATTTTTTAGCTGTTTCTAGATTAGAACGAGAAAAAAATATTCTTTATCTTTTAGATATTTTTGCAGAAATAAAAAAGCAGTATCCAAACGCTGGTCTGACAATTTTGGGCGAAGGTAGTCAAAAAGAAATTATTATAAAAAAAGTTAATAAACTTGGACTAGCCCATAATGTAAATATGTTTTGGGTCGATACTGTCGAGACTTATTTCAAGCATGCTGATATTTTTATTCAAACTTCTGAATATGAAGGGTACGGGCTATCTCTGTTTGAAGCAGCAGACGCTGGATTACCAATTGTTTCTACCGATGTTGGCTTGATTGGTGAAATTTTAACCCCTGATCATTCAGTCATTGTTATCTCAAAGAATAAAAAAGAATCTGTAAAAAAAATATTACATCTACTGGAAGATTCCGAGTATAGAAAGACTTTGGGTAATCATGCTAAGCAACAAATTGATAAGTTTAAACTTACAAAGGAACAATACTTAGAGAAATTTAAGGATTCTTTCTATGTTTAGCTTATAATTTTAGGGCTCGTATATTCTGAAAATGATGGTATTATGGGTTCTCAAAAGACGATACTATGGGCAAGCAAGTGGACAGCGATTATTATTTTAAGGACAAATACCTCACTCTTGAGCGTTTTATTTCATATTTCTATCAAATCAGAACTATTCGTAAAAATCTTGATAAAGGGAAGATTTTGTTTATTGGTCCGGGGGATAGGGTAGTTTCTGATTATTTGAAAAAAAATCCAAATTATGAAATTGTCACTTTTGACATTGATGCAGATCTAGAACCAGATGTAGTGGGCGATGTTAGGCATCTACCATTTTCTTTGGATGAATTTGATCTGGTGGTTGCATTCGAAGTCTTGGAACATATTGAATACAAATATTTTGAACCTGTATTATCAGAATTGAAAAAGATTTCAAAAAATAAAGTTATCATTTCGATTCCGTATAGAATGACTTCTTTTGAATTTATATTTAAATTCCCAGGCATTCGAAGCTTATTGCATAAAGATTACTTGAGATTAGCTTTTGATATACCACTGAGATTTCCAGGTTTTGCCGTCTCCACGCAACACTATTGGGAAATAGATAATGGCGAGTTTCCAATTTATCGAATTAGAAAATCTTTGAAAACATCTTTTAATATTCAAAAAGAAGAAAGACCTGTTCTTGATAGGTATCATGTGTTTTTGACTTTGACTCCGAATAGTTCCCTGAATTTAAACTCAGATTATGTAAAGAGTTATTATGATAAGTCCATGGAAAATTTGGAGGATGATTATTCTGAATTTAGGTGGAACAGAAACACAGAATCTCGATTTGATTATGAGCAGACAAAAGCTACATTAGGGAAAATCATTGATGGTCTAAAGTTTAAAAATGCAGTAGAGATTGGTCCTGGGGATGGAGCTTGGACAAAATTTTTTATAGAAAAATCAGACTCATACAATGTCGTAGAACAGTCTGATGAAATGATCAAACGTTTGCAACATAAATTTGGTGGCAGAAATATTCATTATGTTCAGGCAGATTTTCTGAAATATGATCCACAAAATATATACGATGTCCTATTTGCTATTCGATGTTTTGAATATTTTCATGATAAAAAACAAGCATTATTCAAGATGTATAAAATGATCGAGAAGAATGCGTTTGCAGTTATTACTACAAAAAATGTTAATTATGTCAGTAGTGTTTCTCAAAACAAATTGCTACATTCTGGACAAGTAAGTATGAGAGAGATGATAGATTTAGCAAAAGGTGCTGGATTTAGTGTTGTCGCTATTTACCCTACAACTTTGAGAGTCAAATCGCGTTTTGCAATCTCTAGATTTATTTTTAATATATTATTTAAATTAGGATTAATCTTAAATAGTCGCTGGTATAATATGGTTTGGGATTGGGCTACTGAAAGTTATACCTATGTCTTACAAAAGCGATAAAAAAATAGTTGAATTATTTGGATTGCCAGGTTCAGGCAAAACTTCTCTTTTTCGCAGAATTAAAAGCAATCAGATAAATCTTTCTTTTGCCAAAAGTAATTTTCATGGACATAAACTATTTTGGTTACGAACTATTTTTACCGAATCTCTCAAGGTTAGGCATTTATCACTAGTCAGGTTTAAAGTATCTTTACTTTTTGATTTATACCGAAAAGATTTTTTAGAAGTGGACGAATATAATATAGTTGATGAAGGGTGGCTCCAGAGAATACTTTCGTTTTACGAAACAAAATTAGATGAAAATGAGATTGAAAAAGCATTTCATCACGTGGAGATACCAGACAAAGTTATCATATTAAGTAGAGAGGAGAATGGTTGTTTCCAGAGATACAATCATAGTAAAAATATACGGAATAGATTGGGTTATAAATATTTGGAAAACTGGAAAGAGGTGATTGTACACAATTTCCAAGAAATAAAACAATATTTGAGATCCAAACATATAGATTTTGTTGATGTTGATAAGGATGTCGATTTAGATAATTTATTTTGAAATGAAACTTTTAATTTTTACACAAAAGGTAAATAGGAGTGATCCAATACTTGGCTTTTTCCATAACTGGATTGAGAAGATTGCGTCGAGCGTTGAGCAAGTAAATGTTATTTGTCTAGAAAAGGGAGAATATGATTTACCAAGTAATGTACAGGTATTTTCTTTAGGGAAAGAAGACGGAAAGTCAAAATTAAAATATATTTGGAGATTTTATAAATATATTCTTTCTTTGGATTATGATTCTGTTTTTGTGCATATGAATCAAGAGTATGTCTTACTTGGGTCTTTGTTTTGGAAATTAAAGAATAAAAAAATATCAATGTGGTATAACCACACTAGCGGAACATTTCTAACGAAGCTGGCGATGTTTTTATGTCACTTTGTTTTTCATACTTCTCCTTACGCTTTTACAGCTAATAGCAAAAGATCAATCAGAATGTCAGCAGGTATTGATACGAGTCTATTTACTTCAAATTCAACTGAAAAGATAAATAATTCAATTTTATATTTAGGTCGATTGGATAGAATTAAGAAAGTCCATTTATTGATAGAAGCACTAAAAATTCTCAAGAATAGGAATATTGACTTTGTGTTAGATATGTATGGTAGGTCGTCTCCCGGTAGTGAAAGTTATGAGGAAGAATTAAAGAGCATGGTTCGTGATTATGAATTAGAAAATCTCATTACTTTCAAAAATTCAGTATCAAACTTTGAGACACCAGATATTTTTTCTAGACATACTATCTTTGTCAATATGACAGCAAAGGGAAATTACGATAAAACTGTTTTAGAATCAATGGCCTGCCAATCTACAGCAGTAGTTTCTAGCTCTGCTTTTGCTGAAGCAATAGATCCTAGATTTATTTTTGAAGAAGATAATGCTGAGGATTTTGCTGATAAACTAGAATATGCATTGAAGCTTTCTGATGATGAGAAGAATAGTGTGGGGCTTAGTAATAGAAGTTATGTTATTGAGAATGAAAGTCTAGAGATACTTGTTAGTAAGTTGATTAGTATTTTAGAATAGTATGGTGGAAACTTTAAAATCTATTTGGCAAGGGAAGACAATACTGAGAACAAAGATGCATCAAGCATTGGAAACTTTTTCTATTTCAGGTGAGGTTGTTGATGTTGGTGGGGGCAGAAGTCCAGAATATTTTAAACATTTTAAAAGTACAACAAACGCTAATGTCACTCCTGTTGATTTGTCTTTGAAAAATCAAGAGGGTATCACTTTAGATCTAGAAACTGATAATTTACCATTTGATGATGACTCCACCGATTTTGTTTTAATGTTTAATCTGTTAGAGCATATTTATAATTATAGGCATGTGGTTGGAGAAACTTATCGTATTTTGAAGACGTCTGGCCAGCTTATTGGTTTTGTTCCATTTTTGATTCAATATCATCCTGATCCTCATGACTACTTTAGGTATACGAAAGAATCTTTACGAAAGATTTTGAAGGAAGCGGGATATATCCATATAGAAATAAAAGAAGTGGGAGGAGGTCCTTTTTTGGCCAATTTTAATAATATTGTTTTATCTATACCTAAAGTGTGTAGAGTGTTTGTATATCCATTCTATGCATGTATGGACTATCTATTTTTAAAGTTAAGGCCAAAGGCTAAAGAGAGATATCCTTTGGGATATGTTTTTATGGGGGAGAAATAGGATATGGAAAGAGATTCATTTAAAAAAATAAAAGTTGTAATAGGTATAAATGATTTTATTATTGGGGGAGCTCAAAAATTAATCTCAGATCTTTTAGAACGATTTGATCACGATAAGTTTGAGTTTCATGTAGTGACCTTGATGCAATTTAATAATAAAGGTAATTTTTATAATCTTATTCCTCAAAATATTCAAATCCATAAATTAAATTTTAAAGGTTTTTTTGATATTTCATCGTGGAAAAAATTATATTATCTTTTGAAAGAGTTAAAGCCAGATATGGTCTGGTCGCATCTCTTTTTTAGCAATACAGTTTTTAGAGCATTATCAATTTTTCTAAAATATAAATGTATTATCAATGAACATAATACTTATACTTGGAAGAACTTTTTTCAGAGAGCTATTGATAGATTTTTGGCTAAATATACTTACAAAATTGTTGCAGTTTCAGAAACTGTAGTTGATTTCACTTCAAAGCAGGAAAATATACCCATAGAAAAATTTATAACTATACATAACGGTATTGATTTTTTTGGTATAGAAAAACAAGCTGATAGTTTAGATAAAGTAGCCTTAAGAAGGCAATATGGTATTTCTGGCGAAGCTAAAGTTTTTGTAAATGTTGCTAGACTTACGCATCAGAAAAATCACAATTTAATAATTGAGGCTTTTTCAGAGTTTCTTAAAAAAGATAGTGACAGTTATTTATTAATTGTTGGTGGAGGAGGTTTGGAAACTAAATTGAAAGATTTAACAAAAGATTTAAAGATAAATGACAATGTTATTTTCTTTGGTTCTCAATCAAATGTCATTCCATATTTAGCAATGTCAGATATTTTTATTTCCACATCATTGATAGAAGGTTTTGGTATTTCTCATATAGAAGCTATGGCTTGTGGATTGCCAGTTTTGAGTACAAAAACAGCTGGACCGGATAAGTTTATAAGAGAAGGTCAAAATGGTTTCTTTATCTCATATGATGTCAATAATATTGTCCAAACAATGGCAGATATATTTTCTATTGATTCAGGTCAGTTGAAGTCCAATATCAAAATGACCGCAAAAAGTTTTGATATTAGTAATACTGTCAAAAAATACGAAGACTTATTTCTTGAGGTTATCAATTAATATTTGGGAAATTCTTTGAGAACTTTTGTCGTTCTTGAATTGATGATAGGCGTCAGTAACTTTTTCTCTTTTGGACATAAACTGATCATTGTCCAATATTTGATCTACGGCAACTATAAGTTCCTCGGTGGAGTACGCTTTTGGTCCCGGAGCATATTGATCATAATCTATGTTAAATCCTTCGTCTTTTTCGTAGCTTTCTCGATCAAATGGATAGAATACTATCGGTCTTTTTAATAATAGGAAATCAGAAAAAGATGATGAGTAATCGTTGATAAGAATATCTACTTTTTTTAAAACTGGATATATATCACAATCTGGCACCATCAGTATCCTTTCGTTGAAGTCTCTTCTGGTCTGTCTTCTATACTTTGGATGTAAGCTTATTAATAGGTAGTAATTATTTTTTTCTAGCCAAGGCAGTATATCTTCCATATCTAACATTTCTTCTAATTTTAATTCTGGCTTACCTCGTCTGTATGTTGGGGCATATAGAATAATTTTTGTGTTTGGGTTATTGGACTTAATACTTTCTATTTTATTTAACATTTCCAAATCAGATCCAATATCAGAATCTTTCATATTGATAAATAGCACATCATTTCTAGAATAACCAGCAATAAATGTCCTTGCTCCCTCTTTGAAGGAATCTGGCAGAAGGTCTAATGCAAATTGAGATGGACCAAATATTACATGTTGTTTTTTTAATTGAGGTTTTGAATATCCTTCTTTTTTAAATCCCTTTCCATGTAGTAACTGTATTACTTTTGACCCTCCAGAATATCTAAAATTATTTCTAGCTAAATAGGCATCAATAATAGTGTAGCCAGCTCTCAGTGAATACCATATTGCCTTTGGGCTATTTTGATAATAGGCCAGATAACCTCTTTCTCTAAGAGTTTTTGCTAAAGCTTTTTCTTTCGCAATCCAAACATTTTTTATTTCCGGATGATTCTGTGAAGTATATAGGAATAGATACTTTGTATTGTCAGCAAATATTTCTCCGGTTAGGGTATGATGCCAACCTATATAAATCCAGGTATTTTTATCCTTAGGTACAAGAAAGGATAACCAAAATATTATTCGGCTCAGGATTATGTCAATTAGTGTTAATATCTTCGAAGTCATTTTTTATAGAATTCCAAAATTTTTTGGCTTCATTATAGTCTTTTATTGTGTCTATTTCTACTACAGGCCACTTTGTCATATCGATCTCATGTATTTTCCCACCCCAGTTTTGAATAGCTAAATTTATAGCATCGGCGGCAAATCTTCTGTTTTCGTTTTTAGATTTGAAATAATCTAATGCGTTTATAAATCTCTTGCCAAATTCTTTACCAATTTTTGTAACCCCAACGAATTCTCCTGAGCTCAACTCTTTACTGATATGTTTTCCTATTTCTATAATTTCTGATTTTTTATTGGTGATTACATTAACCTCCTCGGCATCCCAACTTGCTTTTTTGATAGCAGTAACAGAATCCTTTTTTGACTTGATGATCATTTGCAGAACTTTTGGATGAAATACAACATCACCGTTGAGATAAATAAAGGTATCGTTCAGATATTTTTTTGTTAACCAAAATGCATAAGCAGGGTATGTTTCTAAATACTTTTTATTATTTACAAATTTTATATTTACTACACCTTTATATTTAGAAAGATGATTCTTTAACTTATCTGCGGCAAATCCTGTGACTACTACAATGTCTTTAATACCAAAATGATTAAGCATTATAATCTGGGTATCTATAATTGTGGTGTCCTCATGTATGTTTACCTTCAACATGCATTTCGGAATATATTTTGTTAGAGGTCTTAGTCGGGATGAGGGTCCGCCAGCCATTATTATTGCTTTCATAATTTATATCTCGTAGTATATATGGAATATGATATCTAGAATAATAAATAAAATACATAATGCAATAGCTAAACTGATGAGCAAGCTCTGGCTAGAAGAATCTATCCAATCTTCTAAAAGCAAATGGAACAAATTAGCTGAAGAAAATGCTATGTACTACGTTGTTAGTAAAAAAAAGGTTTTGTATTGACGAGAAGCAATTTAAAGAGATAGGAGATGAAAATTACAAAGAGCACATTGAGAATGATGATATTGTCAAAAGTAAATTAGGAAATTTTTCTGACAAAAAAGTTTTGAATATAGGGTGCGGGGTTGGACGGCTTGAAGAATGCATGCCTCCACACTTTGGAAATGTATATGGTATAGATATTTCGGAAGTGATGGTAGAAAAAGCCAAGGAGCGTTTGTCTCAGTTACATAATGTTGTGGTTCAAGCCACAGACGGAGTATCTTTTCCTTTTAACGATGAGTTTTTTGATTTTATATTTTCGTATATAGTTTTTCAGCATATGCCCAGCAAAGAGGTTGTAAAGAAAAATTTTGAAGAAATCTTTAGATCTCTGAAAAAGGGTGGTGTTGCTAAGATACAGATTAGGGGAGGTCATCAACCATTTAAATGGCAATGGTTCTACGGCCCTGTCTTTAAAGAACAGGAGGCGATAGATATGGTTAAAAGTGTTGGTTTTAATGTATTAAAAACACAAGACCCAGACAAGAAGCGTTTTTGGCTTTGGCTTGAAAAATAGCGTCAACGAGTGTATATTCATTGACATGTCTATTTATAGAAATAAAACTATTTTAATCACAGGAGGGACGGGCTCTTTTGGTAAGAATTACATTAATTTTTTATTAACAAAACATAAGCCAAAAAAAGTTATTGTTTTTAGTCGCGATGAGCTGAAGCAATTTCAGATGGAAAAAGAATTTCAAAATGATAAGAGAATCAGATTCTTTCTAGGAGATGTTAGAGATTTGTCTAGATTACAAAGAGCTTTTCATGGGGTAGATATTGTTGTGCATGCTGCTGCTTTGAAGCAAGTTCCTGCTATGGAGTACAATCCAATGGAAGCGATTAAAACTAATGTCGAAGGTAGTCAAAATGTCCTAAATGCAGCCATAGATCAAAGAGTTGATTATGTTCTGTTAATTTCCACAGACAAAGCTTCTGCGCCTGTTAATTTGTATGGTGCAACAAAAATGTGTGCCGAAAAACTTTTTGTAGCAAGTAATGTGTATTCTGGAGATGCTCATACAAAATTGAGTGCTGTTAGATACGGGAATGTTATTGGAAGTCGTGGAAGTATTGTAGAAACTATTTTGAATTCGAACGATAACTCACCATTAGGTATCACTCATCCAGACATGACCAGATTCTGGATTACTTTGGATCAATGTTTTGAACTTGTAACATATGCTTTAACTAATATGCAGGGTGGAGAAATATTTATTCCAAAAGTACCTTCTATGAAAGTTTCAGATTTATTCGGTGCACTTGCTCCAGACAGAAGAGTTAAAGTTGTTGGGATTCGGCCTGGTGAAAAAATACATGAATCACTTATTACTACAGAAGAATCTTCCAGAGGTTTAGACTTAGGAGATTACTTTGTCATTTGTCCTGTGACTGTGGGAACTGACTTATTTAAAGATAAGTATAAGAAAGGAGTTTGTAAGGTTTTGAAAAAAGATTTTGCATATACTAGTGATACCAACAAAAAATGGCTGAAAGAAAAAGATATCCAAAAAATAATAAAGAAGTAATAAAAAGCTACGGAAAACATTTTATAGATGAAGACGACATTAAGTCTGTTGTAAAAACTTTGAGATCTGATTTCCTAACACAAGGTCCTACAGTTAGAAAATTTGAAGAAGAAATTGCTAAATATTGTGGTGTTAAATATGTTGTAGCAGTCAGTAGTGGTACATCTGCGCTTCACATTGCTTATATTACAGCGGGACTAAAAAAGGGTGATGAGGTTATAACAACACCAAATACTTTTGTTGCTACAACAAACATGCTAATAGCTTTAGGTGTAAAACTTGTTTTTTGTGATATTAGGTTAGATACAAAAAATATAGATGAATCAAAAATAGAAAAATTAATTACTAAAAAGACAAAAGCAATTGTGCCAGTGCATTTTGCGGGACATCCGTGCGAAATGGAATCTATTTTAAAAATAGCCAAGAAGTACAAATTAAAAGTTATAGAAGATGCTTGTCATTCTTTAGGAGGTGAGTATAAGAAAAAGAAAATTGGTTCATTAAAATCCGACATGACAATTTTTAGTTTTCATCCAGTAAAAAATATTGCCATGGGAGAAGGAGGAGTTGTTTGTACTAATGATAAAAAAAATTATGAAAGATTGTTGAAGTTAAGATCTCACGGAATAGAAAAAGACAAAAAAGGTTACAATTCAATGGTAGAACTAGGTTATAACTATAGGATTACAGACATACAGACAGCTCTCGGATTGAGTCAGTTGAAAAAGTTAAATAAGTTTGTAAGTAAGAGAAAAAAACTCGCAGATTTATATAAAGAAGAACTAAGAGACGAGAGAAATATTATTCTGCCAGAAGAGTTTAAAAATTCTAAATCTGCTTGGCATATCTTTGTAATACAGGTTAAAAATCCAAAATATCGTGATGAGCTAATTAAATTTTTAAATAAAAATGGTGTTGGTACAAATATTCACTATCCAAATGTTTATTCCCATGCTTTTTACAAGAAGAATGGTTATGGAAATACCAAGTTAGAAAATGCAGATTTGTATCACAAGACTTGCATTACCATACCTTTGCATTATCAGATGGAAGAGGTGCATGTAGTCTTTATATCCAAGTTAATAAAAGATTTTTTCAAACATGTTAAATAATAAGAAAGAAAAAGTTATAGCAATTGCACTTGCGAGGGGTGGCTCAAAATCTATCCCGAGAAAGAATGTTTTACCTCTACATGGAAAACCGTTAGTGGCGTGGCCAATTGATTTGGCAAAATCAATAGACAGAATAGACCGTGTTGTAATGACTACAGACGATGATGAAATAGCAGAGATCGCAAAAAAACATGGTGCCGAAGTGCCTTTTAAAAGACCTATGGAATTATGTGATGATGAAACAACTACATTGCCTGTGATTAGACATTGTATAGAATATTTGGAAAACGAAGAGGGATATAGGCCTGACGTGGTGTTAATTCTTTACCCCACAAACCCTTTTCTGAAAAAAGAAAGAGTAGAACAAGCTTTAGATTTGTTTGAAAATACAAAATGTGACAGTGTTTTGAGTGTGGTTAAAGACTGGGGGCGTTTTTGGAGAAATGAAGAAGGGGGAAATTATTTGCCGTTACACCCAAAAGAAAGAGTAAATAGGCAGTATTATGAACCTTTATACAGAGAAGATGGCGCAATGTATTTTTCCAGAAGAAATGTTTTAATGGACCAAAACCTTTTAGTCAGCGAGGATAATACCGAGTTTGTTGTTATGGAAGAGGGAGAACATATTGATATTGATGAAATAGCAGACTGGAAAAAGGCTGAAGAAAAAGAAATTTAATATGGATTTCAAAATCAAGAATAGAAAAATAGGAGATGGTCATCCAGCTTTTATTATTGCCGAAATGTCGGGCAATCACAATCACTCACTTAGTAAGGCAAAAAAAATAGTGGATGCTGTCGCAAAATCTGGTGCAGATGCTATTAAGCTTCAAACTTACACACCAGACACCTTAACAATAGATGTTCACAATAAATACTTTACGATTAAATCTAATAATATTTGGAAGGGTAAAAATCTTTATGAGTTGTATAAAAAGGCATACACACCTTGGGAATGGCAAGAAGAAATAAAAAAATATTCAGAGAAGAAAGGTTTAATTTGTTTTTCTACGCCTTTTGATGAGACAGCGGTAGATTTTTTAGAAAAAATGAAAGTTCCTCTATATAAAGTCGCCTCTTTTGAAATTCAAGACCTGGAATTGCTTGCAAGAATAGGTAAGACTAAGAAGCCAGTAATAATTTCTAGAGGCCTTGCGTCAAAAGATGATATAGAAAATGCAATAAAAACTTTAAAGAGAGCGGGGTCAAAAAATATTGTAGTTTTGCATTGCATTAGTGCTTATCCAGCCAAATTGGCAGATATGAATGTTCGCACAGTTTCTGATATTAGAAAAACATTCAAGGTTCTTTCTGGACTTTCTGATCATTCTATAAGTCACACTGCAACTATTGCTGCTATTGCACAGGGGGCATGTGTTATAGAAAAACACATTACCTTAAAGAGATCGGATGGTGGTCCAGATGCAGAATTTTCTTTAGAACCATTAGAATTTAAGCAATTAGTAAAAGAGATTAGAGATACTGAGTTGGCTTTGGGTAAGGTTAGTTATGAAATTGGAAAAAACGAAAAAAATAATGTAGTGTTTAGAAGATCAATATTTGCTGTGGAAGATATACAAAAAGGTGAAAAAATTACTCGTAAAAATATTAGAGTAATAAGGCCTGGTTACGGACTTCCTCCAACAGAATTAAAAAAAGTTTTAGGTTCTGTGGCAAATAAAAATATCAAAAAAGGCAATCCAATTTTATGGCCATTAATACAAAAGAAAACAAAATAATTTTTTATGGGGCCAGAGCTTCTGGTCTTTTGAGCTTATTAACTATTTTATCTAAGGGTTATGAAGTTGTCGCTGTAGTTTCAGATGATGAGGGTATAATTGCGCTTGCTAAAAATATTGGTATTGATTTATTTGGTCCACCTGTTTTGAATACTGAAGAATTTACAAATCAAATGTTAGAAAAGAAAGCAAAAACTTTCTTCTGCTGTCATGGTCGTAGAATTATTAAAAATATAATTCTTGATAATTTCATATCTGTTAATGTACATCCTTGTTTGTATAAATATAAAGGAGCTGATCCTATAGGTAGAATGTTAGAGGACGGGGAAACGAAAGGTTCTGTGGCTGTACATTATATGACAGAAGAGGTTGATGAAGGTGAAGTTGTGGCCGAAATTTTTAAAGAAATTGAAAGTAAAAATGTTATTGAAGTTTATAATGAACTTTACCCTGTTTATGCTGAAGTTACTGCTGTTGCATTAGATAAAATAAACATATGATTAAGTACGGATTAAAAATTTGGAGTAATAATACAGATTGGTTTAATGAAGCCTTGGAGCTTTATAAGAATAAAGACATAGATTTTATTGAGGTTTATCATAATCCAAATATTGAATTAGATTTTGAAAGTTTAAAAGTTTTTCAAAATGTTCCGACAACTATACATGCTTGCCATGATGATGGATTTCATATTTTTAAAATTACAGAAACAGAAATAAATATTTGGAACGAAACTCTAAAACTAGCAGATTTTTTAAAGAGTAAATATATTATTTTGCATACTGGTATTGGACACACTATTGAAACTTTCAAACAAGAATTGGAAAAGATTGATAACGATAGAATTTTGCTAGAAAATATGTCTTCTTTGGACTTATTACATAACGAAATGTCATTTCATAATCTAGAATCATTAAGAGAGATTAGAGCCATGAAAGAAATGTGTTTTGATTTTGAGAAAGCTTTCAAATCTTCTGTGTATGAAAAAAAAGATTATGAGCAATTTATAACAGAGTGCTTAGAAGAATTTAAGCCATTTTATTTTCATATTTCTGGTGGCAAAAAGAGTAATCCAGTCAATGAACATCTTGATGTATGGGAAGCAGATTTTGATGTGAAATGGACAAAGAGTAAATTGGAAGAAACATTTAAAGATGGTGAATGTTTTATTGCTTTTGAAGTTCCAAAGAAAGATGGTAATTTAGAAAATGATTTAAAGAATATAGATTACTTTAAAAATTTATGAGTACAGAACAAACAAAATTAAATGCTCTTATAATCGGTGCCGGTAAAATTGGTTCTGATTTTGATGATCTGGAAAGCCAATCAGTCTTAACTCATGCTAAAGCTTATGAAACGCACCCTGGTTTCAATCTAATTGGTCTTGTTGAGAATAATAAAGATGTGGCCAAAAAAGCTTCTGATAAATGGAAAAAACCTACATTTGTAAGTATTGAAGAATCTTTAGAAAATTTTAAGGTTGATGTTGTTTCTCTTTGTGTGCCAGATAATCTACACTTTGATTTTCTAGAGAAAATTAAAAAATTCAATATTAAGAATGGAATATTAGAAAAACCACTAGTGGTCTCTAAAGAAGAATTAGAAAAAGTATCTGAAAATAATTATTTTTCAGAAAATAATTTTGTAGTTAATTACTCTAGAAGATTTGTTCCTGAATTTGTGAAGATTAGGGAAGATATCATTGCTGGCAAATATGGAGAATTTGAAGTGGGGAATTGTTGGTATGGCAAAGGTTTTGTGCACAACTCATCACACATAATAAATCTATTGTTATTTTTTGGTCTTGAAATTCAAGAATCTAAAGCTTTGTCTCACATTACAGATTATAGCGAAGAAGATCCTAGTTATTCTGTTCTTTTCACAACTGCTAAAAATAAGAATATTACTTTGAATGTAATGGATTCAAGAAAGTATAAAGTTTTTGAAATAGATTTATTTTTTGAAAAAGGGAGAATTAGAATTTCCAACGATGGTTTTGATGTCGAAATATTTATAGTAAAAGACGACGATGTATTTAGTGGCTATAAAAAGCTTTTTTGCGAAGAAAATATAAAAACCGAGTTGAATAAATCCTTATATAATGCAGTCGATAATATATACAACTTGATTAATAATAGAGCTGACAATTTATCAGATGTTGCCAGTGCCATAAAAACTCAAGATATAATTTTTAATTTAAATAAATAAACATGTCAGATATATTATTTTTTTCACGAGACCCAGGAGCAGCTAACTGCATAATCCCAGTGTATAAAAAAGTAGTAGAGGAAAATGACAATACTTTTGATTTGTACGGAAAGGATTTTGCTTTAGATAAATATAGAGAATCTGGAATTAAGGGAAAAGATATTTTGAAAGAAATCGGTCTTGTGGATAGAGAAAATATAAAAAAATTTTTAGAGGGCAAAAGTTACAAAGTATTAGTCTTGGGCTCTAGTTTTGAAGATGAAACAGAGAGAATCATGATTGAGGTTGCAAAAGATTTGAATATAAAAACAATTTCTATAATAGATAATTGGATGAATTACAAAAAGAGATATGTGAGACAAGATATCGAAAACGCAGAACCTGTTTATCCAGACACTATTTGTACGATGGATGAATTTTCAAAACAGGAAACAATTGAAGAAGGTGTGCCAGACGATGTTGTCAGGGTAACTGGACAACCATATTTTGAGACAGTTGCGCTGCGAAATAAAGATATTGACCTCAATTCAATAAAACAAGATAAAGAAACCTTAGGAGTAAATGATGAAAAATTAATTGTATTTGCTTCAGAATCAATTAAATCGGCGCCAAAAATTGAGGAAGAGCTAGGATACAACCAAGGCGATATTCTAAAAGCGTTTCTTGAAACTGTTGTTGAATTAGATAAAAAACATAAAGATCAGAAATTAAAAATTTTGGTCAGACCTCATCCTAGAGATGACATTGATCTGCTACAAAAAACTATTAATAATTTAGATTTTCCAGCAAACATTGATGTATTTTTGAGTGATGAATTAAATTCTCAAGAAATTATATCTGCTGCAGATTTAGTGGTAGGAATGTCTTCTATGTTTCTATTAGAATCTATTTTGTTTCATAAGCCTATTATGAGTATACAAATAGGATTGAAGAAAAGGGATCCGTTTTTCTTGAGTAGATTTGGAAGAGTTGAATCTGTCTTAAATAAAGAAGAGTTGGAGAGCCAGGTAGAGAATATGGTTTTCAAATCAGAATATCATCCCATAGAAATCGATATTGTTAAGGGTGCGTCAGATAAAATAATCAGTATTATAAAAGAACACTTATGAAGAAATTAGCTATAAATGGAGGGAAAAAGGTTAGAAATAAACTATTCCCAATGTATAAAGTGATAGATGATAAAGAAATCAAAGCTGTTACTAAGGTTTTGAAGTCAGGTATATTATCTAGATTTTTGGGAGCATGGCACCTAGATTTTTATGGTGGACCAGAAGTTCAAAAGTGTGAAAAAGCATGGGCCAAGATGTTTGGTGCCAAGTATGCAATTTCTGTTAATTCTGCCACTTCTGGCCTGATTGCTGCTCTTGGAGCAGTGGGTGTTAAGGAGGGAGATGAGGTTATCGTTACTCCATATTCAATGTCTATTTCTGCGACCGCGCCACTTTTTTATGGAGCTATTCCAGTGTTTGCAGATGTAGAACCAGATTATTTTTGTCTTGATCCAAAGGATGTTGAGAAAAAAATTACAAAGAAGACAAAAGCTATTATTGTGGTAGATCTGTTTGGGCAACCTTATGATGCAGATAAAATAAATAAAATTGCTAAAAAACACAAAATTGTGGTAATTGAAGATACTGCTCAAGCACCACTTGCAAGATATAAAAATAAATACGCAGGAACTTTGGGGGATATTGGAGTTTTTTCTCTAAACTATCATAAACATATACATTCGGGCGAAGGTGGAATAATTGTTACAAATAACAAAAGGTATGCAGAGAGAATGCAGTTAATTCGTAATCATGCGGAAGCTGTTGTTGGTCCTAAAAAAGTTACTGACTTGCAAAATATGGTAGGTTTCAATTTTAGAATGACAGAAATTGAGGCAACTATCACTAATCAGCAAATCAAAAAGTTAAAGACTTTGTTACAGAAGAGAATTAAAAATGTAGATTTTCTTGCTAAAGAATTATCTAGTATTAAGTTTCTTAATTTTTCAAAAGTTAGACCAAACACAAGTCATGCTTTCTATGTTCACCCTTTTCTTTTTGATGAAAAAAAAGCAGGAATTTCTAGGGATGTTTTTATTGATGCTGTTAAAGCGGAGTTAATGCCAACAGAAAATAGGGTTGGTGAGGGGGTAAAAATTGTCAGTGGCTATACTAGACCTTTGTATGAATTGCCAGTATTCCAATCTCTAGAGTTTGTTGGAAGGAAAGGAGACAAGAAACTGATGAGTAAATATAAAAAGGTAACTTGTCCTGTAGTTGCAGATTTGCACTATAATAAGTTAGCATTTCACGAATTAATGCATGCAAATATGACAAAGACGGATTTACTTGATGTAGTTAAGGCTTTCAAAAAAGTAGCAGAAAATATTGATGAATTAAAAAAATGAAAAAAGAAAGGGAACTAAACAGAGAATACAAAAAAAGTATTTTGAAAAATAAAAATTTTTGTCCTTTTAGATATGAAAAACAAATGGATTATTTGTTTTCTTTTTTGAAAAAAGATTTTATCAAAAAAGATTTGAAGATATTGGAGTCAGGTTGCGGGCAAGGCAGGTTATTGTTTTATCTAAATGAGTTTAATAATAATCAGGAGTATTGGGGAATTGATTATCTTGCTGAAAATATAAAGTATGCCAAGAATCTATTCAAAGATGATCAAAATATAAAATTATATAAATATAATTTTTTTGATTTATCAAAAAAATATAAAAAATTCTTCGATATTTCTATTAGTTACAAGACTTTGTCATGGCTACCTGACTATAAAGATGCTGTTTTGGAGCTGATTAAGTCAACAAAGGAAAAAATATACATTACTTCTTTATTTAGTAATAACAACTTTTCAAGTTTTACTAAAATATATGATCATAACAACAAGACTTATACTTACCTCAATACTTACTCAGTGGCAGATTTTAAAAGATTTTGTTTAAATAATGGAGCGAAAAAAGTGAAGTTTGTAGACATGAGATTGGATATAGATTTGCCAGAGAATAAGAGTAAGAGTGTTTTGCAGACTCACACTAAAAGGACAAAAGGGGGAGAAAATCTAGAAATCACTGCCAATACGATTTTGAATTGGAAATTAGTTATAATTGAAATTTAATTTATGAAAAAAGTTTGTTTTGTTCAGCACGCGTCAGAATGGCCATTATTTGAAAAAATAGCAAAAGCTTTTAAAGAGCAGGGTATCGAGTCAGTTTTCGTTTGTAAAACCAGAAGTGTTTTCGAAAAGTATTGTGACCTTGGTTTTAATAGTGTTTTTATTTCTGATATATTCAATCAAATTGATCAAATCACTCTGGAAGAATTAGCTGAATTGGATAAAAAATATGGTCCACCTTCGATTTCTGAAATAGGGGATTCGGATGTTCAGCTAGCAGATTCCTTTGGTCATAATTTAGAACAGAAGCATCGTGTTATTGGTTTGGCTTATAAATTTTGGGAGAAATTTTTTGAAAAGAATAAGATTGATTATGTAATTGTTAGGGAAACAGCTACATTTTCAACTAGGACTGTATATAATTTTTGTAAAAAGAATAATATACCTTTGGCTCAATTTGCAATTGGACCTGGAGATCGATTTGTAACTTTAGATAATGTTGGAGAAAGTCATGTTTGGTCTGAGTTACTAGATGTACTCAAGAAAGGCTTTAAAGAGTTGAATACTGATCAGAAAAAAGTGGTGCAGGATTTTATAGATGAAAGATTATCTAGTATTAAAGAAAAGATGACTCTTCGTTTTGTGCCTCCACCATTAATGACTACTTTAAAAAATTTCTTTGGAATGTTTTTTCATGACAATAAATCTAATTGGCTGCTTGATCCTATAAAGGTGGCAGCATTGAGACATGGAAGAAAAAGACTTTATAAAAAGATAGTTTGGAAATATATTACAAAAAATTTCTTTCGATATTCGGAACCAGATTCCAATGATAAATATGTATATTTTCCGATGTATTCAGGAGAAGAGACTTCATATCTTGTAAATACACATTATTGGGCAAGAAATGAAAAATCTTTAATAAAAGAAACTGCAAATAACTTACCGCAAGGCTATGTTTTATATGTTAAAGAACACCCCACAAATCCGGGAGATCTTACTTTTTCTGAATTGCGCGAATTGTCTAAAATTAAGAATATAAAGATATTGAGGCCTACCGTTGATGCAACAGAACTGATTCTAAATAGCGAAGCCGTATGTGTCTTGTTGGGAACTACTGGTTGGGAAGCTTTTTTGGCAAAAATCCCTGTAATTGTTATAGGTAACACATTCTTCTCATACTCAAGGTTGGTGTATAGTGTTCAGTCAATGTCATATTTTTCAGAATTGTTTTGGGAAGTTTTGGAACAAGGTAAAGATGTTTACAAAAAGAATGAAGCAGAGTGGGAATGGTTTATACACGCTGTTATTACTAGTTGTGGTAAAGGAGAGTCAGTAAAATTAGTACCACCTTATGGTTTTCCAACGGATGAAGATAATGCAAGAAAAATCGCAGAGTTTATACATAGCACAATGTTAAAGAGAGGAGTTTAATGTTAGGCGGTAGTTTTCTTTAGAAAAACGTAACCATTGCTAAGACCGCTGACGGCGTTAGTAATTATTATTGATCCAATTGCACCTATTAATCCAAACATTGGTACTAATATGAGAAGTAAGACTATTCTGACAATTGCAGATAATGTCGATAGAAAATACAGCTCCTTCTTTTTTGCCATTGCAGTTAGAGCGGTATTAAAGAGTGTTAAGGGGAAGAATATAATAAGTATCATGAAAATTTTTGATATTCCTACAAACTCCATATATTTGGGGTATATCAGAGTAAAGGCATAATCAGCCAAAAGTATATAGACGATAATCATTGGAATTATAAATATATAAGATTTTAAAACTTTCTTTGGTAGAGTCTTTTTTATCTCCTCCAGATTATTATTACTAGAGAATTTTGGTAACGCCAATACGTTTAGACTTCCTAGGACACCCTGTATTTGTTTGAAAGGTACTAAGGCAACATAATATCCGGCCAATGCTACAGCGCCTAGATAATGAAAGACAAGTATTTTGTCTATGGAAGTAGAAATAATCCCTAATATTTTCATGAAGGTTAGATGTTTTCCAAAAGAGATTAATTCTTTATCTGCCTGTTTGCTTTCAAATTTATTTTTTATAATTATGGTGAAAGCAAATATCCCTCTTAATAATGTATGAACGAAAAAGTATACAAATATTATGAAGAGAATATTTTTTGTATAAAAAACTGTTAAGAGTAGAGTGATAACTACTAATACTTTTGTTATTAAGTGATATTTATTGTATATGTCATATCTTTTTATACCGTTAAGGTATGACATGTAAATATAAAAAGAATCAAAAAACGGTATGAATATTCCAACAATTATAAATCCTATCGCTAGATCGATATTATGATTTAGAAAATAGTAAACTGAGAAAATTATACTGAGTAATCCGCCAAGTAAACCCCATTTTATTTTTGTTTTTAATAGACCTGTGAAGCTTCCACTAAAACCTTGCCCGATGGATCTTACTAGTGCTATATCTATTCCACTAAGAGTTGCAATAGTGAATATACTAACAAAAGAGAGAATATACCTATAAAATCCATAATCTGATTCTGGCAGAAGGTTGGCAAAAGCGATTGATGTAATCAATGAAGCTACGGCTGTTATGACTTTTGAACTAGTCAGCCAAAAACCACCTTTTATGACGTACCTCATATCAGTGCCTATTTTTTGTTCCACCCTATCTATTGCTTCGTTTAAATCTTTTTTTACTTTGTTTTGCATCTATATGTCATTAATTATGTAAAGTATATACTAAAAAACTTTTTTTATTACTTGTCCTCTGCTATATTAAACTCCATGACAGAAACCAACAATATACTAAAAAATACAATTTTAACAGGTTTATTCGCTTTATTATTTGTCCCATTCTTTGTTGATAACAACTTATTTTTTCCATTTATATCTGGCAAAGATTTTGTCTTTAGGTTTGTGGTAGAGATTCTCTTTGCTCTTTGGTTGATTCTTTGTTTTATAGATAGATCTTATTTACCAAAGAAAAATTTGTTGTTTCTTTCTTTTTCTATCTTTATGATCGTTGTTTTATTAGCAGATTTGTTTGCTGTTAACAAAACAATAGCACTCTGGAGTAACTTTGAGAGAATGGATGGTTTTGTTCGGCTGATTCATATCTACGTGTTCTTTATAATGTTGGCAACAACAATTAGAGGAGAAAAAGTTTGGAATTATTTTCTTGGCACCTCCGTTATTTCTAGTGTCGCAATGTCTTTTTATGGATTTTTACAATTATTTGGTAAGTTAGGTGTGCATCATGGAGGGGATCGTCTTGATGGTACTTTAGGAAATCCAACTTATCTAGCAGTTTTTATGCTAATAAATATATTTTTTACAATGTATTTATTTTATAAAAACAAAAACAAAACCCTTCGTTATCTTTTAGGTGTAGCATTTGTTTTACAAATTATCACTCTTTACCACACAGCTACTCGAGGTGCTATTTTGGGACTAATAGGTGGATTTCTTTTGACTGCTTTGATATCTATATTTGTTTCTAAAAAGAAGAATATAAAGCAAATAGGCATTGCTGTTGCTGTTGCTATTGCTATTTTTGTTGGACTATTTCTTTCTTTTAAAGAGTCAGATTTTGTTCAAAATAGCCCAGTCTTAGAAAGATTTGCTGGAATATCCCTAGAAAACAAAACAACACTTTCTAGATTTATTGTGTGGGATATTGCAGGAAAAGGTTTCAAAGAGAGACCTTTGTTGGGTTGGGGACAGGGGAATTTCAATCTTATCTTTGATAAAAATTATGATGTTCGAATGTACAATCAAGAACAATGGTTTGATAGGGCACATAATATAATAATGGATTGGCTGGTTGCTGGTGGTATTTTGGGGCTTCTTTCTTATCTATCTATAATATTTGCTACTCTTTGGTTGATTTGGAAAAGAACAGAGTTAGATTCTATAGAGAAAAGTATATTAACAGGATTATTGTCAGCATATTTTTTCCAAAATCTATTTGTATTTGACCAGTTAGTTAGCTATATGTTGTTCGCTGTTTTTCTGGCATATGTTTATAACCAATCTGCTGATCAACATGATCATAGAGTAAAACCATTAATAGAAGATAAGAATCAAAGAATGATTGCAAGTCTTTTCTCTGTTGTTGCGATTTTGTTTATCTTTTATAGTGTCAATGTGCCTGCCTATGCAGCTTCGGAGAATTTAATAAAAGGACTGCAATTCAAATCTGTGCAAGGGAGAATGGCTTCCGTATATGAAGAGGGTATTAATAAAAATATAGATTATTTAAAAAAGTCTCTAGATAAAGAAACTTTTGGTTCTGCTGAGATACGGATACAGGTTCTGACTGCAGCAACTAGAATTTTCAAGTCTCTGGATGTAGATGCGCAGACAAGAGAGCAATTTGCACAGTTTGCGTTGAGTGAAATGGAGAAACAAATTGAACTTACACCCGAGGATACCAAGTATTATTTTGCTTTAGGTGTTGCTTTGGCAGAAATGGGCGATCTGACAAATTCACAACTATTCTTAGAGAAAGCCATTTCCATTTCTCCTGACAAACATGTTATAAGAAATGCACTGACCCAAGTTTATTCTTTGGCAGGACAGTCTGATAAAGCAGTATCTTTTAGTAAGGAAACTTATGAAAAAGAAATTAGGTCCGATGATTCTTGGGTTGTTTATACCTCAGCTTTAGTTAGGGCTGGTCAAACAGAGGAATATACAAAATTAATCAACGAAGCTATTGCCAATCAACAATATCAAAGGGTCGAAAGCTTTATGAAGATTGCTATCAATCAAAATCCTAATAATATGCAATCTTACGTATCTCTAGCAGCTTTTTATGATCAAATAGGTAATGATGAAAGTGCAATACAAACATTAGAATTAGCAAAGCAGAGATTCCCAGATCAGTCTGCAACATTGGATAAGTTTATTGAGCAAGTAAAGTCTAACTAAGGAAATCACTTGCTATACGTGTAGTTTTATGATAGTGTGTCTGGGTGAGTGCTAGTACTAGCACCTAACGAATATCTGCGAAAAAGCCCCTTTTAGGGGCTTTTTCGTTACTTGATTAATTCTAAATGAATTTATATTCAACTCATTATAAATTTTATTTTCTATGACTACTTTGATATTGGGTATATTATTCTGCTATACTTTCTACTGCTCTCGGTTCATTAACGGTCGGCAACTACACTCACAAAGATATTCGTTTTGGAGCTAGTACTTGTCGACCGTTAAGGAACGGAGAGTTTTTATTTTTTTGTTCCGTCATCCTGCCGCGTCAGACGCGGTCAGGATCTCGTTAAACTTTAGGCACTTACTCAAGATCTTACTGGATTCCAGATTTGTTATGTTCTACGTGACTAAGTCTGTCTACCGACAGGTGGTCGATTATGTGGTTCATAAAATTTCAGAACGACAAATAATTTTAAAATTCTACAAACTACTTATTACAAACTAAAAAAATTTTAATCTTTTAAAAAATTATAAAAAATAATTTTTAACTTTTACATTTTAAATAAAAAAATATTTTTTTATTTATCCACATAATTTTTTTTTAAAAAATTGTTTTTACTTTTTTTGTATCAGATAATTAATACAGATGTGGTCGAGATTATAATTTTAAATTTTCAAAAAACATGCCAGTAAAAAAAAGAAAAGCTGCAAAAAAAACAACAAAGAAGAAAGCAGCTCCAAAGAAAAAAGCTGCAAAAAAAACAACAAAGAAGAAAGCAGCTCCAAAGAAAAAAACAACAAAGAAGAAAGCTGCAAAAAAAACAACAAAGAAGAAAGCAGCTCCAAAGAAAAAAGCTGTATCAAGAAAAAAGAAGCGATAAAAAAATGTTTTATCAGCAAATCCCCTCAAGGTTTACCTTGGGGGGATTTGTGTTAATATGGAAGCCCACAATATATGTCATTTTTATCTAAAATTTTCAAAAACGAAGATCAAAAGAAGCTTGAAAAATATAGTCAGGAGGTTTTGAAAATCAATGATTTAGAAACTAGTGTAAATACTTTGACTGATGACGATTTAAGAGCTAAAACTCAATATTTTAGAGATCTCTTGGGTCAAGGCAAAACTCTGGAAGAGATATTACCAGAGGTCTTTGCTGTTGTTCGAGAGACAGCAAAAAGATTGATGAATGAGAGACATTATGATGTGCAGTTAATCGGAGGAATGGTTATACATAACAGCAGTATTGCTGAAATGAGAACTGGTGAAGGAAAAACTCTAGTTGCCACTCTGCCTGTTTATCTAAATGCACTAACAGGCAAAGGAGTGCATGTTGTAACAGTTAATGATTATCTTTCCCAGAGAGATGCGGTCTGGATGGGACAAGTTTACGATTTCCTCGGATTATCTGTCGGTGTGATTGCACAAAATGCTTCTTATCTATACGACCGTACTCATCAAGAATTAGATCAAGAAAGAGATGAAGAAGGTTCGTACAAAGTTGTTCATGAATTTTTGAGACCATGCGAAAGAAGAGAAGCTTACCAGGCGGATATTACCTACGGAACAAATAGTGAGTTTGGTTTTGATTATTTGAGAGATAATCTCGAATATGATTCACAAAAATTAAGGCAAAGAGATTTTAATTTTGCAATTATTGATGAAATTGATTCGATTTTGATCGATGAAGCTAGGACACCTCTCATTATTTCTGCTCCTGCAGAAGAATCCGGAGAATTTTATAAAGTCTTTGCTCAAATTGCTAACAGTTTACATAAGGAAGAAGATTTTACTGTTGATGAAAAGTTAAAAGGTATTCACTTGACTGAAGCTGGGATCGAAAAAGTAGAGAAGATGTTGGGTGTCGATAATATTTATACAGAAAAGGGTGTTAAATATGTTCATCATTTAGAAACCGCTGTGCGAGCCAAAGCGCTATTTCAAAAAGATAAAGAATATGTAGTCAAAGACGATCAAATTATTATTGTTGATGAATTTACCGGAAGATTACAACCAGGAAGAAGATGGTCAGAAGGACTGCATCAAGCCATTGAAGCCAAGGAAAGCGTTTCTATTCAAAGAGAGTCTAGGACTTTTGCATCTATTACGTATCAAAATTATTTTAGAATGTACCCAAAGCTTGCTGGTATGACAGGAACAGCCAAGACTAGTGCAGAAGAATTTTTCAAAGTCTATGGTTTAGATACTATTGTTATTCCAACAAATAAAGAAATCGAAAGAATAGACCTTGATGATCTGATTTTTCAAACTGAAATTGGAAAGTTTAAAGCTATTGCTAGAAAAGTTAAAGAGTTAAATGAGCAAGGACAACCTGTTTTGATTGGAACAGTTTCTATTGAAAAAAATGAAGTCTTGTCGCAGTTTTTACATCAAGAGGGGGTAAAGCACGAAATTTTGAATGCCAAGAACCATGAACGAGAAGGAGAAATTATCGCTCAGGCGGGTAGAAAAGGTGCAGTAACAATTGCTACAAACATGGCGGGTAGAGGAGTTGATATAAAATTGGGAGGTGTTCCATTTGAAAAGGAAAAATATGAGGAAGTAAAAAATATTGGCGGACTATTTGTGTTAGGAACCGAGAGACATGAGGCAAGACGAATTGATAATCAGCTGAGAGGTCGTTCTGGACGACAAGGTGATCCTGGAGGTACACAGTTCTTTGTTTCATTGGAAGACTCTTTGATGCGTGTTTTTGCTTCTGATACTATCAAGACTATGATGGGGCGTTTTGGTATTCCAGAAGATCAGCCCATTGAAAATAGATTGATTACTAGAAGTTTGGAGAGTGCACAAACAAAGATAGAAGGATTTCATTTTGATTCCAGAAAACATATTTTGGAATTTGATAATGTCTTGAATACTCAGAGAACCGCTGTTTACAATAGGAGACGAAAAGTTTTGAATGGCGATTCTGACATCGTAGAAGAAGAAATTATAGATCTAATTTCTAATGATTCTAATTTAGAAAAAGTTGTTAATGAAAAAAGAGAATTACTTGGCAACGAAGAATTCCTAAAGGTTGTCAAAAGACTGATTTTGCAAACTATTGATTCATTTTGGGTAGAGCACTTGGAGTCCATGAACTATTTGAGAAGTAGTGTTAATCTGCGTGCTTATGGTCAAAGAGATCCTTTGATTGAGTATCAAAAAGAAGGCAAGCAAATGTTCAATCAAATGCAGGATGGTATCAGAGAAACTATTAGATCTGTTTTGCCAAATATTGGAGCTGGTGCTTTTGCAAAAGAAGAAGAGAATTTGAAAAAGACTATGAAAGATGCGCAACTAATTAGTAGTAAGACTGATCAAGGTGGTAAGGGAAATGCAAATCAAGCTAGAGAAGAGAAGATTGGTAGAAATGAGATGGTGACCATAGTGAAAGATGGGGAAGAGAAAGAGATGAAGTACAAGAAGGCTGAAGCATTTTTGGAGGAGGGGTGGAGCTTGAAGAGGTAAATAAAAGACCTCCCCCAGAGATTTCCAAGAGAGGTCGTGAAGACGTGCAATTGTGGACGTTTTTGGTCCTCACAGTTTCGACAACAGAAGCTCCGCGGTGGCTTTCACTCGCACTTCATCCTTTTCGAGCTCACCATCCGGAAGATTGCCCGATGTACAACCCATGATGTCGCGTCTGAGACGGTCTTGGCCAATCAGAGGTTGTTGTGATTGCCATGCCAACCTGGCGCAACGGTCGGCAAGAATCTTCATAACGTCGAGAGGATTTGGACCATTGGCCATCTCCTCCAGCGCTTCGACAAGAGTGGAAGCATGTCCCAAAGCGACAGACATCTCGGCCGCTTCAACCACGGCGTAGAGGCGTGGCAGACTCTTTGCGATGTTCTCCCAATCGTCAGGACTATACTGTTTGTGCGGTGGTTTCATCAGGTTGGCTACTTCAAGAGCAAAAGACTCACTCTGGAACAGCCCACCAATGATCCGACGTGTGTTTTCATCATCATTCATAAGATCAATGGGGTTGGGGTTCAGCCATTAATATAAAATAGTAAAAGTATTTTGTCAATAATAAGGATTTCGGATACTTTAGCTTGAAGAGGTAAACCTAGCATCTCTTTTAAATATATGGTATTTTAATGTTATGAAAAGTTTTAAACTCTCCTTTTTAGTCTTTGTTTTAGCCGTTTTTTCAGTTTTGCCAAATAGTGTTCTTGCTTTGGATTTACGGACAGGAAGTCAGGTTGGCATTAATCCTGATGAAGAAGTTACAGGGAATTTGTATTTGGCGGGTGGTCAATCAAAGATTGAAGGTCAAGTTGACGGAGATGTTTCACTTATTGCTTCAGAGACTAATATCACAGGCATTGTAGAAAAGGATTTAACTTTGGCAGGAGGTCATATAAATATTGCGGGAGAAATCAAAGGGGATTTGCGTATTGTTGGTGGCGAAGTATTTGTTCGAGGGAAAGTCCATGGCGACACTGTCGTTGTTTCTGGCAATGTTCATATAGAAGATACAGCAGAACTTGTAGGCGATTTATTAGTTGTTGGAGGGAAAGTATATATTTCTACACCAATTAATAATTATGCCAAAATTGTCAGTGGCCACGTTACTATTAATGGACCAATAAATGGGCAATCTGAAATCACTACTCAACAATTAGTTTTAGGCGAACATGCTGAAGTCAATGGTAATATTCGATATTTTTCTCCTACTAAATTACAACAAAGTTTGAGCGCTGTAATAAATGGTGATGTTCAATACAATCAGATTAGTTCATTTCAAGATAGTAATATTTTCAAAAAAGTCGTATTAAGCTTTATCAACTTTTGGATACTTTTGAGATTTGTGACTACGTTGCTTTTGGCATTTTTGTTGGTGTTTATGTTTAGAGTCTTCTCTCAAAGAGTTAATGATTATGGTATTGAACACTTCGGGCAGAGCTTGGTTACAGGATTGTTGTCTATAATCTTAGTTCCCGTTATCTCTCTAATATTGTTTGTAAGTCTTATAGGATTTCCACTATCCGTGTTGTTGGTATTGTCATTTATTTTTATTATCACCATATCTTCTGCTGTGGCAGGTATTATACTTGGTACTTTGATTCACAGATTGATCAAAAAAGCTGATCACACAGAAATTAATTTTCAAAATACAACCATTGGGGTAATCATTTTGACAGTTCTGCAATTTGTACCAGTTTTAGGCGAAATAACTAGACTAGTATTTTTGGTGGTAGCTATAGGAGCAATAGTTAATTACCTTTATCAAGGAATAAGATTTAGAAAAGGATTTTAGACTGATCAAAAATTATTTTATGAAAAAGATTGTCACTCATACCACTTCCAGATTTCATTCAGACGATGTCTTTGCTGTGGCTACTTTGGATCTATTTTTCAAAGGAGACATAGAAATCGTTAGAACTCATGATCCAGAAATTATTCAGACTGGAGATATTGTTGTAGATATTGGTAAAGAATATGATTTTGAAAAAGGCAGATTTGATCATCATCAAAGAGGTGGAGCGGGAGAAAGAGGAAATGGTATTCAGTACGCTTCCTTCGGGCTTGTTTGGAAACACTACGGTAGAGAATTAGCTGGTTCTGATGAGGCATCTGATTTGATTGATAAAAGATTGGTGCAACCAGTTGATGCTAACGATAATGGTCAAATGATTTTTGATTTGAAAGGAGAAGTCAGTCCTTATACAGTTCAAGACATTATGTATCTGTTTAGAGAAAATGGCGATGATGAAAGTAAAGATCTACTTGCTTTCAAAGAAGCCGTGAAACTTGCTAAATTTATTTTAGAAAAAGAAATTGAAAATGCTCAGAGATATGTTGAAGCAAAAAAGGAAACATTAGAAAATTACTCAGTAGCTGAAGATAAAAGAGTGATTATTTTTGATAATGAAAATTTTTCAAGTGATACTAGAGCAGCTGTTTTGTCCGAATTTTCAGAACCACTTTTTGTTATTTATCCCGATAAAGGAAGAGGTAGTTGGAGAGCCAAAGGTGTTAGGGTTGGTGAAGGGTTTGAAATTAGAAAGTCTTTACCAGAAGAATGGGGCGGTAAGTATGATGATGATTTGCAGTCTATTAGTGGTGTTTCAGATGCTACTTTTTGTCATCGAGGACTGTTTACCTGTGCTGCCAAAACAAAAGAAGGAGTTTTGAAAATGGTTGATTTAGCAATGAATAAAAGCTAGTATGCCAAATCTATATGGCATTTATTGATGAGTTAAACATAAGAATAAAGGCAGGAGATGGAGGCGACGGGGTCGTTCGGTTTAGACATGAACGAGAAAAACCGCTCGGAGGTCCATCTGGAGGCGACGGAGGTAATGGAGCCAGTGTTTATATTATTGGGTCTAGAGACATGGCGTTGCTTTTCAAATATAGATATCAAAAAGAGTTTGAGGCTCCTAACGGTGTTAATGGTGGTGATAATAGTAAAAAAGGAAAAAATGGTGAGAGCCTAATTATTCCTTTTCCTATTGGATCAGTAATAAAAAATAAAAAAACAGGAGAAACTTTTGAGATATTAGATGAAAATTCAAAGATTCTAATTTTGAATGGTGGAGAAGGTGGTTATGGTAATGAACATTACAAAAGTTCTACTAATCAAAAACCAAAGAATTTTACTTATGGAAAAGAAGGTGACGAAGCTGAGTTTTATGTTGAATTGCGCTTAGTAGCTGATATTGGTTTGGTTGGTTTACCAAATGCTGGTAAATCTAGTCTGTTGAACACTTTGACTAATGCCAAGGCAAAAGTTGGTGACTTTTCTTTTACAACATTAGACCCAAACCTTGGCAATTTGTATGGACTAATTATCGCTGATATTCCTGGAATTATTGAAGGTGCTTCACAAGGTAAAGGGTTAGGGCATAAATTTTTGAGACATATAAAAAGGACTAGGACATTGCTACATTGTATTTCTTTGGAGAATGAAGATTTACTTGAGGTTTATCATATTATTAGAGATGAGTTGGCTCAATTTGATTCTGAATTGATAGAAAAAGAGGAGATTATACTTTTGACTAAAACAGATCTAGTAGATCAAGCCACTTTAGAAGAAAAGATCAAAGTTTTGCAATCTGTAAACCAAAATATAAAATCTGTTTCTATCATAGACGATCAGTCTATTAAAGAACTATCAGAATTTTTGACTAAGCATTTTTCACAGAAATAGGTAGTATTGTGGAAAAGCCCACTAATTTGTTTTCCGAGGGTCTATAATGATTAAGTACATTATTAAATGTGTATCAGTAACTGATGGTTACTAGGATTATTAATATATATTAATTTATTTAATTTATTCTTATGAAAAAAGGTTTTACATTGATTGAACTTTTGGTTGTAATCGCAATCATTGGTATTCTTTCATCTGTTGTTCTTGCATCTTTGAACTCTGCTAGAAACAAAGGTGAAGATGCAGCTGTCAAGGCTAACTTGTCAAATATCCGGGCTCAGGCTGAGCTTACTTACGACAATGATGGAGATTACGATGGAGTCTGTGGTGATTCAAATGTCTCTCAAGCTGTAACTGCTGCTGGTGGAACTTGTACAGATGATACAAATGAGTGGGCAGCTTCAGCTGCACTATCAACTGCTGGTTCATATTTCTGTGTTGACTACAAAGGTGCTGCAACCACAACGACTTCTGCTCACGGAACAGCTGACGGTAGCATTGATTGTGACTAATTAGAAAAGATTTTCTATTCTAATAAAGAAAGACCTGTCATTTTAGTGGCGGGTTTTTCTTTTTGTTTAGGTTATAATTAATATATGAATTATATCTTTTTGGTCTATTTTTTTATTTTAGGTTTAATCGTTGGTAGTTTTTTGAATGTTGTCATCTATCGATACAATACTGGAAAAACTATTGGGGGGCGATCTGGCTGTATGTCTTGTGGCAAAAAGCTAAAAGCGTTTGAACTTGTTCCAGTCTTTAGCTATTTATTTTTGCGAGGGAAATGCTCTGGTTGTGGTGCAAGAATTTCATCTCAATACCCATTAGTAGAACTTGCCTCAGGTCTACTTTTCTTAGCTTTAGCCACCAAAGTTTTTGACTCAAATCCTACATTCTCCCCCGAACAAGCTTCGTTATACGGGGCAAGCATTCTACATTCTACATTCTACATTTTGTTTGCCACCATTTTCTCAATCCTGGTCGTCATTTTTGTCTACGATATAAAGCACAAAATTATTCCTGACGGGTTGGTTTTTGCTTTTGCTATATTAGCTTTGATATATCAATTATTAAATTTAGATTATTCAAATATAAATTTATCATTTTGGCTGAATATTTTTTCTGGAATCATTTTCTTTATACCATTTGCTGCATTGTGGTTGTTCTCACAAGGTCGATGGATCGGATTGGGTGATGGAAAATTAGTTTTGGGAATTGGTTGGATGCTTGGTTTTGTTCATGGACTGAGTGCCATCATTCTTTCTTTTTGGTTAGGAGCAATAGTTAGTATTGCTATTATGTTAACTTTTCAATTGAAAGGACGAGGGCAAAATATTACAATGAAAACTGAAATACCATTCGCGCCGTTTTTGATAATCGGTTTTCTGATAGTGTTTTTTTACCCAATTGACGTATTTAACTTGAGTCTACTATTTAATTTATAAAGATGTTCTCTTTTTTAAAAGAAAAGAAAAATAAAATCCTAAAGAAAGCAGGTTTCACTATTATAGAAATGTTGGTGGTAGCAGCTATTTTTGCCATTTTAACTGCTATTATCATTTTTAATTACGGAAACTTTACAGATAATATTTTAGCGACAAATATGGCTTATGAGATTGGTTTAGTAGCCAGACAAGCCCAAGTATTTGGTCTTGGTGTTCGAGGAACAGGAGGAGAATTTACTAATGCTTATGGAATTTTTGTTAACCTAGAAGATGGTTCAAGTGCTGATGGAACCAAAAACATCATTTTTTTTGTAGATAACAAACCAACTGATGGCAATGGTGAATGTAATGATGAAAGTGGTGATTCATTCTGTACGTGTTCAACCACTGATGGTTTAACCGACGAGTGCCTAGAGAGATTGACTTTGCAAAGAGGTATTATCATCAATGGTTTATTTGTCAAAGATGAAGGAGGAGATTGTGTTTTCACTAATCGTTTGGCAGTAACATTTAAGAGACCAAATCCTGATGCCATTATTGTCGATCAGGCAGATCATAATATTGGATTTGAGTTGGCAGAAATGCAACTTTTTGCACCAAGAAGTCAAAGTCCACGTTACGTTATTGTAAGAAATACAGGACAAATTTCAGTAGATAATCAGTCGGTGTGTAATTAATCATGAAAAATTATATTTCTAAAAATAAAGATTCTAAGAAAAAAGGTTTTACTCTGATTGAGATGTTGGTTTCTGTCGCAATTTTTTCCATCGTTCTTTTGGTAGCTTTGGGGGCAATATTGACTATTATTGATGCAAATAGAAAAGCTCAAACTTTAACTTCTGTTATGAATAATCTAAACTTTGCCTTCGATTCTATTACTAGAACTATAAAGACCGGAGTGGACCCTGAAATTAGTAGTGATATTATCACTGTTGATGCTATCGATCTGACCCAAAATGATTTTGTTAGAAGAAAGATTTCTTTCACTAGAGACGAAGATGAAGATGGCAATGGTAGAATTGTGAGACAGATTGATGGTGGTGAGTATGTGCCTATTACTGCACCAGAAGTTAATATCACCAAATTATCTTTTGATCTGATAGGTGCTTCAGATCCACCTAGTGATGTGACAGGTCCTTTCGATCAGCCAAGGACTTTAGTTTCTGTAGAAGGAATAGTAACTATTGGTCAGGGGATAGAATCAACCTTTCAAATTCAAACCACTATTTCTCAAAGAAGATTAAACATTGCCGGTGAGGAGGCGCCAGAAATATAATGAAAATAAAAAATTTAAAATCTTGCCTGTCGGTGGACAGGTTAAAAATTAAAAATTATAAAAACTCTAAGCAAAGGGGCTTTACTATTCTTGAAACATTAGTTGCTATTTTTATATTGGTTTTGTCTATTACGGGGCCTATGGTTTTTGCACAAAGTGGTTTGCGTGCCTCTTTCCAATCCAGAGATCAAATTACTGCTTTTTACCTGGCTCAAGATGTGATCGAAACTGTTAAAAATATTAGAGACGATAACGCTATTGACGGTGATGATTGGTTGGTCGGTTTGGTTGGAGCAGGAAAATGTTCTAGTAGTAATCCTTGTATGATTGATACAACTGAGAGTAGTCCTACAGCTGTATCTTGTGGTTCAACTTGTCCAGCTTTGAATATTGTAGATGATGTCAATGGTATAAAATATACCTATTCTGGCGGTTCAGAGTCGAGATTTACTAGGACAACATACATCAATCAGATTAGTAATGACGAAGCCGAAGTGGTTGTAGAAGTAGAATGGATCACGCCAGTGCGTGTTGGTCGCAACAGAATTGTAGTTCAAGAAAATATATATAATTGGGTTCCTGGATCGGGAATATAATATTAAAAATGAAAAATTTAAATTTTAAAATTAAAAAGTTATTTAAAAAACAAAACAAAGGCTTCACTCTCTTGTTTGCTGTCTTAGTTTCAGTTCTGGTTTTGGCTGTTGGAGCTTCAATTATTAGTATTGCTCTTAAGCAAGTTATTCTTTCAGGTGCTGGACGAGATTCTCAGTTTGCTTTTTATGCTTCTAACACTGGTCTTGAATGTGCCCTATACTGGGATTTACATCCAAATGATAATGGAGGCACTTTAGAATATGTTTTTCCTGCTAACTTTCCATCTCAAAGTATTAGTCAAACAGAATGGGCTGATGATGCTGCTATAACCTGTCTCGGGGGTGAGATCAGAACTGGTGATGGTTTTGATTCCAATCCATTTACTGATGAAGTGTCTGGATATGATTGGGATACTGCTAATAACACTTTTAAATTTAGATTAGCTATTACCAATAACATTGACGATCCAAATAATGATCCGGTCAATGATATTTTGTATTGTGTCGAAGTAACAATAACAAAAGAATATGATTCTGGCTCAGGAAGTACTATTACTAATATTACTTCACAAGGTTTGAATACTTGTGATCCAGAAAATAACCCAAGAGCTATAGAGAGAGGTTTAGTTTTGAGATACGAATCCTAATAATTAAAGGTTAAAAATTTAAAGTCAATATTTATTTTAGAAAAAATTTAACTTTTGTTTATTACTCATAACTATAATTAGTCGGTGTCTAAAAATAGTGAACAGTACAAATGGTCTGATAGAAAAGAGAGTCTTAAAAACACCAATCACAAGCCACCTTACTTTAAAGAGCGCGAAGTTTGGTGGTGTGCGCTTGGAGATAATATTGGTACTGAAATAAATGGCAAAGGAGAGTTTTTTAGGAGACCGGTGATTATAGTTCGAAAATTAGACAAGTATTCTTTTGTTGGAGTTCCATTGACTAGTAAATCTAAGAAAGGCACTTGGTATGTAAGTATTGTTTGTAGTGGTCTAGGTAACACAGCCGTTGTTAGTCAGATAAGGAGTCTAGATTATAGAAGATTAGATAAGAAAATGTTTGTATTGGACAGGATTACTTTTTTAAGCATAATAGTGCAGATTAATAAACTTTTAAATAAAAATCCCCATCGTGTCTGACGCAACGGGGGACGTGGCTGATGCCAAATACCTTCTCATTGTAATCAATAATTTTCTAAAAGTAAACATCCAAGGTTTTGAACTTCATAAAAACTTCAATCTTTCTTATATGTTTTTTGAGGGCAGGTTTTATATAATCAAAAAAGCCCAGAACTAAAGCAAAGCTTAGTTTTGGATTAGTCCCGAACAGAAAGTTCTGGTTCGGGAGTGGAGTGCATTTCCCCATCCAAAAGGGTGTGAATATCGAGTCTACTTTTTGAAATTATAGAAAATATTTGAATTTTAATTACCTTTTAAATTTGCTAATATAGGCGTATTGTGACTAAAACTGAGGCCCAAAAACGTCTAGAGAAGCTTCGAAAAATGATAGAGCACCATCGTTATCTTTACCATGTTTTAGATCGCCCAGAAATCTCTGACGAAGCCCTAGATTCTTTAAAGCATGAACTGGATCAAATAGAGGCGGAATTTCCAGAGTTAATTACTCCAGACTCCCCATCTCAGAGAGTTTCAGGTAAACCACTTGATGGTTTCAAAAAAGTTGCACACAAAGTTTCTCAATGGTCTTTTAATGATGCTTTTGATGAAGATGAAATGAGAGAGTTTGATGCGCGTATAAAGAGAATGTTGGAAAAAGAATTAGATAAAAATGTTTTCCCGACTTACACAGCTGAATTAAAAATCGACGGAATGAAAATAGTCTGCCAATATGAGAATGGTATTTTAAAAACTGCTGCTACAAGAGGTGATGGAAAAATAGGAGAAGATGTAACACAAAATGTGAAGACGATAGAATCAATTCCTCTTTCTATTTCGACGAGAGAAAACATTATAGTCGAAGGGGAAATTTATCTTGATAAAAAACAGTTTGAAAAAATAAATAAAGAGTTGATTAAAAATGGGGAAGAAGCTTATGCAAATCCCAGAAACTTAGCAGCTGGAACAATTCGTCAGCTTGATTCGTCTATTGTGGCGAAGAGAAGATTGAAAGCTTTTGTTTATGATGTTGCGTTGTCTGACGACATGCCAAAAACTCAAGTCGATGAGTTAAATAAATTACAAAGCCTTGGTTTTTCTGTTAATAATCAGTTTGTGCATTGTAAAAATATTGAAGGAGTAATTGAATTTTGGAAAAAATGGCAAAGTAAAAAAGATAAAGAAAATTACTTGATAGACGGAGTAGTGGTAAAAGTTAATGAAAAAGAGTATCAAGATGCTCTTGGTTATACAGGCAAAGCTCCACGATTCGCCATTGCTTTTAAATTCCCGGCTGAGCAAGTAACGACTGTGGTTGAAGAGATTTCTTTTCAAGTCGGTAGAACTGGCGTTATTACGCCCGTAGCTCACTTGAAGCCTGTTTTGGTAGCTGGCTCAACAGTCTCTAGAGCGACTTTACATAATGAGGATGAGATAAAAAGACTAGATGTTCGAGTTGGCGACACTGTTATTTTGCAAAAAGCTGGAGATGTTATCCCGCAGGTAGTTGAAGTTTTGAAAGATTTAAGACCAGACAAAACTAAGCCTTTTGTCTTTCCAAAAAAGATTTCTGAATGTGGAGGTGATGGGAGTATTGAAAGAATACCAGGTGAAGCAGCATATCGTTGTGTCGATCGAAATTCTTTTACCGTGCAAAAAAGAAAGCTTTATTATTTTGTATCTAAACCAGCTTTCAATATTGATCATATGGGTCCAAAAGTTATTGATCAACTTTTAGAAAATAATTTAATTCAAGGTCCTGCTGATATTTTTACTTTGAAAAAAGGGGATCTATTACCTTTAGAGAGATTTGCTGAAAAGTCAGTTGATAATCTTTTGGAATCTGTTGATAATGCTAGAAAGATTTCTTTGGCAAGATTTGTCATTGCACTTTCTATTGATGGGGTAGGAGAGGAGACAGCAATTTTGTTAGCAGATAAGTTTAAAACTTTTGAAAAAATACAAAAAGCTAGTCTGGAGGAATTAAAAAATATAAATGGTATTGGTGAAGTTGTGGCAGAATCTATCGTCAAATGGTTTGATGATTTTAGACATCAAGATTTACTTTTACACTTACTAAAAGAAGTGCAAATAGAAGAGAAAATTCAAAAAGTTAAATTAGATAAAAATTTTGATGGTAAAGTTTTTGTTTTGACTGGTACTTTATCTCAAATGACCAGAGATGAAGCTAAAGATGAGATTAGGAAACGAGGTGGTGATGTATCAAGCTCAGTCTCAAAGAATACAGATTTTGTAGTGGCCGGAGATAGTGCTGGTTCAAAGTTACAAAAAGCAGAAGATTTGGAAGTAAAAGTTTTGAGCGAAGAGGATTTTCTAAAATTGCTTAAATAGTGTATATTTCATTTTATGCAAAAAGATGATATTAAACATTTAGCTAACTTGGCCAGACTAGAGTTAACCGACGAAGAGATTGCTAAATATACGGATGATACTACTGAAATTCTTGGTTTTATCGATCAAATTCAAGAAGCTCAATCTGATAAAGATTTAAGTACTATCGAAAATGCTGGGGTCAGAAATGTTTTTCGAGAAGATGATGATGTGCAAGAGACAGGAGAATTTACTGAAGTTTTGTTGAAAGAAGCACCTGATGTTAAAGATAGTTTTGTCAGAGTAAAACCAATTTTGAATAACAATGATTAATTTAAGTGAATTAACAATTAAAAAAGTTCATGATCATTTTAAAAACGGAGATTTTACCGTGCTTGATTTGGTAAAGGAATATAAGAAAGTTATTGATGAAAAGAATGGTGATATCAACGCTTACCTAGAAGTTTTTGGTGATATAGAAGAACAAGCAGTGGAAGCTCAAAAAAGGTTTACAGATGGTACTGCTACTTTGTTAACTGGAATACCGATTGCTGTTAAAGATAATATTTTGATAAAAGGAAGAGTTGCTAGTGCTGCTTCAAAGATTTTAGAAAATTATCACGCCACTTATGATGCCACTGTAATTGCAAAGTTAAAAGAAGCTGGAGCCGTCTTTATGGGTAGAACAAATATGGATGAATTTGCCATGGGTGGTTCTACAGAAAATAGTGCATTTGGAATCACTAGAAACCCTTATGATTTGGAGAGAGTGTCAGGAGGTTCATCAGGAGGGAGTGCTGCTGCTGTGGCTATGGATGGAGCACTTTGCGCGCTGGGCACTGATACTGGTGGATCTATTAGGCAACCAGCTAGTTTTTGTGGGGTTGTTGGATTAAAACCCACATACGGGGCAGTTTCAAGATATGGGGTAATGGCTATGGCAGCATCCTTGAATATCCCAGGGCCAATTACAAAATCCGTAGAAGATTGTGAGGTATTGTTCAATTTAATTAAAGGAGTTGATCGACTGGATTCGGTTACTATAGAAGGTAAAACATCCTCAGAGGCTAAGAGTATAGGTGTACCTCGAGGTTTTTTGAAAGAAATTGATAAAGAGGTCTTAGAAAATTTTGAACAATCATTAAATAAACTAAAGTCTTTAGGTTATGAGATAAAAGAAATTGAAATTCCTAATATTGAATATTCAGTTGCAACTTATTATGTTGTTATGCCAGCTGAAGTATCATCAGACATGGCTAGATATGACGGTGTCAAATATGGAGAAAGTTTGGAAGGTAAAGATTTGGTGGATGGATATTTTCAAACTAGGGGTCATCTATTTGGAAAAGAAGTCAAGAGGAGAATAATTCTTGGTACTTATGTTTTATCTGCTGGTTATTCTGAGCAATATTACAATAAGGCAAATCAAGTTAGGAACCTAATTACTAAGTCTATAAAAAAAGTATTAGATGAGGTTGATGTGATTGTTTTACCGACTTCTCCAACCCCTGCTTTTAAAATCGGTGAAAAGACAGATGATCCAATTCAAATGTACTTAGCAGATATATTTACCGTAGCAGCAAATCTGACAGGATTACCTGCAATCTCGGTTCCTTCTGGAACAACATCTCTAAATTTACCTCTTGGACTACAATTCATGTCTAAACATTTAGAAGAAGATAAACTCTTTGAATTAGGCAAGAAATTTGAGAAAATAAACTAGAATGTAGTATGTAGAATTTAGAATGTAGGAAAAAAGATAGAAATTTCAATCCTGCACACTACATTCTACATTCTACATACTAAACCATATGGCAGAAGAAAGTTCATCATCAGACGGAGAAGGAAAAAATCCTCTTGGACAAGTAATTTTTTTACTGATTGTTCTTTTTGCTATTACCGGCTCTCTTATAACAAAAGACTTTTTTAGCACGTCAGATAATTACACTGATCGAGAGTCAGGATTAATTTCTCCAAGTAAAATTTTATCTTCTGGAAATGTGGAATTAGGAAAAAAAGTTATTAATAGAGAAATTGTTGACGTGAGGCAATCGGTGGCTGGATCGGTTATAGGCAAGCAATTCAAACGGGCTGTCGGTATTATCAAAGAGGGTCCTTATGAAGAGTACGGGGCCAAGTGGTGGCGTGTCGATTACGAGGATACTCCAGATGGTTGGGTGACGGAAGATAAATTAACAACTAAAATTGGTTGGTTTAGAGTTTTGAATATTATTCCTATTTTATATGATTTTATAAAGCCAATTTTTTTAGCACTTAGTTTAATACTAATTATTATTTTGCTGGTAGTGAAAGTTTTACATAACAAAGTTTCTGAAGTGGAAAGTAAAAAACAAGAACTGGCTAAAGGTAAACTACTACAAGAGAGACAAGAAGGAGATAAGGAGCTAGATACCATCGCAACTTTTCCTGCAAATTTGCCTACAGATGACAGTGTTCCAGTTTTTTTTGAAAATAAGAAAGGTAAGCCAAAGAATGAAAGATGGGAACATGTCCAGTCTCTTGTTCATTCTAGAAATGAAAGTGATTGGAGGCAAGCAATAATGGAAGCCGACATCATTTTAGATTCTATGCTGGAAAGAATGGGATACGACGGTGATAGTGTCGGAGAGAAATTAAAGAAAATAGAAGAAAGTGACTTTCTAACTTTGAATAAGGCATGGGATGCTCATAGAGTTAGAAACAAAATAGCACATAGCGGTATTAATTTTTACTTAGATAAAAATGAAGCTGAACGAGTGGTTAAACTTTATAAGGAAGTTTTTGAAGAATTTTATTATATATAGATTTGCCAAATAACCTTTTATTTGCTAGTCTTTTTGTACTTATAGGCAAATCGCGGGGTAGAGGAGTAGTACCTCCAAGAGGGATAGTGCGAATAACCTCTGGATGTCACAAGGCCTTATCTTAGCGATTAAAGTATCAATATCGCGGGGTAGAGGAGTAGTACCTCCAAGAGGGATAGTGCGAATAACCTCTGGATGTCACAAGGCCTTATCTTAGCGATTAAAGTATCAATATCGCGGGGTAGAGGAGTAGTACCTCGAGAGGCTCATAACCTCTAGACCCCGGTGCAATTCCGGGCCCCGCAACAAGTATAGTCATAAAGAAAATTTGGTATAGAGGCTCATAACCTCTAGACCCCGGTGCGCTATATAATTTCTGGCGGGCCCCGCAACAAGTATTAATATTGTTCATAAACCAAGAATAAAGGAGATATTGTCATTTTGGTCAAATTTGCTAGATTTACCCCTGAACCAATTCGATAACACATATTATATAAGGGTAAAACCTAAAAAAGTTTATAGTAACCACAAATCGTATTTTGGTATAGTTAGGCTTAAAGTTAAAAAAAGTTCTATGCTACAATACCAGTTTATGGGATTGGTTGATGCTTTGGGTAGTAAGATAAAAATGCCGAGGTAGCTTAGTTGGTTAGAGCGGTCGTCTCATACGCGACAGGTCGTGAGTTCGAATCTCACCCTCGGCACAGGGTTGCTCCAAGTGGAGTAATTTGATAAATTAATGCAACTGCAACGTTTTACGTTGCGGGTGTACCCGCCCGAACGACTGGCGTCGTCCAGTCGGGCGGGGCTCAGCTGGTGTCTATGTTTACCGTTTATGTATTACAAGATGATAGTGGGAGATTATATAAAGGTGTGACAAATAATCTTTCTAGAAGACTTCGAGAGCATAAGTTAGGAAAAACAAAGTCGACAAGCCAGATGATGAACATTAAAATTGTTTATACTGAAGAGCATAATGATTGGAAAGTTGCTAGAGGCAGAGAAGTATATTTAAAGACTGCTGCTGGTAGAAAGTTTCTGAAGAAAATTATGCGGGTGTAGCTCAGCTGGTTAGAGCGTCCGCCTGTCACGCGGAAGGTCGAGGGTTCGAGTCCCTTCACTCGCGCCCCGAACTAGAGATTTGCCTTTAAGGGCAAATCACAGTTCGGGACTAGTCCAGCATCTTAAACTGGGTTTAGTCTCGAACTACTTTAAAACTTCTTTAAAAAAATTTAATATCTTTTTGCTACACTCTTTGTGTGTACTATGTCTACTTCCTAAAAAGCAAAAAGTATAAAAACAAAGTTTACATAGGTTTTACCAAAGATCTCCAAAATAGATTCAAACTCCATAACTCTAGATTAGTTCCATCAACAAAACCTTTTACGCCTTGGGAATTAGTTTACTACGAAGCACACAAACTCAAAAAAATTGCAAAGAGAAGGGAAAAATATCTCAAAACCTCAGCAGGCAGAAGAACTTTGAAAATTATTTTGAAAGAAGTTTTAAATTAGCCACAGAAATCTCTACGGTTTAAGGGATTTGGAACTGTGGTAATATTTTTATATATGAGAACTGTATGCGTAGCCTTTTTCAAAGTCGAAGACGAAGAATTACTTAAAGATTTTGAAAAAATATATCTTGATTATATTGCAGAAGTAGATGAAAGAAGAAAAAAACTTAACTCTATGTCTGTGAAAAAAATATTTTCTGAAAGACCTGATAAAAACTCAGAGACACAGGAATTGTATAGTTCAACTATTAATACTATAGAAAATAAACTTAAGAAAATATTAGATAGATTACATAGAGAAAAATATTTTGATTATTATCAAATAGACGATGTGTATCCTGCTTATACACTGTCTAATTACTTAGAGAATGGTGAATATGATATTTATCCTTCATCGATAATTGATTTTAATGCCAAATTTAAACACGTTAGAGATTTTAAGAGAGAAGATGAGTTTGAAGATTTCTTTACGAAAAAATTATTAGAGAATAAAGAAAAGGCTCTTGTAGCCATAATACAATTTAAATCTTAAAGATATATGCACGAAGAATTGAAAAAAGAAATTACAGAATATTTAAAAAATAAATATCGGCCAGAGACAATAATTTTGCATGGTTCTAGAGCATCTGATAATTATAGAGAACACAGTGATTGGGACCTATTTGTTTTTGTAAAAGAGGATGAAGAGGGTTTGAAAACAGAACGAGATTTATATAAGGCACAGGCCATGGATATTACTTTAGTTAATTTTCCTAAAGTTAGTCAAAATATCATTGAGAAACTTATAGCAGTCGCTCATTCAATTGAAGTTTTATACGACACAGAAGAAGTTGGTAGTAAGTTGATAAACGATGCTAAAAAAGAGAGGTCTAAGGGAATAAGGTTAAGTAAAGAAGAGAAAGAAAGAATTGTTATTGAAATGTATAAAGATATCAATAATCTGAATGACCTTCAGGAAAATGATGGAGTGTTTTTCTTTAGGTTAGGTCGTGATTTTTTTAGGAATGCTTTAAATGGATGGTTTAGAGTAATTAGAGATGAATACTCATTGCCTCCATACTTATCTATACCTTATATAAAAGAACAAGACCCAGAATACTATGCTTGTCTTGAAGTTTTATGGTCGCATAAAAGTAATAAAGAGAAAGTTGATGCGGCCAAAGCCATCTTTCAGAAAATAGAAAATACTTTTAAGAATGTTGTATAATCTCAGTTCCAACAACGTCCCCCGAACAACTCACTTCGTTCGTATTCGGGGCAGGCACGAAAGCGCGCACAAAACAGTTAGGCCTCAACACGAAGTGTTGGGGTCTTACTGTTTTACAGAGACGAGGGATCTCGAAAGACGGAGGCGGTATACAAGATTTTTGCGAAGCAAAAATGCTTGTCGGCGAGTCGGGGTCGCGGGTTTCTAGCGTAGCGAGAAAACCTGTGACCGAGTCCCTTCACTCGCGCAAACCTTAATTTATATAAATAATCTGGAATGGTTCAAAGGACTGTGATATATTAGTAGGCATATGGAATGGAAAAATTTAGCACCAGGTCTAACAAGACAGCGTGTAGTTATTGAGGGAACTACGGAAAAGATAGTTGAGCCTGAACAAATTAAATCTTATCTTTTAGAACTTGCAAAAGTTACAAAAATGGAAGTTTTGAAACAACCAGAAGCTTATTCCGCTCATGATATTGGATATGGCGGTTGGATACATTGGAAAAGTTCTGGAGCAGCTTTTTATAGCTACCCAACAAACCCACCATTGTTTACAGTTGATTGCTATACATGTAAACCATTTGATGCAAAAGAAGCTGCTGATTTTACTAAGGATTATTTTAATGCCATTGAATTAGTTTTTCAGGAGGTGGAAGTTTAATACACTAGTTCCAACAACGTCCCCCGAACAACTCACTTCGTTCGTATTCGGGGCAGGCACGAAAGCGCGCATAAAACAGTTAGGCCTCAACACGAAGTGTTGGGGTCTTACTGTTTTACAGCGATGAGGGACTCGAACATTGGGGCCCTGCTGGGTAGCAATTAAGGTTGTTGCATTATGCTATAATTTCACTATGAAAAGTAGAAAAAGACTTATACTTAAAATTGTTACCGTCATTTTGTTTCTAGATATAACAATGTCATTAGCTTACGAAGGTATCCATGGATTTTTATTAGGATCGCTGGGAACCTTGATTCTAGTTGTCCTTTTGACTCCAGTTATATATTTTATAAGAAAATGGTATTTTGAATACAAAAACAGAAAAGGGGTCATAATAAAAGAACATGAAGTTATAAAAAATAATGTAGAAGAACAAGAAAAGGTTGAATTAAAACATCTTGTAAAGTTAAATATTATTTTTGTGATCTACTCTATTATAAATGCTATGGTTGCAACTAATTTAGCCACGTGGCGTGGGGCGGCTCGTGCTCAAGGTGAATTTGTTTATATTATAGTTTTTCCTATATATCTTATTCTTGCCGTAACGACTTTAGTTATAAGTTATCGTCATATGCATAAGAAATATATGTTTAGAGGGGTAATTGCATTATTTTTATTGCCAACGTTTGCATTTGATATGGAGTGGTTTGGAAGATATTTAATTGATTCAGGTGCAAGTCATATCATAGTTTTTTTGATTGTAGCATTTTCAACTGCCTTTATATTTTTTAGTCCTGCTTTTACACAATTATTCAACCTCTTATTTAAATCAGATAATCAAAAGTAAATTTATTTTCTAGTAAAAGAGTTCCAACAACCTCGTATAACTCCCGCGTAAAACGCGGTCGTTTACAGGGTAGGCTGTCCACGAAAACCATTTGACTTTTAATTTAAAAAGTATATACTTTGTATTATGAAAACAACAACAAGTATAAAATTAGATAAAGATATTAAAGAAAAAGCTTCTGCTTTAGCAAATGAGTTGGGTCTGTCTTTGAGTAGTGTTATTAATGCCACTTTAAAAAAGTTTGTAGATGAACGTCGGGTGGTTCTTAGTGTTTCTCCTGAATTTAACAAGAAGACCGAAGAAAAGTTTATTAGACTTAGAAAAGATATAAAAGAAGGTAAAAATATAGTTGGTCCTTTCGATAATCTGGATGATTTATTTAATGATTTAGAAATTTAATATGCTGATATTCAGACATAAAAATTTTAAGAAAGCATTACAAAATCAACCTAAGAAAGTCCAGTCTAAGTTTAAAGAGAAAATGAAAATATTTGTTGAAGACCAATTTCACTATTCTTTAAATAATCATGCACTAACGGGAAAGCATAAAGGTCTAAGGAGTATAAATATTACTGGAGATATTAGAGTTCATTATGAAGAGATGAAAGACGGGATTGTCTTAATAGATATTGGAAGTCATTCTGAGTTGTATTAAATATTTCAGTTCCAACAACCCTGTATAACTTCCCGCGTAAAACGCGGTCGTTTACGGGGCAGGTTGTCCGCGAAACGACATCTTTTCGAATTTGCTATACTAACCTAATGAAAATAATTATACTCAATAAAGTTGAAAAATTCTTTACCTCCCTAAATTCAAAAGAGCTAGCCAAATTGATACGGACCATTGAGTTACTAGAGGAATTTGGAGATAAATTAGGTATGCCACATAGTCGCCACCTTTCTGATGGACTGATAGAGCTTAGAATAAGAGGAAAAAGAGAAGTTCGTGTTCTATATTGTTTCTATAAAAATAAAGCTGTGCTACTACATGCTTTCATAAAAAAGTCACAAATAACTGTAAAGAAAGAAATCGTTTATGGAAAAACTGTTAAAAATAACTTGCATAAATATAACATATAAGTTATATTACATTTATGACAACAGATTTTAAAAAATTCAAAGATAAGACACTAAGGAGTAAAAGTGTAAAAGATGAATATGATGCTTTAGCTCCCGAATATGAAGTAGTTAAAACTATTATTAAATATCGCTTAAAGAAAGGGTGGTCACAGACTGAGTTGGCTGAAGCTATAGGCACTCGTCAGCCAGTAATTTCAAGACTTGAGCGCGGTGAAGGGAACCCCTCATTAAAAACGTTAGACAGTATCGCCAGAGCACTAGATTTACGACTTAAAGTTTTGATGCGATAAGGTAAGGGTTTAATGTCCTAGACCCAACAACCCCGTATAACTCCCGCGTAAAACACGGTCGTTTACGGGGTAGGTTGTCCGCGAAATAAAGTATTTATAAATTTTTTTATACGTTATATTGACTTTTGAGATAAAATTTGACATTGTGTAGATACGGTCGCCGTAAGGCGTTCACGGCTCCAGAGATGGGGCCGTATATTTTTTATAACCCAAAGTACTCTAATAATATGCATATAAAAGATTTTGATTTATGGAACAAAATAAAGAAAGAAATTAATGAGCATCAGGATAAGCCTTTTATTAGAAAGAGGGAAATACGCTGGGCAGTTCTTGGTGTAAATGTAGGTAGTGAAATTGATGGAAAAGATAAATCTTTTACCAGACCAGTCGTAATTATCGATACGATAGGCAAGACAACGGCTTTAGTTGTTCCTATTACTTCTAAACATAAAGAAATTCCAGGAAGGTTCGAATTTAAGTGGAAAGATAATATAAATTCAATCTGTGTTAATCAAATGAAAGTTATATCTACAAAACGCATATTAGATAGAAAAGGAAAAATATCTGAAAATAAATTAAAAGATATAAAAGAAAAGATTAAAGATTTTTATAGACTTGATTTGTAATCCCAGTTTCAACAACCCCGTATAACTCCCGCGTAAAACACGGTCGTTTACGGGGTAGGTTGTCTCCCGTACAACTCGTTACACTCGTATACGGGACAAGCACGAAAGCAACTTGATTTAAAGTTTAACTTAAGTTAAACTTGCTTTATTATGAAAACTACGAAGAAAAAACAAAATATCATTGGTTTAAAGGAATTTCGTCTTAATGCTGATAAATATATTTCTCGTATTGAAAAAGGGGAATCTTTTACTGTTCTAAAGCGTTCAAATCCTGTATTTAAACTTACTCCTGTTGATGATGAAGAAATGTGGGAAACTATAATTGATTTTACAGAAATTAATCCAGATGGAGTCCCCGCAGAAGATGTAATTAAGGCCATTAGGGCAGTTCATGGATAAAATCTCTAAAGCTGTTAAAAAACTCAATTCTAAAGATGCTTTAAAAATTGCTGACACCATTGAATTGTTAGTAAAAGGTGACTTAAAGAATCTTAATATAAAAAGATTAAAAGGCCATAAAGATATTTTTCGGGTCAGGGTCGGAAATTATAGGATTATCTTTAAGAAAGAAGTCAAAGGTGTCACTATTTTACATATTGGGAATCGTGATGAGAAAACATATAAGATATGAGAATTTATAACCTCAGTTCCAACAATGCACTCACTAGGGGTGGCACAGCACGAAAGCCCTCCTTTGCCAAGGCTACGGAAGGACACCGCGCGCCTGTGTCCTTCGAAGTTTTGTTAGAGGTGTGGTAAGGGTAGATTTAGACTTGACGTTTTCTAAGCCACAGAATCTGTGGTATATTTTTTCGTATGAAAATAAATACTTTCGATCCTTTTTATATATTATTAAAGAAGGTAATCTTACCCGATTTCTTTAGACATAAGTTTTCGGATAAGGAGACATTGTTTCTTGCCGAGAATACAAGAAAACACTCAAATTCGCTTTGGCTTGTTTCTGTATTTGCAATTATTGCTCACTTTGGTTTCGTTTTGCTTGATTCATCTGAAATTTTGACTGTTATCTTTATCCTTTTAGGAATAGCTACTATAAGCGGATCGGCTTGGTTCTCAATTTCTTTTGGCGGTGTCCCAATTAAATTTATTAATTCTGCTCTACAGGTCACTTTCTGGTTACTGTTTTCTTTTGAGCTTTCTTTGGTGATGTCAGTTATGGCGATATATGTGGTTGCACCGACATTGCTCGTCATACCACTAATTGCTGTTGTGTGTGGAATTGTTTTGGCTGCTATAAAGTACGACACCGTGGATGGATTTAAGGTTGGATTAGATGATTATCTATTAAAACATTCAAGAGCCGCCTTGGTTTATTATAAGGAGAAAGAAGGTATTGATACTACGGAATGAATCTTAACTCTGTTAAGATTCTGGAACAGTCGAAATAATCATGGTAGAGTTTTTGTATGAGCGAATCTTTAGAAGGAGTGAAAGAAATTACCAAAGAAGATCTCAAAAGGCTTCTTGATAAATTAAATGGTGATAAAGATAGTTTATTAGAGGATCCTCCAGGAAATTCTCTTTTGGAAAAAGAGGTTGATAAAAAAGTTTTAGAATTGATAGAAAAACTTCTAGAACAGAAAGGATTTTTTCAAAAGGTGTATAGAACAAGTAATGGTTCACTATATTTTGTCCTAATAGACGGGACTTCACTTAGATTTAAGTTTATAGAAGAAAAAAATGACATAAAGAAATATCAACCACAGAGTCTAATGGATGAACATGTTTTTATATCTAGAGAACAATATGAACTTTTAAGAGAAGACGGACTTCAGGATGAGCTCGATGATAATGGTTTTGTTGAAGGTTCGATACCTTTTGAAGTTGGTCGGAAACAATATGATAAGCGAGCAATTACTTTTGATGGTCTAGGTAAGGTTAGGGTTGATTGGTCCAATATCGACAGATATCATTTTGGTCATTCTGTTACCGAAATTTTAAAATCTTAGCCCTAAAAATATCTCTATCTAGCCCAAGCTGTTAGTTCTATAACTTTTTTATTACTCATCAATAGATTTATATTTTAAATGTAATATACTTTTGATTATTGTTTAAATTCATTTTATGAAAGGTATTCTTATTATCATGTTGGTCTCAGTATCTATTATTGGTTTATTTATCTGGGGCAACAATTGGCAAAATAGTAGGGTTTTTTATTTTGAAAATACTGATGTAGCTTGTCTGAATAACGGACATCAAAATCTAGCTTTTCATATTCATCCTCAAATAAAAATTACAGTAGATGGTCAAAATGAAGAAGTGCCAGCTAACATCGGCATTAACGACACATGTATGTCAGAAGTTCATACTCATGATAGTACGGGACAGATTCACATCGAGTCTATTAATGCAGAGAGATTAGAACAATTCACACTTAGAAATTTTTTTGATGTTTGGAAACAAACTCCTGAAAGGGAAGGTTACAATCTAGAAATATATTTTAATGGAGAGAGTAAAAATTCTGTTGATGAAATATCTTTTGTGGATCACTCTAAAATAGAATTGAGATATACATCTAAATAAAAGAAAAACCCTCCGCCGTGTGGTTGAAGGGTTAGAATATGATTATTGTAGTTCCACTTCTGCTTCGACAGAAGTTTCTCCTTCCATCATTGTGTCGTCTTTATCCTCTCCTTCCATCATTGAATCATCATCTTCCATACTATCGTTATCTCCCATTATTGAATTATCGTCTTTATCCTCTCCTTCCATCATAGAGTCATCACTTTCCATATGATCATCTTCCATCATAGAGTCGTCATGACTCTCGTCAAATTCTGTAGAAGCTGATATGTCAGCGATCAATGTATCTAATACTTCGACTGATGTTGAAACATCTGCCTTGATATTTGCTTCAAGATCATTAATCTTTTGATTTAACGCATCGATTTCTGCTTGAGATTCTGCTTTTGCATCTGCATAAGCTCCAGAAAGTTTCGCTCTAATATCTGCTAGGACTTCTGTAGCGATTTTTATTTTTTCTTCTGCTGATAAATCAGAACTTAAAGTAGCTTTTAATTCTGCTAATTGAGCAACAGCTTCTGTCTTTGCGTCATTTTGAGCATGTTCTTGTTCGGCCTCTAGTACTAATCTTGCTTTGTTTTTCTGTGAAATTTTTACAGTTGCAATACCTCCAGCTACGATAATAGCTATGATTACTATTGCTACTATAACCCCGATACCTTTGTTCTTTTGCATTATTATTATCATTACTACTAAATTTATAACTAAAATGTTATGTATAAAACTATAAACCTTTCAGAATATTTATTCAAACCTTTGACACGTTATACTTTTTATATCCTCATAATTTAATATTTTCTTATTTTCAGTGTAAAATTTACGGATTCTTATATGGAAGATGGAGATTTAACAAAAGCCCCAATATCAAAGCTGATCAAATGGATTGCTTTTCCAGCTGCAATCGGTTTTTTCTTTAACACTATGTACAATGTGACCGATACTTTTTTTGCTGGTCAGATTTCTTCTTTGGCACAATCAGCTCTGGCACTTTCTTTTCCAGTATTTTTTATCATCATTGCTTTAGGTTCTGGTATTAGTTCCGCATCCACAGCATTAGTAGGTCACGAGGTCGGAGAAGGTAACAGAGAAAAAGCCAAAGAGTATGCAAAACAAGCACTCTCTTTTTCTATTGTTATCGGGATTGTGATTGGAATAATTGGACTATTAATTTCTCCTTGGATGTTTAAATTTTTGGGAGCTTCTGGTGGATATTTAGAATTAGCTTTGTCGTACATGAACGTTATGTTTATAGGGACAGTTTTCTTTTCTACTACTTTTACTTTAAATGGTATTTTGAATGCTGTAGGCGACACGAAATCGTTTAGAAATTTTTTGATATTTGGATTTATTTTGAATGTTATTTTTAATCCAATATTGATGTTTGGTTGGTTATTTTTTCCAAAATTAGGAATAGCTGGGATCGCATTAGCTACTATTTTGATAGAAGTTATCGGTGCTATTTATCTATTCAAAAAATTAAGAAAAACTTTTTTGTTAGAAGATTTTTCAGTTTCTCATTTGAAACCAGTCTGGAAAGATTATAAAGATCTTATAGCTCAAGGTTTGCCAGCAAGTTTTAATATGGTGACAGTGGCCATTGGTATTTTTGTTATCACATATTTCTTTGCGAAGTTTGGAGAAGAAGCGGTTGCTGCCTATGGTATTGCTACAAGAATAGAACAAGTGGCTTTGTTGCCAACTATTGGATTGAACATTGCCGCTCTTTCTCTGGTGGCACAAAATAGGGGAGCCAAGAAGTTTGATCGTGTTCGTGAAGCTGTTAGTAAAACTTTGAAATATGGAATGTCTATCATGGTCGCAGGCTCTTTGTTGGTTTTCTTTTTTGCTGAATTTTGGATGAAATTGTTTTCAGATCATCCCGAAGTTATTCGTATTGGTTCCGAATATTTGCGAATAGCTTGCTGGGCATTCTTTGCTTTTGTCTTACTCTTTGTCTATGACTCTGTATTTAGAGGATTCAAGAAACCTACTGTACCGTTGATTATTGGAATATTTAGACAATTGATATTTCCTATACCAATATTCTTTTTGATTATTGAAAAAACTGACTGGGGACTTCGTGGAATATTTTGGGCTATTCTTTTAACTGTCTGGTTCTTCTCTTTAGTTCAATTGATGTTATCTAAAGTTATATTAAGTATTCCAAAAGAGTAATGTGCTAGAATCACTTTATGAACTCTCTAGGTTTAGAAGAAGGAGTCGTTAGATTGGTGCCACATGATAATAGTTGGCCTGATCTTTTTGAATTGGAGAAAAAAAAGATACAGGAAAAAATAAGAGAATATATTTTAGCCATAGAACATTGTGGTAGTACTGCTATTCCAAATATTCCTTCAAAACCGATTATGAATATTTGCATCAAAGTTGATAATCTGGAAAAAGTTTTTGATCTAAAAGATGAATTGTTTAGTATTGGATATTTACATAAGCCAGAAAGTAATTTTGGTGATCATGAATTATTTTTTAAAAAAGAAAATAGAAAAGTAACACATCATTTACATTTCATGTCGGCAGATGGAGATAATTGGCAAAAAGCTACTTTATTTAGAAAATATTTATTAGAAAATCCAGAGATGGCACAGGTATATGGAGAATTAAAAACAAATTTGGCTAATCGTTTTCCTAATGATCGCAAAGCTTATGGGGAAGGAAAAAATGAGTTTATAAATAAGGTTTTGAATATAATAATGTGACAGGACAAGCCCATCCGAGTATTGACTATAAGCTAATATGTGTGTTAAAATAATATTGGACCCTTCAACGGTTTTTCTTTTTTAAAAACCCCTCAGCATGGTGACAACAAAACCATATGCTGATATGAAAAAAAGAAATGAAATAGCGACCTTGGTCGCTACCGTTGTGCTCCTACTTGGAGCAACCGAGTCGTTTGCTGGGAAATCTTACGAGATTCCAGCTCAAGAACGACAAACTTCAGAAAGAGTGATTCAGTCGCGAAATCGACTTGTTCAACTCTTTCACAATGGGACACTGAAAAAGTGTCTCACCGATAGGCAAATTGCTGCCCTCATTCTACAAGAATCGAGAAATGGCGAAGTGCTTGTTGGTGACGGGGGTAAAGCCCTTGGCCCATTGCAAGTTTGGTCCGTTTACATCGCAGATGTTAATCGGGCTTTCGGTACAGACCTCACGAACTCGGATTGTCTCCGTGATCGTGAGTTGAGTGTCTTGGTGACGCTGGCGTACATGAACATCTACGCCAACTCCAAACAACTCAAGAGGAAACCTTCTTTCGAAGACATGGCCCGGATCCATAATGGAGGTCCGAATGGTCATCGAATGAAAGCTACTCTTGGTTACTGGAAAAGTGTCTCCAAGTACTATCAGTCGTTGGAAGACTGGCAAGTCCAACGAATGGTTCCTTTGTTGATACAAAGGTTTTAAGTGCCCCTCTAACTGCCGAGGTAAAAGGTAGATCTGCGAACTAACCCCTCGCACAAACGGGCGAAGCGGACGTACCACCGTTCCTTCGCCCACTTTCTTTTTATTTCTTTCAAAAAACATCAAAATGATTTAGTATGTTTTTTGTTGCCCATGTAGCTTCCGCCTACGCCATCTTCTTCATTAAGGATCTGAAGGTCCTAGAAGGCTACGGCGGACGCCGCAGTTGGATGCCGTTGTAGTTCAGTGGTAGAACGTTCCCATGGTAAGGGAAAGGTCAAGAGTTCGATTCTCTTCAACGGCTCAGATTTATGGATTTTTTTGATTAATTTGTTATCTTTATTTTATGGAAATGATCGATATTTTAAATGAAGATGGAACTTTAACTGGAAATCAAGCATCAAAAACAGAGATTCATGAGAAAGGATTTTGGCACAGAGCAGCTCATATGTGGTTTGTTAATGATAAAGATAAAATACTTTTACAAAAAAGGTCTAAGAATGTGACCAGTCATCCTGGTAAATATGATATATCTGCCGCAGGACATTTATCAGCAGGAGACTTACCTCTTCAGGGCGCCTTACGAGAAGTTGAAGAGGAACTTGGTATTAAATTGTCTGAAAATGATTTGGTTAAGATTGGAGAAGTTAGAACTAATTCCACACAATATAATGGAAAATATATTAATAAAGAGATTAATGACATATATTTGGTTTTTACTAAATTAAGAGAGGAGGACTTTACAATCCAAGTCGAAGAATTAGAGTTGATTACATACATACCAATTAGTGAATTCAAGGAATGGGTAAATTCAGGAAGAGAAGATTTGGTTATGCATCCTGATGAATTCAAGATACTATTTCAATATTTAGATGCCCATCAAATTTTATAAAAAGCTTGGAGAAACTTCCTTTCAATGTATAGAAAGATTTAGAGAAGAGAATCCAGAATATAAAGATCAAAAGATTGCTTTTGCCGGAAGACTTGATCCTATGGCTGAAGGGGAAATGCTTTTTCTAACTGGTGAGGAAACTAAGAGAAAAGATGACTTTCTTGGTCTTGATAAAGTCTATGAAACAGAGATTATCTTTGGTATGGAGACAGACTCTTTTGATTTGATGGGAATAACTAAACAAATTAATAATTCAAAGTTGATAGTTGATAATTTAGAAGAAAAAGTTAGAGAAATAATAAAAAGCAAAGTAGGGAAGCAAATGCAAAAGTTTCCACCTTTTAGCAAAAGACATGTTCAAGGCAAAGCACTTTTTGTTTGGGCTAGTGAAGGTAGACTAGATGAAATAGAAATACCAGAACATGAAGTAGAAATTTATAGCATTGATATTTTGAATTTTTCTGAAAAAAGTTTTGAGGAGATAAAAGAAAACAGCATTGAAAGAATAAAAAATGTTTCTGGAGATTTTAGACAAGATAAAATAATTAATAATTGGAACAGTCTAGATATCGATAACAAAAGACTTTTTCCAACTGTCACTTTGAAAATATTTTGTTCAACTGGAACATATATACGGCAACTTGCTCATGATCTTGGCCAAGAACTCGGCTGTGGCGCTATTGTTTTTTCTATAAAGAGAACGGAAATTAAAAGTAGATAAGGTATTGACATTTTATATATATATAGAGGTAATCTTTAATTGACTTAGTTGTTCCTCGTTTCCTCGTTTCCCCGGGTCAGTGTCATGTTGATGCTGATCCGATTTTTTATTTTCTGCTATACTCTATTAACTTATGAACAAGGAAGCTACAGAAAAACGGATCAAAGAAATAGAAAACTTAATGAACCAGCCTGACTTTTGGTCTGATAAAGATAAAGCTCAACAAATGATTCAAGAGATGCAGGATCTGAAAGCAGAGCTTGAGGGAGGCAGTAAATATGATAAAGGAGGAGCTCATATGGCTATCTTTGCTGGTGCAGGAGGAGATGACGCTGAAGACTTTGCTCGAATGATTCTCGAAATGTACATGAAGTATTTTGAAAAGAGAAACTGGCCTTTTACTTTTCTTCACGAAAACAAAAATGATCATGGTGGATATAGAAATATTGTTTTAGAAATTGATGCAAAAAAAGTCTATGGGGATCTGAAACATGAATCTGGTGTTCATCGTCTAGTGAGAATCTCACCTTTCAATGCCAAAGGCAAAAGAAACACCTCTTTTGTTATGGTAGAAGTTATACCCAAGTTTGATAAAGCAGATGATTTTAAAATACCAGAAGAAGATTTGGAAATTGATTTTACAAAATCATCAGGTCCTGGAGGTCAGAATGTGAACAAGAGAGAAACAGCTGTCAGAGTAGTTCATAAGCCTACTGGTTTGTCAGCTTTTGTTGATAGCGAAAGGAGTCAGAATCAAAACAAGGAGAAGGCTTTGGAAATTATTAAAGGGAAAGTATATAATAGACTGGAAGAAGAACGAAAGGCCAAGGAAACTGGTATGTATATTTCCAAAACTACTGATGCGCAATGGGGCAATCAGATTCGTTCTTATGTTCTACACCCATATAAACTTGTTAAAGATCATCGAACTAATACAGAAGTTCGAGACATTGAAGGTGTGTTGGGTGGGGAACTTGATGAATTTATTGAGGCAATGAAAAATACAAATTAAAATGATTTATTTTGATAATGTTTCTAAAACATATGGTGACGATACGCCTGCATTGAAGGGCGTCAACTTAAAAATTGATGCCAATGAATTTTTATCTATTGTTGGTCATTCAGGTGCAGGAAAAACAACCTTGTTGAAATTATTGTTGGCAGAAGAACATCCAAGTGAGGGGACAATATTTTTTCAATCAGATAACATTCATGATTTGAAAGGAAATGAAATCAGTCAATTACGAAGAAAGATAGGAAGTATCTTTCAAGATTTTAGATTAATACCAAACAAGACTGTTTTTGAAAATGTTGCTTTTGCTATGGAAGCAGCTGGACGTTCTGAAGGGGAGATAGAGGCTGATGTGCCACACGCTGTTAATCTTGTAGATCTAGGTCATAAAATGTGGAGTTTCCCGCGTGAATTATCAGGTGGTGAACAACAGAGAGTAGCTATTGCTAGAGCCATTGTAAATCAGCCAGATGTTATCATTGCTGACGAGCCAACAGGAAATTTAGATCCTATTAATACGTATGAAGTAGTGCAAATTTTGAAAAAAATCAATGACTTGGGAACTACTGTTATATTAACAACTCATAATAAGGGAGTTATTGATTCTGTTGGTAGAAGGGTTATCACTCTGGAAGATGGAAAAATTGTTAGGGACGATCCGACTGGTAAGTATGTAATATAAGAAGTTGTAGTTTTCTTTCGTTTGTCGCCCCGGACTTGATCCGGGGTTTTTTCTGTATCAAAAGCTTAGGTCTCGCCATTTAGGATTGTTAGTCTCAATAAGTTCAGTCTTCCATTTTCTTCTCCACCTTTTTAATTGTTTTTCTCTCTGTATAGCTTCTAAAGGAGAGAGGTACGATTCATAATAAACTAAACTGGTTATATTGTATTTCTTAGTATAACCTTTAAATATCTTACTCTTATGGGCTAATAGTCTACTATTTAAATTGCTTGTTATTCCCACATATATCATTCCTCTATATGTATTAGCTAATATATAGACATAATATTCTTTTTGATTCACCTGTATTATCCTTACATAGACTATCTAAAGTTTTACTAAAAATATACTGAAATTGACATAAAATATCCCGGATCAAGTTCGGGACGACAAGAAGAACAACGAGGTATTGAATGATTATATTAGAGGAACACATTTCCTTTTTCTCCAACTTTGATTTCTCAAAATGAGGTGCTAAAATATTCTGCATGTTGTGGTTAAACTTCAAGAGAGTAGTCAGAACAGGTTTTGTACAATTCTGGAGAAACGGAGTGGTTTCTTTGTCGGCAGTGCTCGTGATGATTGTAACTCTCTTTGTTATCGGAGGTCTTTTATTTTCTTCTGCTCTATTAAAAAGTTCTCTTAGTGAAATTAAAGATAAGGTTGATGTGAATGTCTATTTTGTAACTTCTGCTTCTGAGGAACAAATTCTTGAAGTTCAGAAATCTTTAGAAGCTTTGCCAGAAGTAGATTTTGTCGAATACGTTTCTCGTGATCAAGCATTGTCAGATTTTATAGACAGGCATGCTAATGATCAAAAAACCTTAGAAGCTCTGGAAGAGCTAGATGAGAACCCGCTAGGCGCTGTTTTGAATGTCAAAGCAAAAGAGACTTCTCAGTATGAGAGTGTTGCTCAGTTTATGGAAGCAAACTATTCTTCTTCAGATCCTAATTCTATTGTTGAGCAAGTTAATTATTTTAAAAATAAAGATGCAATTGAAAAATTGTCTCAGATTATTAGTGCGGGAGAAAAGCTTGGTTTCGTCATTACAATTATTTTTATAATAATCTCTATTATTATTACTTTGAATACTATTCGTCTTGCAATGTATATTTCTAAGGATGAAATACATGTCATGAAGCTGGTTGGTGCTAGTCAAACTTTCATCAGTGGCCCTTTTTTGGTTACAGGTGCGATGTATGGAGTAGTGTCATCTATATTAACTCTGATTCTTTTTTGGCCTCTTGCATACTGGCTTGGACCTGTAACAAAGAGTTTCTTCGGTGGCATTAGCATCTTCGAATATTACATCTCTGACTTCGGTAAGATTTTCTTGATAATTTTATGCTCAGGTATTATTATAGGGTCCGTATCGAGTTTACTAGCATTGAATCGTTATCTGAAATATAAGAGAAGAAAATAATGGCTGTCAGAAAGAAAAAAAATAACCGAAAATTTATATTTGTTGTTGGTGGCGTAATGTCTGGCGTCGGTAAAGGTATTGCCACCGCTTCCATCGGGAATATTCTCCAAGCGATGGGTAAAAATGTCAGCTTAATGAAAGTCGATCCGTATCTAAATGTTGATGCGGGAACTATGAACCCTAAAGAACACGGGGAAGTTTTTGTAATGGATAACGGTCTTGAGACTGATCAGGATATGGGGAATTACGAGCGTTTTTTAGACCGAGATTTGATCAAAGAGGATTATGTTACTTCTGGAATGGTCTATAGTGATGTGATTGAGAAAGAAAGAAACCTGCAGTATAACGGTGAATGTGTTGAAGCCATTCCTCATGTTAGGGATAACATCATTGAAAGATATAAAAGATCAGCAGATTTAAATGATTCAGATATTACAATAATTGAAATTGGTGGCACTATTGGTGATTTTAATAATGCAATGTTTATGGATGCTGCTAGAGTCCTAAAATTACAATATCCAGATGATGTAAAGTTTGTTTTGGTTAGTTATTTACCAATTCCAAAAAAGTTAGGTGAGATGAAAACCAAACCAACTCAAAATGCTATTAGGCAGTTAAATTCCTATGGCATTCATGCTAACTTTGTCATCGCAAGAAGTGAAGCATCTTTAGATTCTGTCAGAAAAGACAAAATTGCAATTCAATGTAATGTTCAAAAAGGTCACGTTATCTCTGCCCCAGATGTAGAAAGTATTTATGATGTTCCCTTAAATTTTGAAAAAGATAAAATCGGAGAATTAATGACTAAATCCCTAGGCATTTCAAATGGTAAACCAAATATGTCCAAATGGAAAAGTTTTGTCTCAAAGACTAAGTCTGCTAAGAAAGAAGTTGACATCGCCGTTGTTGGAAAATATTTTGATACAGGAGATTTTACATTAGCTGATTCATATTTATCTGTTATAGAAGCTGTCAAATATTCTGCTTATCACAATGGAGTAGTGCCAAAATTACATTGGATCAATTCTAAAAAGTATGACAATAATCCTAATGCTACCAAAGAACTTGCAAAGTTTGACGGCATCATTGTTCCAGGAGGATTCGGAGAAACTGGCATAGAAGGGAAGTTAGCCGTTATAAAATTTGCTAGAGAAAAGAAAATTCCATATCTTGGACTTTGCTACGGAATGCAATTGATGACTATTGAATATGCTAGAAATGTTTTGAAATTGCAGGATGCTAATACAGCAGAAATCAATCCACAAGCAAAAGATTTAATTATAGACATTATGGAAGATCAAAAGAGAAAGTTAATGGAAAAGAATATGGGAGGAAGTATGAGACTTGGTGCTTACCCTGCCATCTTAAAAAAGGGCACTATTGCAAGAGAAGCTTATGGCAAGAATGAGGTATCTGAAAGACACAGACATCGATATGAAGTTAATAATGCTTATATAGAAGCGTTAGAAAAAGCCGGATTAGTTTTTTCTGGAACTTCAAAAAATGGTGAACTAATGGAGATTGCTGAGTTACCAAAGTCCAAGCATCCTTTTATGCTTGGCACACAATTCCACCCAGAGTTCAAAGCTAGACCTTTGTCTCCGCACCCATTGTTTAATGCTTTTATAAAAGCAGCAAAGAAATAATGTGTTCTAATTTGTAATCCACAAGGACTTCATAGGAATTTTAGATATAATTTGAAAATACTTTAGGTGCTTTTGCTTATGATGTTCTCTATGTTAACAAAACAAGATAAAAAATATATCGAAGATCGTATCGAGAAAAAGATCGATGGCTTAGCTATTATTATCCAAAAAGGATTTGAGGAAGTATTTGTTAGATTAGATACAAAGGTAGATAAGGGAGATTTTGCTGATATGAAAAGACAAATAGTTTCTTTAGACAAAAGAGTCTATTCTTTAGAAGGTCGAATAAACACTCTTGAGTTTAAGTTAGTAACTGCTCCAAATAATAGGTTAGATAGGGTAGAGGATGATATTAGGATGATCAAAGGGAAGTTGGGATTAAATTAAAGTATATTTGATTTCTCTTTGTTTTTTAGGCAGAATAGCTCTGTATTGCCAGATCGTCTAATGGTAGGACGACCGGTTCTGGTCCGGTTAATCTTGGTTCGAGTCCAGGTCTGGCAGCAAAACAGGACTAATAGTCTTCAAACTATTAAAGGGACTAACGATAGAGCCATTCTTTTCTGGTTCGAATATTTGTATTGAAGAATCAATGTCTTTAGCTACTTTCGAACTATTAGAAACCTCTACAGCTCTAGCTAATATCTTAAATGGCTCACTATATTCATAGACTATTTGACCTCTGTCTATATCTAAAACGTTGAACACCAAAGACGCCAATTTACGTTTCTCTTCTGGTTCAGCTTTCATATACAGTTCTGGTGCTTTCTGTGATAACTCAAACAGAGTAATACCTAATTCCTTACTCTTGTTTAAGGTATCACTATGAGATTTTATATACGACAACAACTCTTCTTTCTGGTTTTGTAGTTCGTTAGCTTTTGTGTCATAGTCTTCAACACTAATTCTTTCATCTAGTCTGTCTTCGTATAAAACGCTGAGTCGTCTTTCTATTTTATTTATATCTTTCTTTAATGTATCTGTAGTTATCTCTCTTTGCTCCATTTCATTAGAATTACTTTCTTTAAGTGATTTTTTCAACCATTCTGCAAAACGTTTATTTTCTAACTTTAATTTACTAAACAGAGTAGACATTTGAACTTCTATTTCTTCCTCTTTATACCAAGTCTTTTTAGTGCATGGTCTGTAACCATTACAATGACCATAAACATGACCTCTTTGTTTTTCCCAAGTTATAATTCCTTTACATTCACCACACTTGAATGTTCCTTTGAATAGGTAAGTATGTTTACTATACTTCGGTGCTTTCTTTCCTTGTTTGATTTCCTGTACCTTATCAAAAAGTTTTTTAGTGATTAATGGTTTATGTTTGCCTTGGTGTATCTTTCCACCCCACTGAAATTCTCCATAATAAAAAGTGTCTGAAAGATAATTACTGATACATGTTCTATATACTTTCTTTCCTTTCTTAGTACGGAGGCCTTCCTTGTACATTTTTTCTGTAAGTGTGTCTAAAGAATGAAGACCAGAGGCATATAACAGAAACATCTTTTTTATTAATGGAGCAACGTCTTTATCTGGTACATGTATTCTGTGCCCACTTTCTCCAATGGTTTTATACCCCATTTTTGCGGGTCTAGGTAACCAACCTTGTCTTACTTTTTCATCATAGCCTTTTTTTACCTCTTCAGAGAGGTTATCTGTGTAGAACTTAGCAATAGACACTTTCATGTTCCACACCAAACCCTCATGAGCTTTAGTATTTTTATCTGCAACAAAGGACTCTTTAACAAAGTGGACTTTATTATTTTCATTCTTGTTAATCCAATCATTAATAGTACCCGCATCTTTGGGATTTCTTGTTAGTCTGTCTGTTTTTTCGCATATAATATTACTTATATTTTTTGTATTTATGTAAGACAACATGTCATGAAAGACCTGTCTATCTTTTTTACCACTTGCTGATTCTGAAACAGCAAAGATTTTATCTATCTTTAAACTATTCTTTAAGGCGTACTCTTCTAGGGTTTTCTTCTGAGATTCTAGCGAGTAACCTGTTTCTTCTTGTTCCCGTGTAGAGACACGAGCATATATTACTGCTTTATTTTCTTTATTCATGGATGTATCCATATTTTAGATATTAATTTATAAATTTGCAAAGTGTTTAGTCTCAAGTTCTATTATTCTTCATATTCTGTTTTATACAATCAAAAATCTCTTCTTCTGACAGTGTCTGTTTTATGCTGTTAATTAAATCATTATTCTTTTTTAATACCCTTTGAATATCAATCTTAGACTTTCTAAAATTAGTACCCTTGTTAATTCTTTTCATCTTGATTCTTCTTATCATCATTACATTATGCTTCTAAAGGACTTCATTTTGTCCCTAGTTGGTATGACTTTTGAGCAAGAGTAAGCCCTGGTGATATATAAATATCCCTCTTGCTAAATCTGTAGGATTTTTCTTTAGGTTTTTAGGGCTTCATTTTGTCCCTGAGCAGTTTATGCTCTTCCTCACAAATGACTTTCTTTATTTAGTTTTAAGAAAGTAATGAAGTGTCTTTGTTGGGCTGGTTTACTAATAACTTTGTATGCTCCAAACTTTTACAAGAGCCCCCTTTTTTGTAAAAGAAATTATTAGTTCTTTAAGGTCGTCTCACCTTATAATAACGACATGATTACCTAAAGATTGGAGGAGTTACACCTTCAAATGGCTACCCTCACAAACTTTAATTTTATGACATCTAAGACTCATCACGTACTTATTGCCGAGTTTTTAACGTTGCTTAGAATTTTTATTGTTCATTTCAATATTTATTAATAATTTAAAATAATCCACAAGAGAATATGCTTTCATTTCTGCATCCTCTTTATCTATTAAAATATTAAATTCTTCTTTTAAAATATTCTGAAATTCCTCTATCTGCTTTTTCTTCATTTGCTTCAATACTCATAATTATCTTTGTAAGAAATAAGAAAACACAACTCCTATAGAAAGAGATTGGTTCTTATTTAATTGTGATTTATGAGCATTTTGGCTCCTGAATAGACTTTATGTCTAGTTGAAATCTTAACAAAAATGTTAAGGCAAATATGTAGAAACTTTCCTATAGATTAGCTTCATTGTTACTGTATATTATATCATATTTTACATGATTTTGCAAGCATTTTTTCATAAAATACAGTTTAAAGAACAACATAAACCGTGATAATATTTTTTATATGAAAAAGACTTTACTAGTTATCTTGTGGTTTGTAGCAATATTATTGTTATTGATAGATGTTGTTCTTTTATTTGGAGGCCAATATTCAGAATCTAAAACACAAAAAAAGAACAGGGTTGCTCTTGAAGAGTGTGATTATTTGTTTAGTAGTGCAGATTTTACTAATGGCTATATAGGAGGTGATTACGGAAAATGTCTACATGATAAGGGTTATATTTGTGATTATGGTTATAGCGTAAAGTATGGTGGCTGTTGTGATGAAGATAATTATGATTGCGAAAATTGTTCTAGTAATAGATATGATTGTTCAGATTTCTCTGACCAAGAACAAGCTCAATATATTTTTGATACATGCAATAAGTTTTATGATAATATCTATGATATTCATTAACTTAGACAAAGATAATGACAGGATAAAAAACACATGAAAGCTTAATATAAAAATATGAAAAAGATTTAATTACAAAAAACTGGTCCTAAATATTAACTGTTATTAATCCTTATTGTTTTTATCTTACATATATATAAATTTGAAAGAAAAAAGAAGCGGAAAGAAAAATCTCGGAATGTCGTATCATTGCTGAAGAATACAGAACAAATGAAATTAAAGAAATCCTACCAATAACTTTTTTTTGAACAAGATACAAATATAATAAAGACTTAAAACTTGTATTTATAAAAGGTGGTTTCTTTTCACCAACTATTACAGAATCAATTCAGATTGGTACATAAAGATTTAAATACCAATGAGACGATTATAGAAGTGTATATGTGGGCACTAATAATATGTTTTGGTGTAACAAGGCAGGTTTAATAAAAGGAAAAGAACTATTTGATTAATAAATACTCTTTTTTAACAATGCTAAGAGTAACCTTGTCGACTGACACTTATACTCTTTTTAACCTTTTAATGGATTAACTACTATTTATAGCCATTGAAATATATAAAACATAAAGTTTATAATATTTTTTTTAAATATGGGGTTTTAGCGATTTTCTTTTATATATATTTGGTGTATTATCTAATTTACAACTAGTCCCTCTGAAAATGGGGGCGAACCTAACCCTTATGGATTATCCATGAGGTATGGTTTTCAAAACATCGACTATGAAAAACCCGTCATTCAGGGCATCTAGTCGATGTTGTAGTGGGAAACTGCTACAGGAGCCTAAAAACTTCACTGGTGGCGGGCTTTGCGTTTATTTATAAATAATTAATATTTATGGACAAGATTCGAAGTAAAGAAGAAAAGAATGATGTTTTATCACTTGTTTCTTTTATACTAGGTTTGTTATCAATATTTCTTTTTGAAATAGGAGCCATTCCTGTTTTTGCTATTGTCTTTGGTATATGTGGTATAAGTCGTACAACAGACGAAGATAAAAAAGGAAGATGGATGGCAGTAACTGGTTTAATATTGGGAATTCTTTACACTATAGCTCAAATATATAATTTATATGGATAAATCCACTACCTATATAAAAACTTTTCAGGATGGTACTAATTTAGGAGTTTTCAGTCAGATTAATTTTTCTAATGGAAGTAAAGCATTACTTTCATTTACAGCTACAGAATTTGCGGTTTTTAAGGTCGGCTTTATGGGAATGCCCACAAAAAAATTATTCGTATCTGGTTTACTAAGTTGGTTGCACATTTTGAGTGTTGAAGTCGGTTATGCTGTCGATTCTTTTCCTGGAGGAAGTAAATCTCCTTTAAAGATTTCAGTAAATGTGGCTCTGGAATGTAAATCAATTAGTGAATTGGTTAATCGGTTCGAACAAATGAGAAAAAATTCAACCGCATAGATTTTTTATATTATTCAAATAAACAAAAAAATATTATGTTCATAATCCAACCAGAAGGAGAAATTGTAAAAGGAACAAAAACATTATCTAAACAATGTGAGCATTGTGGTAATGTGACAGACCATTTTGTATGGAAACAACCATATGGTTTTCAAGTAGGAACTATTTTTAGCAGAAGAAAAACACTTGGAATGAAAAAGTATTATCTAGTATGTCCTGTGTGTAAACAGGCAGACAGAGAATTGACCAGAGAACAAGCATTAAATATGAAAAGTTAGTATGTTGTTTCTAGCAGGCTGGGGTAAAAACCTAAAAAAGTTATCGGATGCAGGATTATCCTATTGTACTAATTGTCACAATACCGCTTTGTTTGATTTGGTTGAGTTACATAGAAAAGTAAGTCTATTTTTAGTACCAGTAGCAAAATGGGATTCTAAATTCTATAAAAGATGTTCAATTTGTGATGCTGGTTATGAGCTGACTGAACAAGAAAAGAATACAATGCTTGGATTATCCATGAAGTTACCAAGTAATATAGAAATAATGGAAATCTGGAATGATATTGATAAACTCTGTATTGATTTTTTAAAAACTAACCAAAAACCCGAAGATTTTAATAATTACATAGATGATAAATTATCTAGTAAATATAATGACGGTTATATTTCCTATGTTTTATTATTCTATAAAGACAACTTAGAAAGGTCATTAGAAAAAAATAACTAGTCTTATTTACAAGAGATAGAATTATGATAAGTATCGAAAAATGCAGAGAGATACTTGGTGAGAAAGCTGATAAATTATCTGATGAGCAAATTAAGAAGATAAGAGGTGCTTTATATCACTTTATAGAAAAAGAGATTGATAAATGGTTTTTGAAGAATATTGATTAAAAAAAGTCTCTCACAAAAGAGACTTTTCAAAAAGCGAAACCTTTCTACCTTTTTTGAAGATTATCGATAACTCAATCATTCCTCCTTCTTCTCAAAATCTGTATAAACCAGTTTCTTTTATCTTTTTATTCAGTATGACAACTTCTACAACAATAAAAACATCCATCGATATCTTTACTCATATATGGATATTTTCTTTTTGCTTCTGCTTTAGCCGATTGACAATCTTTAAATACACCGACAGGAAGTCTGTTATATAAAGCTGGCAAATGTTCGCAAGTATCTTGGTTGTGGAGTTCATAGTTATTTCCACTATCTGAATCCTGTTTATTCTGATTAAGAATATATGTATTATACATAGCTTAACTTATTGTTCTGATAAAATTCTAGTGCGACCTATGGTATACCTGAACACTAGCGAGATATATTTTATCATATGGTCTTTTTAGATATATTATTTTGACTTAGGTTTTCTTTGGGTATAGTCTTACATTAATGGTTAATGGTAAGTCTAAAGATAGTGCAGACGATAGTGTAAACACGGGTGTATCAGAACAGGTTATTTATGCATTTATTGATAATTTAAAAAAAGAGGGAGTCCTCGCAGACAAAAATAAACTATCGTCACTAAAGTCTGTTTTGGTAGATAATAATCTTCCTGTTAAAGAATCAGATATTGAGGATATCTTATTTAATGAAGATGATGAGCTTTCATGATAAAGATAGACAAAATAAGAATAGAAGAGTTTAGGGGGGTACGAGAATTAGATATTACCCTGTCTAGAAATAATTTTGTTGTTTGTGGTCCAAATGGTACGGGTAAGAGTGGTATAGTTGATGCCATAGAATTTGGTTTGACTGGAGATATTTCTAGACTTAAGGGTCAAGGAATGGGTAATGTATCTATCAGACAACATGCTCCACATGTTGATTTCAGGGATAATCCATCTAAAGCAAAAGTCATCCTTGATATACACGTTGTTGCTACTGGAAAGAAATTTATAATTGAAAGAACCGTTGATAATTATAGCAGTCCAAAAGTCACTCCAGATACTAAAGAGACCTGTATCGTGGACCCAATCGTCTGACACCGTGACATCGTCTCGGTGGTTCAGAGAAACATTAACGAGTGGCCCTGGAGTGAAATCTGGGGCCACTTCCTTTTTTTCTATATTTTGATATAAAAAGTGTATGAATAACTGTATATTTTGCCAAATAGTAGATGGTACATCTCCTTCATATAAGATATGGGAAGACGAAAAACATGTGGCTTTCCTGTCTATTTTTCCTAACACCGATGGTGTGACTGTTGTTATCCCAAAGAACCATTACCCTAGCTATGCTTTTGATTTACCCGATGAGGTATTAGCAGATCTAGTTATTGCTACAAAAAAAGTTGCAAAATTACTTGATGAAAAGTTAGAAGACGTTGGAAGAACAGCCATGGTCTTTGAAGGTTTTGGTATTGATCATGTGCATGCAAAACTATTTCCTATGCATGGTACTGAAAATATGGAAGAGTGGAAACCTATTGAATCTAGTGTAGATAAATATTTTGATAAGTATGAAGGATATATTTCATCTCATGATTACAAAAGAGGAGATGATCAAAAGTTGAGTGAATTAGCAGATAAAATAAAAGGTGGTAAATAAAAAGATTTATATAGCTAACAATTCTATGGATTGATCCATGACTAGTTCATGGTTAGGTATAATATACTCATAGTTGGCTGTTCTGAAATCGTCCCAGACAGCCAGCAGTCTAGTATGAAGTTTCTGGCGACCGAGATGGGTCAAAAGTTGATAAGTAGTTATGAAAAAGCATAAATATAATTTAATATATTAAACATTATGAAATCACCAAAAATAGAGCAGGAAATGCAACCTTCAGGTCAAGAGTCATTAGAAACTTTAAGTGAACGCATGGAGGCACTCCAAGGAATTGTTGATGAATTTACAAGTGAAGTAGGGCCTGCTTTGCAAGAATATGAGAAGACAAGCCAGGTGATATTTACTGAAGAAAATGGTTACAACGATAGTCTGCAAAGAAAGAATTTTTCTGCCTTGGTTGCGAAGCTCGCTTCTTTTGAAAGTCATGTCAAAGCGATGTTTGATTTATTTGATGGAAAGAACGGTGGATCAGGTCTCAATGATATTTTTTGGTCAGTTAAGAGGGTTCAGGAGCGATTGGCAGCAGCGCCAGATGCTCGCTATACATACGAAGCTCAGGTGCAAACATATGGAGGAAAAGAAAATATTCCTGCTGGTAATATAGATACATTTGAGTACACCCAAGATGCAGTTTTAAGTTTAAAATCTGAAATTAAAGGAATTCGTACCGCACTTGAGTTTATGCATCCTACAAAAGTGCTTCAATAAAAATCCTAATAAGATTCTTTGGGCTTTCCTATTATTTGAAGTAGACCTAGACGGGTCAGTTTGGTTCAGAATTTTCTGCTAAAATACCCTTACGATGTCTCATCGAGAGTGGTTCTAGACCAGAGAACACAGCAAATAATTTCTGCTATACTTCTCATTATGAAAAACATTATCTTTGATTGGTCAGGTGTAGTAAAAGACGCTGTTACTAGTCAGCTTTGGATTGTTAATAGAATTTTTGGTAAGTATGGAGTTGAGGCAATCAGTCTAGAAGAATTTCAGGAAAATTGGGAGCAACCATATACTCTTTTTTATAAAAAATACTTACCTTTAGATTTTGATGAAGAAGGACAAGAAAAGGATTATAAGGAAGCTATATTCCACCCTGATTGTCCAAAAGCATTAGCTTATCCAGGAATGGTAGATTTGATTAAAGAATTAAAATCATCTGGCTTTTTCCTTGCTGTGGTTAGTTCTGATCTCAAAGAAACTTTATACTCTGAAATGAAAGAATACGGTTTAGAAAATATTTTTGATCATATATCAGTTGAGGTTCACGATAAATTAGAAACAGTTCAGCAAATTATTGAAAAGAATAACTTAGATACAGAACAGACTTTGTTTGTAGGAGATAGTACGCACGAAATAGAAGTTGCGCATGAAGTTGGAATAAAAAGTGTAGCTGTGACATGGGGGTTTGTTAGTAGAGAACGACTGGAAGCCAAAAAACCTGAATATTTAGTAGGTTCAGTTGATGATCTAGAAAAGATTATTTAATAGTTAGGATAAACAATATAAAAAAGGATACAGAGACAATATAGAAAAGTTAACTCTTGATAATGAGACCTTTCGAAAGGTTCTATACTCGGGAGAACATATGCAATTGGTATTGATGACTTTACAACCAAATGAAGATATTGGTGCAGAAGTACATTCTGAAATTGATCAATTTTTTAGATTCGAATCTGGACAAGGGAAAGTCGTGATTAATGATACAGAATATGAAGCAAGTAATGGAGATGTTGTTATTGTTCCTTCAGGATCAAGACATAATATTATAAATATTTCTGATTCAGAATTACTGAAAATGTATACTATTTATGCACCTTCTCACCATAAAGATGGCGTAGTTAGAAATACAAAGTCAGAGGCCGAAGCTGATGCTCCAGAGTTTGATGGAGTGACTAGTGAGTAGAATAGAAATATTCAATCTATTCTCCTTCAGTCTAATATGATAGACTGGCCAAATCATGATTTTACTAGATGGAACAAAAGTTTCATTGGAGAGAGCAGAAGCTTTGAAAGAAAAGGTGGTAGCTTTAGGTTTTGTGCCAAAACTTGTTATTTTCCAAGTAGGAAATAGAGCTGATTCTACAAGCTATATAAAGAGAAAAAAAGACTACGGAGCAAAGCTTGGTTTTGACGTGGAACTCAAAAATTTTCCAGAGGATATCAGTCAGGAAGAATTAGAAAAAGAAGTTGATAATGCTAATAAGGATGATTCTGTCCATGGAATTATCGTTCAATTACCTTTACCAGATCATTTAGACTCGAATAAAATTATTAATCATATTAGCGAAAACAAGGACGCTGATGGATTAACTAGTGCAAGTATTTACAAACTTGTGAATAATGAGAAGGGGACTGTGCCTGCAACTGCTAGAGGTATTTTAACTATGCTAAATGCATACGATGTTGAAGTGACTGGCAAAAAAGTTGTGGTGGTCGGGCGATCATTACTAGTCGGAAAAAGTACTGCTTTGAATTTGATAAATAATGATGCCACAGTAACTGTTGCTCATAGAAAGACTGAAAATCTACAAGCTATTACAAAACAAGCAGATATTCTGATTGTAGCTATTGGTCAACCTCAGATGATTACTAAGGACTATATTGGAGAAGGGCAGGTAGTAGTAGATGTTGGTATTTCCCCTCTAGATGAAACTATTAAAGGTGATGTCCATTTTGATAATGTCAAAGATATTGTAGGTGCTATTTCTCCAGTTCCTGGAGGTGTGGGTCCAATGACTGTAGTTTCTCTTTTTGAAAATGTAATGGATTTGATAGAAAGTAACAATGGATGATTATTCAAAGTTTTTAATAAAAGAATACAAGTATTGGCTTCTACAAGTGTCAGAAAAACAAGCCTATTTAGGCAGATGTGTTATTTGGTGTAAAAGGTCAAATGCAGAAGAGTTAGCTGATGCAACAGATGAAGAAGTTGAAGAATTTTTATCTATTGTTAAAGAATTACAAAAAGCTGAGAAGGAAGCATTCAACGCAGAGTGGTTTAACTATACTTTTCTAGGAAATGGTACAAGGCATCTACATTGTCATTTCATTCCTAGATATTCATCAAGTAGGGAATTTGCTGGACAGATATTTGAAGATCATTTATGGGGTCACAACCCATATAGAGGAGAGAAGGAGTCTCCGACAGATCCTGAAATTATAGAGAAAGTCAGAATTAGGCTTAAAGAATTATTAGATTAATTTTTGTTATAATACTCAATATGAAAACAAAAATTATTGTACTTGTAGTTTTATTACTAGTACTCGCCGGTTTTACTTTTTTGAAAAATAATTCTTCAGAAAATCTATCTGATGAATATGTGGTAGATCAAAGTGATATGGTAAATGCCGAGGAACTTTTGAGTCAAAGTGAAAGTAGTGTCCTTTTGACCAAAGCAGAAATAGAAGGAATTATTTTAATGAGAGAAGAAGAAAAGTTGGCGCGCGATGTTTATACAACTTTGGGAGAGAAATGGAATTTGAATATCTTTTCAAACATTGCACAAAGTGAACAGACACATATGGACGCAGTTTTGTATTTGGTTCAAAAATATGAGATTGAAGATCCTGTCAAAAATGACACAGTCGGAGTTTTTACAGATCCTGCACTTCAAAATCTATACAATCAACTAGTCAGCAAGGGCGAAGAATCCATGATCGGCGCTTTGGTGGTCGGAGCAAATATTGAAGATTTGGACATTTATGATTTGGAAAGATTAATGTCTCAAACTGATAATCAAGATATTTTGATCACATATGCAAATTTGCAAAAAGGTTCACGAAATCACATGAGAGCTTTTAACAAGCAAATAGAGAAGAATGGCGGAAAATATAGCCCTCAATATATATCTATAAACTCTTTCGAATCAATTGTGAGTAGCGAACAAGAGCGTGGCGCCATTAAATAGTTTTAAAAAACTCTGCTATAATTTGTTGATTAAAAATTTATTTAAAAATATGAATAAGATTCATCAATTAATTCACAAATGTGACAATCAAGATTTAGGGAAGTTGCTAGTTAGACTAGCTATAGGAATTGTTTTTATAAATGCGGGATGGCTAAAAATTCAAAACATTGAGTTTGTAGTTGCATTCTTTAGCACGTTAGGATTTCCAGCTTTTTGTGCCTATCTTGTTGCTTATCTGGAGTTTATCGGTGGTATTGCGTTTGTGCTGGGTATTTTTGCGAGATATTTTGGTATAGCATTGGCAATTACTATGTTGGTGGCAATGTTCAAGGTTCACTGGGTTAATGGCTACAGTATTGCTAATAATGGATACGAATATGTTTTTCTTCTATTTCTAGGATCAGTAGCTATTGTTACTCTGGGATCAGGAAGATTTTCTCTTGCAAGATTTTTTAGAAAAAATAGTCAGTAATGTCAGATAAAAACATTAAGTTTTTAATAGCAACTATTCTTAGCATAGTTGCTATTTTGTTTGGTTTTGATTTGTCCGTAAGCAATGAGAACAACTCAGAACAAGTAGAAGAAACACAATACGAGGAAGGGGACGTTGTTCGAATAGTAGACGGTGATACTGTTGTAGTGTTCACTAATAACCAAAAGACAAAAGTTCGCTTAATAGGTGTAAATACACCAGAGACAGTAGATCCTCGAAAAGAGGTAGAGTGCTTTGGACAAGAGGCTTCCGATTTTTTAAAAAATATTTTGTCAGATAAAAAAGTAGAATTGGAGATAGATGAAACTCAGGGTACTTATGACAAGTATGAAAGGATGTTGGCTTATATATTTTTGAATGGAGAAAATATTAATCAGAAAATTATAGAAGAGGGCTATGGTTACGAATATACTTACAGTGTTCCATATAAATACCAAGAGTCATTCAAAATGTTGGAGGCAGAAGCCAAAGAAAATAAGATAGGTTTATGGGGCGAGGCTTGTCAAAGTTATTAGAAAAATAATGTTAGAAATATAGGAATAACTATCCCTATAACAAATCCCGTTAAGACTTGAGAAAAAGTGTGTACCCTAATAATCAATCTGCTGATTCCCACTAGAAAAGCTAATACAAATAGTAAGTCAGAATAGATATCAGCATTTCGTATTTCCCATTGATGTAAAAAATAATAAAAGATTGTCGCAATGAACAGTGCACTAGCGGCATGAGCACTAGGGAATCCTGTACCGATAGCTTGAACTTTGGCATTACTTGGCCTAGGGGTTTGGGTGACTTTTTTCAAAAAAAGGACTATTAGCAATGTTGCTAGACCAGAAAGTATAAATAACTTTGCTTCACTAATCAGATCTAAATATATGAACAATGATAATATTGCTATGCAAAATAGAGCAAAGATCCAGGGTCTTGTGACTTTGTGTATGATAACAGCTATTTTCTCTAGAAGTTTCATGTTTATATTGTAACTTGACCTATACTTTACCAAAAGAGGTGGTGAGGGTATTATTTTTGTATGAAGAGTTCAGAAGGTATAGAAGACCCTAAGGATATTCTCAAGTTGTCGTCTAAAGACAGAAAAGAAGCCTTGAGGAAATTTAAGAATGAAGTAGTTGATAGGTATTTCACTATTGCTGATTTACAGGAATATTTTTTTGATTATGTAGAAGCAGTCTATAAACGTGGTGAGGATATTGATTTTGATATGTTGAAAGGTGAGATGTGGGATATGGCAGTAGAGGAGGGGTTGTCTGTCGTTGATGCTGATAGAATTGAATTACTTATTGATATTTTTGAAGAAAGATATAGAAATATACAAGTTGCTGTAGGATATGATGATCAAAGCTTATTAAACAAATGTTCCAATGGACATCTTAATTTAGACAATTTAGCTGGCAGTTTCTTTATAGAAAGAACACCTTATTCACTTAACTTTTCTTTTTCTAGTAAAGAAGATTTTGATAGATTTGTAACTGAAATTGATAGTAATGTTGAACATAAGGTAATCTCTAAAAAAGAAGGCTTAAGTTTTTTATGGGCAGGTATACCTATTACCGCTGAATTTAATAAAAAGTTTCCTGTAAGATCTGATGTATTTGATCACGAACAGCAACATAAAAAGTTTTTTAGAGCCACATTTGATACTATTGGCCAAGAGTCTGATTGGGAAAGAGAAACTAAAAATGAGATTCTGGCTTTTTGGGTAACCATAGACAATCTCGATATTATTCGGAGAACAATTATCGAGAAGTATACTATCCCAGAAAGAAGGAATGTAGATGCTAATATCTTTGAGTCAGTACTAGATAAAGCACTACAGACATTAAAAGACTTAGGATCATTGAATATGAAGAAACAAAAGATAATCCACTTACTTTCTAGAGAAAGAATCACTGACTGGCCTAAAATATATAAGAGAATTGCTGAGGGTTATGAATAATTGTTTCTATAAATCTATTACTTTACCAAAAGAGGTGGTGAGGGAATAATGGACGGAGACATGATCAGTGTAACTTTTAGGATTATTTAATATAATGAAATTATGATCAAAAAAGCTTATCTAGCAGGAGGGTGCTTCTGGGGACTGGAAGAGTTGTTTCGAGAGCAACCAGGTATTGTAGACATTGAAGCTGGCTATTGTGGTGGGCATAAAGATAATCCTGATTACTATGATCACGCGGATCACGCTGAGGCATTAGCTATAACTTACGACGACGAAAAAACAAGCTATAAAAATATTTTAGATTTTTTCTTTAGAGTTCATGATCCTACAACATTGAATAGACAAGGTAACGATGTCGGAACTAGCTATCGGTCTGCTATTTTTTACCAAAATGAAGAAGAGAAAAAAGAAGCTGAAGATTTTATAAAAATAGTAGATGAATCTGGTCGATGGAAGGATTCGGTGGTCACTAGTCTAGAACCTTTTGCAAAATGGTGGCCAGCGGAGGATTTTCATCAAGATTATCTACAAAAGAACCCTGGAGGTTATACTTGTCACTTTGTCCGTTTTGATAGCTATTTAGAGCAAAAATAGGATATAATATAGGAACATTATAAATTAACGAATTTTAATATGGCTGATTTAAAAGGTCTTTGCATGAAGTGTAGAGACGCAAACAACAAACCAACAATGCAGACAATGAATGATGTTAAGGTTGAAGAAAAAGAAAGTAATCGTGGAGTCAGATACTCTGCAAAGGGAAAATGTGCACAATGTGGAGGAAATATGTTCAAGTTTCTTTCAAAGGATCTTGCAGATGAACTTAGAAACTCTGCTTAGATAAAACTTTTTAAATAATGGCGTTCTGGAAAGACTATCTAGAATACATAAGAGACAACCCAAACAACTACTGGTTTAAAAGGAAGCCTTTTGGTTGGGGTTGGACGCCTGTAAAATGGCAAGGATGGCTTACCATTCTTGTTTTTATTTTTGCAATCTTTTTGAACTTTTTATCAGTCGAAAAAGATTCAGTGTCTGATACTGATGTTCTGAATATATTTTTGCCACGACTAGTTTTTCTAGTATTGCTACTCATTTTAGTCTGCTACAAAAAAGGGGAGAGACCGGGGTGGCAATGGGGGTTTAGGAGAAAGGAAGATATTGTGGATAATTAGTTGATGGTTTGGGTATGCTATACTACCTCCATTAAAATTAATTGTATTCTTATGAAAAAATTTTGGAGTATTGTTGTTATTGTGTTAGTAATTGGAGGAATTTTTTATGTAGTAAATAAGTCACCTACTGACTCTGACGATCAAATGATGGAGGACGATTCTGTAATGATGGAAGATCATGGTGACTCAATGATGGACGAGAATAATGATGAGATAATGGGGGAAGGAGACAACATGATGAAAGATGATTCAATGATGACAGAAGGACAAACCTTCAATGTTAAGGGTGTCAATTTTGCTTTCGATGTAACCGAGATAAAAGTTAAAAAAGGAGACACTGTTACTATAAATTTTGAAGCTACAGAAGGATTTCATGATTGGGTAGTGGATGAATTTAGTGCAAAGACTCAACAAGTTAGACCTGGAACAAAGACTTCAGTTACTTTTACAGCTGATAAAGAGGGAACATTTGAGTACTATTGTTCCGTCGGAAGTCATAGACAAATGGGCATGGTTGGTAAACTAATCGTCGAGTAATCCACAATTTTACAAACAAAGCTGTTTTGTTAAAATTCAACTATGGAGAGCACAATTACAATACCTAGTGTCTTAGTTATCACAATTTCTGTTTTAGTTATTGTCATACTTATTGCTGTTATTGTTTTTGTGATTTCTCTTGCAAAGGTAGTTGTTGACATAAGGAGAATGACACAAAATCTGAGTGAATTATCAGCAGAGTTGCGTGAAAAACCTTTGTTAGAACTCCTAAAGGATGATCGTTTTAGAAAAAATCTTCTAGGTGATTTTAGAAAAAATATTATAAGAATATTACCTTTTGTGACTTCTGCGTTAGCTTTTTTGGCAACACGTAAGATGAAAAAAGGTAAAAAATAATTGCATTTTGTAATGACAACAAAAAATACTAAAAAAGGTGGTAATACAGGAAAGGTGGCCTTAGCAGCAGCTGCATTTCTGGCATTAGCAGGAGCAGCTTTCTTGTACGGGACAAAGGAAGGTAAGGTACAAAGAAAGAAAATAAAAGGATGGGCTCTAAAAGCAAAAGGGGAGATACTAGACAAATTGGAAGATGCTAAAGAGATTTCAGAAGATAATTACAAAAAAATTGTTGAGGGGGTCGGAGCTAAGTACAAAAAGGTAAAAAAAGTTCAAGACAAAGAATTAGACGTATTCATGAAAGAAATGAAAGGGCATTGGAATAGAATTAAGAAAGAAATGGAAGAGAAGAAACCTGCAAAAGCTACAAAGACCAAATAATCGCGTCAAGCCAGATTGTCGTCCAGATGTGAAGTTGGACTTGATGTTAAAATCCTCTACATTCTGTGGAGGGTTTTTCTTTTCCCCACCCTACATATGAACATATGAAAAACTTTTCATATGTATGTTAAAATTTGGCTATGCAGAACGATAAAGAAAATTTAGCAATTATAAAAACCCTTTCTAATCCAAAGCGGCTTGCTATTCTGCGTTTATTATTCAGGGTTAAAGATCATTTGTGCGTTAATGAAATTGCCTTTGAAGTTGGCATTTCGCAATCATTAGCATCACATCAGCTTGCTTATCTAGAATCTAGAGGCTTAGTTAGTAGTCATAGAGTTGGTAAAACCATGTGCTATATCTTAGAAAAAAACAAATCTGTCGAAAAATTAGAGAAAATTATAAATATAATCAAATAGAAACATGAGAAATAACATTTTAATTATTATTGTGGGGCTTATTGTCATAGGATTTGCATTCATGGCTTTTAGAAGTGACGACTCTAAAGATATAACGGCAGAAAGAAAGGACACCATGGTTGAAGATAATGTAATGGAAGATGATGAAATAGTAGAAGAAAATATGTCAGATAAGCAATCAGGTATTTATGGATTATATTCTCCAGAAAAAGTAACTAATGCAGAAGGCAAAGTAGTTCTATTCTTCCATGCGACATGGTGTCCAACATGTAAAGCCTTAAATAATGCTATTGAATCTCATATTAGTGAAATACCTAGCGATGTGACCATTTTGAAAGTCGATTATGATAGTAATATTGCTTTGAGACAAAAATATGGTGTCACTGTTCAGCATACTTTGGTGCAAGTTGATAATAATGGAGAGATGATTGCTAAGTGGACTGGCAGTCCTTCCTTATCAGATCTAGTTTCTAAAATAAATTAATATGGCTTTGCTTGTGATCTCTTTTATTGCTGGGGCTTTAACAGTCTTAGCACCGTGCATCCTACCTTTATTACCAGTGATTATCGGTGGTTCAATTTCTGAATCTGGAAATAAATTTAAGCCGTATATTATTACTGGTTCATTGGCGCTTTCTATCGTCTTATTCACTTTGTTATTAAAAGCTAGTACAGCTTTTATATCTGTGTCACCGAGCTTCTGGACCACAGTTTCTGGACTAATATTAATTGTTTTTTCTGTCACTATGATTTTTCCTGGTATTTGGGAAAAAGTGGCTAGCAGATTTAGCTTTTCACAAGCTGGTAATAGGTGGTTGGCTCAAGGATCAAAAAAAGGTGGAGTAGTAGGTGATGTTGTTATGGGACTGGCTCTTGGTCCTGTTTTTTCAAGTTGTTCCCCTACTTATTTTGTAATTTTAGCCACAGTTTTGCCTGCTAGTTTTTTGCTAGGTCTTGTCTATCTGATTTCTTATTCATTAGGACTGTCGATTGTTCTTCTAATGATTTCTCTGTTAGGGCAAAAGTTTGCATTGAGACTTGGGAAGTTGTCTGATCCGGAAGGGTGGTTTAAAAAAATTATTGGTCTTTTATTCCTAATAGTAGGACTAGCAATTTTGACTGGTGTAGATAAAAAGGTTGAGAGTTTTTTGGTAGAGAGAGGTTTTGATTTTACAGGTATTGAGCATAAGCTTTTGGAACAAACAGAGAAAAAAGACATGATGGGATCAGATATGAGAGATAAAAGTAGTTTTCCTGATTATGTCGAGATTACAAATCCATCTGGTTTTGTTAATACTGAGCCAATACAGATTGCAGATTTTGTAGGGAAGAAAGTAATACTGATAGATTTCATGACATATAGCTGTATCAACTGTCAGAGAACTTTCCCCTATCTCAATGAATGGTATGAGAAATATAAAGATGACGGTCTTGTGATAATTGGTATTCATACTCCAGAGTTTGCTTTTGAAAGGGAAATAGACAATGTAAAAGTAGCTATGGAAAAAGAGGGTATTCAATTCCCTATTGTTCTTGATAATGATTATGGAACATGGCGAGCTTATGGAAACAAGTATTGGCCGAGAAAATATCTCATTGATGTTGATGGGAAAATTGTCTATGATCACATAGGTGAGGGAAAATATGACGAAACTGAAGAGAAAATTGTGGAATTATTGAGTGAATTGAATGATAGAAAAATTGAAATTGAGAAAGGAGAATTGACCGAAAAAGATGAAGTTGATTTTTCAAAAGTAAAAACTAGAGAAACATATCTAGGAGCAAATCGTGTTGAGTATTTAGCTAATTTGCCAAATACTACATGTTTAAATGCTTCTTGTAGTTACTTTAGTTCTGGGAATTTGAAACTGAATACTTTTGAACTTCAAGGCCAATGGAAGCTTGAAAGTGAAGAAGCAATATTAGAAAGTGAAACTGGAAGTATCTTTATTCGATTTTCGTCTAATAAAGTGAATCTAGTAGCAGGTGGGGATAGTTCAGCACAAATCTATCTAGATGGACAATTAATTTCTAAGGAAAGTTCTGGAAAAGAAGTTATTGATAGCAAAGTAAGTTTTACTAATCATGACTTATACAACTTGGTTGATCTACAAGGGAATTACGGAGAACATTTATTAGAGATTCGATTGATTGACGGCGAATTTCAAGGTTTTGCTTTTACTTTTGGATAAGATATCCACATATAAAGATGGTTGGTGTTGAGATATAATTTATCTGTAAATGATTGATTATTTAAGACAATTTTCTATTTTGAGAGTGTCCTTCGCTCTCTTTTTGGTATTTTTGTTAACTATTGTTCCTATACCATTTCCCCTACTTTTTAACTCCTCGGTTGAAGCAGCGACTTGTACATATACTAACGGCAATACCAATAATAGTTGGAATGACGCCGATAACTGGGACTGTGCTCATGTTCCTGGTGTTGGTGCTAATGTTGGAGATGTGGCAGTGCTTGATAACGGTGTCTCTAATGATGACATTACTATTGATGTCGATGTAAACGTCAATAGCATTGTTGCAAGTAATGGCTATAGTGGAGAAATTACTCAAGGTAGTGGTATTAATGTAACTGTTCAAACTATCGACTTTTCTTCTGGAGCGAGTGGTGCCAATTATTATGCAACTACTGGAAGTTTAACTGTTACTGACACGTTGAATGTTCAAGGTTTTGGAGGTTTTGATGCCGGCAGCTTGACTATAAACTTTACTGGTGCAAGCAATTTTCAGTCTGTGACTAATGATAGTGTATACATTGATTTGACTGACGCCAATGTGTTTATTACAGATGCATCAAGCTTTGTTTGGTCTTATTCGTTTACAGAGGAAGGTCATTTTATTAAGAATCTAACTATTCAAGATACTACGAATGATGGTTCTTCAACAGACGTCTCTTTCTACAATCAGAGTGATCCAGAACCCAATGAGATTCGTATCACCGGAGCTTTATCTGTTAACGGTTTAGATAGTAACGATAGGGTGGGTTTGCATAGCTACACTACAGGTATCACAAGCACAATTACGTTTCAAAGTGTCGCCACTTTTTCTTCATCAGGATACCTGACAATTACTGATAATACTGTCACTGATGCTTCCAGCAATATTACTTTACCTTTAAATCCTTCCAATTCTACTGATGGTGGAAATAATGTTGGTTGGTTTCCTGACGCATCTCCAGGAGTAACCTTATCAGGCTCTAGCTTTTCTATTACAGAAGGCAATACGGATACATTTACTGTTGTTCTTGATGCTCAGCCAACAACTGATGTAGTTCTAAATATTTCTTCTTCCGATACCGGAGCAGTGACAGTTAGCGACTCAACACTAACTTTTACCAATGCCAACTGGGATTCTGCACAGACTGTGACATTAACGGCTGTTGCTGATAATGATATTGATAATGAATCTGTCACTGTTACAGTTTCTGTCGACGATGCTAGTTCTGATGATGATTATGATGCAGTAGCCGATGGTACAGTTAGTGTTTCTGTCACCGATGATGATACTGCGGGGATAACAGTATCTTCTGGTACTGTTGCTGTGACAGAAGGCAATAGTAATACATTTACCATTGTCTTAGATAGTCAACCAGCAACTGACGTGGTTCTAAATATTTCTTCTTCCGATACCGGAGCAGTGACAGTTAGCCCATCTTCATTAACTTTTACCAATGCTAATTGGGATTCTGCTCAGACCATTACTTTTTCTGGAGTTTCAGACGCAGATACTTCTGATGAATCTGTCACTATCACTATCTCTGTCGACGATGCTAGTTCTGATGATGACTATGATGCCGTTTCTGATGTAGAAGTCACAGCTAATGTCACCGATGACGATACTCCAGATGTAACTGCTCCAACACTTTCTACTGCTACTGTTGATGGAACTTCAATAACTTTAACTTATAACGAAAGTTTAAATACTTCCTCGGTGCCTGATGGAGGTGATTTTGTAATACTAGCTGATGGATCTTCGGTTTCCATATCTTCTATCTCAATATCATCCAACATCGTCACTGTTACTCTCAGTAGTTCTGTTACTTCAGGCCAAACTGTCACTATTTCATATACGGCTGGTACCAATAAAATAAAAGATTTGGCGGGTAATAACGCATCCAATTTATCTGATCAAGCAGTGACTAATAATACTAGTGAGGTCGAAGAATCTAATAATTCGCAAGGCAGTAGTGGAGGAGGTAGTCGATCAAGAAATAAAAAAGAAACAAATATTAACACTGGTTCAGATTCAAATTCTACTACAACAGAAAGTGGTAATTTTGGCGACGCTCAGTCAATAACCCCATCAAATACTAGTTTTGATAGAACTTCTTCTCTAGCTGATAATTATTTATATCCAGAAATAAATTTTCGCCCAGTAGATATTCAGAATGCTGCTTCGGGGGCATTTTGTCCACTTTTCAACGAATATTTGAAACTAGGTAGTGTTGGTCAATCAGTAGAGGTATTGCAAGTATTTTTAAAAAAGCAAGGACTACTTAACGCAGATGCGAACGGTATATTTGACGAAAGGACAGAAGAAGCAGTTAAAGCTTTTCAATCAATTCATTCGGCAAAAATATTAACACCGTGGTCTCTGAAAGATCCAACTGGTTATTGGTATCAAAGTTCTGTTTTTACTGGAAATGAGGTTGTCGGTTGTCGTGCCGAATGTATCGTTATCGATAATGGTCAGACGATTTGCTCAAATTTACCTATGAGTTTTAATTACGATATTCTGAATTCTGATTTTAGCTATAATAATATAGAAAATATACTAACTGCCCCAATGAGTTTCAATACTTTAGCTTGTCAGATTGTTCCAATCGATAATACTTCTTTTATTGTCTTGAAATAATAGACCCCTACACCAAAATCAAAAAGCATGCTAAACTCTTTGGACAAATGACCACCCCGTCTATCTTGGGGTGGTTGTGTTAATAATATGGAAATCAGAAATATAGCTATTATTGCCCATGTAGACCACGGTAAGACCACTCTGACCGATGCTTTGTTAGTACAGACAGGTATGGTGGAGAGAGGTGTTTCTATGGATTCGAATGATCTAGAAAAAGAGCGTGGTATTACTATTTATGCAAAAAATACTTCCTTATTTTACCCACCTGTGCAAAATGCTACGGACGGGCAAACAAAGACTACAAAGATCAATATTCTTGATACTCCAGGTCATGCCGATTTTGGATCAGAGGTCGAACGAGTTCTTAGAAGTATTGATTCTGTTTTGCTTATAGTGGATGCAGCTGAAGGACCTATGCCCCAAACTAAATTTGTTTTGAAAAAGTCTTTGGAATTGGGTCTCAAGCCTATCTTAGTTTTGAATAAAATAGACAAACCAGCTGCCGATGTTAATAAGGCTCATGATGAAGTCTACGAATTATTCTTTGACCTTGGAGCTACCGAAGAACAACTAGATTTTGAAACAGTGTATGCTATTGGTCGTGATGGAGTTGCAAAAAGAAATATGGAAGATGAGTTCAAAGACTTGAGCCCTATTTTAGATTTAATATTAGAAAAAGTTCCGTCGTCATCTTCTCCAGAACTTGAAAAAGAAAATTTGCAAGCACAGGTATTCAATCTAGCTTATGATAATTTTTTGGGCAGAATGGGTATTTGTAGAATCTATAAAGGGAAAGTTTCCCAGGGTCAGCAAATTTTCATTAACGATGGGCAAGGAAAAACTTTTTCAGGAAAAATCACAAAACTATTCACATTTGAAGGAGTTAATAAAAAAGATATTAAGGAAGCGGGAGCGGGAGATATCGTGATGATTGCTGGATTGCCAGATATTTTTATTGGCCAAACTATATCTCAAGATGAAAATGGAGAAGTGTTACCTGCTATCACTATAGACGAACCAACTTTGTCTCTAAATATGTTTATTAATGATTCTCCTTTCGCTGGAAAAGTCGGAAAGTTTTTAACTTCAAGACAGATCAGAGAAAGACTTGAAAAAGAATTAGAGGTTAATGTAGGTTTGAAAGTTGATTTTGATCAGTCTGCATATTTTACTGTTTATGGTCGTGGTGAACTTCATTTGTCAGTCTTGATAGAGAGAATGAGAAGAGAAGGTTTTGAGTTGGCGGTTTCTCAACCTGTTGTTATTACAAAAGAAATAGATGGACAACTCCACGAGCCATTTGAAGAAGTAAATGTCTTAGTACCAGATGAATTTTCTGGTTCAGTTATTGAAAAACTTGGCAATCGAAAAGGTTTATTGATGCATATGGAAAGTAAAGAAGGAAACACAAAAATTGTTTTTCATGTGCCTACCAGAGGTCTGCTGGGATATCGAGGAGAATTTGTGATTGATACAAAAGGCGAAGGTATTATGACAAGCGTCTTTCATTCTTTTCAACCTCACGCTGGTCCAGTTTTCAAAACAGAATATGGCTCAATGATTTCTATGGCTACTGGTAAAGCCGTGGCTTTTGCTTTAGCTAATTTGCAAGATCGTGGTGTCTTGTATATTGATCCAACCATAGAAGTCTATGAAGGTATGGTGATTGGATATACCTCAAAAGGTGAGGACATGACAGTTAATCCAACCAAAGGAAAGCAATTGACAAATATGCGAGCAGCGGGATCTGATGGTGTTATACAGCTAACTCCTGCAACAAAACTAACTTTGGAACAAGCCTTGGGTAGTATGGCAGAAGATGAATATCTAGAAGTTACTCCCAAGGATATTCGTCTGCGCAAAAAATATTTAACTGAAAACGAAAGAAAGAAAAATGCAAGAAAGTAATTTTTCTAATCTATTTTTTGAAGTATAATTTTATATATGAATCCTAAACAGCAACTTGCCACCGCTTTATTTATATTTGTAATGCTGATCGGAGCTGTTATTACTCTGATTGTTAATGTCAAAAATGCGAATTATGATGAGATACCAATTGTTGAATACGAAACTGTTTCTTTTAGAAATAAAGTAAAAAATCAGGAGCCAGAGCCACCAGCAAATGTGGTGCAAGAAGCTTTGGTTCAATTTGCTGAAGCATGTAAATATGATGCTATAGATCAGAAAGTTAGATGTGATTATGCCAAATTGAATGATGTGCTAAAACAGCGCTCCAGGTATCCAGATTTTATAAAATATAGCAATCCAACAGATGGGATATATTTTACTTATCCGTCTTCTGTTGCAAGAGTCAAAAAGACCTTTGATGGTGAGATTGTCTCTATATTAGTTGCTCCTATAAACAGCGAATTTGTAAATACTGAATTTTGGAAGGGTATTATTATTAATTTAGAAAATTGTAACGATCAGTGCCCATCAGATCTGAGGAATTATTTAACTGAGCTATATCCTCCGACTATTGAAGTCATTCAAAATGGCACCACGACTGCTACAACCACTAAAGACATTATCACTTTTAGCACCAAGGAACATAAATTTGCTAGTAAAGATTGGACAGTTGGGGAGGTTGAAAGAGAAGGGCAATCAACATTCAGAGTTTTAGTTGCCGTATTTGGAAAGAGGCTAGTTGAGATTTATGACGATACTTATTTGCAAGGTATTGACATAGAAAATGCTTTTAGTGAAGTTTTTAATACTTTGATGATAAATTGATTTATAAAGATTGGCGTTGTAGTCTTAAGATCTATGAGAAAGACGTTTAAGGCATTACTGGTGCCATTGAATTCTAAAAAAGAAATCTTGATTCAAGATCGTAAAGGTTACAAAAAACCTGATTGGGGTTATTTTGGCGGCAGTATTGAGGAAGGAGAAACTCCAATCAAGGCAATGATACGAGAGACCAAAGAAGAATTAGATTTAGATTTGACTGAAAAAGATCTCAAGTATCTTGTGATGTTGAAGAAAATCTATAATGGTAATGAAGAAAGAGAAGGACATTTCTTTTTATACAACACAAACCAAGAAAAGTTTTCAGACCTAGAAGCAAATGGTGCGTATTGGTTTTCTTTAGATGAGGCAAAAGAACATATGATCGAACATAAAGAAGAACTCTCTTATCTATTTGAATTAATTGAAAAGACGACTTAACTCTCTAAGGTTTCGCATCTTCTTTTAACAGTTTGACTATTTCTGGAAAAGTAGAGACTTGGAAATGTCCTTTTTTGTTTTTGTATATATTTATTTCAGATTCTGGTAATTTCTTTCTGTACTTCTCAGCATGAGAAATTGGCACACAGTCATCATCAGTCGAGAACATAAAAATAATTTTGTCAGAATTCTTGTGAATCAGAGATAGGTTAGATTTTAACTTGAACCCACCAACTAGATCCTCTCCAGAAAGTGTATTGTCAAAAGGAGGTGCAATCATGTAAACTGCTTTGGCTTTATTTTTCAATTTATTCTCAGATAAATATTTAGCTAAAAATATTCCTCCTAATGAATTACCAATTAGAATATAGTTTTTATTTAATAAAGGTAAATGTCTCTCAAAAAATATTTTCCAATCTTCGTACTTAGCATTATCTTTGAGTGGCATATTTGGTCTTATGACTCTAAATTTATTGCCCAGAGAATCAGAGAGGTATTTTCCTGACCATGTCACTTTTTCTTCTAAATAAATACTCTTAAATTTTGATAAATACTCTAGATAGTCTGCCTGCGTTTTAAATGTCATTCCACCATGAATGAATAATATGTCGGTTTTTGCCATATTTCTATTTTAGCAAAAACTATCTTATTGATATAATCTCTTTATGAAAAAAATTTTAGATTTTCCGGATGGATTTTTTTGGGGTTCTGCTACTGCGTCTTTTCAAGTGGAAGGTGGAATTGACAATACTGATTGGTCGCAAGCTGGGCGAGATGGCAAGGTTCCTCCGGCTGATGCTGGCCCTGATCACTACAATAGATTTGAGTCAGATTTTGATTTGGTAAAAGACCTCGGGCACAATTGTCATCGTTTTTCTATAGAATGGGCAAGAATTGAACCTAAGGAAGGAGAATTTTCTGAAGAGGCAGTTGAACACTACAAAAAAGTTTTCTCAGCTTTGAAACAAAGAAAAATTACTCCTTTCGTGACTTTGTGGCATTTTACTTTACCACTTTGGCTTTCTGAAAAAGGTGGAGTTGCAAATAAAAATTTTCCAAAATATTTTGCTAATTATTGTCAATTTGTAGTAAAAAACTTTAAAGAAGAATGTGTCCATTGGGCTACAATCAATGAACCCAATGTTGTGACATCTAACGGTTGGGTTAGAGGAGTTTGGCCACCATTCAAGAAAGCTAATTTTATTGAAATTTTTTTTGTCCTTAGACAATTAAAGAAAGCTCATATAGAGGCTTATAAAGCTATAAAGTCAGTAGATCTTATAGCAGAAGTGGGAATTGTAAAAGATAATATGTATTTGCATGCTAGCAAAAATCCTTTTTGGATTATTGTGTCTAAAATATTTCGTTGGTGGTGGAACTTTTATTTTCTTAATAGTATCAAACATTACGTTGACTCTATTGGATTGAATTATTATTTTCATTATCATTTTGGTGAAAGGCGAACCTTAAGAGACAAAAGTGATATGGGCTGGGAGATTTATCCAGAAGGCATCTATTATACTTTGATGGAGCTGACTAGATATGAAAAACCAATTTTTGTGGCTGAAGCCGGTATCGCTGATGAAAAAGATCAGTTTCGAGCACAATATATTAAAGATCTAATTTACTGGACACATAAAGCAATTCAGGACGGGGCAGATATTAAAGGTTTTATATATTGGTCTTTGATGGACAATTTTGAGTGGGCTCTTGGTTATGACAAGAGGTTTGGTTTGATTGAGATTGATTATGATACTAAAGAAAGAAAGATTAGACCTTCGGCCTATGAGTATAAAAAGATTTGTCAGAGCAATTCTTTTGAGATAAATATTTAATTTCTCCCCAGTCGTTTAGTGTTTTTAGAGCATAAATTATTTTGATTGATATAATTAGCTCATGACTTCTTGGATATTATTGGCCGTCATTGCTCAGTTTTTCTATGCGACCGTTTCTCTTCTAGATAAATACATTGTTACTTCTGGGAAAATAGCAAGGCCAGCCAGATTTGCCTTTTATATAGGACTTTTATCTTCATTAACTATATTAGTATTTGCTTTTGGTTGGATTAAATTACCTTTTGAAAATATCCAGATTCCGAGTTACAAAAATGTCTCAACCCCATCTTTTAAAGTCATCGTTCTTTCTTTGTTGTCAGCAATGACATTTATAAGTGCCCTAGTATCATTATTTTCTGCGTTGAAGAAAGCTGACGCATCAGACGTTATCCCGGTGGTAGGTTCTATGTCTGCTGTATTTTCTCTTTTACTCTCTGTTGTATTTTTTGGGTCCGCATTGACACCAAATTTTTTAATTGGAGCTGTCACACTAATCGTTGGTTCACTTCTAGTTTCTCTGTTTCATTTTGGTAGGAAAGTTTTATTATTTTCCGTGGTAGCCGGTTTTCTATTTGCACTTCATTATTCTTTTATAAAATTAGTTTTTAATGAAACTGTTTTTGATAATGGTTTTTTCTGGACTAGAATTGCTATTGCAGTGGTTTCTCTTACGTTGTTTTTATCATTGAAAAATGACAAAAAAACAGAAAACCACGGTCGACAAAAGAGACATGTAGAAGTTGGTTGGGTACTTCTCGATAAGGCGATTGGAGGTATTGCTGGTCTTTTAAGCTTAAAGGCCATACAACTAGGAAGTGTACCGATTGTACAGGCTTTGGGTTCTTTGCAATTTGCTTTTCTTCTTATCTTTGCATTGTTTTGGGGAAATAAGACTCCATATGCCTGTGGTGAGAATTGTAGTTCCAGACAAAGACTACAGAAAACCATTTCTATTTTTGTCATAATTATTGGTTTCTTTTTCTTGTTTATATGAGTAGATTAAAAAAGATATTGATAATAATTCTTTTTTTGATAATAACTTTTGTTATTGTCTATTCATATTTATCTATTAGAAAAACTCCAGAAAAAATTCAGTATGGAATGTCTTTCAATACTCTTTATGCAACAGAATTGGGGTTAGACTGGAAAGAAGTTTACGATGCAATTTTAAAAGATCTGAAAATAAAACATTTTCGCTTGGCTGTGCATTGGAATCTTATTGAACCACAAGATGACCAGTGGGATTTTTCTGCTATTGATTATCAGATAGAAGAAGCACAAAAGCATAATGCAGATATTATATTAGCCATTGGAAGACGGTTACCACGATGGCCAGAGTGTCATGTGCCGGATTGGGCAAAAGACATGACTTGGGATGAACAAAAAAAAGAGATTCGTGATTATTTAAAAGTTATTGTTGATAGGTACAAAAAATATGACAATATAAAATATTGGCAAGTAGAAAATGAACCATTTTTGGAAGTTTTTGCTACAGAGCATTGTGGTAATTTAGATGTTGATTTTTTAGATGAAGAAATTGCTCTGGTTAAATCTTTGGATAACAGTAGGCCAATATTAGTAACTGATAGTGGAAATCTTGGAACTTGGGCTAGTCCATATAGAAGGGGTGACTCTTTTGGCACTAGTGTTTATGTTTACCTTTGGAATGAAAAAATAGGACCATTTAAATCTTTTTTACCACCATCTTTCTATAGAGTTAAAACAAGTTTGATGGAACAATTATTTGGTAAGAAAGAAAGTATGTTGATAGAACTTTCCGCTGAACCGTGGTTATTGCAACCAGTAGTTGATACAAATATCGATGTTCAATTAGAAAGAATGAATCTTGAAAAAATAAATGGAATCATTGATTTTGCTAAAAAAACTAAATTTGAAAAACAATATTTATGGGGAGCAGAATGGTGGTATTACATGAGTCAGTATGGCCACCCTGAATTTTGGCAGAGAGCAAAGGAGTTATTTGGCGATTAAAAAATTATTGTCACCCCAGAATTTTTTGATTCCGAATGAAGTGAGGAATAGAAAAATATCTGGGATCCCGGACAACTTTAGGCACATTAATTATTTTACGAGATTCCAGATCAAGTCTGGAATGACCACGATTTTTAACTTATAATTATTTTATGTATATTCTTTTTGATATCGGAGGAACAAAGATGCGTTTTGCAAGAAGCGCTGATTTGCGATCTTTCAGTAAAACTATTATTAAACCGACACCAAATACTTACGCACCAACTATTGTCGAGATAAAGCTTATCCTCGATGAATTAAGAGAAGGAAATAAAATTACTGCCATGGTTGGGGGTATTGCTGGTGTTCTGAGCGAAGATGATAATACTCTTTTTGCTTCTCCTAATCTTGCTGAGTTTGTCAAAAAACCTATCGTTAAAGATCTAGAGAGAATATCTGGAGCTAAAGTAAAATTATTTAATGATGCAGAGTTAGCAGGATTAGGAGAGGCTACTTTTGGTGCTGGCTATGATTATGACATTGTAGCTTACCTAACTATTAGCACAGGAATAGGTGGTGCTTTGATAATTAATAAACAAATAGCAAAAAATAAATTTGGTTTTGAACCTGGTCATCAGATTTTGAACTATAAGACAGGCGATACGTTCGAAGATTTACTTGGAGGAAATTCTTTACAAGAAAAATACAATTTACATCCAAAACAATTACCTAAGGATTTGTATAATGGAGAATTAGCAAATATTGCTACTGTTGGAGTTCATAATGTAATTCAAATGTGGTCACCAGACGTGGTTGTTATGGGAGGTTCTCAAATGAATGATTTATCTGTTGATCTAATAAAAGAGAATCTTGATATTTTGAATAGAATGTTTCCTGATACCCCAGATATTACTTTGGCCAAACTTGGTAGCGAAAACGGGCTTTATGGGGCAATGTCTATTGCTAAAATGATGAAAAAATAAATTTTTCATATTAGTTTTATCTTTTCTTTAGTATAATTTTAGGCTTTTTTTGTATATTTCTTGAGAAGGTTTTTGGTAGTATTAAATTAGCCCAGAACTAAAGCGGATCTTAGTTCTGGACTAGTCCAGAACCGAGCACTGCTCTGTTTCTGGAGTGGTGAGTGGTTTCCCCCACCCAAACGGGTGGGAAGGGAGTATGAAGAATTTTTTTCTGTTTTTTCAATTATCACATGTTAAAATGCTTATCATGTTTGATATTGATTATAAATTTTCTTATCTTGTGCTCACTTTACCATTTTTAATTATATGGGTCATTATTTTTATTTTTAAAAAAGGGTTAAGAAAGGAAATGTTAATAGTTAGCAGTATTACTGCAATCATTGGTCCTATAAGTGAAATTATTTATTTTAGAGATTATTGGTTTCCTGAAAGTATGTTTTCAATATTTCTAGGGTCTTTTCCTGTGATGGTAGAGGATTTATTATTTGGATTTGCTATAGGTGGTATTGCTGCTGTTATTTATAATTTTATCTTTAATATTGAGCTAGTTAAAAAAAGAGTTAGTACAAAGTTTAAGAGTCTCAGATTAGTATCAATAGTTATGATTGTCCTTGTGGTTCTAATACTTATCGGTGTCAATTCAATATTTGCTTCATCTGTAGCCTTTCTCTCTGGTGGTCTCTATGTATTAATTAGGCGTCGTGATTTGTTAATTAACTCTCTAGTGAGTGGTACGTTTATGATGGTTACTGTGTTTGTCTGTTATTATTTTTTATACCACTTTATCTTTTCCAATCCATCAGAAATTTTGTCAAAGGGGTGGTACTTATATGGAACTAGCTTGGGTACAACACTATTTAATATTCCTGTCTCTGAATTAGTGTGGGCTTTTTCTTGGGGATTTTTAGCGGGGCCTATTTATGAATTTATAACCAACAGGCTTTCTATTTAATTTATTTAAACTGATATACTAATAATCAATATGAGGTCAAACAAAGGTTCCATTTCTTTAGTAATCATTATTGCAGTTATTATAATAATTCTTGGCACTGCTTCTTATTTCGTATTTTTTAAAAAAGACACGTTTGATCCTGTAAATGCAAATCTAGAAAATTCTTTTTCAAATCTTATATCTGAAAATCTTAATATTTCAAAATCTGATCTTGATGTCAAAGTTACAAATAGAACTGGTATCTATGCTACTGGTCTGGTGGCTAATAAAAATGACAATGCTAGTAAATATTTTTACACGATTTTTACTGGTAATATTTGGCATCTTGTGGCGGTCGAGAATGGTACTTCTTGTGAGAGGTTAGAGTCGCTTGGTTTCTCAGGCACAGGCCTTAATGGGTGTGTTAGAAAGCATACGAATTCCAAGACTGTTGCCGAGGTTCTTGATAGTGACGAAGAAACAGACATATCTTCTATAATAGGAACTTTTGATAGTTATGACCCTTCTGGAGGAATTATAATTAGTTCAGGAGGACAGAGTATAACAGTTAATGTTTCTAACACTACTGCTAATAATGCAGAAGTAGGTGATACTGTTGTGATTACAACAACCAGTGATTCAAGTTCTTCAAATATAACCGCACAAAGTGTTGAAGATGTTGGTAATGATGACGATGATATTGTTGAGGAATTGTCACAAGAGGAAAATTTTTCTAATGATAGTAATTCAGAAAGTAATTCTGACGAAAATATAGATGAGCCTGAAACAGATCCAAACTATGATGAAGGTGGATTTAACATATTTGATCTAAATCAAGCTGACCTTATTAAGTTGAAGAATGATTAACTTTCTATTTCCACCGAAAAAAGCGAACCCTTGTTTGGTTCGCTGGTAGCTGATATTTTCCCATTAAATTCTTTTTTAATGGTCATGGCCACATTATGAAGCCCAAGGCCATGACCATCTTTTTTAGTTGAAAACATTGGCTTGAATAATTTCTTCTGTATTTCTTGTGTCATGCCACAACCAAAATCTCTAATGTTCATAACTATTTTATTTTTGTATTTGAAAGTTTCTATGACCACTTTTTTATTAGAAAAATGGTCATTTTCATATGAATCAATGGCATTTGAAACCAAGTTCAACATTATCTGTTGAAATTTAAATGGGCTACCGCAGATTTTTAAATTATCTTTTTGGCAAAAAATAATAGAGACATTATTATGGTAAGCTTTGTAACTCATCAGCTTTATTATTTTATTTATTTCTTTATCGACTCTAAATAGTCTTTTTTCTTCGTTACAATCAATGTAGTTTTTCATTAAGTTTACAAACTCACTCATCCGCAAACTTGATTCTTTGATTTCTTTTAACATAGGATTGTAAACTTTTTTATCTTCATTAGTTAAATGTTCAATGCAGAGAGTTAGGGAAGTCAAAGGGTTCAAAAGGTCATGAAAAAGTCCAGAAGATATTTTCCCGATTTCAGCTAAGTGGCAAAGATTACTAACAGCATCAACAGTAATAGGAGCAATTCTTTTTTGTCGGTTTTTGGTAATCATATACGCGCATTCATTCTGTACCCTCTGCCTGGTACATTTTCTATTAATCTTTTATGTCTGTCACCTAATTTTTTTCTTAGATTCAATATGTGAGCCTCAATGGTATTAGAGAAAGGGTCTCCGTCCATATTCCAGACGTGCTCTAGTATGTTGCCTCTACTAACAACCTGATTACGATTTTTCATCAGTAGTTCCAAAAGAGAGAATTCTTTTCTTGTTAAATAAAGCTCCTTGTTATTTTTTGTGACTTTCCCGCTATTAGTATTCATGGCTACGTTTTCTATGGTGATGATCTCAGTTTCTAGTTTATGAGGTCTGCGTATTAACGATCTTATGCGAGCCAATAATTCTTCAAAAGAAAATGGTTTGGTCATGTAGTCATCAACACCATTATTTAATAAATCGACTTTTTCTAATACTTCAGATTTTGCAGACAAAATTAATACCGGCATTTCTTTGCCGGCTTCTCTAATTTCTTTACAAACTTCCTTTCCTCGCTTCTTTGGGAGCATGTTATCAAGGATAATCATGTCGTATTGATTGGTTCGAGCCATAAACGAACCATCTTCACCATCTTCAGAAACATCAACAATAAAACCTTCTGCCTCTAAGCTCATTCGTAAAATATTTCGAATCGAGCTGTTGTCTTCAATTAAAAGAATTTTCATCAGGAACCTTTATAATCCTTCTGGACTTGAAAGTCAATTGACTCGTCTCTGCAAAAGTTGTTGAAGAAAGTTCACATTTTCTTCATAGATGGGGAAAAAACAATTAATTAAAGCCATAAAATGTTAAAATTAAAAACGGTCAATTTTATTAGATAATTATTTTTTTTAAAATAAATTTATGGGGGCTTATTCATTCGCACAAGTAGTAGAACTTTCACTTCTGGATTTATGGAGTCGTTTGGTATCCGTATTACCAGATATGGTTGGTGCTCTTGTTGTTATTATTGTTGGTCTTATTGTTGCTCCAATTTTGGGTGGAGTAGTGAAAAAAATCATTGATGTGTTACGAGTCGATGATTTGGCAAGTCGGGTTGGTTTGACAGAAATGTTGAGAGGTTACAGTGATAAATTTTCAATCTCAACTTTGATAGGGAAATTAGTAAAATGGTTTTTCTTACTAGTTTTCATTTTGGCAGCATCAGATGTTCTTGGTTGGACAAGAATCTCTCAATTTATAAATGAAATTATTTTCTATATTCCACAAGTTCTTATCGCTGTTATTATTCTGGTATTCGGAGTTATTGCTGGTAAATTCTTTGAGACAATTGTTACTCAATCTATCAAAGGTTCACAAACACCAGTTGACCATCCAGAAACTCTAGGAAAGATTACAAAGTGGGCATTTATAATTTTTGCTGCTTTGGCTGCAATGCTACAACTGGGTATTGCACCTTCTTTGATTCAGATTTTCTTTGCAGGATTTGTTTTGGCCCTATCTCTAGCTTTTGGTCTAGGAGGACGAGACAAGGCTGCTCAATTGCTTGATCATGTTGGTGGAACTGCAAAAAGGAAGACTGCAAGAAAAAGTACAAAAGAGTAAAAAATTCGAAGCACCATGCCTGCCGGCAGGCAGGGAAACTCAAAATCCGAGACAAATTTTAAGCATTAAATTATAAACACTTAAAACACGTCTTATAGACAGAATGGAAAATTTCCACTAAAAGGTGGAGATTTTTTCTTTATAACTTATCCCAGATTTTCTAAACAAGAAGCCTTGAAAACTGACAGCTGATTGCTGATTCCACACTTGACTACTAACTGCTATCTACTTACTATTACTTGATAAATGA
>JACKFZ010000002.1 GCA_020632215.1 Candidatus Nomurabacteria bacterium | reverse complement strand
GGAAATATCAATGGAAGATATCATCAGATATCTCCACACTCAACCCCCAGGTAAAGTCCTTGAATTGGCCCACATCTGGGAATTTAACAGGGACTGGAGTCTGGTCCCCAGGGTAGCCGATTGGCTGGGGATGGGAGAATGGACCGAGTGGTCCTCAGAGACAGACCTCTCTCTTATCCAAAGATACGATGAGGGCGAAGAGGTCTGTGTCAGGGTCAGTCCAGAGTACTCTGGACTGATGAGAGAAGTGTTAAGTGACCTTCCAGGGGTCAATTTCACGATCACGGTGGAGAACCTCATTGTGGGCCTCGATGCCCGCAATGCCGGTTTTATTCGACAGCAGGGCAATTGCTGGAATTACCAGACTTGCAGAAGCTCATTACTGCAAAAGGCGAAGGAAGATCTCGCCGCCTTTACCACCTGCGGGCAATAAGGTCAAAGTGGTGAAAAGAGGGAACGCACGATGGTTTCGTCGCGTTCCCTCTCTCTATTAAGTTCTGAAATTTATTATTTGAGAACTTATCGAGGATACTTCCCAAAAAGCTGAGTGTATTACAAAAGATGCGGTGTGAGATTTCTCCACCGTATCGTTAAGGTGCGAAGGAGAAATTTGTCCTGATGAAAATCAGGACAAAAATCTCTCTCCTCTAAACACCGAATCTTGTGTAATCAATATACTCAGCTTTTTGGGAAGTAATGTGTGGGATATAATTGATTTATGAACAAAACAGAACCAATCATTGTGGACATAGAGGGAGATGAAGAGCCAGACATTGATGGTGGTCTTGTTAAGTCTAAGTTAGAAGATTTTATTGAGGGTGATGACGCTATTAGAAATATGGATCCTTCAAACCTGGAAGATCTTATAGATCAAAGTCTAAGAGCAACTACACAATTTTATGAGAAAGGTAGTTCTCCCGATACTACTGCTCAAATATCCTTTCTACTCAGAAGGATTGACGAGCTGAATGAAACTAAATCAGAATTGTCTACTGAGGAAAGAGCGCTACAAATTTGTATAGAAAAAAGTGATCAATATCCAGATGCTACTCGTGCATTGATTGAACAACTTGTCGATAATGGTTTTTGTGTGCGTGCAGAGTTTGTCGTTGACACGCTAGCTGATTCTTTGTGGAAGGTAGAGAGTCGTATGGCTGCTACAGATATTTTATTTAGCATGGGAAGAAGATTTATGGTGAACCCCGAGAAGTTTGCAAGTCATATAGAGACAAAGTTGAATTTTACAGATCCAGATAAATATGCAGAGACTAGTAATATGATTGAAGCGTTACAGATTATGAATCACGATATGCAGCCGTCTTGGTATCATGGTGCTGCATCAAAGCTATTACCTATCTTGGAACAAGCAATTGAGTCAAACAAAGGTAGTTATTTTCTCAATCTTCAAGCAAGACAAACCTTAGAAGAAATGAGGAGGGGAGAATTGATGAGTGCTGTTCAGGGATTACCGATAGAACTTGCCCCGAATTGTTTTGCATTTCGGAAGAATGGTGCCATATGGTATCTTTCTCCATCAGAAAATCGAGAAAAAGCAGAATTATTAGCTAGTCTACCAGGCCCACGTGCTAAAGAGTTATCTCCTTTTGAATTACAAAAACTTTTTCGTGAAATGCCAGATTTATTTTCTGTTTCACTTGCCGACTATTTGAATCTAGATAGTTCTGATCCAAAAGTCCAACGTGACATAGCTGACTACACGGTTCTTACAAAGGACATGATGAGGAAGGCAATCAGTGAAGAATTTGATATTGACATAACGGACTTTGATCTTAGAGAGCAATTTTATTTCTTGAAGTTTATTAAAGAGCAAGAGGCTAAAGACATGGAGTATGTTAGGACCTTTGTCCGAAAATTTAAAGAGGTAGGTCTCCGTACTTTTCTCTCCCTTCAACACAACAGAGATCTTGGCAAAGAGATAATTATTATAGGTCACGAATTACCACAAGCAGATGCTCAAGCTATTTTTGAAAAATATTCTGAAATTGTAGATGTCGCCAATGAAGTTGAAAATTATATTTATGAAAATGTGCAAGCTGATGATGTTAGTGAAGAACAAGTTGCTACTATTCGGGATAATGTTTTGAAACGCGGAACTGACTTGCTAGTAAAATTTTCTAAAGAAGTTAGAACTGCTTATGAAAAAGGAGAGGTAATTGATAGTGAAGAAGTTAAAAATCAGCTAGAAACTTATAAAAGAGAGTCTATTTTATTCGCTTCAACATTTAGAGGGCTTCGTGAAGGTTTACCAAAAGATAAAAAAGACACCGAAGTTTTTGACATCATGAAAAATGTTTCTTTTGAAACTATTACAGGTGATCAGTTTAGTGAACAAGATGTTAGAGTGATGGATCATATTTTCGATGATAATTATTCTAGCAATATAGGTCTTAGGGATTTAGTAAAAGAATCTTTTCATCAGAGATTAGAAAATCCAGAAGTAAATTTTTATGTTGTCAGAAATGAAGGTCGGATAATTTCTTTTCTTTCTTTACAACCTTCACAAAACGAAAAATCTTTTCATTAAAAGTTTGGAAGAAAGGTTGATGATAATGAAACTTACTTTGGCTCCTTCAATTCTTATAACGGATACAAAGGAGGAACTGTCGGAGATACTCTAATGAGAAAAGTTTTAGATCGTGAGGCAGAAACAAAAATAATACACGCAACTTCAACGGCAACATTACCAATATCAGCAAAATATATTGAGGATGGTTTTATTGCCACTAGAAATTTCCAAGACCATGGTGAAAGTATATTTGAGATTGTTCGTGATGATTCTTTGAAATTCAAAGCGTGCGAAATGTCAAAAGAGGATATCGTTAGTCTGTATTTAAGACATAGTTTAGAGATGGAAGAGCCAGATGGCGACTTGGTTATTAAACAAGCAGATTTTCAAGATGGATTAGATTTTAGTTTACTGGATGATGACTTTGTTTTAACTAGATATTTTCAAAATACAAATGATAGCAAATGGTATGCGGTTTTTGAGAGAGTGAAGGAATCAGAACAGGAAGAATAAAATTAGTCCTTCAACTTTTTATTAATCCACCATTTTTTCAAGATCGGTAAAGATTGAACAGAAATAAAAAATCCCAGAGTTGGAACAAAAGAGTTAATTAACGGGTCGGCAATATTTAGAAAATACATTAGGAGAGAAACTAGAATATATGTTACTAATACAAGTAATATGACTCGAGTCCAACTAGTTTCCCAATCTTTTTCAGCCTCAACCTTTTTATTTCTTTGCTCTATATTTTCAACTCTTTTTTCTAGTTCAATAATTTTATCCATCAATGATATATTTACACAAACTTAGTTTTAAGCAATACTCTAGCCATTAGAGTTTGTGAAACCGACTTTAGTCGTCCTGGACTTGATTCAGGAACTTGTACAATTATCATTTTAAACCCTTTACTTACTCGTGAAACAAAATTTATGAAAACCCACCGATTATTTATTGATCAAAAAATTGAAGAAAATCAGGAAATTACCCTCACTAATCCACAGGTAATTCATCAAGTGCGAGATGTTCTACGGTTAAAAAAGGGCGATTCTCTAATTCTATTAGATGGCTCAAATAAAGAGTTTTTAGCCAAAGTTAAAATAATTATGAAATCGAAATTAGTTTTTGAGGTCGACGTGGCAGGTCGACGTGGCAGGTCGACGTGGCAGGTCGACAGACCTTCTGTGAAACTTTTTATCTCAATGATAAAAAAGGATAAAATCGAATGGGTTTTACAAAAGTGTACCGAGATTGGAGTTGACGAATTTCATCCTATTATCTCTGAGAGGACAGAGAAGGCAAAGATAAATGTTGAAAGAGCAGAGAAAATTATAAAAGAAGCAAGCGAACAATCTGAAAGAACGACTCTAGCAAAATTATTTGAAATTGAAACTTTGGAAAATGTCTTGCAAGGTTGTGAAACACCGATATATGTTTTGCATATGTCAGGTGAACTAGTTGATTTGTCACAACTAAAATCTAAAAAAGAAATCTCAATTTTAGTTGGACCGGAAGGAGGTTGGGGAGAGAAAGATCTGAAACTTTTTGAAAAATATAATGTCAAAATTATTTCACTTGGTGATCAGGTTCTCAGAGCAGAAACAGCATCGGTGGCTGTGAGTAGTTTGGTTCTCTTGGGATAAAATCTGAAAAACGAAATACCAAACTCGAAACAAATTATAAGTACTAATTTCTAAATTATAAACACCAACTGTCGTCCCGGACTTGATCCGGAATCTTTTCTGCCATAAGACACGAATAGTTTTGAGAAAGTTAAATAGTCCATAAAGTAATTCTGTTGTACTTACTAAAACTATCTAACTTTAGTTTTTCAATATTAAAGTAGAATCATAAAAAATCCCCGGCTCGGAGGTCGGGGCGACAAGATTTGGAAATTCATATAAAATACAGACACTATGTTAAACGGAAAAAGACTTCTGATGATTGCCAAGAAAAAAGATGCTGAGCCATTTATGTATCTTTTGAATGCGCGAGGTGTTGCCGTTCAGCTTGTTGAAGATTTTTCAGATGCTTTTGCTGTGGCTCAAAAATGGCAACCGCAAGTGATGGTTTTTCTTTTGCCAGTTTATTGGGAATCAATTGTTGATCTTGTCGAAAAAGTAAAAAGCGACATTGATCTTATGGATATGCAAATTCTTTATATAGGAAAATTAATTGAAGGTGGTGACTTGTCTGTGCTTCAACAATATGGAGTAAAGACTATGGCTCTTGGCCCTGTACCTCCGCAAGAGATGGCGAGATTTATGGATAGTATGTTTGGCAGTATGATTTAGGTTTAGATATCAGATGTCAGATATTAGATATCAGTGCAATTTATAAATAATTTCTGACGTCTGCTATCTGATGTCTAATTAACTAATCTCTTCTAAAAACTTGAACACTTCTTCGTTTGTTAGAACATTGCCAACGTAAATGGTTGCATGATTTTCGTCCACTTCCGGATTGTGTTCTTTCAAATGTTTTACTTCGTGTGCGACGTCTTCATCTTTTGCTTTTAGTTTTTCTGTCTCAGCAATTTTTGGCAAAATCAAATTCATCTTTACTCTTTTTTCTGCATCAGTTTTCCACTCTTTTTTCAAATCTTCCTCCGTCTTTTTTATAGCGTTTAGATAATCTTCATATTTCATTTTCATATTCTCTATGTCGTGCTTGAACTTATGAAGCATATTTTCAACCTCTTGTTCTATCAAAACATCTGGAACGTTGACTTTAGTTTCTGTAATAACTTTCTCCATAATATCCAGTCTTCTTTTTTGTTTTTCCTTCAACTCTTTATCTTGTTGCACATTTTCTTTCAATTGTTTTTTGAAATCTTCAACATCTTTAAAATTTCCAAGAGTTTTTACAAAATCATCATCAAGTTCTGGTAGGGGAGTCTTGGCATCAATTTTTTCATTTTTTGACATAGCAATCGCATCTCGTCTTTGTGTGCGAATGTAGTCTAGGTACTCTTCTATTTCTTTTTCTTCAACTTTAACTTCTTTTACTTGTGCAACATCTTTTGCAATTTTTTTATAATCCGGAAGATTTATTTCTGGCATGAGAGTAACAGTCATTTTGAATTCCAGAGGACTTCCTTGGGCGATTTTTGTAATAGATATGGCAGGCTGTGTTAATGCGTTTATTTTTTCTTGAACGATAATCATGGGGATTATGTTGTTCAATGCTTTGTAAGCTGACTTTTCTAATATAGCCATCTCGCCAACTTTTTCTATAATCATTTTGTCTGGCACTTGGCCTTTTCTAAAACCATCCATCTCAATGTCGGCCTTGAAATCTTTGATAGATGCATCTCTAAATTGGTCAATAAATTTTTGATCTAATTCTACTGTTACGACCAATTCGCTTTTATCTTTTTCTTCTTGATTTAAAATCTTGTATTGTTTATTGCTCATATAATTTTGAAATATTAAGTGGCACCGAGTTTAACTTATTATTAATGTCAATGCAAAGTTTAAATAAAAAACCTCCGCTTATGGCGGAGGGAAGGGAACTAGTTTGTGAATTCTTGGTCCATTGCATCCAAGTCTGATTCTATGTCATCAAAGTTTGCAGTGGTATTTAGATCTGCTTCGATATCTGATACTTCGTCTGATTCGCTAAGGGTTTGTTCCTGTTGTGTCTGATTTTGTAATCTTTTATCTTGCACTTTGTTCCAGAAATAGTATGCGCCGATAAGTATTACCAGAAGAATGATGATTGATCCAACCACAGGACCAATTCCTCCAGTCTTTTGATTGTTCATTTCAACTTGTGTTGTTTCGTTTGTTTCTTCCATAATTATTAATTATTATCATTATCACCGTTTTCTGGCAAATAACCTTTCAACTCGGTGATTGATTCTACTAATGTTGCATGTGCACTTCTTACTCCATTTCTGGCTTCATCAACTAACTCTCTAATATCTTCCTTAGATATTTCATCGTCTAGGGCATTATCCAGGGCATTTTTTATAGCTTCTACATCTACTTCTGCTTCATCTATAAGTGCTAAGGCATCATCTAGCTTATCTTGAGCAACTCCAGTGTCTTTGCCATCTTCTTCCATCTTGTCGATTCTAGACTGTATTCGTTCAGCTATGTTGCGAAGTCTATCAATAGCATTTTCGAACCTTTCAAATATATGACCAAGGAATCTTTCCACGTTTTCTTTCTTTACTCCTTCTAATTTCTGGCGAATTTCTTCTCTTTTTGCTTGTCTATCCTCGATTTTTTGAGCAAATTCCTCTTTTCTACTCTCGATTCGATCTTTGATTTCATCCATATGTTCTTGTCTATCTTCACGCCTTTGTTCCATTGCATCATGAATTTCATCCATATGTTCTTGTCTATCTTCACGCCTTTGTTCCATTGCATCATGAATTTCATCCATATGTTCCTGTCTATCTTCACGTCTGTCGTCCCTTCTATCTTTAGAACTATCGTCATTATCAGCATAAATAAGCTGTGCTGAGACTAAAAGTGATAAAAATACTATTAATTTTATTGTGTTTTTCATAATTTTTAATGTTAACTGATTACAAACCATTATATATAGATATTTGTGGCATTTCAAATACCAAAAATAATCTCTAGTTTTCCACACTTTTATTATATTCTTTATTTACTTTCTTTATTATGAGTCTAATAATTATGATTAAGGGAATGAGGCGAGCAACTATTGCTCGTCTTTTTTGTGTGTCTGTAAAATTTATTTATAAATAAAAATTATCATCATGTCATCAATTATAAAAAAAGTTTCGATAATAGTTTTTTCAATACTATTGTTTGTTGTTGTTTCGGCACCTTCGAAGGTCAATGCACAAAGCATTGATTTCAGCCAATATTCAATTACAGAGCTTTTGCAATTGCTTGAAAGTTTGCAAAACCAACTTTCTAATTTGAATAATCAAAGTGGCTCAACCAGTTTTAATGGTTTAAGTTATTCATTTGTTTCAAATTCTGCTGAAATTGTAACTAACGGAGAGTCTTATACAGGATCTTTTGCTTTTACTTTTGATTTAACTGCTAGTAGCACAGATATCTTTATTGATGGCGGAACTCACGTGGTTGCTAATGGTGAACCTACTACAAAACGAACTAATATATTTGAAGTTTCTTCACCGGAGAAGACATATTCGAATCTTATTCACGGTATAAGTATTTTGTCAGGAGCTACTTATGAAGATTCAGCTATTTTAATCAAAGATGGAGAGACTGCTCATTTGAGAGTGGATATTGATGTGGTACCACAATTATCTGGATATTACAAGGTTGATCAAGTAAGCATTGCTTATGGTACTTCTACTAATCCATTGAATAATATTCTTAATGTAAAAGGAGTATCTTCTAACTACTTATATATTGATGGCAATTCTTCTGGAGCCACAACTTCTTCTTCAGTATATTTTGAAATGATCTCACCTGTTGGTGGAGAAGTTTGGGAGAAAAATACAAATCATACTATTGATTGGGCATCTAAAGGAGAAAAGGAATTAGATGATGGAATGGTAGCTTATCTTGATAAAAAGTCTGGGAAGAATTTTGTTGAAGTTGGAAAAATAGAAAAAAATGAAAAAGGCTCAATTATCACGTCGCTAGGTCTTGAAGGAAAAGGATTTGATTATCCAGCTGGTAAATACTATGTTCGACTTGTTTATACACCAACAGGTGATTGGGTAAGGTCTAAAAACCCTATTACCATCAAAGAGCTTAACTCTACTCTAAAAGTTAAAGCAACTTTGACTGATAAGGATGGGGTTTACAAAGTGAATCCAGAAACAGGTAATACTTTTTTCCAAACAAAAAGTCCCGTTGTGAACTTCAAATGGAGTTCTTCTGCTAATCCTGATTCATGTAGTATCTATTATTACGATGCGAATGGAAATTGGGTTGCATTAGAAAATCAAAAATCAAGCGGAACTATTGCTCTTGAAGTTTCTAAGGAAGGAGAATATGTTTCAATTTTTGATCCAAATGAAACAGCTTCTTCAATACAAGTTAATTGTGATAAAACAACAAATAAGGGTGAAACGTTTTGGGGCCGAGATTCAGTCTTTATTGATGTTACCGATCAAGAATCTCCAATTGGAAAAGAGCCACAACTAACTGGTATCAGTAGAAACTATGTCATGGCTGGTGACAGGGTTTTGATTGGGGGGAGAAACATTCTTCCTACTGGCGTGAATACAATTGAATTAAAGAGAAAAGAAGATGGTGCTACATATTCTTATAAAAATGTAAGAAGTAAAAAAGGAAGTGCATTTAAAATTTACTTTACTATTCCAAAGCAGTTAATTGATAGAAGGGATATTGAGCCAGGAGAAACAATTAGCGTTGACACAACTCCTGGAGAATATGAACTTACATTAAAAAATATTTACGGTGTTTCAAATTCTCTAAATATCACAGTGTATGAAAAGAATTTATATAGCGATCCACCAAATACAACTGATGATTCAGATAATAATGATGATATAAGTGATGACTCAGGAGATACAAAAATTTATCCTGTAGTAGAAAGCGTTCAAGCTCCTAATGGAGAAAATGGGGTTATTTATGCTGGGTCTATATCTACAATCAGAGGACTTAACCTTGATCAGGGGTCAAGAGTATTCTTGATGTCTGGAAATAAAAAATATGAATTTGAACCGGCTGGTGCTACGGGCGGAAGTATAAAAGTTGCTGGTTTTATTAGAAATTATTTAGAGGACGGTAGATACAACTTATATGTTGATAGAGAAGGTGTTATCAGTAATTATCTTCAAGTTTATTATCTAAACAGTGACCAAAAAGTATCTCCAACTGCATCCCTAACAATCAATGGAGAAAAAGAATACACAATTCACACTGGAGATAAGGGTCCAATTTTTGCTTGGTCTTCTACAAATGGTAATAAATTCCAAACAAAATTATATATCAATGCAGGACGTCTTTGTCCAGGAATAAGTAACGGTCAAGTAAGTACTGTGGTTGGTACAAAAGCTAAAGGATCAAGGAATGTTGCCACAGCATCACCTGATTGGAGAGCTCCAAAAAACAGAGAAAATTGTGATCTAACATATACTTATACAGTTACAAATACTCAAACAGGCGAAACTGCTTCTGACAGTGTTGTTTTGCACTATCGGGCAAAAGAAACATCAAGTCTCGATTTTAAACTTTTTAATCAGGCCTCTGTTTTTTCTGCAATGCATCAAATATTTAGTGTTATCGGAGACAAATTGAAGTAAAATTTTAAGTTAAAACAAAAAACCCTTCGTTTCTGCGAAGGGTTTTTTGTTTTGTTTCTATTTACTAAATTTTTCTTTATAAAGTTGAATAGATTTTTTCACTGCTTCTATGGCTGCGGTTTTTTCTTTAACATCTTTAATTTCTACAACTGCTCTCTTGTTATCACTTTTTAACTCTTTATATGTTTCAAAAAAGTGAGTTATTTCTTTAATAGTATGTCTGTTTATATCATTTAAATCTTGAATATCTTCCCATCTTCTATCGTTTACTGGCACAGCAATAATTTTGAAATCAGATTCTCCATCATCAATCATTTCTATTAATGCGACAGGTCTTACTTTGACTAGAACGCCAACATTTAATGGCCATGTTGTAAGTATTGCAATATCAAGGGCATCTCCATCTTCCCATAATGTTTGAGGAGCAAAACCATAATCAACCGGATATGGAGCAATTGAATAATTTGCTCTATCCAAAGCAATCAGTCCGGTTTCTTTATCTATTTCATATTTATTATTTGATCCGCGTGGAATTTCAACAATGACATTGAGCTCGTCAGGTACATTGTCTCCAAGTGGTATATCGTGCCAAAGGTTCATAATAGTTTATTTAGTCTTATAACAGGGCCTAGTATAGCAGAAAGTTTGTAAAATTCTAGATTTTTTGATTTTAGTTAATGTTGAAAATTAATTGTCTTATTGTTTGTTTTAGCTTTACAATAATATCAAGCTATATAAATTAGTCATTTAATAATTATTTATACTTTTATTATTATGAGAAAAATATTTTCAATTTCCGTGCTTCTAGTATCTTTATTATTTAATGTATCTTTTGTAAATGGACAGGAAGTGATAGAAAACGAAGAGTATGGTCCACAGGTCTATGTAACTGATGTTGTTACAAGCCAGGACTCTTATTCTGCAGGAGACTCTTTAGAGGGAGTTTTAACTGTAAAAAATGCCTCAGATGTTTCTGTAAATAACATCACTTTTGTGAAGAGTCTTACTGGAGATTATGAAAGTGGGCTCGCAGGGATATTCTACCTGTCTATAATTGATGAATCTAGCTTCAATCTTCTGCCTAAAGAGGAAAAAGAGATTCCGTTCAGCCTTATACTGCCAGATAACATAAGTGGCGCACTTGGCATACAAATTGAACTTATATCTGATAGCGGACTTCCAATGACATGGGGAGATGCTTTCTTCACTGTTGTGGGAGAAAACTATTTTGCTAGTGTCGCAGACGCAAAGATTTTAAAAGGAGAAGAAAATTTTGATTTAGACACTGGAACAGAGTTTTTCGAAGGAGAACAACCCGTACTATTTTTAGTATTAGATAATACAGATAGTGAAAGAGTGTTAGAATTAGTGCCTAATTTCTCATTTTCTAAATATCCAGATACAGAAGTTTTTGAAAAATACCAAGAAGAAATAATCAGACTACAACCAGGAGAAAAAAAGGAGGTCCGCTTTGATTTGCCGACATTTGGTAATCAAGCAGGCGTTTACCAAGGAATAGTTGATTTTACAACTGATCTGGGAGGAAATATTGTGCCAGCTACACCAGTTGATTTTCGTTACACTATCGATGGTGACATCGCTTCAGTCCAATCTCTCTTGTTTGATAAATATGAGATACAAAAAGGTCAAGAATTTACACTCACTGTTGGTTTGAGCGGAAAACCTCTATCCCTTTCTAATCCGGAAGACGTCAATGTTTTAGAAGATGTGGTTTTGTTAGTAGATGTCACTAATGAAAAAGGCAGGATAATTGGTCAGTATCAAGAAAATTTATCTGTATTAGGGAATGGTGAATTGAAAGATATCAAATTTATATCCCAAGGTTCGGCCAGATATCCTTTAGCGACAGTGCAGATTTTGAAAGATGGAGAGGTTATTGCTGAGTTAAAAAGTGAATTACCCGAAGGTTTTGATTTTGGAAGTAGATACGCAATGCTCAATAATAGGTTGTTAGAAATTGGTTTAGGAATTTTAGTAATCATCTTTTTGGTGATTATTGTGACTCAAATTAGAAAGAAAAAAGATACTATACCAGTAGTTGTTTTGCTTCTGGGTATTTTGATTGGTGGAACCTTAATAATTGATTCTAAAACCATAGAGGCACAAAGTTCTTGTACCGATGATTTTTGCTACGAACAAACATTGAAGACAAATAGATGTTCGAATAATCAAGGAGAATTTGTTAGTTGTTCAAGTGGGCCAGCGATTTGTTCTGCTATGCGATCTTCAAGAGGTGAAAGTAGTAGGTACAATTGTCATTATGTAGCACCAAGGGTAGATATTAACTATGCTAATTATACTCCCGGAGAGGACTTTTTCTTGACAGGAAATGTGATATATACAGCATGTAGTAATTCTAGTCCAAGTAAATTTATCTATCAGAAAAACTCCGATGGTTCTCTTACTTTGAAAGAAAATTTAAACACAACAAGAGCTTCTATAAAATATAAAGATAGTCGAAAGCATTGGTATAAAGGGAATAAACAATTTTCTATAGAACTTCATGCACCAAATTCATGTGGGCCTCATGCTATAGATTTGAGATTTGTGAACTGTGTTAACGCTGGACACACAAAATGTGGATTTACAGAAGGGACCGTTACTTTGAATATAAGTAGCGATGATTGCGAGGTAGATTTGCTGAGAGATCCTGACGATGGTCATGGTTCATCCTTCTCATGTCGTCCAAGCAAAAATCCAGTAAAGACAAATGAAGAAGTTACATTTAGCACTAGGGTTCCTAGTTCATATTCAAATCTTCAATATGAATGGGATAACGGAGACGATGAAAGTACAAGTGATAGAACTTATGCAACAGAAGGTATATATACTGCTAGAGTTAAAATAACAGGAGAAAACTCTGATGGGGACAATGTAGACAGGACAGTCTCTTGTGGATTAACGGTATCTGATATTGATTTTAATGCTAGCCCCCCAAGACCACGAATTACAGAGCTAAACGTTGATAGTCCACTAACTAATGACCAGTGTATTGTAGATTTTAGAGCAGAAAACGTTTCCTTCTGTGATTGTATTGATCTTAATGCAAAAGAGGCTGTTAGATTCTTAGATGGAAACTCTAGAAATCCTGATATACCTTATCCATCATCTCTTCAATATGAAGGAGAAGATTATCAGATTGTTAAAGAAACAGATCAGACAGTTGGTGAATATCTAGACTCCATTTCTGGTACAGGCGAATTAGGAGGAGCCTATGCTATTAATCCTAGTAGATATGTTATTCAATGTTTCAACTCGGAACTTCAAAGTAGTGCAGGAACTCCATTCCAGTGTGTTGGAAACTTAGATTTTAGAGAACAGTAAATTCAAATTTCAAATTTCAGTTTTCCACGTCGACCTGCCACGTCGACGTGGCAGGTCGACAGAAGGTAAAACAGAAAACCTCCCATTCTGCGGGAGGTTTTCTGTTACTAGTTATTTTTTCTAATACTTTTATTCCATTTTTTCTTCGAGATCTGTTTCTTTTGCTTCGTTAGGTAGATCTTCTTTAATATCATCCTCAGCAGCATCTTTGTCAGAAGGTTCTTCGGGTATACTTTCTTCTTGTGTAAGAGCTTCTTCTGCTGGAGTAGACTCTTCTTTAGCTTCTCCCTCTGTCTCTTCGCCGCTAGGTTTAACTGAAGCAATATCGATTTTCCAACCTGTTAGCTTGGCAGCAAGTCGCACGTTTTGTCCTCCTTTGCCGATTGCTAGGGATTGTTGATCTTCAGAAACAAGAACTTTTGCTTGTTTTTCTTCTTCATTGAGCACTTCCACGTTAATAACTGCTGCTGGAGATAGGGCATCCTCAATAAATTCTGCAGGATTTTCGCTCCATTCGATGATGTCTATTTTTTCTCCACCAAGCTCTGACATAATAGTTGAAACTCGGACACCTCTTTGTCCAACTAGTGATCCAACAGGATCTACGTGTTCATCAGAAGAAAACACTGCTACTTTTGATCTTGAACCGGCTTCTCTAGATATTGCTTTAATCTCTACTGTACCTTGAGTTAGCTCTGGCACCTCAGCTTCAAAAAGTTTTTCTAGAAACTTTGGATGTGATCGAGATAATTTTAGAAAAACTCCCCTAGGGCTTTCTTCTACTTTAAATAGATAAGCTCTGACTCTTTCACCTTGTTTAAAATGTTCTCCCGGAATTTGTTCTTCGTAAGGAAGAAAACCAACAGCTCTCCCCATGTCTAGATAGATAGCGCCTCTCTCCATTCTTTCTACTGTTCCAGAAACAATAGAACCTTCGTGTCCACCGAATTCTGATAGAACAGACACCTTTTCAGCTTCACGAATTTTTTGGGTAATAACTTGCTTTGCGGTCTGAGCGGCAATTCTCCCAAAATTATCTTTTTTGACTAAGTCAAAACTAATTTCATCTCCAAACTGAGCTCCTGATCTTACAAGTTTAGCTTCTTCTAGAAAAATATGATGTTCAGGGTTGTACCTAACTCTTGGATTCTCTGGATCTGCCTCAACGGGTTGATCTTCCTCATCTTCACCCATAATGACTTGATCTTTATCAACTACAATTTTTGATTGAGAAAACTCAACATCACCTGTGTTTAGGTCAAACTTGGCTTTAATGATTTGCCCTTTTTTGCCATACTCTTTTTTATAAGCACTTGCTAGAGCAAACTCTATAGCTTCTATTACTTTTTCTTTTGCGATACCTCGGTCTTCTTCTAATTGTTCTAAGACTGAGTTTATTACTTTTAAATCAAACATAATATTCAATTATTATCCTGAATCAAGTTCAGGACGACTTGCGTCGCTTTTTGTAAAAAAATATGCCCGCCGGGAGGCGAACTTATTAATACCCATATTATATATGAAAAAAATAGGATGTCAAATAAAATTACTATGTCCCCGTCATCCTGAACTTGATTCAGGATCATTTTAATAATTATTTAGTAAAACTTTATTATTAATGACCTACAATTAAAGTTTAATGAATAGCTATAAACACAGAAAGTATGGTTACATCTATATCATGACTAATAAGTGGAATACGATTATATATATTGGTGTTACAAATAACTTAATAAGAAGAGTCGGAGAACATAAAAGCAGATTAACAAAAGGTTTCTGTAGTAAGTATGGTTTAACAAAGTTAGTCTATTATGAACAATCAGAAAGTATTATTACTGCCATCGACAGGGAAAAACAATTGAAAAATTGGAGAAGAAAGTGGAAGCAAGAACTTATTACTTCTATTAATCCTGCTTGGGATGATTTATCAGAAAATATATTTTAATGGTTGCTTCATGTTGATGTGATCCTGAATCAAGTTCAGGATGACGGAGACGAAAAATACTCAGTGGTGTTCGGTATTGTTTTTTGGAACGCTTTTTCATCTGGCTGTGACATTAGCATCTTTTAATTATTTTTTCTACTTTCTACCAACTACCACTAAAAAACGGCTGTGCCGTTCACGTGGCAAGCAAACTAATATATAATAAATACCAACATGAGTTTTGTTAGAAAATTATTTTTTTCTATTACACTTTTTACATTTGTAATTCCAGGCTTTGTTTCTGCTCAAACTAGCAACAATCTTGATTACAACAAAATTCCCGAAATCGCTGTTGGCAATGTTTATTTTGAGAAAGATTCTTATTCTTCTGAAGAAGAAGTGGTCGGTACTGTTACTTTGAAAAATAAAAGAGACTTTGATACTAGTGACGTTTACCTAGTAGTTTCTCTCTTGGGTTCTAACGATCAAAAGACAGAATTATCAAAATACACTGCTTTTGATTTTTCAAATCAAATAGGACCTTATTTTGTAAAAGCTAACGACGAAACAGTAGTTCCGTTTAGATATCAATTACCGGGATATAAACCGACAGAATATTCGGGACTGCGAGTCAGAGCCGTATTAGCTGACGGCAATCGTCTTGGTAGAGCTGAAAAAGTTTTTGCTTTTCAAGCTGATATTTTGACTAATCTCATTCTGAGTAATCAAAATATAAAAGCTGGAACAAGCGTTTTTTCATTACAGCAAGTTCCTACTATATATGAAAAGGAACAGGCTCAACTTTCTTATAGTGTGAGCAGTGATGGAAATGAAGAGATTAGAGTGACACCTGTCGTTACTATCAGAGAAAAAAGAGACTTAACAAAAGTTGTCGCTAAATACGCAGACCCTTTGCTTGTAGTACAGCCAAGTAGTGGCGCTAGTGTTATTACTAACCTTAGAAACTTCAGCAATAACGCTGGTATTTATGAAGGAGAAATTAATTTTATTGATGGTGAACAAAGAGAAAGAGGTCAGCCGGTAATTTTTTCATATATCATTGATGGACCAATTGCTTCTATTGAATCCATTTTAACCAATACACAAAGTGTTAGTTTTGGACAGTATTTAAATGTGCTAGTAAATTATTCTGGACAACCTCTAGATATTAGAGATGTTAATAGGTCTAGAATTATTGGTGATGTTGATGTTACTGTCACCATCAAAGATTTAAGTGGACGTGTCATTGAGGAAGAAAATTACAAGGAGGATTTAGAGGCTGATGGACAGCTAGATTTAGAATTAAAACCTAGATACGGAGCTAATGGTTTTTCTGTAGATGTTACTTTTTCAAAAGACGGAGAAGTGCTAGATACTAAAAGTATTGATGTTCCCGCAACTGCTCAAAAAAGTTATGGTTTGATTATTACTGTTATTTCAATTATTCTTCTTATTGTTGTTATTGCCGTTTATTTGTTGATTAGAAAAATCAGGCATAAAATACCAATGGTTTCTCTAATCTTAGCATTACTAAGTGCTGGTCTGTTTGTTCATCAAGCAGAGGCTTATACAGTTGTCTATACAGCTGGAAATTCGAATTATATTCCTAACTCATTGAGTGTGGTTGATAACACAGACACTACCCCAGTTTCAGCAGAAGCAGGTTCAGTTACAAGTTTAGATGTGGAATTTGATGCTCCAACAGTTTATGGTGCTTCTCAAGATGTGAAAGTTTACTCAATGAAAACTTCACCTTGTTATTCTGGAAGTTGCCAGGGGGATATTGGTTATTGGGAAGAGGATCCACCAAGCAGTGTCTTAACAGAAGGAGTTTGCGATGAAAATAGTTGTGATCAGAACAACTGGGATTACTGGAGTGGAGGTGAAGAATTTGTCTATGGTACTGGATGTTCATCGGGTTCATCTTGTTGGGTTGATACAACTCAAAATTTTTCTACAGATGGAACAGAAGGAACTTTTCGAGCCTACTTTTATATTAGAAATGAAAATATTATTTCAAGCTGTGATGAAAATTCGGTTTGTACAGAGACAACAGAATACGGAATAATGTTAGCTTATGAAGATATTGATGTTACCAATTATTATCCAATTGGTGACAACGAAGCACCATCTTGTTATGCCGAAAATGGAACAGTAGCTAATTTTGACGAAAGTGTAACTTGGGCATTTAATCCAGGGTACTGTGCAGATACAACTCCTCCACCTAATGCTTGTGATTACTTTTATGTAAATGAAAATAGTGCTTATTTTAGATGGACAGGAGACCTAGGTGAAAATTATCAAGGAGATGGAAACACCGCTTTTCCTCAAAGTCTTTATGATGTATACAATGATCCAAACGGTTATTGTCAGAATACGTACAGCAGTTCAGATTATTATTTTAGCGGTGGACAATGCTGTCATTCATATGAAGACTATCAATGTCAGCAAGTTGAAACTTTTTGTGATGAATTTGAATGTTATTACGAAGAGCAATGTACTCCAGTGACAGTTGAAGAATGTTCTGCTGCTCCCGACCCAAGTGCTTGGGGAACAAGTTTAACAACATCTTATCCTTCAAATACTGTTGATCCAGAAAATATAAATGTTACTTTGGAATATTACGATTCATATAATGATAATAGTTATCAATGTGGGCCAAATCATAATGAATATTGTAATTGGGAGAATGATTCTCATTGGGAAACAATTAATTGTCGCCCAATTGAAGTTTCAGAATCCGATATTTGTGCCAATATTGATGGCGTCCAACTGAATCCCCCGACAGGTTTCCATGTTTACCCAGATCCAAGCGAAGTTGGTCAAAATGGAGTAACTTACGGTGACTTAGTTTGTTATCCAGTTGTTTTGGCACAACAAGGAAGCATTTCTCTGGCGGGTAGTCCAAGCTTGTCACCATTATATGGGACAGTTGACTGGGCTTATACTCTAAGTGCTGATTACTTCCAGGGAATATATGAAGGTGTTACATACCAAATTCCAAGATATGGAACTACCACATGGACTGGTGATGTTAATAATGGTTCATATATAAGTGGAAACTCTGGAACTATTGAAGATGTTGGACTTATAACTTTGAGTTCAGATTCTATTAGTACGAACTATACTCAGGCTGGTTCTGCAGGTGTTTCGATATCAATTAAAGATCCTTATTTAACTTTGAGCGATACTGATTATGTTACTGTTCAAGATGAGTTCGGATGTCCTGGCGATCCATCATGTGTAGAAACTGGTCCAGCTTCTATTGACTCTTTGGTTATCAATCCAAATATTGTTAACCAGGGTGAAAGTTGTTATTTAGCATGGACTACGTCTGAATATACAACTACTTGTACTTTGATTACATCATTAGGTGACATTTCTGTAACAACAAGCTCAGAAGGTTATGCTGTTGATCCTGGACAATATACTTTGACTTGTCAAAATGATGATGAAGAAGCTGAAGTAATAACCGCTGGTCCAGTTTCATGTATTTTGAATCCAGATGTTAAGGATCAATAGGTATTAATTTGAAAAGTTTTCTGCCACTTTCTCCTTTATGTTGCTATAATTTTAATAACTATGTTTATTGAAGAAGATAAGCTAAAAGAATTTATTGTCGACTCCGGTTTGGTTTCAAAAGATTATTTGGATGACGTGGTTGACGAGCTTAGAAAATCTAAAAGAGATGTTTCTATTGGTGATTATTTGGTTGCCGAAGGAAAAATTTCAGAAGGAGATCTGAAACGAGTTCAAGCTTATCTCTTGGGTATACCTTTTATTGACGTTGGTTCTAAAAAGATTCCAATGGATGTCTTGTCTACTATTCCAGAACCAATTGCCAGAAACCATAATATTGTGGCTTATAAAAAAGAGGGTAATCAGTTGGAGGTAGCCATGCTAGATACTGATGATTTGTCGGCTATCGAATTCGTTAAAAAGAAAACTGGCTTGAAGATTTTATCCAGACTGACATCCAGTGAATCCATAAAAAACGCTCTCTTACAATATCAAAAGAGTTTAAAGGCAGACTTTGGTGATTTGATAAAAAAAGAAACAGACTCGATATCAGCATCAATGAGTGACGATGTTTCTAATGCTGACTTGAAAAAGATTGCAGGAGATTTGCCTGTGGTACGAGTTGTCGACACTTTACTAAAGCATGCAATTTTACAAGGTGCTTCCGATATTCATATTGAACCTCTAGAAAGTGATTTAGTGGTACGGTATAGAATCGATGGTATCTTGCGTGACGCGATGACCTTGCCAAAGTCTACAGCTTTATCTATTACTGCCAGAATAAAAGTATTGGCTGATCTGAAGTTGGATGAGAAAAGATTACCGCAAGACGGACGATTCAAAATAGAACTTGAAGGAGAAAAAGTTTCGTTTCGTGTTTCGATTTTACCTACTCAATATGGAGAAAAAACAGTTATGCGTATATTGAGAGAAGGAGGAGGAGGCTATACTCTGGAGTCGCTTGGTTTCCATGGGACTGGTTTAGAGAAAATCTATAATGCTACTAAACAAACAACAGGTTTGATACTAACTACTGGTCCTACTGGATCTGGTAAATCTACCACTTTGTATACTTTGATGGATTTACTTAACACTCCAGAAGTTAATATTTCAACAATTGAAGATCCTGTTGAATATCAGATGAAAAGAGTAAATCAGACTCAAGTTAAACCTGATATTGGTTTTACTTTTGCAGAAGGTTTGAGAAGTTTGGTGCGACAAGATCCTGACATCATTATGGTAGGAGAAATTCGAGATGGCGAAACAGCTTCTCTGGCTGTAAACGCTGCTTTAACTGGTCATCTAGTGCTTTCTACTTTGCACACAAACTCAGCCGCAGGAGCTGTTCCTAGATTAGTAGATATGGGCGTTCAGTCCTTTCTTTTGGTTTCTACATTGAGAGTTATTATTGCTCAAAGACTTGTACGAAAACTTTCTGGGAAGACTGAGAAGTATAAGTTGACAAAAGCCGGATTGGCTTCTTTGAAAAAAATGGTTGATCTAGATCGAGTTCTGAAAGTTTTGAAGGATGAAAATATTGTAAAACAAAATGATACTTGGGCAACAATTGATTTTTATAAACCAGTTTCAACTCCAGAAAATGGTACTGGGTATCGAGGTCGAATAGGTATCCATGAGATATTGGATGTATCCAATACTATTAAAGATTTGGTTATCTCTGGGGCGCCAGATGAAAAAATAGAAGAACAAGCAAAGAGTGAGGGTATGTTAACCATGATCGAAGATGGGATATTCAAGGCTGTGCAAGGTGTTACGACAATAGAAGAGGTCTTGCGTGTAGTATCAGAGTAATATTATGAATTTTCATTACAAAGCCGTAAACAAAGAAGGGAACATTGTTGAAGGAACTGTTAATGGTCAAAGTGATTTTGAAGTTGCAAAAAATTTAAAAGAACAAGGTTTAACTGTTCTTCACGTTAGTACCGAAGTTGATACTAAAGCTAAGAGATTTTGGAAATCTATCTTAACAATTGGAACAGTTTCTACTCACGAAAAAATTATTTTTAGTAGAAATTTAGCAGCTATGCTCGAAGCAGGACTAGCCTTATCTCGATCTTTATCAGTTATGGAAAGACAAAATAGGAACAAAAAGTTCAAAATGGTTTTAAGTGGCATTAATGAAGAAATTAAAAAGGGGATGTCATTAAGTGAAACTTTGAGAAAATATCCAAAAGTTTTTTCTTCCTTATTTATTGCTATGGTAAGGGCAGGAGAAGAATCTGGAGATTTGATTGCAGCACTTAAGACAGTTTCTGATCAGATGGAAAAAACTTATTTGCTACAAAAGAGAATAAAAGGAGCCCTTGTATATCCAGGTGTTATTATTTCTGCCATGGCGGTTATTGGAGTTTTTATGTTGATTTACGTTGTGCCTACTTTAACTAGCACTTTCCAAGAACTAAATGTAGAGTTACCAACAGCTACTCAATTTATTATTAACACCAGTGATTTTGTTCAGAACCAAGCTTTGATGTTGGTAATTGTCGCTACCCTCTTAGTTGTTGGATTTGTAGCAATGATGAAGAGTGTGGCTGGTAGAAAAGTTTTTGATACAGTTTTATTGTACTTACCGTTGATTTCTCCGTTGGTCAAAGAGACTAACGCAGCTCGAACAGCTAGAACACTTTCCTCCCTTCTTTCTGCAGGTGTCGCATATTTAGATGCTGTCAGAATTACTTATGATGTTGTACAAAATCATTACTATAAAAATATTTTAAAAGACGCTGAGAAAAATGTAGAACTTGGCCTACCTGTTTCAAAAGTCTTTTCTGATGCGACAAAGTATTATCCAGTATTTGTTAGTGAAATGATTGCTGTTGGGGAAGAAACGGGAGAGCTTGGAGGCATGCTTATTAAAGTGGCTGATTTTTATGAAAATGAAGTAGAACAAAAAACAAAAAATATGTCCACTGTAGTTGAACCTTTTTTGATGATTATTGTCGGTGCTGCAGTCGGATTTTTTGCGGTCTCGATGATTAGTCCGATGTACTCCTTGGTAGAGCAGTTGTAGATTTAAAGAAAAAAGCGGGCTTACTCGTCAGAGGGCCCACAATACTCATCGTATCTGTAGATGATAACTTTTCCAAAACCAAGGTTGGCTTGGTAAATGGAAAGCTGGTCATCGCCAGACAAATTACGTGACGACCTGAATTCCCATATAAAATTTCGAGGGAATCCAACATATTGTACTTGGTTTCCCCGGATCCAAGCTGGTATTGAGAGGATGATGCCCAACATTACCACCAGAATCGCCGAGAACACTATTGTCCAAGCTACCCCAGGTACAGGGTTTTGAAAGAAAGAGCGATTTTTCATAGTAGAAAAGGGGTTAATGGTTCTATTCGAACATTAGAAAATTTTTATACACAAGTCAAACTTTATATTTTTGCTAAAATACCTTTATGAAAACTTTTACTGATAGAGTGTACGATGTTGTTAGAAAAATCCCTAAAGGCAAAGTTTTGACATATAAAGAAGTGGCCAAAAAGTCGGGTAGTGAGAAAGCTGTTAGAGCGGTTGGTAATATTTTGAATAAGAATTATGATCCAAAAATTCCATGTCATAGAGTTGTTCGAAGCGATGGAAAAATCGGAGGTTATAATAGAGGAGCTAGTAAAAAAGTAAATTTATTAAAAAAAGAAAAAGCTATAAGATAGAAAAATGTCTAAATTTGATGAGATGAAAAAAATACGGGATGAACTTTTTGATTTTAAAGAATCTCCTTTTTATGAAGATAGAGTGAGTGAGGGATATTTTCCAGTAATTGGAGAGGGTAGTCATGATGCCAAAATAATGTTTATTGGGGAAGCGCCAGGTGCTAATGAAGCAAAAACAGGCAGACCGTTTTGTGGTGCATCTGGAAAAGTCCTTGACGAATTGCTATCTCATATTGGAGTAGATCGTAAGGCAGTTTATGTCACTAATATTGTCAAAGATAGACCACCGAACAATAGAGATCCTAAACCAAGCGAAATAGAACTTTACGCTCCATTTTTAGATAGACAGATAAATATTATTCAGCCAAATGTTATTGCTACACTCGGAAGATTTTCTATGGAATATGTGATGAAAAGACTTGGTCTTGGCGATCAGTTGGAAACTATTTCTAATGCGCATGGAAAAGTATTTGAAGTCAAAACAGACTTCGGTGCTGTTCATATAGTTCCTTTATACCATCCAGCTGTGGCTGTTTATAATAGAACGCAATTACCATCTCTCAAAAAAGATTTTGAAATATTGAAAAAGTTTATGAAATAAAAATATGTCAACCTGCCACGTCGACGTGGCAGGTTGACAATAAAAAAAGCGAGAGACTTACTTCATTTCGGTCGTCTCGCCACTTTGCGGAATTCCTCCCGCAAAATTATTATTTCTCGGTTTCCGTCTATACGAGTTCCGACGATGAGGCCGTGAACCTCATTTATGTCAGAGATGTAGAACAAATCGCCCCTTCCTTCTGTTGTTTGGAGGATAAAGCAATATCCTACAGCTCGTCGTGGAACTTTTTTCTTCTTCATTTCTGTAGTAAAGATACATAAAAAATATTTTTTAACAATATTTAAAGTTTTTTGCTATGTATTAATTTTTGATAGGTTACAATTAGATATATAAATGTTTTCTTTTTTTAATAAAAAAAGTAGAGGCTTTGGTTTGGTAGAAACTATCGTCGGGGTCGCTGTTTTTACAGTAATTGCTGTTTCTGCTTGGCAGGCTTTCGGAGCAATTCTCAATGGTGTTAAGTATTTGAGAATAAAGGCGGCAGCTATTAATCTTGCTAATGAACAGATTGAAGTTATTAGAAATTTACCTTACGACCATGTGGGTATTCTCCAAGGTTTGCCAGATGGAAAGATTCCTCATGAACAGGTTATGGGAGTGGGCAATATAGTTTTTTTGGTGACTACAACTATTAGGAATATAGATGATCCTTTTGATGGTGAAATTGGAGGGACGCCCAATGATTTATCTCCTGCTGATAATAAGCTCGTAGAAGTACAAGTGGAGTGTAATGACGGTTGTGGTGTGCCTGCTATTGTACTGACAACTAGAGTTGCTCCTGTAGCCCTAGAAACCACTGGAGACAACGGAGCGTTGTTTATTCAAGTTTTTGATTCTAACGGATTACCTTTGGAAGGAGTTGATGTGCATGTTGAGAATAATCAATCAGATCCTGTGATTGTTATAGATGATGAAACTAATAGTGAAGGAATGTTACAAATCGTAGATGCACCACCTGGAACAGAAGCTTATGAAATATCTGTTTCTAAATATGGCTACTCTTCAGATAGAACGTATGCATATGGTGATGCTGATAATCCTGTGCCAGATAAATTACACGCCAATGTTGTTCAAGGACAGATTACCCAAGTTAGTTTTTCTATAGATAAAGTTAGCGCCATGAATATAACTTCTTTAGATGACACCTGTTCCAATGTAGGTAGTTTAGATTTTCAATTAACAGGAGCAAAAGTTATTGGTTTGAATACATATAAATATTATCAAAATCACATCACAAATTCAGGTGGACGGCTAAATCTAGACGATTTAGAATGGGATGCTTACTCTTTCTTGATTACTGACCCTGGTTATTTTTTAGCTGGAACGAACCCTATTTTACCTTTGAATTTGGCACCAGACAGTGAACAGGATGTCGACTTGATAGTTGCTGACCAGAATCCAAATGCTTTGCTTGTTAAAGTTGTTGATAGCTCTACCGAATTGCCTTTAGCAGATGCAGTTGTGACTCTAGAGAAGGGGAGTAGTTCTTATGAAAAAACTACAGGCAACGGATTTTTATTACAGACAGATTGGTCTGGAGGTAGTGGTCAAAATAATTTTTCTAATGAAACTCAATATCTATCAGATAATGGTAATGTCGATGTTGTAAGTTCAGTTGGCAATTTCACCTTACTAGATGTTCTTGGAGAGTATTCATCTCCCGGAGAATTAATATCTTCTGTATTTGACACAGGTACATCTTCTGATTTTCAGGCGTTAGAGTGGTTGCCTGGTAGTCAGCCAGTCGAGACAGGTGATGAAAGTGTTAGATTTCAAATAGCTACTAGTATTGATAATACGGCTACAACCACTTGGGATTTTGTCGGTCCAGATGGGACATCTGCTTCTTATTTTACAATTCCAGGACAATCGTTTAGTGCTGGACACGATGGAGATAGGTATTTGAAATACAAAACATTGCTAAGAACAGATAGTGCAACAAACACACCGCAAGTTTCAGAAGTTTCCTTTACTTTCTCTTCACAATGCACGCCTTCAGGGCAAGTATATTTTGATGGATTAGTTGCAGGAACTTACACTTTAACTGTTGAAAAAGATGGATATCAGACTTTTGTAGATGAGGCGGTGGCTATTTCTGAAGAATGGCAGGATGTTTTGGTAAACTTAACACAATAATGATTAGTAAATGTTTAAAAAATAAAAAGTCAGGATTTACTCTTCTTGAATCAATGTTTACTCTTTTTATTTTGTCGTTGATTATTCTTGCGGTAGCCTCTTTTCAAACAGACGTTTTTAGATTGAACAGGGTAATACACGTTGGTCTAACTGCTCAGAATGACATTAGAAAAATTATTAGACCGATGGTAGACGAAGTGCGAAGTGCTTCGGAATCAAATCTAGGAGCATATCCATTATCAGAAACGGCGACATCCACCTTTTCTTTTTATAGTGACATTGATAATGATTCTTTAAAAGAAAAAATTACATATTTTCTGGATGGTTCTGATTTTAAAAAAGGAGTGATTAAACCTTCAGGTAATCCTTATATCTACGATACTGATGACGAAGTTATTACCGAAGTTGTTCATGATGTGTTAGCAGTAGATAATATATTTGAATATTACGACTCTTCTTATGATGGGACTGCTTCCAGTGCACCCTTAGAATTTCCAGTTTCACCTTCTAGTGTTCGATTAATAAAGATAGAATTAACTGTTGATGCTGATCCTAATAATCCTCCAGAAGCAATAACAGTCACGACGCAGATTAATGTCCGTAACTTAAAAGATAATTTGTAAAATGAAATTATTTATTAATAAAAAAAGAGGTTTTGTTTTGTTAAACAGTATTGTTTTTGGAACTATAGCTACCATTTTGATTATTGGATTAACAAGTTGGTTTGGTGTAACCATCAAGGGTTCTCGAGGTTTGGCAAATAGAGAACAAGCATTTCATATTGCCGAAGCTGGTATTGATTATTATCGATGGCATTTAGCCCACAACAGAGACGATTATCAGGATGGGACAGAAGGAGATGGTCCATATATCCATGATTTTTTTGATAAAGACGGAAATAAGATTGGTGAATTTAGTTTGAATATTACAAAACCCATTACAGGTTCAACAGTGGTAACTATTGAATCGACAGGTACTATTGAGACTGACCAAGACGTTTCAAGAACCATTAGAACTCAGTTGGCCATTCCTTCTTTTGCAAAATATGTCTTTGTGGCAGACGAAGCCGTAAGGTTTGGAGAAGATACTGAAGTTTTTGGACAAGTTCATTCTAACGATGGAATCAGATTTGATGGTCTGGCTCATAACTTGGTAACTAGTGCTAAAGAAGATTATGATGATCCAGATCACTCTGGGCAAAAAGAATGGGCAGTGCATACTCATGTTTCTCCTACAGATGCTTTACCACCAACAGCAATGGCAGACAGGTTTGATATTTTTGAAATTGGTAGGGAAGTTGGTGTGCCTGCAATCGATTTTGATGGCTTAACTTCTGATATGGCTGATTTAAAAACAGATGCGCAGGAGAACGGACACTATTATGCAAGTTCAGGAAAACAGGGTTACAGAATACTTTTTAAAGCTGATAACACTTATGATTTATACAAAGTCGAATCACAAGCTAGTAAACACAGTTCTTGTAATAATGCATTAGGTCAATCAAAATGGGACACATGGAGTGTAGATGCAGAGAGTTTCATCGGAAATTATGAAATACCTGAGAATGGAATTATCTTTTTGGAAGATCATACTTGGGTTGAAGGAGAGATAGATGGCTCTAGAGTGACTGTTGCGGTGGCTCGTTTCCCTGAGGCTCCAGGGCAATATAGAAATATCATCATTAATAATGATCTAGAATATAACAATTTTGATGGAACAGATGTTATAGGTCTTATTGCACAAGGAGATATTCATATAGGGATGATTAGTGATGATAATTTGATTATTAACGCAGCGATGATTGCTCAGAATGGTAGAGTTGGAAGATATTACTATCGTGGTCCATGGAGTAGAAAGCCCGGATGTTCTCCTTACCATGTTCGTAGTGAAGTTGATATTTATGGAATGATTGCTACAAGACAAAGATATGGTTTTGCTTATACAGATAATACTGGTTATCAAACTAGAAATATTACTTACGATACAAATCTTCTTTTTGCACCACCACCAAATTTTCCTTTGACCAGTGATCAATACGAAATTATTTCTTGGGAAGAAGTTGAGAATTAAATAAAAAAACCACCACGTGGCGCGTAAAGGCCGAAGGCCCACGCGCTTTACGTGGTGGTTTAGGAAGACTATTTATTTCTTCATTTTGAAGGCTTTGATAGCCATGAATCCTGTCACTACAAATGCTAGATAACTAACCCAAGATCCTAGTGCGACTCCATTTACACTTAGAACTGAACCAGAAACTATGATCCAAAGGTGTAAAATGGCTACTAAACTAAAAATAATAGCTGCTAACTTTATAAATTCATCTTTCATAATAAAAAGTGTTATTTTCTAATATAAACATTGTCGCATATGTGGAGGAAAATAGAAGACCTTTTTAAACTTGTTAGAAAATAGTAACTTGGCTTGATATAATACTTCTATGCAAAATCGGAAAAATAGAAAGAAGATTGTTATCGGTAATTGGAAGATGGAGCCTGATAATCTGAAAGATGCTAAAAAAATATTTAGTACTTTTATAAAAAAGAAGCTCAATGCCAAAAATACAACAGTCGTTATTTGCCCACCTAACCTTTTTTTATCTGATATCGCAAAGTCATATAAAGGCCATAAAGTATTTTTTGGTGCTCAAAATGTTTCTAATGAAAACAAAGGTGCTTTTACAGGAGAAATTAGTCCGAAGATGTTGCAGTCAGCTGGAGCTAGATTTGTCATAGTAGGTCATTCAGAGAGAAGGGCATTGGGCGAAAGTAATAGCATTGTTTCAAAGAAAGTCAAAAATTCTTTATCATCTGGTTTACATACAGTCGTGTGCATTGGTGAGAATGAAAGAGATGAGGATGGGGAACATCTGCGTTTTATTGAAAAACAGTTAACCGAATCACTACTAGGTGTTTCTAAAAATCTTTTGAAAAAAATCATTATTGCTTATGAGCCTATATGGACAATCGGCAAAGGAAAGAAAGCAATGAACATCGAAGATATAGAGAGAACAGTTTTGTTTATTAGAAAAATATTAGCCTCAATTTATAACAAAAAGATTGCCTATGACATATCTATAATTTATGGAGGTTCTGTGAACAGTGACAATGCAAATGAAATTGTTTTTAGAGGCAATGTAGATGGTTTGCTTCCAGGTAGAGCAAGCTTGAATCCTGAAGAATTTTCAAAAATAATCAATGAAGTTGGAAGAAAATAATCATGTTTAAGTTTAAAGTTATTTCTGACAATAAAGACTTACTGGGTAAAAAAGTATTATTACGGCTAGATTTAAATGTTCCTATAGATAATGCAGGGGAGATAGAAGATGACTATAGAATAAGAAAAGCTCTACCAACTATTGAACTTTTGCAAAAGTCAGGTGCAAAAATAATCATTATTTCTCATATAGGAAGAGACCCGAATGAGAGTTTGGAAGGGGTTTCTAAGTACTGTCAGAAGTTTTTTAACCATCATTTTTTAAAAGATATTTTCTCTGATAAAACCAAAGATTACATAGATAAAATGAACGATGGAGATATTGTTGTCTTGGAGAATCTTCGCCAGAATAAGGGAGAAGTTGAGAATGACAAAGACTTTGTTGATAAGTTAGCTGGCTTAGGAGAAATCTATGTCAATGAAGCTTTTTCAAATTCACACAGAGACCACGCTTCGATGACTGGTTTGCCCAAGTTGATGCCTGCATATGCAGGATTACGTTTTGATCAGGAAGTTAGAATGTTAGGTAAGGCTTTTAATCCCCCCGACCCTTTTCTTCTTATTGTTGGAGGTGCTAAATTTGAAACTAAACTGCCACTTGTGAAGAAATTTTCTAGTATTGCAAATCTGGTTTTTCTTGGAGGAGCTTTAGCTAATGATGTGTTTAGATATTATGGTTTTAATGTTGGGCAATCTTTGGTCTCTAGTGCTGGCATAGAAGATATCGAATCAATTATTGACACTGGGAGAGTTATTACCCCCGCAGATGTTTTGACTGAAAAAGGAAACATTAAGGATCCTCGTCATTTGAGTGATGATGATAAAATTGTGGACTCAGGCAAAGTGGCAGTAGAAGTTTTATCCAAACTTATATTTAGTGCCAAATTTATTATTTGGAATGGCCCCCTTGGTGTTTATGAAGATGGGTATATAAAAGCGACTGAAGAAATTGCTAAGGCAGTTATCGATAGTGACGCTGAAGCCATTATTGGTGGTGGTGATACTGCCGTTGCTGTCTCTAAGTTTGAACACACTGATGAACAAGTTTTTATTTCTACAGGAGGAGGAGCAATGCTAGATTTTTTGGCTGATGAGAGGTTGGTAGCAATTGATGCGTTGGAGGGTAGTTTAGGTTAAAGATTATAAATTCAGCCTGTTAATTTTTTTACATAAACCTCCTAATTTTCTCAGCCACCTCTTCCAATTCCTCCAAAGTTTTTTCAGGGCCACTAGAAATATCGAGATTTCTTTCTTTTACTGGATACATTCTGACATGAGAATGAGGAATCTCAAATCCTTCGATAACAATACAAGTTCTCTCAGTCTCTAAAGCTTGATCTAAAGCTTCAGCAACTTTCTTTGTGATATTCATCACGTGATCATATGTCTCTTGCTCTAAATCAAATAAATAATCAATTTCTTCTTTAGGTATTACCAAAGTTTGTCCCTCAGTATTTGGAAATTTGTCTAAAATGGCAATACAAACATCATCCTCATAAATCTTAACTGACGGAATTTCTCCTTTGATAATTTTGCTAAAAATGGTTTCTTCTGGCATATGAAGATTATATCAAAAAATAATAAAGTAATTATAAGGCTATAGTAATGGCTTTTTTGCCATGTGATATAATCCTTTCACTTATGGATCGTTTTACTATTTGTGATGAAATTCCTAAAGAAGCCAGAGAGGAATTGGGGGAATATTCTGACATTGTTGCACACCTTTTATTTTATCGGGATATAAAGACAAAAAAAGAAGCAGAGACTTTTTTTAATCACAATTACCAAACTAGTTTGCATAACCCATTTTTATTGAAAGATATTGAGAAAGCTTGTCATAGAATTGAAAGTGCTATTGATAATAATGAAAAAATTTGTATTTACGCTGATTATGATGCTGATGGTATACCAGCTGCGGCAGTGCTTAGTGAATTTTTTAACAAAGTACATTTTGAAAATTTCTTTGTTTATATCCCACATCGAAACAAAGAAGGTTTTGGTCTTAATAAAAAAGCTATTGATCAGATAAAAGATAGAGAAACCGATTTAATAATTACTGTTGATTGTGGTATTGCAGATGTTGAAGAGGTGGAATATATAAATGAGTTAGGTATGGAAGTTGTTATCACCGATCACCATGAAGTTAATGGTCGTGGGCCAAAAGCTTTTGCCATTATTAATCCTAAACAAAACGAGTGTCAGTATCCAGAAAAAATGCTTTGTGGTAGTGGTGTGGCTTTTAAGTTAGTTCAAGCTTTGGTAAATAGAAACAAGTTCAGCATTCAAAGTGGTTGGGAAAAAACATTATTAGATCTTGTTGGTATTGCTACTTTGTCTGATATGGTTCCTCTTAAGGGTGAGAATCGTGCGCTGGCTTCTTTTGGGCTAACTATGTTGAGGATGTCTCCACGAAAGGGGTTGCATAAACTTTTTACTAAAACTAGATTGAATCAAAAAAGTATAACAGAAGATGATGTCGGTTTTACTATTGCGCCTAGGATCAATGCGGCATCTAGAATGGATGAACCAGAAACAGCACTTAACCTACTTTTGACAAAAGATTATGCAGAAGCAGATGCAGTTGTAAGTCATTTACATAAAATGAATGATGAAAGAAAAGGCCATGTAGCTGCTATTGTTAAAGAAGTCAAAAAAGCAATGAAGGACAAGAATGAAATAAAGATTATTGTTCACGGCAATGCCAAATGGCAACCCTCACTCTTAGGTTTGGCTGCTAGTAATTTATCAGAAGAGTATAGTTGTCCGGTATTTTTGTGGGGTAGAGGAGATGGATCTGATTTGAAAGGATCTTGTCGTTCACCAGAATCTCATAGCATTATTGATTTGTTGAATGGTTTACCAGAAGGTGTATTGATTACTTACGGGGGGCATCATCAAGCTGGCGGGTTTGTAGTTCATTTTGAACAAGTAGATTTTCTTTTTGAAAAATTATTAGAAGTTTATAATAAGCTACCAACAGCAAAAGATCTATCTTTTAATATAGATTACATTTTGAATATAGAAGAGGTAAACGAAGGTTTATGGCAATCTATACAGAGACTAGCACCATTTGGTATTGAAAATCCAAAGCCAGTCTTTTTATTTAAAAATGTTGTTATTGACGATATAAGGAATTTTGGTAAGAGAAAGGAACATTTCGGGGCTAAGTTTAGTAATGAAGGAAGAACTATCGACGGTATCGCTTTTTATAAAGATAGAGATTGTTGGTATAAAAATGTTTCGGTGGGTGATGTCGTAGATGTCATAGCTAGTATAGAAAAAGACACATTTAGTAGATTTACAAATTTTCGATTGAGGATTGTGGATATAGTTTAGGCAGCGTGTTTTCGGAGAATGGCGTCAGCTTCTTGAAAAACTTCGTCAAGAGTCATGGTAGCTTTGATTAGAAATCTCTCAGCTCCTAGATTCAAACCTTTTTCAATCTCACTCTTTTGTCCAAAATTAGAAAGAATAATTACAGGAATAGACTTTGTATTTTCATCAGCTTTTAATTTTTCTAAAATCTCGTAACCATTCATGCCAGGCAAAAGAATATCGAGAAAAATAATATCTGGTTTTTTGTTTTCAACTAAAAGTTTAAAAGCACCACCAGAGTCGTAAGCATGTAAAAGTTCAGTATTCAGTTTTTGCATCTTTTTGCGAATGATTTCAGTTAGGAGAATATCATCTTCGATCCATAGTACAACTTTGTCAGCCAAAGGGCGATCGTTAGATTTCGTATGATTATCTATTTGATCAGTTTCCATAAGATATATTTTAACACTATCTCTTTGAAAAAGAAGTCACTACCTAGGCTGTTTTAGTGGAAGAATAATAGTAAAAGTAGTCCCTTTATTTTCTGTACTTTCAAAATCAATGCGACCATGATGTTCCAAAATGACACTTTGGGCTATAAATAGACCTAAACCAGAGCCATTTGCATGTGTTCTTATGCTGTTTTGGGCCCTGAAGAATCGCTTGAAAATATCTACTTTTTGATCTTCCGGGATACCAATTCCTTGATCAATGACTTTGATGATAAAGTTATCAAAAGTCTTGTCAGTTTCAATTTTGACCTCAGACTCATTCGGGCTGTATTTTATGGCATTGTCCATTAAGTTTTGTATTACAGTTTTGATTCGTTTAGCATCTGCTTCTATAATCCCATTTTTATTACTTTTATCATTGGAAGTTAGTTTAATATTTTTTATATTAGCTTGTGGTGTTAGATCAGAAACAACTTGTTGGATGATGGCAATACAATCAGTTTGTTTGAAGTCATAAACTGCTTTGCCTGTTGCTACCAAGTCAGTGTCAAGCATGTCATTAACAATCAATAACAGTTTTTCATTAGCTTCATTAGCTTTGTTTAAGAAATCTTTTTGCTCGGTGCTTAGATGATTATCTTCGCCGTCTTCCAATAGCATATTCAGAATCCATTTTATTCCTGATAGTGGAGTTCGGATCTGATGAGCGGCTACAGATATAAAGTCTGATTTCTTTTTATCTAATTCTTTCAATTCTTGATAGGCCTTCTGTAGCTCCCGTGTTCTTTGATTTACTCTTTCTTCCAATGATTCATTTAACTCTTCAAGCTCTGTTGTTTTTTGTTTTACTTGTTTTTCCAGTTCTTCTTTGGAAAGCACGGATAACCACTGATCGAGACCAAGGATTTTTTCCGGAGTGATTTTTAAAAAGTGTGTAGCAAATTCAGCACTGTAAGTTTCCCTCATGTGATCATACAGTTTTTGAAAAATTGTTTGAATGACTTTTTCTCCAAGAGCTGTTTCTATTTTGCTATAAAAAGCTTCAACGAAAGTTTTGAAGATTTTTGTAATATTTTGAGTAGGATATTCTGCAGGGTTTGACCTAATTAAAGAATTGAAATGTGAAAAGTCTATTTTCTCTTTTGTAACTTCTATGTTTTCAAAGACAGTATTTTTTCCAGCTTCAGCGACAATTGATTGAAATTGTCGAAAACCCATATTAGATTTAATGTATTGGCCTAATTTTTGTACCAGATTTTCATATAGGTGCAGAATCTGGTCTCTTTCCTCAAGAAATATTATACGAAATTCTTCGTCGAGTTTTTCGACATCAATTTTTTTGCCTATTTCACTACGAAATTTAACCTTGTCTACGGCTTCACCCATTTGAGCCTTCTTATTTAGAATGTAATCTTCCCAAGATAGATATAATTTGAATAAAACTTTATGACCTTTACGATGAGCTTTTCTTAAAAGCTTTTTGTATTGGGATGCAAAATTTTCCGCTACTGTTTTACCTGGTGTAATGACAATTAAATATTCAAAAAGATTTTCTAAATCTTCCGTTTTTTCTTTTTTAGAAAAAAAGTTAAATAGACTAAACATGATAGATAAAAATATTATATCAAGCACTTTTTGATAAAGCATTATAGTTTTTACGAGTTGTGCTATACTCTCGATTATGAATTCTGAAATAAAAATTTTTACTGATGGATCTTCTCGAGGCAATCCTGGGCCAGGTGGTTGGGGAGCTGTTGTATGGTATGGGGATGACGTTAGGGAGTTGGGGGGGCGAGAAGAGAAAACTACTAATAACAGAATGGAGTTAGAAGCTATCTTGCAGTCTGTGTTATTTGCAAAAAAAATGAACTTACCAACGACTATCTACTCTGATTCTAACTACGCCATTCAAGGCGCAACTGCTTGGATAAATAATTGGAAAAGAAATAATTGGCAAACAAAACAGAAGACTGAAGTTTTGAATCGGGATATTTGGGAAAAGTTAAGCGAAGCATTAGAGAATACTAACATCAAGTGGATTCAGCTTGAAGGTCATGTTGGTGTTTTAGGAAATGAAAGAGCAGATGAAATTGCAACTTTAATGGCTGATGACAAAGCTGTGGAACTTTTCGACGGATCGTATGACTCATATGATAAAGATTTGGATGATTTGACTTCAGTCTCTAGTATTAAAGAAAAAAAAGATCGATCAAAGATGAAAGCTTATTCATACCTAAGCTTAGTTGATGGTGAACTAATGAAACATCAAACATGGACAGAGTGTGAGGCTAGAGTGAAAGGGAAAAAAGATGTGAAGTTTAAAAAGTCTGTTAGTGCTGAAGATGAGATAGAGATTATTAGAGAGTGGGGAGTGGAATAAAAAAAGAGGTCCTGAAAAACAGAACCTTAATTATCATCTTCGCCAAGTAATTTTTCAAGAAATTTGAGTATTGGGATACATAGGATAAGTGCCCAAGGCATTACAAAGATAAAGCTGATTAAGATGTCAAAGAACGTTTCCATAGGAAATATTATGCATAGCAAGGTTAAAATTTTGTTAAAAATAAACTAAATTCTTTCTGAAGATTTTTGATAACAATTTAATTTTAATTCAGAAAGTTTTTAAACTTTCTTGTATGTTTTTTGAGAATGTATTTTCTATAATTAAAAGTGGATGGCTAGTGGTTAACCCCCACCCAAACAGGGTGGGAAAAATAGGAGATAAAAAGAAAAAAAGAAATAGAAATAGTGAGTTAAAAGAGAGTTGGGTTAAATAAAAAAATAACCACTTTCAAATTAGTGGTGGGCGACCCCGAGCACTTAGTTTACACGACTTAGTCATCGTCTGCTAAGTGCTCGGGGTCATTTCTCAAAACGTGATGGAGTACCAGAGCCACATTTCCCAGTTATGTGGCCGGTAAAACATGCTTGCCACCAAACAGATGGCAAGCCCGACAAGAAGAACAATCTTAGTTTTCACAATTCCGACTATACTCTTTCTATATATTTTTTCAAGTCGAAAAATTAATTATAAATTCATCAATATTTTATCTATTGCTTCTATACTTACATAAGTGGCAAAGCAATATTACTATGGTTTTATCATATCTTTTCTATTTGCTGTCGGAATAGCTAGTCTATTTAAAATTTCATACACAGAGATTGTTTTATTTAGCTTCTTAATATTTATTGTAATGTTTATTTTTAAAAATAAACAGCAAGCCTTTTTTATTGTTATTGTCTGCGCAATGCTACTTGGCATATTGAGAACTAACTACTTTATCTCTCATCATCAATCTAGTCTTAACAATGTAGATGAGAATGCAACTCTAATCGGCTTTGTAGATGATGAACCAGATATTCGTCAAAATGCGGTTATCTATAAAATAAAGTTAGAGAATAGTTATGAAGTAGTTCAGATATTTACTTCTCCTTTTCCAAGATTTGAGTATGGTAATAAAGTTTCTATTACTGGGAAGTTAGAAGCACCAGAGAACTTTGAAAATGATAATGGTATTGAGTTTGACTACGTTTCTTTTTTAGCAAGAGAAAATATTTTTTATACAATCTATCGTCCACAAGTTGAGGTTCTTGACGATGGAGAATGGTCCATAAAAAGATTTTTATTTTTTATCAAACAAAAATTCATTGATGGATTGAATAGGGTTCTGGTTCCTCCACAGTCTCCTTTAGCAGCAGGTTTGATTGTCGGAGCTAAACAAGCTTTAGGAAAAGATCTCTTAGATAGATTTAGAAAAGTTGGATTGATTCACATCGTCGTTCTTTCTGGATACAACATCGCTATTGTAGCTCAGATGATCAAAAGAACATTTCAGTTTTTACCAAGGACTGGGAGTTTTATTGCTGGTACCATATCTATTTTTCTATTTGCTATTTTGACTGGAGCTAATGCGACGATAATTAGATCTAGCATTATGGTTTTTCTTGTGATGCTTTCAGAATATTTGTATAGATCATATGCTATCAATCGTTCATTGTTGTTAGCAGCTTTTATTATGGTTTTTCTCAATCCTAGAATCTTGCTTGGCGATCCAGGGTTTCAGTTGAGTTTTGTAGCAACTCTTGGGCTAGTTCACATTACTCCATATATCTTAAAAATATTTCCATTCTTACCAGAGAAATTTGGTGTTAGAGAGATTGTCTCTTCAACTTTAGCAACTCAGATTTCAGTTTTACCATTGCTTATAAATATGACGGGAGAGCTATCGACAGTAGCTTTAGTAGTCAATATTATAGTTTTGCCAACTATTCCACTCACAATGCTTATTGGTTTTATTGCTGGAGTAATTGGTATATTTTCTGTGCAAATAGCTTTATTACCAGGATTTTTCGTAAATTTACTACTTATTTATCAGATAGAGATAGTAAAGTGGTTCTCCGAACTTTCTTTCGTGGTTTGGAGGTTTTAGATAAAAGGGCGAGTGGCTCCAGTGCATTTGCGCTCGTTCCCTGCGCGTATGAGATTGCACTTTCCGACTTTGGAGCCACTCTGGGAAGTACTCTAGCATAGATAAATAAAAATAAAAACGGGTAGGATGGTTCCGGCGACTTATGCATTTTTCTTTCGGCACGTGAGGTTCCGGGTATGTTTAACCCGGCTCGCTTTCCGTGAAACCATCCTACCTGGAACACGTGGAACGCATTCTGGAATTACACTATCATACCTAAATTCCAAAATGAAGGTATGCAGTTTTTTTCAAAATGTCCTTTATAATTATTGTGCCTTTTCAAAATTGTCCTTTATAACGTTCCAGTTTAGATTTTCAAAAAAATCTTCTATATATTGTCCTCTACCACTTGGTTGATAGTCGGAAACAAAAGAATGCTCCCACATATCTAGAGCTAAAATAGGAGATAGACCTGTTAAGTGGCCTAAATGTTGCTCGTCTACCCAAGAGTTTAGTAGTTTTCCTTCTTTTTTATCAAAATATAATATTGCCCACCCAATGCCTCTAGTTTTTGCTAATGTTTTGAATCTATTTAACCAAGAATCAAAAGATCCCCATTCTTCAGTAATAGCCTTGTGTAAATTATTAGATTCATCTATTGGCTTAGATCCACCTTCTAATGAAGAAAAATAGTATTCGTGATTTCTCATACCATCAAATTCAAAGCCAAATCTACGTTGCATTTCAGCTACAGCATAGGCGTTTTCTTCACTTCCACCTAGCTCAGCTATTTTTTCCAGAATTAAATTGGTGTGTTTCACATACCCTTCATAAAGTTTGAGATGTTCTTCTATATTTTTAGCAGAAATCCCTTTTAATTCTGGAATATCGAATGTTTTTGCTGTGTATTTCTTCATAAATAGTTGATTAATTTTTAATAATTTTATTATATCAATAATGTTATGGTCATAATATGCTGACAAAAAGATTTTTATATATCGTATTTTTAACAGTATTATTACTATTTTCTGCAGTCTTTCTTTTTAAAAACATTCATTTTGTAAAAGAAAAGGAATTGTTGTCAGTTTATTTTCTCGATGTTGGGCAAGGTGACGCTATCTTGATCGAGTCTCCTAATGGTAATCAGGTTCTTGTTGATGCGGGTTTAGATGGGAAAGTTGTTGAAGAGGTAGGAAAAAAGTTAAGTTGGTTTGATAAAAATATTGATGCTATTTTGATGACTCATCCTGATGCAGATCATATTGGAGGTTTTCCTGCTGTTTTATCATCTTATTCCACTGACTATTTATTTGAATCAGAGAAACATGAAGATACTGATATTGTTTTTGAAATTGAAAAAAGAAGTAGTCAACAGAATGCCAAACTTATAAATGTCAAAAGAGGAGATAAGATTTTTCTTGATATAGATCGCGACATCTATCTAGATATCTTATTCCCTGATGATGATTTTGTTACGAATGAAAAAAACGAAACATCAATTGTTGCAAAATTAATTTATGGGAAAACTTCTTTTCTCTTAACAGGTGATTCACCAAAAAATGTTGAACAATATTTAATTTCAATTTTTGGTAATTATTTAGAGAGTGATGTTTTAAAAGTTGGGCATCACGGATCCAACACTTCAACATCAGATTTATTTCTTGGTTTTGTAAAAGCAAAGTATGGAATTATTTCTGCAGGAAAAAATAATTCGTTCGGACATCCTCATCAAGAAGTTTTGGATTCACTAAAAAAATTTAATGTAGAAATTTTTGAAACAAAAAATCTCGCGACGATTGTTGCGAGATCCAATGGTAGGGAAGTGTGGTTCGAAAATTAAATTAAATTTGCGTCTTTCAAAGTTTTGTACGCACCTTTTTTGTTGATGGTTTTGATAGCTTTTGCAGAAATATTTAGTGTCACCGATTTTCCAATTTCTGGAACAAAAACTTTTTTCTTTTGCAGGTTAACTTTCCTTCGTCTTTTTCCTGAAGGATTGAATTGAGTAGCACGAGTTCGGTTTGAGTAACCTCCTCCTACTCTAGTTTTTTTTCCTGTGATGTCGCATTTATTTGCCATATCTTTTTTCTTAAATCTCTCCTGTTTTCTAATTAGGTTGGAGAATTAGGTTTTGCTATCCTAACACACTTTCTTTATAATGCAACCAAGAGAAATTCGAAGCACGAAGCACGAAATCCGAAAGTCTTTATAAACTAAATTTGTGTTTCCAACTAATGTTTCGAATTTTGTATTTCGGATTTCATTTTTTAAATTTATGGAAATTATTTTTTCAATTATTGTCTTAATTATGTCAGCTGTTGTCCATGAAGTTTCTCATGGATATATGGCCTTGGCCTTGGGGGATAGGACAGCACAATATCAAGGAAGATTAACTTTGAATCCGGTGAAACATTTAGATGTGTTTGGTTCAATTATTTTTCCATTGTTGCTAGCAATTCTCCCCGGGGGATTTATTTTTGGCTGGGCAAAGCCTGTTCCATATAATCCGTATAATTTAAAAAATAGAAGATGGGGCGAATTTTTGGTAGCAATTGCTGGCCCATTTTCAAATCTTTTTATTGCATTTATTTTTGGAATTTTTATAAAATTTGGCGGAAATCTAGTTACACCATCTTTTTATGAAATATCAATGCTGATTGTAATTATTAATGTTGTCTTGGCTATTTTTAATTTAATCCCTATTCCTCCGCTAGATGGATCAAAAGTATTATTTTCGCTTTTACCTCAAAAATATTTAGGATTGCGTGAAACCATTGAGAAACAAGGCTTTTTTCTGATCATTATATTTATCTTCTTCATCTGGAAATTTTTTACTCCGTTAATATTTTGGCTGGTTAAAATTTTTACTGGATATCCGATATAGCTTGTAAAATATAGTTTTTTCGGATGAACGAACTTGTCCACACGGGCAAGTTATTTTTTATATATAAATATGTACATGGACGATAAAATATAGGTAGTGAATTTTCTCGAAATGCGTCAAGGGAATTCACCCAAATCTGAGCTATGGAATAGGTGACTGCAACCACTTATCCGCAACGCAAATAGTACTCAATGAATCGTTTTGATATTGATAATAAAAAATATATTTCAGCCAAAGAGGCCGCCAACCTTTTGGGTTATAGTAGCGACTATGTCGGGCGACTTTGTCGACAAGGAATGTTGGATGGAAAGATGGTGGGAAGAGCATGGCTAGTAGAAGAGAAATCTGTCAGGGAATATATCGAGAGGATGGCTATAGAAAAAACTAGGCGATCAGAAGAATTGTCTCAAGAAAAATCTACAGCATACAAGCAAGCTTCCCAAGCTAGAATTGGAAGTTCATTTTATAAACATCAAGAGGACAAAAAAGCTAAAAACTTTTTGCGTGGATTTTATCTAACAACTTCTTTCTTTTTTATTTTTGCTTTGGTGGCTAGTGGGATGATTCCTGCAAATTTCTCTCAACAACTTGCTAGCAAAAATTTTGTAGAAGGTTCTCTTGTGGAGACTTCAGATTTCGCTCATAGATTAGTAGCCAATGTTAGTGACAGTTTAGATTCTGTTTTTGAAAAAATAAATACATCAAAAATTAGTGATCCTTCAAATCAATTGGCAGTTGCTAGTGAAGGAACTTTTGTAAAAAGTTTTATCAAAAATGTTTACTGTGGTTTCACCAGTTGGATAGGTTTTAATTCTTGTCAGGATAAAAAAGTTTTGGTTGCTGACAATCAAAGTGATAATTCGAATGTCGCAAATAATATTCCAGATCGAGTTGTTTCTCAAACAGTCTACACCTCCCCTGTTATTGTTAGTGGTATCAATCTTTCATCAATTGAAAAAGTTTTGAATGATTTGAATAACAAAATTGAATCCTTTTCAGGACAAGGTGTAACAATAAAAAATATTTACGGAGGAAGTAGTACAAACTACAGTACAGTTGCTGATGCAACTTCGGTTGGTGTTTTAGATTCTGGATCTATTACTTCTGGTTTTGGATCAATTGATATTGGGAATGATTCTCTAACAGCGGGTGATACAACATTTTCTACAATTACCGTTACAAATTCATCGTCAACAATTTCTGGCGATATAGATTTTGAAGGCGGATTTACTTTAAACGGTTTATGGGGCACATCAGGACAAGCTCTTATTTCTCAAGGAACAGGTACAGATCCTATTTGGGGAGCAGTCAGTGCTAGTGTTTCAATTGGAAGTAGCATCACTAGTGGTACTAGTGGATCTGTTTTGTATATAGATTCATCAGGTCTTCTGTCACAAGACAACAGTAATTTCTATTGGGATCAAACAAACAAGAAATTGGGTATTGGAACTTCGAGTCCGTATAAAACCTTGTCTGTTGCTGGGGACGGAGTATTTGATGGAGATGTTCGAGCTTCATATTTCATAGCTACTTCATCAGCGACTTCTACATTGCCATCAGTTGATATAACAGACGCTAGTCTTTCAGGAAAGTTCTATGATACTAATGGTTCTGCTGGAACAAATGGTTATGTTTTGCAAACAACAGGATCAGGAGTGGAGTGGGTAGCAACGAGCTCGCTTGGGATTTCTGGAGGTGGCGGAGGTGGAGATGCAACAACTTTGGATAGTTTCGATTCAACACAATTCCTTAGAAGTGATGCTAGCGATTCGTTTACTTCTGGAACATTAACTTTTGATGTCGGAACAACTTTGGACGTGAATGGAAATGCATTATTTGAAAATTCGACAACCACAAATGCAACCTCAACCACCTTCTACACAGACACATTTGGAATTAACTCGGAATACGTAACAGACCTCACAGGTTCAGGTCTAACAATCTCAAGCGGTGCACTAACTCTAGACGCCACAGGCAACTGGACAGGAACATTCGATGGACAAGAGGGAAGTTACTACTTAGATGCCACAAATCTCACAAGCTTCGGTATTCCTTTCTACAACTTCTTCAATGCAACAGACACTGATGCTTTAAGTGAAGGTTCAACCAATCTCTACTTCACCAACACAAGATTCGATAACAGACTAAGTGCTACAACAACACTTCCAAACATTACAACTTTGGCTAATCTTTCAATCACAGAAAGCCAAATCTCAGATCTAACTCATTACACAGACACAGACGTTGCAGATTACATCAATGCTTCAACTACAATCTGGAACAACAATACCGAAAGCTCACTTGAATCATTCCTAACAGGTGTTACTAATGTCTTTACTAACAATGACACTATCGACATTAGTGCTAACACTAACCTAGCAGTCAGCACAGGTGTTGATTTAACAGATGACACATTATCATTTGATTGTTCTGATGTTGAAGGAACAGGTATTAACTGTGTAGGTGAAGCTATTACTCTAGACGCCACAGGCAACTGGACAGGAACATTCGATGGACAAGAGGGAAGTTACTACTTAGATGCCACAAATCTCACAAGCTTCGGTATTCCTTTCTACAACTTCTTCAATGCAACAGACACTGATGCTTTAAGTGAAGGTTCAACTAATCTCTACTTCACCAATGCCAGAGCAGATGCACGAATCAATGCAACATCATCAGTTGGTACGCTAACTGCTCTTCCTAATCTTTCCACAGTAGGTACTATTACTTCAGGTGTGTGGAATGGGACTTCAATCGGCGATGCATACATAGACGACAACATAACAGCTTCAAACTATCTATCACTTGCAAACTGGTATGCCACAACCACAGACGCTCTAAGTGAAGGATCAAACAACTTCTACTACACAGAAAACAGATTCACTTCAAGCTTGGCTGCCACATCATCTGTTGCTTCAATCACAGCACTACCTAATCTTTCAATCACTGAATCTCAAATCAGTAATCTAGATCACTACACAATTACAGACTTTGCAGGTCATCTTGCAGGTACTACTACAGATGCTCTAAGTGAAGGAGGTACCAATTTGTATTTTACAGATGCAAGAGTTGCTTCATATATCAATGCTTCAACTACAATTGCACACGAAGCAGGTAGTGCATATGGAGATGTGCTGTACTGGACAGGTAGTAGATGGGACACGGTAGCCACATCATCTCTAGGTATTTCTTCACATGATCCAGTCACACTTGCAGGCTCTTATGATTACCTCACATTATCAGGACAACAAATTACTCTGGATCAGGTTGATTTGGCAAGTGATGTTAGTGGAAATCTTCCTGTCACAAACTTAGGCTCAGGAACCGGAGCATCAAGTGCAACATTTTGGCGAGGAGATGGAACTTGGGCAACTCCCTCAGGAGCTGGCAATGTCTCAGGTCCAATTGGAGCTACAGATAACGCAATAGTAAGATTTAACGGAATAACAGGAACAACCATTCAAAATTCAGGAATCACCATAGATGATTCAAATAACATAGATGGTGTAGCATCTGTAGATCTAAATACAAGTGGAAGTTTAACAATAGCTGGAACATCTATTATTACTGACTCAGCAGGAACAGCTACTCTCTCAAACATTGATGCACTAGATACCACAACAGAATCTACTATTGAATCTGCTATTGATACCTTATCTAATCTAACATCTGCTTCTTCACTTGCTACTATAGGAACTATTACAAGTGGTGTGTGGAATGGAAGTGTTATAGGAGAAGTCTATGGTGGCACTGGAATTACAACATACACGACGGGTGATATTCTTTATGCTGATGGTGCCAATTCATTAGCTAAGTTGCCTATAGGGTCTAGCGGTCAAGTTTTGAAAGTTTCTGGAGGTGTGCCGACTTGGGGAGCTGATTCAACAGGAGGAGGTGGAGGATCTGGAGTTTGGGCAACGACCACAGATAATCTAGCCATATACCCAGATGACACATCTGATGTTGTTATTGTAGGTGGTAGTGCGACAACATCATCAGGGTATATCTTAGAGGTTATTGGGGATTCTCTTTTTGATGACATTACAGTTACTGGTGCAACCTCAACCACCTTCTACACAGACACATTTGGAATTAACTCGGAATACGTAACAGACCTCACAGGTTCAGGTCTAACAATCTCAAGCGGTGCACTAACTCTAGACGCCACAGGCAACTGGACAGGAACATTCGATGGACAAGAGGGAAGTTACTACTTAGATGCCACAAATCTCACAAGCTTCGGTATTCCTTTCTACAACTTCTTCAATGCAACAGACACTGATGCTTTAAGTGAAGGTTCAACTAATCTCTACTTCACCAACACAAGATTCGATAACAGACTAAGTGCTACAACAACACTTCCAAACATTACAACTTTGGCTAATCTTTCAATCACAGAAAGCCAAATCTCAGATCTAACTCATTACACAGACACAGACGTTGCAGATTACATCAATGCTTCAACTACAATCTGGAACAACAATACCGAAAGCTCACTTGAATCATTCCTAACAGGTGTTACTAATGTCTTTACTAACAATGACACTATCGACATTAGTGCTAACACTAACCTAGCAGTCAGCACAGGTGTTGATTTAACAGATGACACATTATCATTTGATTGTTCTGATGTTGAAGGAACAGGTATTAACTGTGTAGGTGAAGCTATTACTCTAGACGCCACAGGCAACTGGACAGGAACATTCGATGGACAAGAGGGAAGTTACTACTTAGATGCCACAAATCTCACAAGCTTCGGTATTCCTTTCTACAACTTCTTCAATGCAACAGACACTGATGCTTTAAGTGAAGGTTCAACTAATCTCTACTTCACCAACACAAGATTCGATAACAGACTAAGTGCTACAACAACACTTCCAAACATTACAACTTTGGCTAATCTTTCAATCACAGAAAGCCAAATCTCAGATCTAACTCATTACACAGACACAGACGTTGCAGATTACATCAATGCTTCAACTACAATCTGGAACAACAATACCGAAAGCTCACTTGAATCATTCCTAACAGGTGTTACTAATGTCTTTACTAACAATGACACTATCGACATTAGTGCTAACACTAACCTAGCAGTCAGCACAGGTGTTGATTTAACAGATGACACATTATCATTTGATTGTTCTGATGTTGAAGGAACAGGTATTAACTGTGTAGGTGAAGCTATTACTCTAGACGCCACAGGCAACTGGACAGGAACATTCGATGGACAAGAGGGAAGTTACTACTTAGATGCCACAAATCTCACAAGCTTCGGTATTCCTTTCTACAACTTCTTCAATGCAACAGACACTGATGCTTTAAGTGAAGGTTCAACTAATCTCTACTTCACCAACACAAGATTCGATAACAGACTAAGTGCTACAACAACACTTCCAAACATTACAACTTTGGCTAATCTTTCAATCACAGAAAGCCAAATCTCAGATCTAACTCATTACACAGACACAGACGTTGCAGATTACATCAATGCTTCAACTACAATCTGGAACAACAATACCGAAAGCTCACTTGAATCATTCCTAACAGGTGTTACTAATGTCTTTACTAACAATGACACTATCGACATTAGTGCTAACACTAACCTAGCAGTCAGCACAGGTGTTGATTTAACAGATGACACATTATCATTTGATTGTTCTGATGTTGAAGGAACAGGTATTAACTGTGTAGGTGAAGCTATTACTCTAGACGCCACAGGCAACTGGACAGGAACATTCGATGGACAAGAGGGAAGTTACTACTTAGATGCCACAAATCTCACAAGCTTCGGTATTCCTTTCTACAACTTCTTCAATGCAACAGACACTGATGCTTTAAGTGAAGGTTCAACTAATCTCTACTTCACCAACACAAGATTCGATAACAGACTAAGTGCTACAACAACACTTCCAAACATTACAACTTTGGCTAATCTTTCAATCACAGAAAGCCAAATCTCAGATCTAACTCATTACACAGACACAGACGTTGCAGATTACATCAATGCTTCAACTACAATCTGGAACAACAATACCGAAAGCTCACTTGAATCATTCCTAACAGGTGTTACTAATGTCTTTACTAACAATGACACTATCGACATTAGTGCTAACACTAACCTAGCAGTCAGCACAGGTGTTGATTTAACAGATGACACATTATCATTTGATTGTTCTGATGTTGAAGGAACAGGTATTAACTGTGTAGGTGAAGCTATTACTCTAGACGCCACAGGCAACTGGACAGGAACATTCGATGGACAAGAGGGAAGTTACTACTTAGATGCCACAAATCTCACAAGCTTCGGTATTCCTTTCTACAACTTCTTCAATGCAACAGACACTGATGCTTTAAGTGAAGGTTCAACTAATCTCTACTTCACCAACACAAGATTCGATAACAGACTAAGTGCTACAACAACACTTCCAAACATTACAACTTTGGCTAATCTTTCAATCACAGAAAGCCAAATCTCAGATCTAACTCATTACACAGACACAGACGTTGCAGATTACATCAATGCTTCAACTACAATCTGGAACAACAATACCGAAAGCTCACTTGAATCATTCCTAACAGGTGTTACTAATGTCTTTACTAACAATGACACTATCGACATTAGTGCTAACACTAACCTAGCAGTCAGCACAGGTGTTGATTTAACAGATGACACATTATCATTTGATTGTTCTGATGTTGAAGGAACAGGTATTAACTGTGTAGGTGAAGCTATTACTCTAGACGCCACAGGCAACTGGACAGGAACATTCGATGGACAAGAGGGAAGTTACTACTTAGATGCCACAAATCTCACAAGCTTCGGTATTCCTTTCTACAACTTCTTCAATGCAACAGACACTGATGCTTTAAGTGAAGGTTCAACTAATCTCTACTTCACCAACACAAGATTCGATAACAGACTAAGTGCTACAACAACACTTCCAAACATTACAACTTTGGCTAATCTTTCAATCACAGAAAGCCAAATCTCAGATCTAACTCATTACACAGACACAGACGTTGCAGATTACATCAATGCTTCAACTACAATCTGGAACAACAATACCGAAAGCTCACTTGAATCATTCCTAACAGGTGTTACTAATGTCTTTACTAACAATGACACTATCGACATTAGTGCTAACACTAACCTAGCAGTCAGCACAGGTGTTGATTTAACAGATGACACATTATCATTTGATTGTTCTGATGTTGAAGGAACAGGTATTAACTGTGTAGGTGAAGCTATTACTCTAGACGCCACAGGCAACTGGACAGGAACATTCGATGGACAAGAGGGAAGTTACTACTTAGATGCCACAAATCTCACAAGCTTCGGTATTCCTTTCTACAACTTCTTCAATGCAACAGACACTGATGCTTTAAGTGAAGGTTCAACTAATCTCTACTTCACCAACACAAGATTCGATAACAGACTAAGTGCTACAACAACACTTCCAAACATTACAACTTTGGCTAATCTTTCAATCACAGAAAGCCAAATCTCAGATCTAACTCATTACACAGACACAGACGTTGCAGATTACATCAATGCTTCAACTACAATCTGGAACAACAATACCGAAAGCTCACTTGAATCATTCCTAACAGGTGTTACTAATGTCTTTACTAACAATGACACTATCGACATTAGTGCTAACACTAACCTAGCAGTCAGCACAGGTGTTGATTTAACAGATGACACATTATCATTTGATTGTTCTGATGTTGAAGGAACAGGTATTAACTGTGTAGGTGAAGCTATTACTCTAGACGCCACAGGCAACTGGACAGGAACATTCGATGGACAAGAGGGAAGTTACTACTTAGATGCCACAAATCTCACAAGCTTCGGTATTCCTTTCTACAACTTCTTCAATGCAACAGACACTGATGCTTTAAGTGAAGGTTCAACTAATCTCTACTTCACCAACACAAGATTCGATAACAGACTAAGTGCTACAACAACACTTCCAAACATTACAACTTTGGCTAATCTTTCAATCACAGAAAGCCAAATCTCAGATCTAACTCATTACACAGACACAGACGTTGCAGATTACATCAATGCTTCAACTACAATCTGGAACAACAATACCGAAAGCTCACTTGAATCATTCCTAACAGGTGTTACTAATGTCTTTACTAACAATGACACTATCGACATTAGTGCTAACACTAACCTAGCAGTCAGCACAGGTGTTGATTTAACAGATGACACATTATCATTTGATTGTTCTGATGTTGAAGGAACAGGTATTAACTGTGTAGGTGAAGCTATTACTCTAGACGCCACAGGCAACTGGACAGGAACATTCGATGGACAAGAGGGAAGTTACTACTTAGATGCCACAAATCTCACAAGCTTCGGTATTCCTTTCTACAACTTCTTCAATGCAACAGACACTGATGCTTTAAGTGAAGGTTCAACTAATCTCTACTTCACCAACACAAGATTCGATAACAGACTAAGTGCTACAACAACACTTCCAAACATTACAACTTTGGCTAATCTTTCAATCACAGAAAGCCAAATCTCAGATCTAACTCATTACACAGACACAGACGTTGCAGATTACATCAATGCTTCAACTACAATCTGGAACAACAATACCGAAAGCTCACTTGAATCATTCCTAACAGGTGTTACTAATGTCTTTACTAACAATGACACTATCGACATTAGTGCTAACACTAACCTAGCAGTCAGCACAGGTGTTGATTTAACAGATGACACATTATCATTTGATTGTTCTGATGTTGAAGGAACAGGTATTAACTGTGTAGGTGAAGCTATTACTCTAGACGCCACAGGCAACTGGACAGGAACATTCGATGGACAAGAGGGAAGTTACTACTTAGATGCCACAAATCTCACAAGCTTCGGTATTCCTTTCTACAACTTCTTCAATGCAACAGACACTGATGCTTTAAGTGAAGGTTCAACTAATCTCTACTTCACCAACACAAGATTCGATAACAGACTAAGTGCTACAACAACACTTCCAAACATTACAACTTTGGCTAATCTTTCAATCACAGAAAGCCAAATCTCAGATCTAACTCATTACACAGACACAGACGTTGCAGATTACATCAATGCTTCAACTACAATCTGGAACAACAATACCGAAAGCTCACTTGAATCATTCCTAACAGGTGTTACTAATGTCTTTACTAACAATGACACTATCGACATTAGTGCTAACACTAACCTAGCAGTCAGCACAGGTGTTGATTTAACAGATGACACATTATCATTTGATTGTTCTGATGTTGAAGGAACAGGTATTAACTGTGTAGGTGAAGCTATTACTCTAGACGCCACAGGCAACTGGACAGGAACATTCGATGGACAAGAGGGAAGTTACTACTTAGATGCCACAAATCTCACAAGCTTCGGTATTCCTTTCTACAACTTCTTCAATGCAACAGACACTGATGCTTTAAGTGAAGGTTCAACTAATCTCTACTTCACCAACACAAGATTCGATAACAGACTAAGTGCTACAACAACACTTCCAAACATTACAACTTTGGCTAATCTTTCAATCACAGAAAGCCAAATCTCAGATCTAACTCATTACACAGACACAGACGTTGCAGATTACATCAATGCTTCAACTACAATCTGGAACAACAATACCGAAAGCTCACTTGAATCATTCCTAACAGGTGTTACTAATGTCTTTACTAACAATGACACTATCGACATTAGTGCTAACACTAACCTAGCAGTCAGCACAGGTGTTGATTTAACAGATGACACATTATCATTTGATTGTTCTGATGTTGAAGGAACAGGTATTAACTGTGTAGGTGAAGCTATTACTCTAGACGCCACAGGCAACTGGACAGGAACATTCGATGGACAAGAGGGAAGTTACTACTTAGATGCCACAAATCTCACAAGCTTCGGTATTCCTTTCTACAACTTCTTCAATGCAACAGACACTGATGCTTTAAGTGAAGGTTCAACCAATCTCTACTTCACCAACACAAGATTCGATAACAGACTAAGTGCTACAACAACACTTCCAAACATTACAACTTTGGCTAATCTTTCAACGGTTGGAACTATTGGAACTGGTGTATGGCAAGGTACAGCAGTTGCTGATACATATGTTGCAAATGATCTAACTATATCAGGTGGAACAATTAATAATACACCAATAGGTATTTCATCAGCTTCAACAGGAGTCTTTACTAATGCAACAACAACAAACTTCAATACAACAAATTATCTAACACTGAATGGTCTCTTTGGAACAAGTGGTCAAACATTAACCTCAAATGGAACAGGGACAGCACCAACTTGGCAAGATGTTGCTAGTGGTAGTGGAGATGTTAGTGGCCCAGCTAGTGCAACCAATAATGCAATAGTGAGATTTAATGGGACAACTGGGAAAATTATTAAAAATTCTGGAATCACAATATCTGATCTAGATTCTATTGATGGTGTTTATTCAATTAACCTTGATGCAAATGGTTACCTAAGTGTCAATAGTTCAGCTATTATTTATGATAGTGGTGGGAATACGTCAATTCTGAATATTGATAGTTTAGACGCCACAACAGAATCTACTATTGAATCTGCTATTGATACCTTAGCTAATCTCACAAGTGCTTCTTCACTTGCAACCGTAGGAACTATTACTAGTGGTACATGGAATGGAAGTGCTATAGGAGAGGTTTATGGTGGTACAGGAATTACAACTTATACAGCCGGAGATATTCTTTATGCTGATGGTTCAAATTCATTGGCTAAACTTCCTATTGGAACAAGTGGACAAGTTCTATCTGTATCTGGTGGACTTCCAACTTGGGGTGCGTCATCCGGGTCAATCTCAATTGGAGATTCTATTGGTTCAGGAGATCCTGGTGCGGTTTTGTTTATTGATGGGTCAGGAAATCTGGCTCAAGATAAGGGCGATTTTTATTGGGATGCAACAAATAATTATTTTGGAATTGGAACAAGTACTGTTTCTACTACGTTGGCAGTTGAAGGTACAGAGGCCAATGATCTGTTCTTATTATCTATACCATTTTCTGCTGATCCAGAGTATGACACGATCTTTCTTGCTGATAATGCAGGGCATGTAGGTGTCGGAACAACAAGTCCTTATGCTAGATTCTCTGTTGTCGGTACTGACAATCAAACAAACCCTATCTTTCAGGCTGCAATAAGAGCGGAGGGACCAACAAATTATCCAGTGTTTACTATTAGCGGGTATTCAGGATTTACTGGAATTGGTACAACTACACCTTCAGGTGATTTAGCCGTTGAATCAGACAATCAAACTAGAGCTTTTGTTGTTGGTAATAATGATGGTGCAGGTCAAATCACCGATGTATTAACTGTAGGCTCTGATATAAATACTAACGGTGTAAATTTTGTCATTTATAACTCTACAGCATCAGTCTTAAATAATGAAGTTTTTGTTGTTAAAGGAGATAATGGTTCTGAAACAGCAAAAGTCGGAGTTGGAACATCGACTCCGTATGCCACACTTTCTGTTGATGGAGACTTCGCTTTGACTGGAGGACTTTACGATAACAATGCCTCTCTTGGAACAAGTGGTTATGTTCTTCAGTCAACCGGAACGGGTGTTCAGTGGGCGGCAAGCTCTGGTGGTATCGATGGAACTTTGACTGCAGGAAGAGTTCCTTTTGCAAGTGATGCCGACACATTAACAGACGATGCTGGGTTAACTTTCTCTACATCAGTTGGTCTTGTTGGAAACGAATCTGGTGGAACTACGGAAGATTTCAGATGGGAGGCAACTGGCGCTAGTCATGGTCTGTTTGTTGATGCCAGTGCAAATCAAGTTGGAATTGGTTTGAACGCAAGCACTCTGCAGACAGGAAAAACTTTGACGGTTTATGATGATATTTCTGTTGTTCAGACGGTGAATAGTGGTAATGGTCTGGATTTAAATTACAACAGCATCGCGCTTAATAGCGGAAGTAATCAGTTTGACTTGCTTTCAACAAACTTATCTTTTACTGATGGTGCATCTTATGCACAACTTGGACCTTCTTATCTAAACTTTGGAAGCACTTTTGGATCAACCGGATATGGAGTCCGAGACAACTCTGGAGTCGTTGAAGCCAAAGACAGCGGAGGGTCTTGGATTCCAATTGTTCCTTCCGATACCGCCTTTGGTGTGGGTTGGGATAGCGACACTGGTGCCGCTTCCAAAAATGCAATCTATGACAAAATTGTTGCGCTTGAAGCCGATATTTCCGCCTTAAATTCTGCGACAAGTACTTGGGCTTATGTTAATGGACCGACCGATGATGATCTTTCTGGTACATATTCAAGATCAGGTACTACTGTGACTGTCACTGCAACTGCACACGGACATATTGTGGGCCATAAAGTTTACTTGAACTTCACTACTGGTGCAGCTGCCGATGGATTATTCACAGTTACAAGTGTTGCAGATGCAAATACCTTCACAGTTACTCATGGTACTTCAGGAACAACTTCTGGAAATGTGACTTTGGAAAGAACTGCTATATTTGGTAGCTCAAATGTAAATAGTGTCGCCGAAATTGCCACAGGTCGATACTGGATTAACTTTGAAGACCCAATGGATTCTGCAAACTACGCTATTTTAGGATCAGTCCAAACAAGTTGGTCAGTTGCCAGCGATCGTGTCTTTGCGCCACTTGATGATGAATCCCAAACAGCATATGGGTTTAATTTAAGAATCAACTCAAGTAGTGCAAGTTCAAACTCATCTGGAAAAGGTGATGAATTTTACTTTGCTATTGGGGGAGACTCTAGCGGAAGCTTCTGGGCTCAATCAGGAAGCGATATTTACTATTTGTCAGGGGGTGTTGGAATTGGTACATCATCACCAAGTAGTGCTTTGGCCATTACTCAGTCTTCAAATGATGCGTCTGGCGGAATTTACCTAGAGGCCTCAGATGGAGATTACCGCGCAATTTATATGAATACTTCTCAAGTTCTAAACTTTGAAGGTGGAGCAGGAAACACAGCAACCTTGAATGCTGCAGGAGAATGGACCAACGCTTCTGATGTTTCTATTAAAAGCGATATTGTCAATTTGAACTATGGTCTAACAGAGATTATGGACTTAATACCTCGACGATATAAGATAAAAGCTGGTCAAAACGAACTCGGAGAAGACATATATATAGAGACAATCGGATTCGTGGCGCAAGAATTGGAAGGTGTCTTGCCAGAACTTGTTCATGGAGAAGACGGAAAGAAGGGAATTTCTTACGGAAACATTGCAGCTGTTACAGTAAACGCTATTCAAGAAATTGGTCAAAGAATCAATTTGTTGAGCGCCCCAACATCTACTCCTTCAATTGTGTTGGATGAGAATGGAAATGTTTCATTTGCAAATTCTCTAGATGTAACTGGCCGTGCAGTGGTCGACTCTTTACGAGTTGGTTCAACAACATCAGTATTTGGAGGTGCATTAGTAATAAATGCCACAAACACCTCAAGCTTTGCTGGAAATCTAGCGGTCGGCGATGATTTGGCGGTAGATGGGAATATCATTCTTGGAAATGCCACAAACACAATCACATTTGATTTAGACGGTATTACTTCAAGTGGAAGTTTTGGAATAAATTCTGGGTCAAACACATCCATATTTATAAGTGATTCTGGCTATATTGGAGTTGGTACCACTTCACCTGTACGACCATTGCATGTATTCCATGCAACAAGTGGTTCACCTGTTAGATTCCAAGATGCAAATGCGTACTGTGAAATAGACCCAAGCGATGCTTCATGGATTTGTACATCAGACCAAAGATTGAAAGAGGAAATCACAGAACTTTCCTCTCAAGATATCTTGGCAAAATTTGTAGATTTGAAACCGGTAGAATTTGAATGGAAGACAGATGAAAACAACGAAAAGAGAATTGGTCTAATTGCACAAGAAGTAGAAAGTATTTTCCCAGAATTAGTAAAAACATCACCTGATGGAGAGCATTTGAAATCAGTATCTTATGGTGGATTTATTCCATATATTATTTCTGCAATTAAAGAATTAAATACTAAGATTCAAGCATTATCAGAACAAGTACAAGATATTGCTAACAATAGCTACTCATCAGTTGTTAGTGTCTTCCAAAAACTAACTGTTGGTTCTCCAGAAAAACCTACAGGTATCACTTTGTATGATGAAGAAACAGGTGAACCATATTGTCTAAGTATTAAGAACGGAATGACTGTGACAAGGAATGGAGAGTGTGGAACTGCACCTGAAGATGTTACTAGTTCTACTTTGCAAAACACTTTGATCGATGATAGTGGTGATTCTTCCAGTGACCCGGCTCCAGTATCTGAACCAGAGCCAGTTGTAGATGAAACAACACCTGTTGAGGAAAATCCTGTTATAGAAGAGCAAGTAACAGACCCAGCTCCAGCATCTGAACCAGAGCCAGTTGTAGATGAAACAACACCTGTTGAGGAGGTTATTGAACCTACGGTAACAGAGCCAGTAGATTCTAATACTGAGCAAACAAGTCAAAATAGTGACAATCTAAGCACCGCTCAGTAATTGAGGCACTTGCAAAAAATATACATATATATTAGAGTATCAGCTACTCGAAAGAGGTCTTTTTAGTTAGAAGGTAGAATTTAGAATGTAGTATATAAAATAACTCTACATATTACATTACATACTGCATTCTAAATTCTACATACTAAATACACATGCCAACAATCAATCAATTAGTAAGAAAAAACAGAACAAGGACAGCCAAGAAATCAAAGGCTGTTGCTCTTCAACGTGGTTTCAATACTTTGAAAAATAGACCTACTTACTATAACTCTCCTTTTAAAAGAGGTGTATGTACAAAAGTGACAACAAAGACACCTAGAAAACCAAACTCAGCTATTAGAAAAATTGCTAGGGTTAGATTAACAAATGGTATGGAAGTAACAGCATATATTCCTGGTATGGGTCATAATCTACAAGAACACTCAGTAGTATTGCTTCGAGGAGGTAGAGTAAAGGATGTTAACATTCGATATACAGTTGTTCGAGGTGTTTTGGATGCTGAAGGAGTTCAAAAACGAGCTAAGGGAAGAAGTCGATATGGAGCTAAGAAACCAAAATCAAATTAACACTATTAACTACCACCTACTAACTATTAACTAAAATCATGCGAAGACCAGTTAAAAATAGAAATATTGTAAAGCCAGATATAAGGTACAACTCAGTAAAAGTTGAGAAGTTTATTAACCACGTTATGGAAGGGGGGAAGAAAGAGACAGCTAGAAAAGTTGTCTACGGCGCTTTTGAAGAAATAAAGAAAAAAGCAAAGGTAGAAAATCCTTTAGAAGTTTTTGATCAAGCTCTCAGAAATGCAGCTCCTCAAATGGAAGTGAGATCAAGACGAGTTGGGGGTGCTAACTATCAAGTCCCACGGGAAGTTAGACCAGAGAGGAGACTTTTCTTGGCTATGACTTGGATCAAGGCTGCTGCAAATACGAAAAAGGGAAAGTCTATGGTTTACAAACTAGCTGATGAAATTATTGCTGCTAGTCAAAATGAAGGTGAAGCAGTTAAGAAGAGAGAAAATACCCACAAGATGGCAGAAGCAAATAAAGCATTTGCACACTTCGCTTGGTAGTCTCCAATTTTATTATTTGTGAAAAACTGGCACCTATAGGGTGCTGGTTTTTGTTATTATATAAAAATGTTTAGAAACGATTCTCTGATTGTAGAAGAGCAAAGAATTGTTGATGAGAGAGAAGTGGAAGGCCTCATAATGATTTGTAAAGAAATGGCCACACAAGATCATATTGAAAAGATGGCTTTGATGGCGATACCATTTGATGAAAATGTTGTTAGGGAAGCAAAGAGGAGAATTTTAGGACTTTAATTAGTCAGTTATCAGACACTAGACTTCAGACTTCAGACACTAGACTTCAGACTTCAGACTTCAGACACTAGACTTCAGACATTAGACAACAGTTACTATTTTTTTATAATTTTTTCTGACATCTGACAACTCCTATTGTCTGAATTCTTTTTAATCTGTAAAATTTTAGGTATGAAAAATAAGAATAATAAAATTCCTTTGAGAATAAAAATCGTAGTCGCTCTATTTATTTTATCTATTATTGGTTTATCACTTAATCTATTCTCTGTTTTAGGAGAAGGGCAAGGAATAGGAGAGATAGTAATGCATGACTCACTACTTATCTTAGTCTATGTATTTATAGTATTCGGTTTGGTAACTATGACTAAATGGGGCTACTACCTAGCTCTTCTGGACTCACTGGCTTCATTGGCAAAAAGTGCTTTTGCTGCCCCTGAGTTTCTAAACATGATAAATAGTCTGCCTCAAATACAAAATGGTGATATATCTGCAAGCCGAGTAGCAATAGTTGGTTTAATTCCAATAATCATTACACTATATATATTTTATGCTTTGATTAGTGAAAGGAAGAAGTTTGAAGATTAATTTCTAGTTTTCAGTTTTTAGTGACTAGTGAAAGGCGATTTAACATTCTTATTATTGTAATTTGAGCATATTTTTTATAGTATACATTTTATGAGTTTTGAATCTCCTGAAAATGAAAGCGTACTTATTGGACTTGCAAATGATTATTATCGGTTAGTAGATCGTAGTGACTGGGATGGTATGGGGAATCTTTTTTCTGAAAGTATCAGATATAGACGGAATAATTTGGTCTTAGAGGGTAGAGAACAACTTGTGGGTTTCTATATGAACGATAGAAAACTTTCTGGCAATCATACAGTAAGTAGTTTGATATATAATCCAGATAATAATTCTGTTTTAGTCAAAGGTTCTTTTATTGGTACTGATGATGGAGAAGAAGTCAATTTTGAATTTACAGATGAGTTTACGTTTGACGAGAATAATCAGATAATAGAGAGAACTACTAATTACTAATCCTATTATAAGTATTGTTTAAATTAATCACTGATCACTAGCCACTAAAAACTGAAGACTAGACGTCAGATTTCAGACACCAGACATAAGTTATCAATGAATCTTCCAACATCTGATGTCTGATGTCTAACTTTACTAATCCCACTTTTCTGTTATGATGGACGGACTTCAGTGCTCCTGGGGCTTTATTATTTAATTAATAATTGATAAGTATTAACTATTAACTATTAATTATTAACTATTAATTATTAACTATTAATTATTAACTATTAATTTACAGAAGTTATGTCGAGAGATTATCCATTAGAAAAAGTTCGCAATATTGGAATTATTGCACATATTGATGCTGGTAAAACAACAACAACAGAGCGTGTTTTGTTCTACACTGGTGTTTCTCATAAAATTGGAGAGGTTCATGAGGGAGAGGCAACTATGGACTGGATGGAACAAGAAAGAGAAAGAGGTATTACTATCACTTCAGCTGCTACAACTGCTTTTTGGATTCCTACTTACGAGAAAGGCAACCAAGATTTTAAACATCGTTTTAATATTATCGATACACCTGGTCACGTTGACTTTACTGCAGAAGTAGAAAGATCTCTCAAGGTTCTAGACGGAGGAGTGGTTGTTTTTGACGGTGTTGCTGGTGTTGAACCACAATCAGAAACAGTTTGGAGACAAGCTGATAAATATAAAGTTCCAAGAATTTGTTTTATTAACAAACTAGATCGAACAGGAGCAAGTTTTGAAAGATCATACAAATCTATTTTGGATCGGCTAACAAAGAATGCGGTTAGGGCTCAGATACCTATTGGGGAAGAAGGTAATCATGAAGGAGTAGTAGATTTGCTAAGGATGAAAGGGTACAAGTTTGAGGGGAATATGGGCAATGACGTTATTGAAATTGATATTCCAGAAGAACTAAAGGCTGATGCAGAAAAATATAGAAGCGAGCTTATTGAAAAAATTGTTGAAAATGATGAAGCTCAAATGAATGATTTTCTGGAAGGAAAGGAAATTGCTTTAGAAGATTTGAAAAAGACTTTGAGAAAAGCTGTTATTTCTGGTGATGTTGTGCCTGTATTTACAGGTTCTGCTTTGAAAAATGTGGGTGTTCAATTAGTACTAGACGCCGTTGTCGACTATCTACCATCTCCTATAGATATCCCACCAATAACTGGTGTTGATCCAAAAACTAGTGAAGAAATAGACAGAAAAGCTTCAGACGAAGAACCTTTTTCTGCTCTTGCTTTTAAACTTCAGACTGATCCTTATGTTGGACAGCTTACATACTTCAGAGTTTATTCTGGAAAAATTGAAGCAGGTTCATATGTTTATAATGCATCAACAGGTAACAAAGAGAGATTGGGACGAATACTACGAATGCATGCCAATGAAAGAGAAGAAGTAAAAACAGTTTATGCTGGAGAAATTGCTGCAGCTGTTGGTCTGAAAGATACTCATACTTCTGACACTCTTTGTGATGAAGCTCATGCTATTGAACTTCACAAGATTGAATTTGCAGAGCCAGTTGTTTCGCTACGAATTGAACCAAAGACAAAAGCAGATCAAGAAAAAATGGGAATGGCTCTTAGAAAACTTGCTGATGAAGATCCTACTTTTAAGGTTACAACTGATGATGAAACACTAGAAACTATTATTTCGGGTATGGGAGAATTACACCTAGAAGTCCTTGTTGATCGTATGAAAAGAGAATTTAATGTTGAAGCTAATGTTGGACAACCACAAGTCGCTTATCGAGAAACAATTCAAATTCCAGCTGAAGCTGAACATAAATATATCAAACAATCAGGAGGTAAGGGACAATATGGTCACGTTAAGATTCGAATTAAACCACTAGAAAAGAGCACAGATCCTGACGAGAAAATTGCTAAGAATGTTAAAAGGAGTGAAGGAATGGAATTTATTAACAATATTAAAGGAGGTGTTGTTCCAAATGAATTTATTCCTGCTGTTGAGAAAGGGGTTAAGGAAGCAATGGAAAGAGGAATTGTTGCTGGTTATAGAATGGTTGATGTTTCAACAGAACTATTCGATGGTTCATATCATGAAGTGGACTCAAGTGAAATTGCTTTCAAACTAGCTGCTACATTTGCTTTCAAAGAAGCAGCAGAAAAAGCACAGCCTGTACTACTAGAACCAGTGATGAAGGTTGAAGTGGTTGTTCCAGATAAATTTACTGGAGATATTACCGGAGACTTATCTTCAAAGAGAGGACAAGTCCAAGGTATGGAAGATAGAGGGCCAGGTGTTCAAGCAGTACATGCTCTTGTGCCACTGTCAGAAATGTTTGGATATACGACTAGACTTCGATCTATGACAGAAGGTCGTGGATCTGCAACCATGGAATTTGATCACTACGAAGTGGTACCACCAAATGTAGCTCAGACTATTAAAGCTCAAAGAGGATAAAGTCTCTTTTTCAACCCTACACCATGTTGTGTAGGGTTTTTTCATTGCATAACTAGGTTGTTTTCAATCTAAATACTTTTTAGAATTACTATAATGATGAATTATAAAAAGGCTACTACTCATCTAGTTATCATTTTTGTCTTACTACTTGGATATCATCTATTTTTAAATATCACTTACAGTGGGTATGAGACGGCTTTTAACAGATGGGTCGTGCCTGTCATGGCTCTAGTGATGCTCTACGGATCATTTTTTGGCTTTCGTGGAATCAAGAGGATGAGTATCAGTAATGCTCAATCGAAAGGCTTGTTGTTTGCCAGTATCTCTACTTTATTTTTAGGATTTGGTTTTTTAGTTTGGGCATACTATGCAATCTTCTTAGATAATGATTTACCTTTTCCTTCTTTCGCTGACTATTTATGGTTGCTTTATACTATTTTTAACATCATTGCTTTTTTCTATTTTTTCAAAATTTTCAAAAGTAGTATTAACGCCAGAAAAATTATTACTGCTATTGTGTTTTTATTAATTGTTGGCTATATTGTTATCCAATTAGTTGGTGTGCCAATGTGGGGTGGAGAAGATGGAGTAGGTTTGAATGAGACATTTTTTAATTTCTTCTACTCTGTCTCAGACCTTATACTGATAGTCATGTCTATTATTATCTTGACTGTGGCTGGGGGAAAGATTTTTTCTGGTCTTTTTATCTATAATCTAGGTCTGATCGTTATGGTTGCTGCTGACCTAGTTTTTGCTTTTCGAGAGACAGCGGAAGTTTACTGGCAAGGTGATATTTCGGATGTTTTGTTTTCAATTGCAGGTTTTCTCTTTAGTTTAGGTATAATAATGTTTGTTAGAAAACTTAGCACAATATCAGATCAATCTTATATAGAAAATAATCAATGAGAAAAAAAGTACTAGCATCAATATTATTAACCTTCTTACTCATTACTGGTTTTTCTGTAGCCCAAGCTCAAAGTTTGGAAACTATTGAACAAGCTTTATTGAGAATCAGGCAACAATTGGGTCAATTAGAAACTGGTAGCACCACTTCAAACTCAAGTGGTTCGGGGCAGTCTTGTGCAATCTTCAACAGAACTATGTATATTGGTGACAATGATTTTTCTACTGCTGGCCAAGTCTCCGCTTTGCAAAGATATCTCAGAGATAGAGGTTTTTTTACCTACCCTGAAATTACTGGATATTATGGAAGCGTAACTGTCGACTCCGTTAAAAGATTCCAAGCATCACGAGGTATTGTCTCTTCTGGTGACGCTAATACAACTGGTTTTGGAGTAGTCGGTCCCAGAACTTTATCATTCATAAATACTTCTTGTGGCTCTAACTCAAGCAGTTCATTTTATAATTCATCAACTAGTAACAATGGAGGCATTAGTTTGTATTTAGATACTAATAAAGATGAGTACGAAGCTAATGAAAGAATATTAATAACAGGTAAAATTACAAATAATTCCGGGGTAGATATAGAAGGTCCAGTATCCAATTGTACGGGGATGACTGTCGATATTAACAAACCGTACTATGGTTACATTCAAGGTCCTTTTCCTTGCTATACTTACGAAACTGTTATTACTCTAAGAAATGGAGAATCAGCCACTTATAAGGTAGAACTTGTTCCAGAACAACCAGAACGAATAGCAGAAGGAAAGTATAAACTAACAGTTATTTTCCCAGGAAATAACAAAGCTTATATTGACTTTAAAATCAGTAATGATGCAGATACTGTTTTAGAAGAAAGTGTGACAACTAAGGTTACTTTGAACAAAGAAATTTTTAAGCCAGGAGAAACAATAATTGTTTCTGGAACAATTGCAAACAACACTTCTAGTAGTATTGTTGATAATCTAGATTCTTGTGAAGCCATTAAACTGGACGTTGATGGTTTGGAAGATGTGGGAATTTGTAATGATTATTTTAATTTAGATGATGTGATATATGCTGGTCAGGCTAAGTCATACAATGCTTACTTTACTCTTGTTGATGATGTGTCAGAAGGGACTTATGAAATGGAGGTAACTTTTCCTGGTGGCTTCAAAGAAATAGTTGATTTTTCAATAGAAGAGTAGATGTTGACTTTTTTGTAAAAAACGGTAATCTATACATCCATAAGGCCAAAGACAAGAGGCGATGAGGATGTGGTAGGTAGATTTAGAATGCAGAGAAAGGATAACCAACTCTACATACTAAATACTACATTCTACATACTATTTAAGACCTCTCGAGGTTTTGCGTAATATAGGTACGCTTTCTCATTTCCGGCCTTATCTGGTCGGAAAACTAGTAAATAGTAAATACTAACATAGTAAATAGAATCTAATTTTATTTACTAAAGCTACTTACTATTTACTACTTACTATTTACTAATCAAATCAAATGGCAGTTACAAAAGATAAGAAAAAAGAAATCTTGGACAAGTTAAGGGATGTAACCAAAAAAGATTCCATAGTCTTTGTGAATTTTCATGGTTTGCCTGTATCTGAGACAGCTGCGATGAGGAATGAACTTCGAAAAGCAGATGTATCATATTTTGTTGCAAGAAAAACTCTAATCCGAAAAGCTTTTGAAGACTCTTCTATTGAAGGAGAGCTTCCGAGTTTGGATGGAGAGTTGGCCTTGGTTTATGCTGATGACTTAATAGCTCCAGCGAGAGAGATTTTCAAATTCCAGAAACAATTTTCAGACAACATCCAGATGTTGGGAGGAGTTTTTGAAGGAAAGTTTCTAGATAAGAATGGGATTGAAGAAATTGCTCAGATTCCTTCTAGAGAAACATTGCTCGGTATGTTTGTGAATGTTATCAACTCACCAATTCAAGGTTTTGCTATGGTTGTAAAAGCCTATGCAGATACAAAAGAAGCTTAATAATCAGTAAATAGTAAATACTAAATAGTAAATAGAATCTAATTTTTTATTTACTAAAACTACTTACTATTTACTACTAACTACTAACTAATATTATGACAGACGAAGAAAATAAAATTGCTGAAAATACAGAAGCTCCTGCTGAAGAAGTTAAAGCTGACGAAGGTGCTGATCCTGTAAAATCTGACGATAACGGGGAAAACGTAGAAGTTCCAGCAAAGTTCAAGACTCTTGTTGAACAAATAGAATCAATGAGTGTTCTTGAATTAAACGAACTTGTGAAATTGTTAGAAAAGAAATTTGGTGTTTCAGCTGTAGCTGTTGCCGCCGCTCCTGCAGCAGGTGGTGATGCGGGTGCTGGTGATGAACAAAGTGAGTTTACAGTTCATCTAAAGGATGCTGGGGCTCAAAAGATTGCTGTCATCAAGGTTATCAAGGAAGTGCTTGGTCTTGGACTAAAGGAAGCTAAAGATATCGTTGATGGTGCTCCTGGAGATGTAAAGGCAGGAGTGAAGAAAGAAGAAGCAGAAGAAATGAAGAAGAAGTTAGAAGAAGCTGGTGCTACTGTAGAGTTGAAATAAGCTAGTTTTCTAAAATTATTAACAAAACGAACGGATAACCTCTGTTCGTTTTGTTTTTTTTTCAATATAATATGGCTCATGACAAAAAGAATTTTAGTAATACTACTAATCATTTTTATATCAACTAGTTTATTTATAGGAGAAGCCAAGGCATCTTCGTTTGATCTAGATACAAGTGAATACACAGAAGATCAATTACAAGATTTGGTTAATCAATTACAAAAACAAGTAAATAAAGCTTTAAAAAATTCAGGTAGAAGTAGTAAGAATGTGTTTTTAAAGACCAAAAAACAATTAAAGGATGAGCAAAGAACAGGCACATTGGTGAATGCTACTAGCTCGTCTCAACAAGTTTCTATTGATGAATTAGAGAAAAAGATATTGGAAATTCAAAAAATGGTAGCTGACTTTATTGCTAGTTTTTTAGGGAAGTAAGAATTTCATATTTTTTTATTTTTTCTTTTATGTAACTTTATTAGCAGTTGTTATAAGGGGCTTATTGACATCTCTTTTTTATCTGATAACATAACTCTCACGCTATTTACGAAACTTTTGAGGCAAAAATCAGAATGCTGATTTAGGCGTCTTTTTTTGTATTAAAAAGGGTAATAGCGAGTTGTTTGAGAATGCCAAATTCTCGTGCGGTGTTCTCAGACAATTAGCAAGTCTGTATGCAGACTTGAAATTCGAAGCACGAAATCCGAAATCCGAAACAATATCTAAACCTTAAATTCTAAATAAATGTTTTTAATTTAGGATTTAGAAATTAAAATTTGTTTCGTATTTCGAGATTCGAATTTCGGATTTTAACTTTAAATTATTAATTATTAACTTTTAATTAAAAAATTATGGCAGAAGCATTTGATCGTTCAAAACCACACGTAAACGTTGGTACAATTGGACACGTTGACCACGGTAAGACTACTCTTACTGCGGCTATTTTGCACTCTCTAAACCTAAAAGGTGGAGAATATGGTGCAAATGAGAAGGCTGTCGACCAAATCGACAACGCTCCAGAAGAAAAGGCAAGAGGTATTACTATTGCTCTTTCTCACAATGAATACTTTACACCTAATAGACACTACGCTCACATTGATGCTCCTGGTCACGCTGACTACATCAAGAACATGATTACTGGTGCTGCTCAGATGGATGGTGCTGTTCTCGTAGTTGCTGCTACAGATGGTATGATGCCTCAAACAAGAGAGCACGTTCTGTTGGCACGACAAGTCGGTGTTCCAAAGATTATGGTTTTCATCAACAAAGTTGATATGGTAGATGATGCAGAAATGGTTGATCTAGTTGAAGAAGAAATCAGAGAACTTTTAACTGCTAATGGATTTGATGGTGCTAACGCTCCGATTATCAAAGGTTCAGCTCTAAAAGCTCTGGAAGCTTCATCTGCTGATGATGAATGGGTTAAGAAAGTTCTAGAACTTATCGACAATATGGATAGCTACTTCCCATTGCCAGAAAGAGAAACTGACAAACCTTTCCTTATGCCAGTTGAAGATATCTTCTCAATTGAAGGTAGAGGAACTGTTGTAACAGGAAGAATTGAAAGAGGAACAATCAAAGTTGGTACAGATGTTGAAATTGTTGGTATCAAAGATACAACAAAGTACACAGTTACAGGTATTGAAATGTTCAATAAGCAACTTGATGAAGGTATGGCAGGAGATAACGCTGGTATCCTTCTTCGGGGTGTTAAGAAAGAAGACATTCACCGAGGACAAGTTCTGTCTGCTCCAGGTTCTGTTACACCACATACAGAATTTGAATCAGAAGTATATATTCTAAAGAAAGAAGAAGGAGGAAGACATACACCATTCTTCTCAGGTTACAAGCCTCAGTTCTATATCAGAACAACTGATGTTACTGGAGAAGTTACTTTAACAGAAGGAACAGAAATGGTTATGCCTGGGGATACTGTTACTTTCAAAGTAAAGCTTACAGCTCCTGTTGCTCTAGAAGAAAAGCAAAGATTTGCTATTCGAGAAGGAGGTAAAACTGTTGGTGCTGGAGTTGTTACAAAAATCGTAGCTTAACCAGGAAAGAATGTAGTATGTAGAATTTAGAATGTAGAAGAGTAAAATCATACTACATACTAAATACTACATTCTATATACTAAAAAATATGGCTGAAACAAAAGCAACAAAAAGTAATACAAAAAAGGAGTTGGCAACAAAGACTACTAAAGCTGTTTCGAAAACTGCCGCAAAATCAAAACCAAAAACTGACTCAGAAATTGTTTCTAAGTTGAGAATAAGGATCAGAGCTTATGAGCACAAGATCCTGGATTCATCAGTGAAACAAATTATTGACACAGCTTTGAGATTTGATGCAAAGATTAGTGGTCCTATCCCGCTTCCTACAGAAATAAAGAAGTATACAGTTAACCGTTCAACTTTCATCTATGAAGATGCACGAGAGCAGTTTGAAATGCGAATACATAAAAGGTTAATTGACATTATTAATCCTGATGCTAAAGTCATCGAGGCACTAACAAACCTAAGTCTTCCGTCCGGTGTCAACATAGATGTGAAGATGGTTTAACCAGAATGTTGTATGCCTGCCGGCAGACAGATAGAAGAGGAAAACAAACTCTAAATACTACATTCTACATACTAAACAAAAATGAAATTCATTCTTGGCACAAAAGAATACATGACACAGATATTTGATGAAAATGATTGTGTTCAACCTGTTACCGTTGTTAAGGTAGGTCCAGTGACAGTTACTCAGATCAAAACATTGGAAAATGATGGATATGATGCTGTTCAAGTTGGATTTGGAGAGAAGAAAGAGAAGAATATCTCTAGACCTCAAAGGGGTCATACTAAAGGATTGGGAAACTTTGCTCATCTGGTAGAAAACTCTGTTTCTGAAGATTCTTTGGAGTTAAAAGTGGGAGATGTGATAAAACTCGATGCTTTTGCAGAAGGAGAACTAGTTAGCACTTCTTCTATTTCAAAATCAAAAGGATTTCAAGGTGTAGTCAAAAGGCATGGTTTCCACGGAGGCCCTAGAAGTCATGGTCAAAAACATACTGAAAGATCGCCTGGTTCTATTGGAGCTGGTGGAGTTCAGAGGGTTAGAAAAGGTATCAGAATGGCCGGACGAACAGGAGGTGACAAGGTTACTCATAAGAAAGTTAAGATTATCAAAATTGATTCTAGTGAGAATATCATCTATCTAAGAGGTGCTATTCCAGGGAGAAAAGGAACATTGGTAGAAATAAGAGGATAATACTGAAATAAATTTAGTACAAGTTATGAAAACAGCAGTTTATGACAAAACAGGAAAAGAAGTAAAACAAATCGAGTTACCATCAGAAATCTTTGGTATTGCTTGGGATGATGATTTTATTCACCAAGTTGTTACTTCTATGGAAAGCAATAAGAGAAATGCTATTGCAAAAGTAAAAGATAGAAGTGAAGTATCTGGTACAGGCAAAAAACCTTGGAGACAAAAAGGAACTGGTCGTGCACGACATGGATCAAAGAGATCTCCTATTTGGGTTGGTGGTGGAGTGGCTCATGGACCTACCAATGAAAGGAATTTCGACCGAAAGGTTAATAGAAAGATGAAAGTCAAAGCTGTTAATACTATCCTTTCTCAAAAAGCTAAAGATGGTGAACTAATCTTGATTGATTCCCTAGAGTTTGAAGTTCCAAAGACTGCCGAAGCTAAAGAAATTATCAAAGCTATTTCAAAAAATAAAGGTCTGGAGACATTAGCTACTAAAAGAAAGAATGCAGCTTTTGTGGCAGTTGATGAAAATGATCTAAAAACCAAAAAAAGTTTTGCTAACTTCTCAAATATCAAACTTGATGAGGTTAGAAATCTAAACCCCGTAGATATTCTAAACTACAAATTTATTATCATCGAAAACCCTGAAAAGAGTTTTGAAATTCTTAAGAGTAGAATTAAATAACATGGCATTATTCAAAAAAGATACAAAAGAATCAAAAGTTACTAAAGCGAAAAAAGAAGTTAAAAAAACTTCTGCTGATGTAAAGGAAGTGACAGGAGATTTTTCTTGGGTTTTGAAGAAGCCTAGAATTACTGAAAAAGCTACAATTATTCCTGAAACTCTTAATGCTTATGTTTTTCAAATAGATCCACGTGCACAAATGGAGGATGTAAAGAAGGCGATTCAATCAATCTATAAAGTTACTCCTAGAAAGGTTAATATTACAAAGATTCCCTCAAAGAAAGTTGTTAGACGAAAGCGAACTGGTACTAGCCGAGGATTTAAGTCAGGAGGAAAGAAAGCATATATTTACTTGAAGAAAGGGGATAAGATAGAGTTTGTATAGAAGTTTGCCATTTCCCTGCATTTAAGGTAGTATCTTTCCCACATTATAAATATTAACCGAGGTTGTATACTGCGTCTGACGTGGTGCTAACTCAAAAATATGAAAAAATATAAACCAACATCAGCAGGAGTTCGAGGTATGACAGTTGTGTCATATAAAGACTCGTTAACTGCTAGCAAACCAAACAAATCTCTTACAAAGGGAAGAAAGAGAGCAGTAGGACGAAACAATAAAGGTAGAATTACTACAAGACACAAAGGAGGAGGGCACAAGAGACTCTATCGAGAAGTTGATTTTAAATATAACAAGAAGGATATTCCTGCAAAGGTTGAGAGTATCGAATATGATCCAAACAGATCTGCTTTCATTGCTCTTGCTCTTTATGCAGATGGTGAAAGACGATATGTGGTTGCTCCATCAAATCTAAAGGTGGGAGATGATTTTGTTGTTAGTGAGAAGGCTAAGATAAAGTCTGGTAACAGAACAGTATTGCTAAATATTCCAGTTGGAACATTTGTATACAATGTTGAACTAAAACCAGGAGCTGGAGCTGTACTTGTAAGATCAGCTGGTAACTACGCGGAAGTGGTTGCACAAGACCCAGATGCAAAGATTACTCAATTAAAAATGCCTTCATCAGAAATTAGAAAAGTTTTAAATACTGCTTGGGCATCTATCGGAGAAGTTTCAAACAGTGAACATAAACTTCGAAATATTGGAAAAGCTGGACGATCTAGACATATGGGACGAAGACCAACAGTTCGTGGTAGTGCTATGAACCCAGTTGATCACCCTCATGGAGGTGGAGAAGGACGACAAGGTATTGGTCTAAGACGAGGTCCAAAGACAAGACAAGGCAAGCTTGCTTATGGAGTCAAGACTCGAAAACCAAAGAAATATTCAAATACAATGATTGTCGAAAGACGAAAGAAAAAGAAAAGAAACTAAAAAAAGCCGAGCAATGCTCGGCTTTTTTGAAATCCGAAATTCGAAGCACGAAATCCGAAACAAATTTTAAATATTAAAACTTTATTACCACGTCTTCCTAGAGGAGTGTGAATCTGGCGAAGCCCAGAACCGAACTTTGTTCTGGTTCTGGGGATCCCGAGCAACTTTAGGTATACTAAATAATTATGAATAAATTACTTTCAAGAAAAGAATATGAAGAACTTGTAAAAAGTTTTTCAGACGGGTATTGTCCTCTTTGTGATTTAGGTAAACAAATAGTATTAGGCGAATCAGATTATTGGGTATGGATTGCAAATCTATCTCCATATTGGAAGTTTCATACCATGTTGATTCCCAAGAGACATATATCTGACTTTACAGATTTAAAAATTGAGGAGCTTGAAGATTTGCAAATATTTTATAAAAGGATAATAAAGCACTTCTTATCTTTGGGAATAAAACAAGATAGTGGTAGTAATGTAGATCAATTTGTTTTGATGATTCGAACTAGATTTGATTCTGTGGAAAATGGGTCAACTTATTACAAACCTGTCCATCTTCATTTACATCTTGTACCAGACAAAGAAGGTGTAGATCGTTTTATTATTGATCCAGAAGCGATAGAAGTTGACATACAACAAATTTCTCTAAAATAGTTTTTAACTTATACCTTCAAAATCTTTTTAAACTTCTTATTTTCTTTAAATGGACCAATCAGTGCTAGATTCAATCTATCATTCTTTACAATCTCTTGTATAACTTTCTGAACATCTTTGGATGTCACTTCTTTTAACTTTCTTATCTTATCCTTAGGATTCTTGATCTCTTCGTGTTGAAGTTCTTGGAAACCATAGAAGTCAGCTATAGCATCAGAAGTTTCAAGACCAATAGCAGTGTGACCAATGGCAAAGTCTTTAGCTTTCTTTATCTCTTCATCAGATATTAGTTCATCTCTTAATCTCTTAAATTCATCTACAATCACTTCTATAGCTTCCTCTACTCTGCTATTTGTTACACCAGCAGAGACAGTGAAATATCCATGATCTGTTAAGGCTTCGGCAGAAGCGCGAGTATAGTAGCACATTCCTAGTTCATCCCTCATTCTCTTGAATAGGCGAGAGCTGAAGCCCTTTCCTAGAACAACAGAAGCAACTTTCAGAGCCATATTCTTTTTATTCTTCAAATCAAAAGCTCGAAAACCAAGAACTAAGTGTGTCTGATCAGTTTTCTTGTATCTAACATTTATCTGAGGAGCTTTTTGGTATTCTTTAACTTTATCTTTTTTGACTATTTTGCCAGTAGGAATATTTTTAAATTTTTCTTTAACATCTCTTAAGACTTCTTTTTGATCAATGTTACCAGCAACAATGACCACAGTTTTTTCTGCGATGTAATGTTTTTTGTAATAGTCTATGAAATCTTTTTGCTTAAAACTTCTAATATTTTCTTTTGGTCCTAAGATACTTCTACCTGCTGGTTGGTTAGGGTAGAGAAGTTTAACCCACTCATACCACACCTGACTTTGAGGCAAATCTTCATACATATTTATCTCCTCGATAATGACTCCTCGTTCTGGCTCAATACCTTTTTCTGGAAAAGTAGAGTTTAGATAAATATCTGAAACTACATCTAATATTTTATTTATCTTTTTAAAATGAGCTTTGGCATAGTAACCAGTATATTCAAAGCCAGTAAAAGCATTGGCTTCTGCTCCTATAGAGTCTAAATAACTGTTTATCTCATGACCTGTGCGGTTTTTAGTACCTTTAAAACACATATGCTCTAGGAAATGAGAAAGACCATTAATTTTTTCATCTTCATAGTGAGAGCCAGCTTCTACCAGAACCATGGCTATACTGGTCTGAGAATCTTTCATTGGAACAGTGATAATCCGTAGACCATTGTCTAAGACAGTTTTTTTGTAATTCATATGGCCAAATTATACATATTATTAGGTAATAGTTAATAGTAAGTAGTAAATAGGAGTGGTTCATTGAGAAAGAAAGAGTAAAATATACGGCTAAGAATCAATCTAATAAGTCTACTAACTATTTACTATTTACTACTAACTAATTTGTTGACTTTAAAACGATATCTGTTAGTATATACAGCCACCAAGCTCCATTGGAGCTTTGTATATTTTTTATGACTAGGTCGCTTAAAAAAGGTCCATATGTAGATGAAAAACTCTTGAAGAAAATCGAGGGTAAAAAGCCAGCAGAAGCAGGGCCTCTTAAGACATGGGCAAGAAATAGTCAAATCTCTCCAGAGATGGTCGGATTTACTTTCAAGGTCCACAATGGGAAGGATTTCATAGATGTCTTTGTAACCGAGGAAATGGTAGGACACCGCCTCGGTGAATTTTCTCCTACAAAGAAATTCTACCGACACGGAGGTAAGATGCAGAAGGAATTAGACCAAGCTAAGAAACAAGCTGAAATCGCAGCAGCTAAAGCTGCCAAAGCAAACGCTTAAATATTATGGTTAAAGCAGTATTAAAAAATTATAGACAATCAGCACGTAAAGTTAGACTTGTTGCGAATGCTTTGCGTGGTAAGAAAGTTGATACTGCTATTACCAACCTTCAATTCATTGCTAAGAGATCGGCTCTTCCTCTGCAAAAGTTGATTGAATCTGCAAAAGCAAATGCAACCAACAACTTCGGAATGGATTCTACAGATCTTTTTATCAAGACTATTACAGTCGATGAAGGATACACTATTAAAAGATGGAGACCTCGTGCGCGAGGTGCGGCTTTTCCAATAAACAAAAGGACTAGTATTGTTACTGTTATTTTGGATTCAAAAAAAGGAGTAAAAAAATCTGCTAAGAATAAGAAAGAGTCATCAAAGGCTGATTTACCAAAAAAGGAAGAAACTAAAGTAAAAACAACTACTAAAAAACCTGTCTCAAAAGCAAAAAAGACGATGTCTTCTAAGACTAAGACTAAAAATAATAAGAAATAATTATGTCACACACAGTTCACCCATATTCACATAGATTAGGAATTTTAAGAGAGTGGAAATCTCGTTGGTTTGGTGATAATAAAAAATATAGAGATTATCTAAAAGGAGATATTCTTCTACGAGAATATCTAGCCAAGAAGCTAGCTGACATGCATGTTGCTGATATTGAAATCGAAAGAAACGATTCAATGCTTAGAATTGTTATCAAGACTTCAAGACCAGGTCTAATCATCGGAAGAAGTGGAGAAGGGGCAGTCAAACTTCGAACTGACATACAAAGACTTTTGAATAAGAAAGGTTTAGTTTTAGAAAATGTAGAACTAAAAATTGATATTGAGGAAGTCAAATCACCAGAGAGTAATGCTCAGTTGGTGGCTCTTATGGTTAAGGATGCTTTACAAAAAAGAATGCCTTTTAGACGCGTGTTAAAGCAAATGGTCGATAAGGTTATGGCGAACAGGGATGTAGAAGGAGTCAGAATCAGAATCGGAGGTCGTTTGAATGGGGCTGATATGGCCCGAACCGAGGAATTGAAGAAAGGTCGGATTCCTCTGCAAACTTTCCGAGCTGATATCGATTTTGCAAGAGAAAGGGCAAAGATACCCCAAGGAACTCTTGGTATTAAGGTTTGGATTTATAGAGGAGAAGTTTTTGAAAACGATACCAAATAATTTTAATAAGAAAGGCTTATGTTATTCCCAAAAAAAGTACAACATAGAAAATGGCAAACAGGGCGAAAGAACCCAGCTAAATTTACACGACCAGAAACTAGAGGAGTAACTTTGTCTTTTGGTTCTCATGGTTTGAAAGCTACTACAGCAAAGAGAGTTACTTCAAATCAGATCGAAGCTGCTAGACGAGCTATGTCACGATATATGGGCAAGACAGGACGTTCTTGGATTAGAATTTTCCCTGACCGACCTTTTACAAAGAAGCCTGCCGAAGTAAAAATGGGTAAAGGTAAAGGTGATCCACAAGGGTATGTTTTTGAAGTTAGACCAGGTCGAATTATTTTTGAAATAGATGGAGTGGCAGATACAGTTGCTAGAGAGGCTTTGAGAAAGGCTGGTACAAAATTGCCCATAAAGACTAAGGTAGTTGCAAGAGATTAAATTTTAAGTAAAGTATCATGACTGTAAAAAATTTAGAAAAAAAGAATGAAGTTGACCTGCTCAAGGAACTGAAGGAAAAAAGAGAAGATTTGAGACATTTCAGATTTGGACTTTCAGGAAGTAAGACTAGAGATATCAAAGACGGGAAAAACATCAGAAGAGATATCGCTAGAATAGAGACAGAGCTAAATTCAAGAAAAGAAAAATAATTTTATGAAAAAAGAAACAACAGAAAAGAATACAAACACAGCAAAAGGAAAAGTTCTTAATGGTGTTGTTGTGTCTGACAAAATGAAGGACACTATTGTTGTTGCAGTATCTAGATATTTCAAGCATGCAAAGTATGGTAAATTCATCACAAGAGTGAAGAAGTATAAAGCTCACGATGAAGGTAATACTTGCAAAGTGGGAGACAAGGTCGAGATCAAAGAGTGTAAACCACTTTCAAAAACAAAACATTTTATAGTGTCAAAATAGGCTTATGATTCAACCACAAACAATTGTTACAATCACAGATAACTCAGGAGCAAAAATAGGAAGAATTTTCAAAGTTCTTGGCTCTTCAAAAAAACGATACGCCGAAATCGGCGATATTGTAGTTTTGTCTGTACAAAAAGCAGAACCTCGAAAGCAAGTAAAAAAGAAAGATGTTTTACGAGCTGTGGTGGTTAGGCAAAAGAAACCTTTTAGAAGAAAAGATGGTTCATATATTCGCTTTGACGATAACTCTGTTATCATTATAGACAAAACAAAAGGTGAACCAATTGCTAACCGTGTTTTTGGCCCAGTACCAAGAGAGTTACAAGAAAAAGGTTATCAGAAGATAATTTCATTAGCACCTGAAGTTATATAAAAATTATTTGCAATATCATGAAAATCAAGAAAGGCGACAATGTAATAGTGCTAGCAGGAAAAGATAAAGGAAAGACTGGGAAAGTGTTACGTTCTTTACCGAGCTTAGATAAGGTGATTGTTGAAGGTGTAAACGTTGTTAAGAAACATCAAAAGAGCAGACAACAAGGAAAGGCGGGAGAAATCATAGATCGAACACTTCCTATTCATGTTTCAAACGTTGCTTTGATGGATAAGAGCGGAAAAGCTACAAGGTTGAGCTCAAAGGTGGTTAACGGTAAAAAGGTTCGAGTCTCTGTTAAAAGTGGAGAAGAAATTTAAAATATTATGGAAAGAATAAAAGATAAACAAAAGAAAGCATTTGAAAAACTAAAAGATCAATTTAGCTATAAGAATGTTATGCAAGCACCTAGGCTAACTAAGGTTGTTGTTTCTACAGGTGTTGGAAAAATCAAGACTGATAAAAGAAAAGTAGAACTGATTCCAGAAAAACTAGCAGTTATCACCGGACAAAAACCTTCACTGCGACCAGCTAAAAAATCAATTGCAACCTTCAAGGTGAGAGAAGGACAGATTTCTGGATATCAAGTGACTCTAAGAGGGGAGAGAATGTATGATTTTCTAGATAGACTAGTAAATATTGCTTTGCCACGAACTAGAGACTTTAGAGGTATTAATTTGTCAGGAGTTGATGAGATGGGTAACTATACTCTAGGCATTAGAGAAAATACTATTTTCCCTGAAACAGCCGACGAAGATCTAAAAGATGTTTTTGGAATGGCAGTAACTGTGGTTACTACTTCAAAGACTAAGGTAGAAACAGAAGCTTTTCTAAAGTTGTTGGGATTTCCTTTTAAGAAGTAAGATTTTAATTTCTTCCCAGCACCCTGTGTGGTGCTGGGTTTTTTCATTTTGCTATAGTTTGCAGATTATTTTAAAAATAGAATTCCTTCATAATTTATGTTAATATCGGAAATAATGAAAAAACAGAGGCTAAATAACTTGGTAGTCTATATTGAAAAAGACGAAGACGGAGTCTTTGTCGGTTCTATTCCCACACTTCAGTCTTGCTATGCGGAGGGTAAGACTCAAGTTGAGATGTTAAAAAATCTAGAACAAGTTGCTAAGCTTTGTTTGAGAAATCAAAAGAAAACGAAAATAAACACCTTCGTCGGTATCCAAAATATTACTCTAAAAAATGCCTAAACTTGCTTTAATAAAGCCATTAAAGCTCAAGAAAATATTGATAAAGTTAGGTTTTGAAGAAAGAGATGCAGAAGGATCTCATATTTTTCTTGCTCACAAAGATGGAAGAACCACTGTTATTCCAATGAAAAAAACAGATATAAGTCGTGGTCTTTTGAGAAAGATTTTGAATGACTGCAATATTTCGGTTGACGAATATAACAGGTTGAGAAAGAATATTTAGTCTATGAATATATTATTAGCTGTAAATAGTGACTTGGCTTGTTAGTCCATTTGTATATTGGACTTATACTCACTTTTATAAAAAACAAGGTACTTTTCCATCTAACTTAACTGGCGCTATTGGCGATACTATATTTCTTCCTATTTTTGATTAGCTGTTCATTATGGTATTTTCAATAATCTGAATAATATCTGGCTAAGTATAATTCTGGCCTTGGTAATTTGGGCTATTTATTTTGTTTATATCAATCGCTTTAAGTCTTCAAATAACTGGATGTTTTCTAATAGTAGAAAATTGAACCTAATTGGCTGGTATCATTTTGTTTATGTTGGTCTGCAGGCATTTTTTATAGTTTTTTCATTGCTAAGTAAACCTCAAGAGATATGGTTGTGGGTTGTTTTAGTATGCTATCTACTACTTCCGATTTTCTTCCAAAAAACCCTTTAAGTTAAACCCAAAATCCTATTGACTTCCTGCGGCTCTCTTGATAGTATATGCCAACGCTAAAACAAGCTATTAGCTTTTAAATTCAGGCTAATTTTTAGTCTTTTTTTGTTGCAAAATAGATAGCTTGAAGCATATAAATCATGGCAAAAACATCAGTAAAAGTTCGTGCTACACGCACACCAAAATTTAAGAGCCGAGTGGTTCGAAGATGTTTTAAATGTGGTCGAAAAAAGGCATATATGCGAGATTTTGATATGTGCCGAATTTGTTTTAGAGAATTAGCTAACGACGGGAAAATCCCTGGAATAAAGAAATCTTCATGGTAGGTGATCCAATTGCAAATCTGATAAATGGCCTTAAGAATGCTTCTATAGGAAAGAAAGATATTTTTTCTGCGCCTTATTCAAAACTAAAAGAAAATATTCTTTCTGTTTTGAAAAAAGAAGGATTCATCTCTGACTTTGAAGTGAAGGGTAAGGATGTGAAAAAGCATTTAGACGTTAGTCTAAAATATGAAGCTGGAGTTCCTGCAATTCACGGCGTTAGAAGAGTTTCAAAATTCTCTAGAAGAATCTACAAAGGAATAAAAGATATTTTCCCAGTCAAGAATAATTACGGGATATCTGTTATCTCAACACCACAAGGAGTAATGTCAGATCGAGAAGCGAAGAAAGCAAAAGTGGGTGGAGAAATTTTATTTGAAATTTGGTAATAAAGATTATGTCACGAGTCGGAAAAAAACCAATAGCTATTCCTGATAAAACTGAAGTTAATATTGCAGAAGGGCTTGTTAATGTTAAAGGTCCATTAGGAGAACTAAACCTAGCTTACAAACCAGTTGTGGATATTAAGATTGAGGATAACAATGTTATTCTTTCACCCAGAGATAGTAAATTAGAAACATTGGCACTTTGGGGTACTTATGCTTCTTATTTAGGTAATATGGTAGAAGGAGTAACTAAGGGTTATGAAAAGAAGCTGATTATCGAAGGTGTTGGTTACAGAGCAGAGATGAAAGGAGACAAGTTAGTATTGAGTATCGGGTTCTCTCATCCTGTAGAGTTACCTGTCGATCCAAAAATCAAGTGTCTTGTTGAAAAAGATACAATCACTATTTCAGGAAGTGATAAGGAAGCTGTTGGACAATTTGCTGCTAATGTTCGAGCACGTAAGAAACCTGAGCCATACAAAGGGAAAGGAATCAGATATGCAGGCGAAGTCATTAGAAGAAAAGAGGGAAAGAAAGCCGTGTAGTGACAAGTTAATATGAGTATTTCAAAATCAGAAAAAAGAATAAAAAGACACAACAGAATCAGAGCTAGAGTTCATGGAACTGCTTCTAGACCACGACTGGCTGTTTTTCGATCAAATAAGTATCTTTATGTTCAAGCTATAAATGATGATGAAGGTGTCACTATAGCATCAGCTAACTCTCAAACATCAAAGGCTAAGACTTCAAAAGAAAAAGCTTCTGAGACAGGTAAAAGTGTGGCAGAAGCTTTGAAAGCCAAAAAGATCGATTCGGTTGTCTTTGATAGAGGAGGCTTTCTTTACGCAGGGAGTGTGAAGGCTTTAGCAGATGCAGCCAGAGAAGCTGGATTGAAATTTTAAGAAATATGTCAGAAGATCAAATTAAAAATAATAACAACACAAGCAATAATAATTCTGAAGAACAGAAGCCTTTTGTTAGAGGAGGACAGAGAGAATTCAAGAAGAATAAAAGAAACCCAAGAAAGGGAAGAGAAGGTGCTCCTAGATCAGAGTTTGATCAAAAGATTTTAGATATTAGAAGAGTAACCCGAGTATCTTCTGGAGGACGGAGATTTAGTTTTAGTGTTGCTATCGTTATTGGTGATAAGAAAGGAAAGGTCGGTGTTGGAGTCGGAAAAGCTGGTGATACTTCTCTAGCTATTGAAAAGGCTGTCAAGAATGCTAAAAAAGACATGCTAAAGCTTGAATTAAACACTAATGGATCTATCAATCATGATACTGAAGCAAAATACTCTAGTGCTTGTGTAGTTCTAAAGTCAGCACCAGGACGAGGAATCGTTGCTGGTAGTGCATTGAGAGATGTAGTAGAACTTGTGGGTCTAAAGAATATCAATGGAAAAATTCTATCTGGTAGCAAGAATAAATTAAATATTGCTAAAGCTACTATCAAAGCTCTGTCACAATTAAAGCCAAATAGGAGTAGGGTCAATGTTAAGAGTGAAAAGAAATAACATGCAAATGAATCAAATAAAAAGAAATACACCAAGAAAGAAGTCTATTCAAGTTGGTAGAGGAGGAAAAAGAGGAAAGACTTCTGGACGAGGTCACAAAGGACAACATCAACACGGAGGTCATGGCATTCGGCCTGATATTAGAGATCTGATTAAGAAACTTCCAAAACTTCGAGGTAGAGGAAAGCATGGAAACACAAGTATTCAAACAAAACCAGAAGTGGTAAATGTTTCTACTTTAGATACATTATTTAATGTAGGAGACGTTGTTTCTCCAAATACTTTGTTTGAAAAAAAGCTTGTTAAGCGACAGGGAGGTAAGATTCCCGCAGTTAAGATTCTTGGTAATGGTGAATTAAGTAAGAAATTATCTATCGAAAATTGCATTGTCTCTGCTCCTGCAAGGGCAAAGATTGAGGCGGCTGGTGGAGCTATTGTAGTGGATAGTAAGTAAAGTTTCCCTAAAAAAAGGGTAGAATATAAATATGTTTGATGCATTCATCTCAAAATTAAGACTTATTTTAAAAGATAAAAAGTTGAGAAATAGAATCCTCTTTGTTCTAGGTGCTTTGTTTGTTTTTAGATTATTGGCTGCTATTCCTATCCCTGGTGTTGATCATGTTCAATTAGAGAGATTCTTTTCAGGTAATCAATTTTTCGGTCTCTTGAATATTTTTTCTGGAGGTGGATTGTCTAACATCTCTATAATGATGCTAGGAGTTGCTCCGTACATTACATCGTCTATTATCATGCAACTTTTGACTATGATGTCAGATAAGTTGAAGGCTCTCTATCATGAAGAAGGAGAAGCAGGACGAAAAAAGTTTATGATGTTTTCTCGATACTTAACAGTTCCTCTAGCTGTTGTTCAAGGTGTAAGTTTTATCGTTTTATTACAAAAGCAAGGTGTTATTCCTGGTCTTTCTGATTTTCAAATGATTACAAGTATTGTAGCTGTTGTAACGGGATCACTATTATTGATGTGGATTGGAGAGTTAATTAGTGAATTTGGTATTGGTAATGGAGTTTCTCTGATCATCTTTTCAGGTATCGTGGCTGGGCTACCACAAGGTCTATCACAAGTTCTGTTGAACTACAATGTTGCTCAGATTCCCACCTATATTGCATTTTTGATTGTTGCCCTCATCATTATTTTTGGGGTGGTGATCATTACAGAAGCTGAAAGACCTATCCCTATTACTTACGCAAAACAAATGAGAGGGGATAAAGTATATGGAGGAACTTCTACATATTTGCCTTTACGAGTAAATCAAGCAGGAGTTATTCCAATCATCTTTGCCCTGTCTATTTTGTTATTGCCACAGATGGCTGCGAATTTCTTAGTCTTTGTTCAGAACAACACTGTGCAGACAATAGTGAGATGGATTAACACTGTTACTCAAAATACTTTGTATTATGGAATTGCATACTTCGTCTTAGTATTCTTATTTACATACTTTTATACAGCTGTAACATTTGATCCTGATACTATTTCCAAGAATCTACAAAGAAGCGGGGCCTTTATTCCTGGTGTTAGACCTGGTGAATCTACAGCAAAACACATTGGTAATGTTATCACTAGAATTACTTTAGTAGGGGCTTTATTTCTTGGTTTCATCGCCGTTCTGCCTATTATTGTTCAAGGATTCTCTGGTATCACATCTCTAACTATCGGAGGAACAGCTCTGCTTATTGCTGTATCTGTTGTGATTGATCTTATAAAGAAAATAGACGCGCAAGTTTCAATGCGTGAGTATTAGAAAATAGTAAATAGTAAATAGGTCCAAACTTGAAATTTTCTACTAACTATTTACTATTTACTACTAACTAATCAAATGATAAAACTAAAGACAAAAGAAGAAATTGAGATAATGCGAGAAGGTGGTCGCAGACTGGCCGTGATACTTCAGAAAATAGCTGAAGCTTGCAAGCCAGGCGTAATGACAGGAGATTTGGACAAACTTGCCTTCAAGCTAATAGTTGAAGGTGGAGACAGGCCATCTTTTTTAGACTACAAACCAAGTAATACAAAAAAAGGTTTTCCTTCTACTCTTTGTGTTTCGATAAATGAAGAAATTGTTCATGGTGTGCCAGCTATTAATTCTAAAGAAATTCGAGAAGGCGACATTGTTGGTCTAGATTGTGGCTTGATTCATAAGGGTATGTTTTTGGACCATGCTATTACTATTGGTGTGGGAGAAATTTCTCTAGAAGCAAAGAGGTTATTACAAGTAACAAAAGAGGCTTTGTCGAGTGGTGTTAAGCAAGCTCGTATTGGTAATAAAATTGGTGATATAGGTTCTGCTGTGGCAAAACAGGCTCATGACAACGGTTTTGGTATCATACAAGGTCTTTCTGGTCATGGTGTTGGTTATGCTGTTCATGAAGATCCATATGTTCCTAATGAGGGACGAAAAGGGGAAGGAGTTGTCATGGAAGAAGGTTTAGTCATTGCTATCGAACCAATGTTTTCACTTGGAGGAGGCGACATAAAGCTGGCTAGAGATGGTTTTACTTTTGTTACTAAAGACGGATCAATAGCGGCGCAGTTTGAGCACACTGTGGCGGTGACTGAGAATGGACCAGAGATACTCACAAAAGTATAGATTTCAAAAAAACAAATCCCCCTCCTACGCCTATACTTCGCTAAAGCTACATATGGCACAGCAAAGCTACGGCGGGCAGGCAAATCCCAAGCAAATTACAAATAACAAAATACAAAGGTGTAAATTCGAAGTACGAAATCCGAAATTCGAAACAAATTCTAAGCACCAAATTCTAGACTTTGAAAGATTATTGTCATTCCAGAATTGTTCTGGAATCCCGAGAAACTTTAGGCACTTTTGATATACTTTGATACACATTATGAAAACTATTACTAAAAAAATCGATACAGAATGGTTCGATATGATATTGTCTGGCAAAAAGAAGTTCGAGCTTCGGTTGGCTGATTTCGTGATTGAAGATGGGGACATTTTACGTTTAGAAGAATGGGTTGGAGAAGGAAAAGATAGAAAACCATCTGGAAGGTTTATTGAAAAGCAAGTAAGGTATGTTGCTAAGATTGATTGGAAGCAATGGAAAGAACAGCAACCAGAGTTAGCAGACAAAGGATTTTTTGTCATACAATTTGATTAGAAAAAAGTGGCAATAATAATACCTAAGTTTGTACGGGATTCCCGCCTCCGCGGGAATGACAACTACTTCGGTTTTTTGACACCTGGAAACTGAGCACTACTTACTATTTACTATTTACTATTTACTATTATCTGATATAGTTTTTGCACTTAATTTATTTAATAAAAAATTGTTATGGATTTTAAAGATGAAAAAACACTTGTGATCATAAAGCCAGATGGTGTTCAAAGATCATTAATAGGGGAGATTATAGGTAGGCTAGAGAGAGTTGGTTTAAAGCTTATAGGAATGAAAATGATTGTTCCAGCAGAAGATCATGTTAGAGCTCATTACTCTATAGACCCAGAATGGAAGAAAAAAGTGGGAGAAAAAGCTATTGAAAGTTATAAGAAAAAAGGACAACAACCACCATCAGAAAATCCTGAAGAAGTAGGGGATAAGGTTATTGATGTTCTGGTGAACTACATAGCTTCTGGTCCAGTTGTAGTCATGGCATGGCAAGGTGCACACTCTGTGGGTATTGTTAGAAAGATTGTGGGAGGAACAGAGCCACTTTCATCAGATGTTGGAACTATTAGAGGTGATTTTGTCTTAGATTCATATCAAATGGCAGATACAGATCAAAGAGCTGTTAGAAACCTTATACATGCTTCAGGTTCAGTAGAAGAGGCAAATCAAGAATTACCACATTGGTTCAGCGAAGAGGAACTTTTGAAGTATAGATTGATACAAGAAGAAATTCTTTACGATGTAAACCTCGATGGGTTACTAGAGTAGATAAAAGGGTGGGTCCGATTCTAGCATCGAAACCCGAAAATGTTTTTGATTATCCGCCAGAAACGGCGGATTTTCAGTTGCATCCTCCACATTCGAAATTTCCACTCAGGAATTTGAACTGGTGCTTGATATGGAGTTGGTTCGCTCGCGTTGTAGGCTAAACTCAGTATGTCTCTAGAGACTCTACTGGTCTTAACCACATTGCCGACTGTTATGGTGATGGATACACCATTTTGGTCAAATTCGAAATTGATTTTCGTCGAGGTAACCATTTCTGGATTCATTTTAGCAAAGAAAAGCCCTTCAATTAGCAAGAATTTTTGATTGTATTTGATTCCAGATAGGCTTATCATAGAGCCTTTTTTTGGTACGTTCGTTGCCGTGATCTGTATACTTTGGAAAAATTCCTTTAGAGCCGCTGAAGAGGGCCAATGATTGGTTGACTTAATTACTAATATGTAATAATCCGGTAAAAAATCTATTTTCATGGAAGAAATGGATTGGACTATTTGTTTCTGTTCTGAGATTAACCAATTTAGATATATTTGTCAAAACAAACAAAATATGACAGATATATCAGATATTAAAATTACGAAACGAAAAAAAGTTTTTACAAGTATTGCAAAAACTTTTAAGGAGTATAATTGAAGTACAGTCCGGCGAATAATCTAATTATTAAATTTTTAGGGCTGACTGTCTAACTTTAAATCTTGGTTTAAAGTTCAAGTTGCCCACCTAGTTTGACTAGGTTTATCGCCGGACGACACAAGAGCCTCTGTGAAAACAGGGGTTTTTGTTTTTGCTTGACTAAAAACATACAATAAGTAATATCAAGCAAATGCGTGCTCTTTTTTTCATCTTGTTGGACGTGCTCAGCGGAGTGCGTGAAATTTCTGAATTACCTGACGATAAACTTGTCACTTGGCGTACTGTAAATGGAGAACCTGTTGGTCGTGTTAGTCCACGTTCTTGCAAAATCTTGGCTAGACTTCAAACCTTGTGGACTATGATTGAGGATAACAGTCAGTATCCTGAATGGTACATAACAGAAGAAATATCCAATGCCACAGAAGTTAATGTTACGAAATTACAGGCAGATTTTCTGCAGAACACCGAGGAAAAGAAGCTAATTATAGCAATGCTGAAAACACTGTCGGCTACGGTTGTTCAGTCAGAATTGTCTGCGGAATGCGAACATCTATCTTGCTTCTATGTCGTGATGCCAGATAGGACAACTGTTATGAGAGTTAAGATGCCAGAAATATTCGGCTATTCTTGGTAACAAATCAAACTAAAGAAAGGAGGTTGTGGCTACGCTGAGGCGTGGCTTTTTTTATATAAAAACCCCGCCGCGTTTGACGCGGCGGGGAGAGAAGAGGTTTATTTATTATTCGATAACTACTGCTTGTTTGTTTGCATTCTTGAATGCTTCGATACTATTAGTCTTTGCTTTCTTACTTTTTCGTCTTGCTAGGAAATATAGTATTCCTGCGCTCCATACAAATACTAGGGCAATGTATCCAATAATTGTTAGGACTTCTTTTGCCCCTGTATAAGGGATCTGTGATAGATATACTGAGCTTAATGATGAAAGAGGAGCAGAAGGAGGGTTATCGTAGAAAGTAGTAGTGTTTAAAAGATATTGACCAGTAGTTACTTCATTGGTCACTCGAACTACAGGACAAGTGTCAGAAGCTCTATTACCATCATCATCTTCTACAGTAACTCTTACTTCGTATCTACCGTCTCTGCTGAATCGTACGCTCTCTGTTCTGTCATTTCCAGATATATCACCTCGCCAATCATAGTCGTAAGGAGAATTACCACCATCAACGTCAGCTGTAAAAGTTACTCTGTCTCCTGAATTAATCGAAGTATCTGAAACTCTACAGACGACATCCAGATCATCGTTTTCTGGATCTTCTACTACTATTACAGGACAGCTATCAGTTCGTCTTTGTCCGTTGTCGTCAGTAACTGTCACTTCTACATCATATCTACCACTTCGTGTAAATCTAACAGTTTCACTTCTGCTGTCTCCAGAAATATCACCGTTCCAATCGTAATCGAAAGGAGAGTCACCACCATCAACATCAGCTGTAAAAGTTACAGAGTCACCTTCTTCGATTCTAGTATCACTCGCTCTACATGTTACATCAAAGCTACTTGATGAGTTGTTTGTTACATTTACAGAACATGTAGCTGATTTTGTTTGAGAGCCAGATGTGACTGTAACTGTCTGAGTTCTTGTTCCAGTTGAGCTGTATGAGTTTGTAAAGTGCTCATTACTTGATCCAGATGACCAAGAGTAAGTATATGAACCATTACCACCTGAAGCATCCGCATCCCAAGTTACAGTTTGACCTGTTTGTACTGATGAAGGTGAAGCGTCACAAGAAACTTGCAAATCATTAGAAGGTGTTGAGCTTACATTTACAGAACATGTAGCAGAAGCTGTTTTCCCTCCAGATGTTACAGTGACAGTAGCTGTTTTTGTTCCAGTCGAACTATATGATGAAGTAGGGGATTCGTTCGAGCTAGTTACAGCGCCAGTCCAAGAGTAAGTATATGAACCATTACCACCTGAAGCATCCGCATCCCAAGTTACAGTTTGACCTGTTTGTACTGATGAAGGTGAAGCGTCACAAGAAACTTGTACATCTGGACTTGGTGGGGGAGTAGATACTGGTGTAAATTTCACACAAAGTGGTACAACACTTTGGTAATTTCCTGTACCACGTGCAGCGTGAGTTGCTACAAGAGTAGTGATTGTATTGTTTGCAGTATAACTCGAACCAAAGGTTGTTGTTTGGAAGTTTTTTGACTCAGCGATGTCTTTGGTTGCTGAAGTTGTGAAAAGCTTTGTCCCATTGTTTGAGGCAATGAACTTAACTTTTTCTGCTGTTTGTCCTTGACCACCGTGTGATGAATGGTTATCCCATGTTACAGCAGTTAGGTTGTAAGTACCGGCCGGAATACTAAGATTTTCTGTTTTAATAGAACCAGGACTTGCATTACTAAAGATTGTTTTACCGCTAAAGTTAACAATATATTCTCCGGCGCTAGAATCAGCTGTAAGTGTACATTCTGGAGCAGCTTCAGCTTTGTTTACTGGCGTAAAAGCAATTGTTAGTGCAACTATTGATAATACTAATGATAATTTTTTCATATAATTCATTTACCTTTTAATAACAATATTGTAGCATTTTTTGAATACAAAGTCAAGTCCGAAGATGTGGGGCACGATAAAGCAAAAAACTATTAATTTTAGCCATATTTTTACTATTATTTAAAATAAATAGGAGCTGAGCTATTGCTGGTAGCAGTATTTAATACAGTTGGTAGAATATCAGTATGATTTTTCAGAAACCACTTTTCAAAGAAGTATTTTTAACTCTTATTTTGGTAGCTATTTTGCACAAAATAGCTCTTGTATTATTCCTTTATTGGACCGTGGATTGGTTTGATATCTTAATGCATGGATTAGGGGGATTATCTCTAGGTTTTCTATTTCTTTTCATATTTTATACTTCAGGTTTTTCTAATTTAGATCAGTCTCATTTTTTTTATGTATTTTTTATTACCATTGGATCAGTGCTGATTGTTGGATTGATTTGGGAACTTTGGGAGGTATTTGTTGGTTTGACAGATGTATTGAAAGATCAACTAGATACAATCAGTGATATTGTGATGGATATGGTAGGAGCTACTTTAAGTTTTTTGTATTTTAAATTAAAAATATTAAAATCTAATAACAATGTCGAATAAACTAAAACTAACTTTTTTTGGTGGAGTTGGTACGGTAACAGGTGCTAATTTTCTTCTGGAAAATGCAATGACCAAGATCTTGATTGATTGTGGTTTGGTGCAAGGATACTTTAGAGATAAGGATCCAAACAGGGAAGATTTTAAATATAATCCTGCTGAGATTGATTATCTATTAGTTACTCACGCTCATCTTGATCATATAGGCAGAATAGGAAAGTTAGTGAAAGACGGTTTCAAAGGAAAAATATTTTCTACTGCTCCAACTTTAGATATTGCTAAATATATGTTCGAAGATGCCCTGAAGATTTCTAGTGTTGAGTCTAAGAGAAATAATAAAGAACCTCTTTATGACGAAAAAGATATAGAAAAGACTTTGTCTCTGTGGCAAACACTTGATTATCATCAAGTGTTTGACATTGGTAGCTTTGCTATTTTTGCCAAAGATGCTGGGCATATTCTCGGATCTGCTATTTTTGAAATAACTGATAAAAGTTCTGGCAAAAAGATTGCTTTTACGGGTGATTTGGGAAATTCTCCAACACCTTTGTTAAGAGATACAGAAAAAGTGACTGATGCTGATTATCTGGTGATTGAAAGTGTATATGGCGATCGTAACCACGAAGAGAAAGAAATGAGGACTGAGAAACTAAAAGTAGCCTTGAATAGGGTTATCGATAGAGGTGGTGTAATGGTTATTCCTGTTTTTTCAATAGAAAAAACACAGGTGTTGCTGCACGAGCTTGATAATTTGATAGAGGGTGGACAAGTCAAAAGTGTGCCAGTTTTTTTAGATTCTCCATTGGGTATAAAAATTACTAGTGTCTATGCAAAATATCTGAGTCACTATAATGACAATGTTCAAAAAGAGATCAAAAGTGGTGATGATATATTTGATTTTCCAAAGTTATCAATGACTTTGAAGGCAGACCAGTCGAGAGATATTTATAATACTAAACCACCTTTTGTTTTGATCGCTGGTTCTGGGATGAGTGAGGGAGGACGCATTACAGAACATGAGAAAAAATTATTACCAAACAGAAGAAATGCTTTGCTGGTTATTGGTTACCAAGTTGCGGGCACTCTTGGTAGAAAAATCAAAGAAGGTCAGAAAAAAGTTTTTATTAATAATGAAGAAGTAAATATAAATGCTGAAATAATTTCTATAGATGGATATTCTTCCCATTGTGATTCTGATGGACTTTTGGAGTTTGTTTCTCATGGTGCTGAGCAATACAAGAAAGTTTTTGTAGTTATGGGAGAACCAAAATCTTCTATGTTTTTAGCACAAAAGATTAGAGATAATCTAGATGTTAATGCTGTGGTACCAGAGATCAATCAGACTTACGAGCTATGAGTGAATTAATTGATATTTTAGACAATACGGGTAATCTAACAGGAGGAGTTAGGAATCGTGATGATGTTCATGGTTTGGGTCTGTGGCACAAATCTATTCATGTTTGGATTGTGAATAGTAGTAATGAGGTGTTGCTACAAAAAAGGGCAGATTGGCTGAGAAGTAATAAGGGCAAATGGGATTTATCGGTTTCTGGACATGTTGAATCTGGAGAAAATGTTAATGATTGTGTTATCAGAGAGGCTAAGGAAGAAATCGGTATTACTTTAGATCCAAATGAAGTTTGGTTTTTATTTCAGGAAAAAAGACAGACAACCAGGAATAATAATACTTATATCAATAATGAGTTCAGCGATGTTTTTCTTGTTAGAAAAGATATAGACAATGCTGATTTAAAAAATATAGGAAAGGAGGTAGAAAAGGTGAAGTGGGTCCACATTGATACTCTCGATAAATGGTTGAAAGAGGGAAAAGAGGATTTGGTCATTTATAAGGATGAATATGAAAAGATGTTTCCTCATTTAGAAAAGACTTTTACCTCATATCTGACTAATCTGACGGAGGTGTTTGATAGTCTGAAATAAACCCCCTCTTCTCGAGGGGTTTATTTTTTATTTATTAACTTCTGCTACTACTCGTTTGAAACTATCTGGGTGATCTAACGCTATTTCTGACAAGGTCTTTCTATTTAGCTTTATCCCTTTCTTACTTACTTTTCCAAAGAATTTACTATAGCTTTCTCCTTCTAGTCTCAGAGCGGCATTTAGTCTGGTGATCCAGAGTCCTCTAAAGTCTGACTTTTTCTTTCGTCTGTCGTTGAAAGAGTGTTTACCAGCATGCTTGATGGCTTCTATCGCTAGTCTTTCTTTACTTTTTCTTCCATGTCGAAAACCTTTAGCCATTGAAAGGACAGTTCTTCTATTCTTGATAGCATTTTTTCCTTTTTTTACTCTTGTCATATAAAGTAATTAATAATTTAAAATTGATAATTAAAAGTTAGACTCCAGCTAGGAATCGACTTTTTGCCTTATTAGACATGTGAACTTTTTGAGTTCTCTTTTTCTTTAGACCAGTTTGGCCACTTTCTTTGGCATTGAAATGGTTCTGACCAGATTTTCTGGCTAACACTTTTCCATTTTTTGTGACTTTTAGTCTTTTTTTAAATGATTTATTTGTTTTCATAATAATTACCTTTTTCTTTCTATTATTGTATACAGGCCTTTTGGATTTTTCTTAGCTTCTTCTGTAACATTGAATTCCACAGTCAGAAGTTTAAGTATTCGATTTAGTCTATCATTTAGAAAATCTTTTTCCAGATACTTAGTTCTACCTGGTAAGAATAACTCTATTTTGACTCGATGTCCTTCGTTTAGCCACACAGAAACTCTTTTAGCTTTTATAGAAAGATCATTTTCGTCCGTGCCAACTTTGACCTGGACACTTTTGACTTCTACGTTGTGGGCTTTGGCTTTTTGAACCTTTTGCTTCTTCTTTTGGTCGTACTGAAACTTACCATAATCCATTATTTTTGCAACTGGCGGGGTTGCATTCGGGGAGATTTCTATTAGGTCTAGTTCAGCTTCACGAGCTTGTTCTAGAGCCTCTTTTTTTGATATTTCACCAAGATTTTCTCCATTTGCTCCAATAACACGAAGAACCTCCGCTCTGATCATTTCGTTGATGCGAGTTTTTGGTTCTTGTTTCTTAAAATTATTTCTCAATTTATCTTTGTTTAGTTAAAACTAATGAATTATTTGTGCCCAGTGAATATATCACAGAATCTTCATTTTTCAATACTTTTTTAATATAAAAACCCCACGTAAAGTCCGGTTTAGCCGGATCACGTGGGACTTATAAGCATGCTTTGATACTACATTGCTGCTTCTGGAGAAGCATCGCTACCTTCTTCTGAAGGTGCAGCAGTATCAGGAGTTGCTGACCCCTCACCACTGTCTGGTTGTGGCATGTCTCCACTTTGGTCCGCCATTGGTACTGAAGAACCATCATTTTGCATGTCGTCTGACATAAATATTGTGAGGTTAATGATAAAAGGCTTACGCCTAATTTTCTAAAAAATAACTTAGAAAATTAAAGCCCGATTAAAATACATCGGACATGGCCGAATTATATCATAGATATGATTTTTTAATGAAAAAGAAATGAAGGATTCATCCACAGATACTATTGACAAAAGAATCTTGCGGAGGCATCATATTGGCAACTGCTCTAGAGAGCAGCTTTTTTTATGCCAATCTAAAATTGCTACGCGGTTCGGGTTGGTCTAGCCTTTAATTATTTCAATAATAATGCCAAGAAAAAAGAAAAAAAATATCATACTGCTTATCGATGTTCCTCAAGAGGGGATATTAAAAGTTTTGAAGCAAATTAAAGAGCGTCACCAACGTACCTATAAGTTTATGTTGATGTATGATCAAAAGAATGCTGGTCGCGAAGACCGAGCAGTTTTGAAGAAATTTGACCATGTTGTCTCTTGCAACTATGATTCTTCCGACTCTATTTTTAATGCAATCAAACCTTTTCAAGATCAACTAGCCGCTGCTTTTTGCAGAATTGAATCTCAGATCTTGAATTTTAGAAAAGTGGTGCCACATATTCCATATCTTCGAACACCTACTACGGATTCATTGCTTTGGTCTACTAATAAGTATCAAATGAGAAGAAAGTTTTCTGCATATGACAAAAAAATTACTCCAAAATTTATGCTTGTTAAGGATAAAAAGAAAACGACTTTATCTGCCATAGAAAAGAAGATTCAATTTCCTTTGGTGATAAAGCCTTCTGGCCTAGCACAAAGTTTATTGGTTAGTGTTGTTTTTCATAGAGAGGAGTTGGAAAAAAATCTTTCTCAAGTTTTCCGAAAGATAAAAGCTATTTATAAAGATGCAGGTGGACAAAGGAATGATCCAGAAGTATTAGTCGAACAGTTTATAGAAGGAGAAATGTATTCGATTGATGGATATATAAACTCTAGAGGTATGATCTATTTTTGCCCAATGATGGCAATAAAAACTGGCAAGCAGATAGGGTTTGATGACTTTTTTGGATATCAACAAATCACACCAACTAATTTAAGCAAAGAAACCATTAGAGATGCAGAAGAAGTTGCAGAAAAAGGTGTCCGTGCACTAGGTCTGAGAAGCATACCTTTTCATGCGGAGCTACTAAAGAGAGATAAAGAATGGTTCATTGTTGAGATTGGGGCGAGAGTTGGAGGTTATCGAGCGGAACTATACGAATTGTCTTACGGCATCAAGCATTTAGCCAACTCTGTAGATATTACTATTCCAAAGACTCCAAAAATTCCGCGAAAAATCAAAGCTCATTCTGCTTTTCTAAAATTCTTTGCCAAAGAAGAAGGCATTATCAAAAATATTAAAGGTTTGAAGAAGGCACAGGAGTTAAAATCCATGCATACTTTGATGCAAAATAAGAAAATTGGTGATAAAGCTACATATGCTAAAAATGGAGGCAAAAGTGTCTTCAATGTAATTATGGTTAACAAAGATCGACCAAAATTACTTGCAGACATTAGGAGATTGGAGCAGATGGTCAAGATTGAAACAGAGAAAGTGGCTAAAAAGAAAAAAAGAAGAAGCCGATAAAAAAGTGATCAACTATCAGCGGTCGGTATCGAGAGGTCATAAATTACTTTTTAATATTAAACTGATGGCTGACTATTATCCGCTAACTTAGTTTGACTATTAACTATTAACTATTTACTATTGACTAATCATGAGCGAATATAAACCAAGCCAGAAAACCATAGATCGATATGCAGACGTCATGGTTCACTACGCATTGAATGGAGGAAAAGGAATTAGAAAAGGAGATACTGTTTTATTAACGGCGCATGAGACAGCCAAGCCTTTATTTTTTGCTGTTAGAGAAAAGATTTGGAAAGCAGGAGGGCATGTCATTTCCAGATACATTCCAAATGAAGATTCAGGTCCCGCTAATTTATTTTTATTAAAACATGGGAATATTGACCAACTAAACTTTTTTCCAAAAGAATATTACAAAGGTCTTTTGGCAACAGTAGATCATACCTTGTATATTATTAGTGATGAAGATCTGCACATTCTTGAAGGTGTCGAATCTAAAAAAATTGGTATCGTTCGCAAATCGATGGCTCCATATATGGAGATGAGACGGAAAAAAGAAGAAGCTGGCAAATTAACTTGGACATTATGTCTATATGGGACAAAAGGTATGGCAAAAGAAGCGGGTATGAGCTACCAGAATTTTTGGAAGCAAATAGAAAAAGCTTGTTATCTGGATACAGAGAATCCTGTAAAAAAATGGCAACAGTTAGAGAAAGATATTCAAACTTATATTAAAAAATTAAACAAGCTTGATATAGAGACTTTTCATATATTAGGAAAAGATGTTGATTTAAATATTAAACTTGGAGAGAGAAGGAGATTTCTTGGAGGCAGAGGATACAATATTCCAAGTTTTGAAATATTTTGTTCTCCAGATTGGAGAGGAACTAATGGAAGAATTAAATTTAATGAGCCATTGTATTATAGTGGTCAATTAATAAAAGATATTGAACTCTTTTTTGAAAATGGAAAAGTGGTCAAAGCTACGGCTTCGAAAAATCAGAAAACATTGAGAGAAATGATCGCTGTAGAAAATGCAGACAAAGTAGGTGAATTTTCTCTAACTGATAAAAGATTTTCTAGAATAAATAAGTTTATGGCTAACACTTTGTACGATGAAAACTTCGGAGGGAAATATGGCAACACTCACATAGCTTTGGGCAACTCATATAGAGATAGTTATGATGGAGACATTAAAAAAGTTTCTGAAAGTGGTTGGAAGAAACTTGGCTTTAACAAATGTGATGCTGTTCATACAGATATTATTTCGACATCAGATAGAGTAGTGACTGCTACTTTGAAAAATGGAAGAGAAAAGGTGATATACAAGAATGGGCAGTTTGTGATTTAGTTAATAATTAGTAATTCATAGTTAATGATTACTTTAATAAAATTTTATTATTTCTTAATGTTAGAAAATATATAATTTGGCAGTGTCCAATGATTTTAGTGAGAAACTCATTATTCGTTCTAAAAAAGTTGCTGTCGAGGTCATTACTTACATAAGAAGATTGCCCAAGGACAATGTGAACTATGTAATATCTAACCAGATTATAAGAAGTGTTCTGTCAGTAGGTGCTAACATAACAGAAGGTCAGGGAGGATCTAGTAAGAGAGATTTTGTTAATTTTTTGCGATACGCTCTAAAATCTGCAAATGAGACTATTTATTGGTTGCAGATAGTAGGTTTGGTTAGCACAGTAGACGGAAAACAGATCAAGTATTTAGAAGAGGAGTTAATTGAAATTGCAAAAATTCTTGGCGCATCTATTTCTACTATTTCGAAAGATTTAGGTCGATAACTATTAATTATCAATTATCAACTATTAATTATATATATGCTAGAATCTTTCTTATGAAAGATGAACACAAGGAAATTGAAGTCAGATTCTTAGAAATAGATAAAGAAGCTTTGATCAAAAAACTTCAAGAGTTGGGAGCAGAAGATAGGGGAGAGAACAAGTTACAAGAGTTTCTGGTTGAAAGATCTGATGTAGATAACACAAAACTGACTGAGTTTATACGTCTCCGCAAGAATGGTGATAAGACAGAGATGACTTACAAAAAGATGCAACCTTTAGGTTCTGATCTTAAAAAGATGTTTGGTGGTTTGGATATTACTATTCATATAGATGATTTTGATAAAGCTAAGTTAATCTTAGAAAATATTGGGTTAGTTCTGCGACGACAACAAGAGAAGTATAGACATACTTTTGTTTTAGATAATGTTACTTTTGATATAGATACTTGGCCTCAAGTACCCACTTATGTAGAAATAGAAGGGGATGATGAGGAAGACTTGAAAAAAGCAGCAGAGAAAGTTGGTCTTGATTGGAAAGATGTTAACTATAATAGTGCGGGAGATATTGTCAGAGGTTATGGTATTGCACTAGATAGTGTGAAGACTTTTACTTTTGATAAGGTGGAATAAATTTCCCTTCGCCAAGGCTATGGCGTAATAAAAAAATTTTGATAGAGGAAAGACCTGTGTTGGACGATATGCTGAGGTTGGTTGATTGCATATATCGTCACGCAGGTCTTTTTCCTTCTGGCCAATCAATTACCGCTGCAGACAGTGGTGCGATTGGTGATTCCACGAAGCATGGCAAGCCAAGCTGGGTCGTGACGTCGTCTGAGCCATCGAACGCTTTCGGCGGTCTGAGGACTCAAAACTTTTGGCGGTTTTTGGTTAGTTTCCACCTCTTCCTTCTTTCTAGTGTTTGGGTTTTTTTATGAAAATTGTGTGCCTCCACTTTTGATTCTACAACAAATCCACAGGTATATCAATTTTATCCACAGTTTTTAACAAGGATTTCCACAGGTTATCATACGATTCAATTTTTAACTTTTAATTTTAAATTTTAAATTGTAAACTATTGCCATGTCACCATTAGTTCGCTGGATTGCTCTCTTTATATTAGTATTTGGGACTTTTTTTATTATTTCTAATGATCAAAAAGTAAAAGATCAAATTCAGACAATCACAGATAAGTTAACGGGCGAAATTTCTGGCATAAAAAATAAGTTATCAGATGTTTACCCAAATAGATCTTGTGATGAACCTTTGGCTTATACTTTGGGAGAGATAGATGGGCGATTTGGATTGAGTGAGTCACAAATCGTTAATTTGTTGAAAGAAGCCGAAAGTATTTGGGAAAATACCAGTGGCCAAGATCTTTTTCAATATAGTCCAAGTGATCCTGATGCAGTCAGAGTTAATTTTATTTTTGACGAAAGACAGGCGGATATTCTTGCAGCCAAACAGTCAGAGAATAGTTTAGATAATAAGTGGGCTCAGTTTGAAAAACTGGTTGATCAATATGAAGTATTATCATCAGAGCATAATCATTCTTTGGCCACTTACGAATCAGATGTTGCAGAATACGAATCGTTGTTAGACAAATTTAATAAGTCAGTAGACGATTGGAATAAGAATGGAGGTAGCCAAAAAGAATATCAAGAGTTGAAAGATGATGAACATTTTATAAAAGTAGTTTTTCAAGGATTGGAAAAAGAGCAGGATAAAATAAATAATAATGCTGATAGTATAAACGCATTGGCAGATAAAATAGAGATATTACAAAAAGAGCTAAGTCGTCAAACTGATATTCACAATAGCAACTTTGGTGAATCTGAAGTGATAAATAGTGGTGATTTTGATACTTATGCCGTCAATGTTTATCAGTATTATAGTATTCCTGATTTGCGTTTGACTTTAGCTCACGAGTTGGCACATGCCCTTGGTTTGGATCATGTCAGTAATGAAGAGTCAATAATGTATTACTTGTTGGATAAACAAGATGTCCTGAATCTAGAACCAAGTGTCGATGATTTAGCAGAACTTAGAATAGTCTGTAAATAATTATGGGAAAAGTTATTAAAGTTTCAGATAAGTTTCAGAGAAGCTATAAATATGAATTAGTAGAGCCGACTGGTAAGAAATTTGATAAAGAATTTAAACCTGAATTAACTCCAAAACAAATGTTAGAACTCGGGATTTTTGGAGGAGTATATTTTTTAGACGGAGGAGAAAAAGAATTTCCAAAAGAATGGTTCAAAAAAGCTAAGATTTCTAAAAGTGGTAAACACGAAAATGATTTGAATCATTTTAAAATAAAAGCTTCGCAACCCTTGAAAGTTTGGCAACAAAAAGGTTGGATATACAAAGAAGATCCGAGAGGCTGGGTGCAATGGTATTTTAGATATTATTATGGGCGTAGGTTGCCAAAAGAAGATCAAAGACAAATCAAGAGATGGAAAGCTATCAAAAGACATATATCACAGGTTACGAGAAATTGTAGAGCAAAAGATTTTCATTGTAGACCAAGACAAAGACAAGCAATTTTGCATTGGGCATACGATTCTAGAAATTTATAATCAATCTATGACAAAAATTAGACACAAAGTTTGTATAGCTGTTTATGCTGTTTTTATAAAAGAGGGAAAGGTTTTATTACAGAGGAGAGAAAATAGTGGTTTTTGTGATGGAATGTACGGTATTCCTTCTGGACATGTTGAAGAAAATGAAATGCCAACAGAATCCTTGGTGAGAGAAATAAAAGAGGAGATAGATGTTGATTTTACGAAAGAAAATATAAAGTTTAGTAGTTTTAATTATCATATGGTTAAAGATGGTAATGATTATGTCAATTTATTTTTTGTAATCGAAAAATGGGAAGGGGAGCCGAAAATTATGGAACCAGATAAGTGTAGTGATCTTGGCTGGTTTTCAATAGATGATATGCCCGAAAATACGATTGAGTATGTCAAAAATGGCATTTTAAATTCTTTGGAAAACAAAAATTACTCAGAACATATTTTTGAAGAGAAATAAAAATTTTGTAATTCATATTTTTTGATTTATAATTTTTTTAATGTTAAAAATTCTCCACAAAACAATCAAAGAAAAAGTTCCAACAGAACTAGAAGAACTTAAAACCGGTTCTTGGATTATTGCTGAAAATCCTTCTGTTAATGAACTAGAGAAAATATCTGAAGAATTGAAGCTTGAAGCAGATCTTTTGCGTGATGCCATGGACCCCAATGAGGTTCCTAGAATTGAGAAAGAAAATAAAATTACTTATATATTTACTAGAATGCCTTATTCAGATGATAGCGGGCAAGTGACAACCAGACCCATTTTGATGGCCATTGGAGATAAATTCATTTTTACTCTATTTCAAAAGGAGTCTCCAACTATTATTGAAAAGTTTATGTCAGGTCAGGTCAACTATGCTACTACCCAGAAAACAAAACTTTTTTTCTTAATAATGTCTGAGATTCATAATACGTACAATAGATTTGTGCAGAATATAAATAGGGGAGTGAGAAAAGCGACAGTTGATTTTCGCACTATTTCTAACAGAGAAATAGTCAGCTTTGTTCAGTTCGAGTCTACTCTGAATGATTTTTTATCAGCTTTAGTGCCAACCAATGTTTCTTTGGACTCTTTGCTTAGTGGAAAATATATATCTCTTTATGAATCAGACAAAGATTTAATTGAGGACAATGAGCTTTTCAATAGTCAGTTGATCGAGACTTGTAAGAGTAACTTAAAAAATATTACAAATATTCGTGATGCCTATTCAACTATTTTGACCAACAACTTGAACAGAGTGATTCGTTTGTTAACTGCTCTAACTATTATCTTGACTGTGCCAACTATCATTTCTAGTTTGTTTGGTATGAATGTGCCTATTCCTTTTATGCATAATCAATATGGATTTTGGATAGTGTTGTTTATTACAGTTGTAGTGTCGGGGGCTATGTTTGCAGTTTTTAAGAGAAATAAGTGGTTTTGATATAGATTGACTAAAACTGTAGTTGGTTTATATTGAGAAACTAATGAGCATCACTTTAATATCAATTTTGGCGACATCTTTTGTAGTTATGTTGGTCTCTCTGTCTGGAGTGTTTTTTTCTTCTAGATTTTTGAAAGATTGGACAGAGAGAAATATGAAGTATTTGATTGCTTTTGCATCAGGTGTGTTTTTGGTGATTGCATACAATCTTGTGAATGAAGCTTTGGAATTTGCACATGACACAAAGGCTACAACTTTTGCAATTATATTCGGATTTCTTATTTTCTATTTTATTGAAAAACTGTTTCCCGAAACTCACTGTCATCATGACGATACACATTGTCTCGTTGAGAATACAAAGAAAAGTGCCAATAGGGTAATGTTGGGAGATTCTTTTCATAATGCGGGAGACGGGGTTTTGCTGGCTACTGTTTTTGTAGTAGATATACGTCTTGGTTTTTTGGCGACAATAGGTGTGATCGCTCATGAGTTTGTACAAGAGATTGCAGAATATTTTATTTTAAAATCAGCGGGATATTCTACAAAAGAAGCGTTAACTAGAAATTTTATTAGTGCCTCAACTATTTTGATAGGTGCAATAGGAGGGTACTACATTTCATCATTTGAAGAATTGGTTGGACCACTTATCGGTTTTTCTGCTGGAGTTTTTATATACATTTTGACAACAGACTTGATTCCAGAATCTTTTAGACATTCACATCAGAACAAAAAGTATTTGCAATATTTTATCTGGGTTTTTGTCGGAGCATTATTGATATTGGTCACAGAGTCTGTTACTGGATATTTTTTGGAAAAAGAAGGACTTGATCCTCATGGTCATGCAGATGAACATAGAGACGAAGAATTGAATATTCCTGAATATCACGATGAATATATAGAGGATGGGGAAATGCCAGAGTTAATCTAGTATAATAGCCACATGAAAAAAATATTGGCTATAATAATTTTTATTTTTATATTCCTTCCTTTTGTCTCTGAAGGACAGGAGATCCAGCAAGAGTTACAGGGTTTGTGGAAAGCTAAAGTTATTGAAGTTTCAAATCAAGAAGAGAAAATTATTCCTGGCACCAATACTAAAACTGAAGTGCAGTATATAAAAGTTCAGATTCTTGAAGGTGAAAAGAAAGATGAGGTAGTCGAATTTGAAAATGATTACATTATCTTGAAAGAAGGTCAAAAGTTTTTTCTAAATTATTTAAAAACTATTTCCGGACAAGAATTATATTCAGTAAGAGATGTAGACAGGAGAGTAGCTATTGCTTTTCTGGCCATACTGTTTGCTTCAGTGGTTTTGATTTTTGGTAAGTGGCAAGGATTCAGATCTTTGATTAGTTTGGTGGGAAGTTTTTTGGTTATTGTATACGTTTTATTACCACTTCTGATCAAGGGCTATAACCCGATAGTGACTAGTATTTTGATTGGTTCTTTGATTTTGTTTGTTGCAATTTTCTTTACTCATGGATTTAAAATGAGTTCTGTTATTGCATATGGTGGTACGGTGCTAACAATTTTGATTACTGGAATATTGGCCAATCTATCGATAAAAATATTGAGTCTGTCTGGATTTTTTTCTGACGAGACAACATATTTGAATTTTAGTACTGGCGGGATGTTGGATTTTCAAGGGTTACTCTTGGGCGGAATAATCATCGGTGTACTTGGAGTTTTGGATGATATCGCTATTACACAAGTAGCCGTAGTTCATGAAATTAAGTCTGCTTCTGAAAAAATTTCTAAGAAAGTTTTATATGAAAAAGCTATACGTGTAGGAAGGGAGCACGTAAGTGCTTTAGTAAATACTATAGTTTTGGCATATGCTGGAGTATCTTTACCATTGCTTCTTTGGTTCTCGCAAAGCGAGGCATCTTTTGGAACTATTATTAATAATGAGATTTTTTCAACAGAGATTGCTAGAACTATCGTTGGTAGCATAGGGTTAATACTTACTGTGCCTGTTACTACTTTTTTGGCAGTCTGGTTCTCAGACAAACTAAAGGAGGTAGAAGGTCATAATCACCACCATCATTAATTTCTGATAAAATTTATCTATGTCTTGGTTTCTACTTCTTTTATTACCTCCACTGCTATGGTCCATTAGTGTTTACCTTGATAAATATTTGTTATCTCGATTTTTTAAGGAAAAGGGAGTAATGCTCTTGGTGGTAATTTCATCTCTGGCTAGTTTAGTTATTCTGCCATTTTTCTTTTTCTTTCATTTAGATTTTAATATCGATTTAATTTACATTCTCATTCTTTTTATCTCTGGTGCATTGTCGATGCTTGGCTTCATTCCATACTATAGAGCATTAGAAGAAAATGATGCTTCTTTAGTGGCACCGTTTTTTCAAACCATTACAATCTTTTCATATATTATTGGCTATATTTTCTTAGGAGATATACTGACTCATACCCAGGTTATTGCCATTTTCATAGTAATGTTTGCTGCTGTTGGATTATCTCTAGACTTTCGTAGTAAAGCTACTTTTAATAAGAAAGTCCTTTTATTAACACTTTTGTCTTCTCTGACGCTAGCTATTCAGTCTAATATTTTTAGATTTGTTGGATTAGTAGAAGGAAATTTTTGGGTAAATTTCTTTTGGGAATCTATAGGCGCTGGCATTTTAGGAATTCTGATTATTATTTTTAGTAAAAAGATTAGAACTGAACTCAAGAAGGTTTTTCAGTCTGCCACTGGTCAAATGATTACTCTCAATATTTTAAATGAAACATTAAACATAAGTGCACTGATGATCTTTAGCTTTGCTTTTATACTGACACCAGTAGCACTGGTCCAGATTTTCAATGGTGTTCAGCCATTCTTTACTATCTTAATAGGCGTTATTCTAACTATATTCTTTCCAAAACTTATCAAAGAAGACATATCAAAAAAAGTCATTCTGCCAAAGCTGATTTTTGTGGCCATGATGTTTCTTGGACTATTAGTCTTGTATCACAGTTTGTAACCTTTTGCTAAGAAATCTGCTAAAATAGGGTCAATACTAGAATGAAAAAATTAATTACTTTATTTTTACTAATATCAATTGCTGTGCCACACTCTGCTTTTGCCGGAGAGAACCTTTTCTACTTTTTTAATAATGTTTATGGACTTTCTGATTTTAAAAAGAATTATAAGCAGATAGATGTTGTTGCACCTCAGATTTATGAAGTTGGGTATGATTTGAATATTTCAAAACCAAAAGAAAGAAAGCTCATCAAAGAGTCAAAAAAGAGAAAAGTCAAAACTGTGCCACTCATAGTTCAGGATGATTTTAGTAAAGTATTGATGTCTACAATTTTGATTACTCCTAGCGCTCAAGATAAAATCATTGATTTTATGGTTAAAGAAGCTAAGAAAAATGATTACGCTGGATGGCAATTTGATTTTGAAAATATAAATCACCTAGATAGAGATATGTATGTGGATTTTGTAAAAAAGACTTATGAGAGAATGCAAGCAGAAGGTCTGGAATTTAGTGTAGCGGTCATTGTCCGCTCCGATGATTATGATCCAAATAGTAAGACTCAGGATTGGAGTAGTGCTTATGATTATAAAAAGTTAGCAAAATATTCTGATTTTCTTTCTCTGATGACTTATGATGACCCAAATTCTATTGGCCCAGTTGCTTCTCTCCCATATGTAAAAAGAATTTTGAATTATATGCTGGATCAAGCTCCTGCTGAAAAACTATCTCTGGGTATTCCGGCGTATTGTTGGCAATGGCAAGATGGAGTTAGAACGAATAGTACCACTTACAATTTGACTGAAAAAGCATACAAAAAAGCAAAAAAATCTAGCAGAAGTCGAAAATTTGATAATGAGTTGGGTGCCGAAGTAATTAATTTTGAAAGAGATGGAGTACATCACACTATCTGGTGCGATAATGATCAGAGTTTTGAAATGAAGCAGGGTATTATCGATCAATATGGACTTCGAGGAATGTCAGTCTGGGCTTTGGGGCAAGGTGACAAAGGTGTTTGGAGTTATTTAAAAAAATTAAACAAGAGCTTAGCTAAGAAATAAAAATAGTGCGACTCTAACCCTCATCGCTTGGGTTTTTATATTTACGATTTTTTTATCGACGCAACATTTGACCTTTTAAGGTTATGTTGAAAAGTCGTCTACCATTTAGGATGTGGCTTCGGATATAGTCTGAGTTCTCGAGTAAAGCTAATTCAATTACAAAGAATTGCATCATCACCAAAGTCCGAGCCTGTTTATTGGCTTGTCTCAATAGATCTTCTACTGACATGGGGCTTGAAGCTTCATCTAAGATTTTGAGGGTGGCTGTGACACATCTCTTTCTTTGGATGATGTGAACGGTTACAAGTATCAAAGCAAACACACATGATAGTAATAAACCAAAAATCACGGCAATGATTATTAATGGCGTAATCATTTTTTCTGCGGTTTAAGTTTTATGTTGGTGCGAGGGTTCAAAGAGTAAGCTAAGACTCTTTATGTTTTTTGTCAAATAGAACAATGACTAAACAACCGCCACTTTCTCACACTCCTTACAAACTCGATGTCTGTTGCTTGGTACGCATTTTGGGCAGCCAACGTATTTTTTATTACACTTAGTATTAGCACAATTGCACATATAGTCAGACGGTTCATGACAATGCTCGCATGATGTAATGAATTGATGATTTTCTGGTTTATCGAAATGCATTGTCTGTCTTTTATCAAAAACATATAGAGAACCTTGGAAATTTTCTCCAGGATATTTTTCCATATAGCTAACAATACCTCCATCTAGTTGGTAAACTTCTTTGAATCCTTGTGACTTTAGATAGCCAGATGCTTTTTCACATCTGACACCCCCAGTACAAACTGTAATTACTTTTTTATCTTTCAAATATTCAATAGTTTTCATCTGACCTTTTAAGTCTCTAAAATATTTTGTTTCTGGCTCAATAGAATTTTCAAATTTACCAACTTTATGTTCATAGTCGTTTCTCATATCTATCATGGCAAACTCTTCACCATCCTCATACCATTTGTGCAGTTCATCTGGCTTTAATCTTGTCCCTGTAATTTTATTCGGATCTATATCATCATCACCTAGGCCAAGATTTACAATTTCTGGTTTTACTTTGACTGATAGGCGAGGAAAGCTGTCTCCATCCCCAGCACTTCTTTTCCAATGAATATTTTTGAATCGAGAGTCTTTTTTCATTTCGCTCATATACTTTCTAGTATCTTTGATTGTTCCTTCAACAGTGCCATTGATACCTTCATGAGCAATGATAATCCTGCCTTTTAAACCAAGGTTTTTACAAAGTTCCAATTGCCACTTCTTCATTGTTTCTGGATCAACAATGTTTGTGTACATATAGTAGAGAAGGATTTGATACTTGTTTTTCATAGCTAGGAGTATATATGAAAGGTGAGAATGGGGCAATAATTCATAAACATTTTATTTTTACTTTATCTTTAGTTTAACTCTAAGTGTTTTAATACTCTATTACTGTGAAAGATTTCGTGAATTGGATGAAGTTAAAAAGAAAGTTGGATCTTTATGATCATAAACCACCTTATGTCTCCGAAGGAGATATTTGGTGGGCTAGTGTAGGAGAAAATGTTGGTTTTGAGATTGGTGGCAAGAGTAAATTATTTTCTAGGCCAGTAATTATATTTAAAAAATTGTCACATGGATTATATTTTGTCATTCCAACTTCTACTAAACATAAAGAAGGTAGTTGGTATGTCTCTTTTATTCACAAAGACATTAAAGCCACAGCAAGTTTGCATCAATCTAGAACTATAGATTATAGAAGACTGTATGGTAAGTTAGGGACATTAGATGACAATGATTTGGAAAATATTAAGACTGGCTTTTGTAACTTGTATTTAAAATGAAAAACCGCTTTAAGCGGTTTTGATGTTCCCCTTGCGGGGTCGCGGGTAATCCCGAATGTATTACTATTCTATAAAAGTTTGCTGAGTTTGTAAAGGTTAGTCTTTCTAACACCCCAGCGCAGCTCTACATTGTGCTTGGGAATTTGGATCAGGTATTTGATCACAGGCACTACATTGCGAATTTTTTACACTAGCTTGACTATCTTGCATCATTTGCATTTCATGAGAAAAATCTTGGAACTCTACATCGCTTGGTGGAGTAAATTTGCTTTCGTCGATATTCCAAGACTTACATTTATAATCTAGCTTTTCATCAGGGTTAAAAGGTTGATCGTCACTTTCTGTATCATCTTTGTTATCCTCTGAGACATCAAACTTGATAGCCATAGTTCCAAATGGAGAAGTGCCCCAAGTGTAGCCGTATTGGTTGTCATTGATAACATGAGTTTCGAATTCGTTGCCGTCTGATTGCTTTAATGTGAAATCACCACGGACCTTTTCTTCTGATGCTTTGATATAAACTGTTCCAGCCATTTCTCCATTTTCATCTGTTCTAGAAAAGGTGCAGGTAACATTTTTTCCAGAAAGAAATAAATCTTTAACAGAACCTGCAAAATCTTCTTCCATCATTTTGCCATTGTCATCAGCACCATTTTTATCTTCTGAAAAAACAAGAATGCCTCCACCGACAAATACAACAGCTACAATAATCCAAATAATAACTTTATTCATATAATTGCTATTACTCTAATAATTATTGATTTTAGCATGGTATATAGTCGATACAGAGGGCATTCACAAAAAAAGATTAAAATCTAGTTTATTTTAATAAATCTTTTGATATTATTACTTTATATGAATAAAAAATTAGAATGGATTTTGAGACTCGGTGTTTTTGGAGAATTCTTAGGACACGGAGTGTTTGCGTTACAAGCAAAACAAGGTTGGTTCGGATATTTTGAAGCTTTTGGTATTTCTAATCCAGATACCATTACAACCTTACTTTTATTAATAGGGATTATGGACGTTTGTTTGGCTATTTTAGTTCTGGTAAAACCAGTCAGACCTCTGTTGCTCTGGATGTCTTTTTGGGGATTGTGGACAGCGCTTGTTCGATGGCCATTTGGAGGAGAACCAATTTGGGACTTCTTGGAAAGATGGGCCAATTGGGCAGCTCCGCTAGCATTGTATTACATTTTAGGAAAAAAGAATTAGAGTACCTCTTTTTTATTGAAAAAAATAAAAGCATAAGACTTACTCTTACTTGTGTCTTTTGCTAATATTAGATTATGAAAATAGCATTTTTGAGCACAGAATCAGAAGAAATGGAAAAGATAAAAGAAGGATTATCAGAACATCAGTTGATTTTTGTATCTGGAGATGCAGACGAAAATAGTAGCCAAATAAAAGATGTTGATATTTTATCTGTCTTTATCAAAACTAAGATCACAAAGGAGTTTATCGATCGATTTACAGATTTGAAGTTAATTGCCACAAGGTCAATGGGTTTTGATCATATTGATGTAAAAGCCGCAGAAGAGAAGGGTATAGTTGTTGTAAACGTTCCAACATATGGTTCTAGAACAGTGGCTGAATATACTTTCTCGCTAATTTTAGGACTTTCAAGAAAATCTTATGCTGCTTATGATAGATTGAGAGAAAACGGAATGACTGATGTGAAGGATTATGAAGGTTTTGATTTACAAGGCAAAACGATTGGTGTTATTGGAACGGGGAATATCGGAAAAAATGTCATAAAGATTGCCAGAGGATTTTCTATGAAAGTCATTGCCTTCGATGTTTTTGAAGATCAAGATTCTGCCACTGAGATTGGTTTTGAGTATAATACTCTCGATAATGTGTTGAAAAATTCTGATATTGTTACTATCCACGTGCCGTATATAAAGGCAACACATCATTTGATTAGCGAAGAAAAATTGAAATTGATGAAGAAGAACGCCTTTTTGATAAATACTGCTCGTGGCGAAATTGTTGATACCAAAGCTCTGGTCAATGCTTTGGAAGAAAAGCGTATTGCGGGAGCAGGACTTGATGTCTTGGAGGGAGAGAGAATACTGAATGATGAACTTGATCTAGTGACAGAGGAGATCAATGATATTGACGAATTTCAGATTCTTTTAGCAGATCACAAATTGATTGATATGAAAAACGTTATTGTCACTCCACATATTGCTTTTAATACTAAGGAGGCGAAAGAAGAAATACTTCAAACCACAATAGATAATATAAAGTCATTTGTTGGTGGTGAGGTGAAAAATAATGTTTCTAAAAAATAATTATGAAAATTAAAGACTGGATCAAAAATAAGAATGAATTGACCAAGACAAAATATCATAAGGATGCACTAGAGATAACTGAGGCTGCTTATGATGCAATAGATACCGACAATGCAATAAGGACCTCAATGAAAATACACGGTAATATTTTAAATGTTAATGATCATAGTTTTGATTTAAATGATTATGAAAATATTTATTTGGTTGGTTGTGGCAAGGTGGCTTGTCAGGCAGCCAAGACTATTGAGGAAATTTTTGATAATAGAATTAAAAAAGGGGTTGCCATTGGTATAAGGGAATCGAAGTGTAATGCAATTGATACATATGTCGGCAGTCATCCAATCCCTTCCCAAGTTAACCTTGATGCATCGCAAGATATTATAAAAATTGGAGATTTGGTGACAGAGAATGATCTTGTGGTTGCTGTGATTGGTGGTGGTGGAAGTTCGCTTTTGTGTTCTTCTGATGAAGAGTGCCAACAAAGTCAAAAATTATACGATGCTTTTCTGAGATCTGGTGGAGATATTGGAGAACTGAATACGGTTCGGCGTCATATCTCTGACTTAAAAGGTGGAGGATTAGCCAAATACTTGTATCCTGCAACTATTGTGAGTTTGATTTTTTCTGATGTACCTGGTGACGATTGTAGCGTGGTGGCTTCGGGTCCAACTTACAAAGATGTTTCGACTATCCAAAATGCCCAAGATATTATAGATAAGTACAATCTTGGAAGTTTTGACCTATTAGAAACTCCAAAGGATGATAAATATTTTGAAAAAGTTACAAATATTGTACTAGTTTCTAATCACAATGCAGTCGATGCAATGCAAGCAAAATCCATCGAGCTTGGTTATCAAACAAACAAATTCTCTTGTCAGATATATGATTTTCCCAAAGAAATTTGTTCAAAGTTACAAAATGAGATCAATGACAACACTGTTGTTTTGGCTGGTGGAGAAACAAAGCTAATAGTTCCTGATAATTGCGAAGGACTTAGTGGTCGTAATAGCATGTTGGCTTTGGAAATGTTGGATCATATAAAAGAAAATCAAATATTTATATCTTTTGCTTCTGATGGTCATGATAATGGTGAGGCTGCTGGCGCAATAATAGATTCAAATACCAAAAAAGAATTGGAACAAATGGGACTTGATATTGAAAAATATAAAAGGTGTTTAGATTCTTTTACTATATTTAAGAAGTCTAATAATTTGATTTTTACAGGTAAAGTTGAGGCCAACGTTTCAGATCTGATGATTTTACTAAAATGGCAATAATAAAAAATATAAAAGCAGAAGAAATAAAAGATTCTCGTGACAATCCAACTATCAAAGTGATTGTTGAAACTGAAACAAATACTGGGTCTTTCTCGGTGCCATCCGGAGCTAGCACTGGTATTCACGAAGCTGTTGAATTAAGGGATGAAGATGGAAAGGGAGTTTTGCAAGCTATTGAGAAAATTGAAGGTGAAATAAAGAGCTCCTTGATTGGATTAGATGTCTTGGAACAAGAAAAAATTGATCACATCATGATTGATCTTGATGGTACAAAAAATAAGAGCAGATTGGGTGGCAATAGTATAATCGGAGTTAGCTTGGCTTGTGCCAGAGCTGCGGCTAAAGATCAAGGGATTCCACTCTATCAATATTTGAGAAAATTCTCAGATATTAAACCATCTCAAAAAGTTCCTTATTTATATATGAATTTAATTAATGGCGGAAAGCACGCTCAAGGAGGTACATCATTCCAAGAACATATCATCATTCCGAAAACTGATAATCCTACAGAAGCTTACGAAACAGGAAAAAAAATCCAATCAAAATTGTTAGCAATAATAAAGAGAGAAAAAAAAGTTGATGAAATAGTAAAGGGGGATGAAGGAGGTTTTATTGTTGAAACAGAAGATCCTAAAGAATCTTTTAATTTAATCAATCAAGCTGTTCATGAATCTGGCCTAGATTTTCCAGTAGATATTGGTGTTGATATTGCTGCCTCCTCCTTTTATCAAGATGGAAATTATACTATGGGTAGTGAAAAAAAATCTAAAGATGATTTGTTAGAAATTTATGACAATCTTATCAGAGAGCAGAGATTAACTTCAATCGAAGATCCTTTTCAAGAAGAGGATTTTAAATCTTTTGCAGAGATTTTCAAAAGATACCCTGATAATTTAATTGTTGGAGATGATTTGACTACTACCAATAAAATTCTTCTTCAAAGGGCTATTGATGAAAAGAGTATAAACGCTATTATTATTAAGCCAAATCAAATTGGAACTTTAACAGAAACTTTAGAAACAATGCAGTTGGCTAGAGAGAATAATATTCATTGTATTGTTAGTCATCGTAGTGGTGAAACAATGGATGATTTTGTTGCTGATTTGGCTTACGCTTTTGGAACTTATGGTTTGAAAGCTGGGGCACCAAATAAGCTGGAAAGAGACGTAAAATATAAAAGATTAATAGAAATTTTTGCAAATTAACTTATGAATTCGAGAACACAGATTGTTGCCACCATAGGGCCATCTTCCAAGACCAAAGAAATAATAAAAGAAATGGCAGAGAAAGGTATGGATGTTGCTAGATTAAATTTTTCTTGGGGAACACATCAAGAGATGTCTGATTTTGTCAGAATGATTAGAGAGGTTGGTAGTGAGCTAGAAAAAAGAATTCCTATTATTCAAGATCTGTCTGGGCCACGAGAACAAAATGTAGAAGGTTTTGGTCATCATTTTGATAAAGATGCTTGTGATGTTATCACAGAAAAAGATAAGCAAGACTTAGAATGGGCTGAGTCTAATGAGCCTGAATATGTAGCTTTGTCTTACGTTGGATCTGGTAAAGACGTTTCAGGTCTCAGAGATGTTTTAAAAGAAAAAAATATTAAGGCGAAAATTATCGCTAAAATTGAGCGTCAAAGAGCTGTAGAAAATATTGATGAAATTTTGAAAGAAGCTGATGCCGTTATGGTTGCTCGTGGTGATCTTGGTAATGAGGTGCCACTTGAACAAATTCCTTTTATTCAAAAAGATTTAATAGAAAAAGCCAATCAAGCAGGGAAGCCAGTGATAGTGGCAACAGAAATGATGTCTTCTATGATGGAAAAAGATATTCCGACTCGTTCTGATGTCACAGATGTCGCTAATGCTGTACTAACTAATGCTGATGCCATTATGCTTTCTAATGAAACAGCAACTGGTGACAATCCAACTGATGTTGTTTTGATGATGGAAAAAATTGCAGTTGAAGCCGAGAGACATGGGGAAGAAAGAGATACAAATGTTTTGTAAAGGTTTTTACTCAAACTACATTGAATAACCTGACTGATAGGGAAAGTGCCCGCGTATGTGGAGCCTTGGCAAAGAAGTTAGAATGAAAATTTCAAGCCACTTGACTTAAGTGATACACTTTTGATACACTAATGGCACTATGGCTACTACAAAAAGGAGACTGAATATAACACTAAGTCCAGATCTAGAAGAGGCAGTTAAACTTTTAGCAGAAAGGGATCAAGTTCCAGAAGCGACAAAAATATCAGAACTTCTAAAAAGTGCAATTGAAATTGAAGAAGATGCCAGCTTATTAAAAATTGCTGAAAAAAGACTAAAAGAAAAAGATGCTAAATACTTTAAGCATAACGACTTTTGGCGTAAACTTGGATTTTAATGTGGGAGACTATTTATCACTATAAAGTTGAAGAAGACTTGGAAGGTTTGGGTAAAGCAACCATTTTGTTAATTAAAGAAGCTGTTGAAGAAAAGATATGTAAAGATCCTTCTACTTTTGGAAAGCCATTACGAAAGAGTTTAAAAAATTTGAGAAGTCTAAGAGTTGGAAAATTTAGAATAATCTTTCAAATAAAATCTAAAACAATATACATCTTGGCTATCGGTCACCGACAAAAAGCTTATAAACAGATAGATAGGAGGGTGGATTAGAAATGAAAAAACCTATAAGTGACAAAGACTTACAGGTTATTCAAGAAAAGTGGTGGACATACCCGCAAAAAGTTGCCTGCCCCGAACTGAACTTTGTTCTAGTTCGGGGGGAACCGCCTCGTAGAGTGGGTTTTTGAGCGTTATGGTAATATTGTAAGTATTAAGTAATTATGTAAAAAATGTCTGAGTCTATAAACGAACCCTCTTTTAGGGATAATGCCAACACTTTATTAGAAATTATTAGTGAAGGTGGTAAAGAAGGTAAAGAGCTCACTGATGTTATAAATCAGTTAGATGATTTGCTTGCTTATCGCTATATTTTTAATGAAATTCCCGATATTTTGATACAACTTGCACAAATGCCTGCTAATGTGACAGGAGGGTCTGTTAAATTGCAAGAACGTGCCATTATGCAACTTTTTTATGGTATAGATGCACCTGCTTTTGATGATAAACCTGAAATAATGATAGAGATTTCTCAAATAGAACTATGTCCAGATGCGAGCATAGATACCTGTAAAAGAGCAGTTCATTTAAGACTATC
>JACKFZ010000015.1 GCA_020632215.1 Candidatus Nomurabacteria bacterium | reverse complement strand
GATGGTTCTTTCTTTGCTTTTGCTTGTCGCTGTTTGCCATTACTTAATCCGGCCTCATATACACTACCAGGCAAAACTAGATCTCGATAATATGATAAAACGATTGCATCAATAATTTCTTCAATTCCAATTTGGGTGACCTTGGAGTGAAAACCTGTAATTACACCCGATGAATTAATCTTTACCTCCTGTATTATATATTTCTCATCAAATAGAAATTCTAATTTGGCAAAGACACCAGGGGAGTTAACTTTTTCCTGAACAAATCGAACTGATTTTAGATACAAAAGCTCAAACAAAAAATCTGAGGTTATAATGACTGCTCGACCTTTTGAGGGAACCTGATAGCGACGTTCTTCACTTACTATCTCGTTCCAGCATTGGTGATTAAATTGTTTGATCTTTTCAAATTTGGAGTGATCAAAGTCTATGATAGATTGACTCAGTTGATCAATAACTTGGTCTTGCTCAATTACACTCAGAGGGTCGTCGAGTATTTTTCTATTCTTTTGAGATGTTTCACCAGAAATCTCTTCAACTAACTGTTTTGCCATAGGAAGAAGTTCAGGGTTAGAAATAATTCGGGCAATGTTTTTTGGGTTTAGTTTATAGTTAGGGAAAAGATGTCCATAGTCATAATGTTTTTTTTCCAACCCTGGTGTAGGGAAATAACTGGGATTGACTTCTATTAAATCATCTATAGCCTTAAGTACCTCGACAGGTGTCACCTTGGTTACTAATAATTGATTAATCGTTTCTATAAAGCTCTCTGTTTCTTCAATTCCGGTATATAATTCTAAAGAAATTGAAATTATCTCTGGGTAAGCAAGAATTGTAATGACCTTGGCTGGGGTGATTTCATAAACTTTTAATTGTTTTTTTATTTTGCTTCGTTGATAACTCTCAAGATAAGGGCTTAGTTTAGCGGCAAATGATATACTCGGTCTAAGTTTGTTCCTTCCGCTAAGAAAAATATCAGTTCGTCTGATTTTGGAAAACCATACACTTTTAAAATTGTGCAAAACAAGAGTACGTACGGCTTCTATGCCAGATAAACCAACAAAAATATCTCCAAAATTATTCAGCGAGCTATCATACAAATGACAAACTTCTTGTACAAATTGACGTGCTTCATCTATATCTAACTTCCAATAACTGGCGATTGCTAGTTCCAGAATTGGTCGTTCCATTATTTGTAATAATGTTGGATCAAATGATGAATAAATACGACCATAGTCCTTTAACTCAAACTCTCGAATATAACTGTAACTTAACTGAATAACATGCTTAATCTCATCAAAATTATTTGATTTTTCTGAGAGGACTATTTCGTTCTGATAATGCTCTCGTATACTATTCGCAACCTTTTCTAATTCTTCTAAATCATCGAGGATATACCCACCAGTGATGGTATGGACTATCGAAAAGATAAGTTTAGTGAACCCATCCCATTCCAGAGTATCCAGGTTAATAGCCTTCGTTTTTTTTCTTTGTTTTTCTAGAGAAGAAGATAATTCAATGGTAATCATTAATTCTATGATTGCGCCTTATATTGTGTTAATGCACATAACAATGTTTAGCGGCAATTTTCCTGTAAATATTTCGCTATCTTTTTCCATCTAATGGATTAGATCTCAAATCTAATTCTTCCAACATTTCTATAAGTCTATTATCACTCAAGCCTTAAACTTTTTCAATAGTCCTACCAACCACACCAGCAAACTTACGGTTAAAACTGTTATTTTTTCGCACCGCAGCGAAAGATTTGCTGACCGAAGGCCCAGTCCATTTGACCCTCCAAAAAGGGCTTGTTTTTCAAGCCAATTTCCCCTCCCTATGGAAAAGATTTTTGCTCTTGAGCAAAATAATTTTGCCACGGTAGAAAAATATTTTGCCACGGTGGAAAAATATTTTTCCTCTAGAGGAAAATTTGTTCTACATTTA
>JACKFZ010000014.1 GCA_020632215.1 Candidatus Nomurabacteria bacterium | reverse complement strand
ATCGCAACAAAGCTGTATTGCAATTAAAAGAGTATTCAAATATTTGTTTGGCAACAAGTCGTTGGTCCATTCAACGTAACAAAGAGAAAATGAAAACAGAAATAGAAAATTGTGATAATGGATTCAGATCTACAGCTATAAAATTAGCACAAAAATGGCTAAGTACTTGGGAAAAAAATCAAGATTATAATTCATTCGCAGATGTATCTGAAGAGGCCTTTTCTTTATATTTGGAGAATAATAAAGACATTGAAAAAAGAGATAAGGCTCGCTTCTCATTGGCACAGTTACAGTTTAAAAGAAAAAAATATCGTCAATCCTCTGAAAATTATGAACTTGTAGGTTTATCAACTAAAGACAGTACTTTAGGTCATGAAACTAGATATGGTGCAATTTTAGCAATGGAAAAAGCTGTAACAGATAGTAAGTGGTCTGAAAAAGATGAAACAAGATTTGCAAATCTGGTTAAACAGTATTCAACACAACACCCAACAGGACAATTTCATTTAGATGTGGAATTTAAATTGGGCCTTATATATTACGATAAATCAAAATATAAATTAGCAGCTCCAATTTTTTTAAGTTTAGGATCTAAATATACAAACTCAGATAAAGGAACACAAGCTCAAGATCTTTATTTAGATATTCTTAATCACAATAAAGATTACTCTTCCTTACAATCTTACTCAAAACAATTAATGGGTAATAAAAAATTAGATGGCAATAGAGTAGATAAACTGCAAAATATCTATGAACAAGCCTATTTCTTAGAAGTTCAAACTCAAGAGGAATCTGGAAAAATTAGAGATGCCATTGCTAAGTATTTGAAATTTGTAAAAGAAAACCCAAATTCTAAGTTGGCAGAAAAAGCCGGTTGGAATGCTGTTCAATTGTATTTTAAGCTGGCAGATTTAAAAGGGGGAGCTGATGCATCATTTGAATTTGCAAATCAATTCCCAAAATCTGAAAATGCTAATTCGGCTCTTTTAAAAGCCGCTCAAGCTTATGAAAACATGGGGCATTTAGACAAAGCCACAGACGTCTTATTTAAATTAAGTGATACAGATACAAGCAATAAATGGAAGTGGAAAGCCTTAGGCGCAGACTTTTTAGTTTTACAGGCAAAAATTTCAGCTGCAGAATACATATATAACCAAATAAAAAATAGTTCTGAAGAAAAGTATAAAAATCATGCTTTGTTACAGTTAGAAAAGATTAACAAAAACACAAGTACAAAAAAACATGAAGAATTATTAGAAGAAATTATTAAGGCAAATTTGCAGCCACAGGCCAGCTTAGCTAAGCTATATTTTGTTGAGAAATTGTTTTCTGCTAAAAATTATTCTTCAGCATTCACTGAGTCCATGAAAGTACTAAGTATGAATGGTGATGCCTCTTCCTATGCCAAGTCACGCGCACGCTTCATTCAAGCCCAGATTCTAGAAGATGAGTTTGATAGACAAAGTGTAAAATCACAAATAGATCGATTCACAACTGTATTTGCAATAAAAACGGAAAAACTAGAAAAAGCTCAAACGGCATA
>JACKFZ010000013.1 GCA_020632215.1 Candidatus Nomurabacteria bacterium | reverse complement strand
GATGGCAAATCAGAAATGAACTCGACTTTGTCTAAATTATTAATGTTACTCCCATTGGAGTTGTTTTTTGGCTGAACTTCAGGTCCGTCTCCTAAAAGCGCCAAATATATGTGTGCAGGAGGTTTATCTTGAAGACTTAAGGCCTTTAATTGTGGATTTGCAAGTTGTTTTGCCGCCACTCGCAGATCGACTTTAGCGTGCTCCCATTCACCACAATAAGTGAATAAACCAGCTAACCAGAGGCGCAAGGCAGGATCATCAAATTCGCTGCGTTGATTATCGTAAGAACCTTCTAAATATTCGCTAGCTCGACGTGCTTCAACACAGGCTTCCTCAGGTAAATTTCTTTTGGCAAATGCATATCCAAGTAAAATATGAAAACTAATGACCTCATGTTCCGCTGGATAATAACCCTCTTCTGTTTCCATATAAAAAAAGTTAGCAGCCTCTTGTGAAACATAAGTAACCTGTCTTTTTTCTAAATTTTTTGCCAGATCTAGATAAAGGTAGGGCTGGGGTTCGCCGCCAACTAAGTCCAGCATTAATTTTTCAGTGGATGTAATAAAGCCTTTTTTTTCTTTATTTGGAAACTCTTTTTTTGCCTGTTCATAGTCCCCTCTTCTATAGGAGGCTAGGGACTCTTGATAATCACTTTTCAATGCCATTTGTTGCGAACTGCAAGCAACTAGATTTAAAAAAAATAACAAAATAATAATTTTCATACTTCTATGAAGTCTTAGATCAAATATTCTGGGTTTTGACTAGACTAAGAAATAGATTTTTTACAAAGAAAGTCTTCCTGAATTGTTAATTTTTAATAGAGGAAGAAACAGCTGACTTGACAATAATTAGTAAAAATAATAGCTAAGGTTCAATGCTTTTTTACCCGTTAAGGTAAGTGCAGTACCAATAATTAATATTGGATAGCGTTTTAAGATTGAACGAGAGTACGGCTCAATCTTTGACTAGGATGTTGAAGGAGACCTAAAATGCTGGTTTTAACTCGGAAGCTCGGAGAAAGCATTGCGATTGATGATCATATCAAAATCCGTGTTGTTCAAATCAAAGGAAAGCAAGTTCGTCTAGGTATTGAAGCCCCAAAAGACACAAAGATTCATAGGGAAGAAGTTTATCAAGCCATTCAGACACAAAATGAACAATCTGCGTTATCAAGCTCAGAAAACTCACGCGCTGTAGCAAAACTATTAAAAACATAAATTATAAAAAAATAATGTATTTTTAATAGGATAAACATCAAAAAGAAAAGTCTTGTTAAAGCTTTCCAATATTTTTTTAGTAAATTCTCCTTGATTTAACCAAATTTTGCCTTGCGGTGTCTCTTTTATAGGGGCATTCTCAATATAGGTAAGGGGGAAAGTAATGAGGATACAAACGTCTAGATTTGGTGCTGTTGAGCTGACCGAAGAAGACATTCTCACATTTCCAGAAGGTTTACTTGGTTTTATAGGTTTAAGAGAATTTGTTTTGTTAGATGATCCTAATGACGAAATCTTTGCCTGGTTACAAAGTTGTGAAAATCCAGGAATTGCATTTCCCATTTTAGAACCCGAACTGTTTGCTGGCAGTTACAAAGTAGATCTCTCTCGTTTAGACCTTTTGGTGATTGAAGCGAGTAAAGATGATAATCTGAGATATTTTACTATTGTAACAATTCCAGAAGATCCCACACAAATGACTGCCAATTTAAAAGCTCCGGTGGTAATAAATGTAAACTCACGCAAAGCTCGTCAATGTG
>JACKFZ010000012.1 GCA_020632215.1 Candidatus Nomurabacteria bacterium | reverse complement strand
ATTCAAATGGATTACTAACCCAAGACTCTTATCTAGACCAATATTACTTAGTACCATCAGGAGGTTCTTCAGGTTGTGGTAGCTTCGGTTGTGGTGACTCAGGAAGCATTCTTTCAGGCGGAACTTTAGGTTGTGGAGGAGGTTACTTTGGTGGTAACTGTGGAGGATCATTAGGATCTCTAGGAGGTTCACTAGGTTTTTCAAACAATAGACAAACTTCAAACTCAAATGCAAGCAACAGATCAAGTAGTGTAGAAAGAAATTCAAGTAACACTAACTCAACATATAGATCAACATATACTTTTACAGATAACAGCGATAGATCAGTTGAGGTGACTGATAATAGTATTCGAACATACTCAGACGATGACATAATTGGTAGCTTCAATGATAGTCATGATGACTACGATTTAGAAATCAACGGAAGCTTTAATGGAGTACCTACTAATAATGGTCAAGGAGGTATATTTGCTTCAAACGTTGGGTCATACTATGTAACACCAACTCCAATATCAGTTCCTACAGGAACATACTCATCTCTAAGTTCTGTCTATCTTTCAGAGGTGCCATATACTGGTGCAAAAGAGACTCTGACATTGATTGGATATATAGCTCTAATATTTGTATGGAGTGCCCTAGTAGTTTACTTCATCGCAAAGAGACGAGGTCAAAAGACAAAGCAAGATACTATTTCAGCTTTCAAAGAAGCTAACAGGTTAGCAAAAGAGATTGCATAAAACAAAAAACTTCCAAATACTGTCGCCCCGGCCTCTGAGCCGGGGTTTTTTACTAGATCCTGAATCAAGTTCAGGAAGACATTGTATTTTTAATTCTCTTTTTTAAATCTTTCTATCAACTCTTCAATGCTCAATTGACCTATTTGACCTTCATCTCTAGATTCTAGAGTAACTTTGTTTGCTTCCATATCTTTGTCACCAATGATTATGAAATATGGCACTTTTTCTGTCTTTGCATTTCTAACTTTTTTCCCAAAGCTATCTTTTGAATCATCAATTTCAATTCTAAAATCTGCTAATTGCTCTTTTATCTTCTGAGCAAATTCAAAATGTGCTTCTGCAATAGGAATTATTTTTGCTTGAACAGGCGAGATCCAGAAAGGGAAGTTACCATTTGTGTGTTCGATAAAGATACTCAAAAATCTTTCAATAGATCCCATGATTGCTGCATGAATCATTATTACTCTTTCCTTCTCTCCTTTCTCGTTAATACAATTTAAATCAAAGCTTTCAGGCATACTTCTGTCAGCTTGTATTGTTGCCACTTGCCATTCTCGGCTAAGAGAGTCACGACTGATGAAATCAATCTTTGGTCCATAGAAAGCGGCTTCTCCTTCTGCTTCAAAATACTCGGCACCTTTTTTTTGTATAATTTCTCGTAGTTGATTTTCAGATTTTTTCCAGACTTCTTCAGAGCCTTTATATTTTTCAGGAGTATTAGGATCTCTCAGGGACAGTCTAATTTTTAGTTCTTCAAAACCAACTGATTTATAAAAAGATTCAATAATATCCCAAACTTTTGTTGCTTCATCA
>JACKFZ010000011.1 GCA_020632215.1 Candidatus Nomurabacteria bacterium | reverse complement strand
TACTAGAGCGAGTAAACCATGGAGCCAAATGGCAAACGATGAATAACATCTACTCAGCGATGCGAAAGCTATTTAGAGAAGTACTGGAATTGCCCTGGAGTTTTAAAAAACTACCGAGACCACAGAAAGAGCGAACCTTACCACAGATATTTAGCCAGCAGGAAATACAAAAACTCATTGAAGGTAGCCAAGTAAATAAAAAACATCAAGCAATCATCATCACACTATATGCTACGGGACTCAGAGCTGGAGAATTAATACATCTAAAGCCAGAAGACATCATGAGTGATAGGCATCAGATACTAGTACGAAAAGGCAAGGGATCAAAAGACAGATACATCGACATACCCGAACTACTCATAGAGATATTGCGAAAATACTATAGGCAATATAGACCAGAAGAATATCTGTTTAATGGGCGAAACAAAGGGAGTAAGTTATCACATGGAGCGATCCGCTGGAGTATACGGCAAAGCAAAAAGCGCATGGGAATAAGAAAAAAAGGTACAGCTCATACATTACGGCACTGCTATGCTACCCACCATTTAGAAAGTGGTACAGATTTGGTGTATTTACAAGAAAATCTAGGGCACAAACACATAAAAACAACAGCGAGATACATCCACTTATGTCAGGATCGATACCAACACATCAACCATCCGATCACACACATGACCATCCCAATGATGAAGGACTAAATGCATTAAGTCTATTGATGCTTAATCATGGAGAACAATACATAAGACAATACAAAGCGAATATACAACAGATCAAACTAATCCGCTCTATGCGTCTGTGCCGCACCCCGGCTCTAGGATGGCACCGCATAAGCTGTAAAACATGTGGCAAAAGTCAGGTAATCTACCTAAGTTGTGGAAATAACCACTGCCCTATATGCCAACAAAAGAAAAGAGACCAGTGGATAGAGAAATTTCAGAAAAAGTTATTAGAGGTACCCTATGTGCATATCGTGACCACACTACCAGTAGAACTTCGAGGACTGGCAAAACAAAACAAAGGGATTGTATATGAAATCATGTTGAAGTCGACATGGCAGATGATCAAAGAGGTACTGGCAGAAGAAAATCAGACAGACATACTAGCAGGAGCAACAAGTGTGCTACACACCTTTGGCTCCGACATGAAATACCATGTACATGTACACAGCTTGGTGAGTTTTGGAGGATTGGATACTAAGACAAATAAGTGGCAAAAGCCAAACAAATCAGACAGGATAGCACCCTATAAAAAAATGAAAATAGCATTTAGAAAACAATTTATGCACCATCTGGAAGAAAGCTACAATAAAGGAGAAATTAACTATCACAAAAGCTATCAAGAGCTAGAAGTCGAATTAGCACAAAGATATTGGGTCGTCCATAACACAGAGCCTACAGTCAGCACAAAGACCTTAGAAAACTACCTATCGCGGTACATCAATAGAATAGCAGTAAGTAGTTCACGGGTAAAGTACCTGTCGCATGATCAAAAAGTGGAGTTGAAATACAAAGACTATACCAATCAAAAAGAAGGGGAAGCAGCCCCTATGCTAAGCAAGCAGATGGATCCACTAATCTTTATCGAACAATTTATGCAGCACATTCTTCCTCCCTATTTTCACAAAACAAGACACTGGGGACTTCATCACCATAGCACAGCCAAAAAATATAAAGAAACCCTAAAAAACCTAAAAAGAACGCCAGATGTCCTAGTACTCATCATACGATATATAAAGAAACTGCTACAAACAGAGCGACCGAAATGTAGAGAATGTAATGGTTATGACCTGGAGATCAGCCATCACGCAGGAGATCGTAAGTGGCTGGAGCAATACATCCCCCAGCTGGCACATTACCCAAGACCAAGACCACCGACATCAAAGCGAAACACAAAAAAATACGGCAATGAATAGGCACCAATATAAAATATTGACAGGCATTGCCATGTCAAAAATCAATGAAAAACATATAATAAACAACAGAAACAGACCTACACCTAACAAATATCAATCAATAGAATGGAATATTGACTCCAAACCCCTATATTTACCTCATATGATAATAAATAAACCGTAAAAATCTCAGAGAGAAAAAAGTACTTTTCCCCTATAAAGGGTTCAGTCTCCGAAACGGGAAAACTGTCCAACTGAAAAGTAAACCTAAAACTAGGCTTTGCTCGCTGTTAAGTCGTATCAGTTGAAGTGTTTTAGGCTTACTTTCCTTTGAGTTGTCATCAATTAAGAATGAAAATAAATCCAACATACCAGATAACTTTTCGAAAAAACGAAAACTTCTTTACGTCCAAATTTTGGATGAATAAGAATTTATTTGAGTTCGGGTTTGAATCGAATGAAAAGACACATTTAAAATATTGGATAAATGGAACACCACAGGAATTAAATATTTGGCAAAGTCGCCTTAGAGAAATAAGTGTTGATGATTTTAATTTGGTGCAAGAAAATTTGATCGATTTTTGGAAGAGAAATATTACAATACAATTCGACGAACTAGTTAATGAGGTGAAAATCCAATTTAGCTTTTTTGAAGATGAGAATAAACTAAGATATGGCGGATTGAACTTTGAATTAAGTGAAAAACATCTTGTAGGGTTTAATAACTATCTCCAACTGGTTAATTTTCAATCAGATAAATTAATTCAAGCATTCAATCAAATATTAGAAAAAATAAAAGATACCATCGAATCTGATAAGTATTGGAATTTAATAACTCAAGATGTAGTTGTTTTTGAAGAGTATATTCAAATTTCATCCAAAGAATGTTTTTATATGGGTTTTGCAGATAAAGAGCCTTTTGAAGAGCCAAATTGTCTGTTCAAATTGCCTACGAATAAATTGAAAAAGATTATTGAATTGTTTGTTCAGTTCATCAAGACGAATAGAATAGAAAAATAAAAACTGATGACAATAAATAAGGCTTCGTGTGGTCTGCAAGACCCAGCATGAAGCCTGTGTCAAAGTTCCTCGAGTTCTACTTGCCATTGTGCTAAGTCCCGAGTAGAACTCGAGGACAGATTTCTGTCGCCTAGCTTGTCAGTAATTAGTGGATTCCAATTATTATTAACTCCAAAAAACGTCTCAAAATCACGTACCCTTCTCAAAAAATCACTACCTTAGACAAAAAATAACAAGACACACTCCAAAAGGAATACCCTAATCACCGCAGCTGTTCTGCTGAAATACGAACACCGATAGATTTAGTTATGTGTTTCAGCTTGATGTTTCTGGAGGTGGTGTTT
>JACKFZ010000010.1 GCA_020632215.1 Candidatus Nomurabacteria bacterium | reverse complement strand
GGTTACGGGACCAAAGGGCAGATACCTCACTCTTATCCTTAAAAACGGCAAACTGATCAGTTTTTCAACAATTCCAGCTACTGAGGAAAACAAGGCCATTACAAAGCAAATTTTATCTACTGTGAGCTTTGATGAGTGAACTTTATTTAACTAATGACATCAGATCTTCTTCTCGTTCGTAGGCTTTTAATCTTCCGGACACAATCCCCAAACGATAGTGAATGCCCTCACTCATTAAGCGCCAATTGGTAGTTTCTAAAACGGACTTTATAGCTTTTTTAATAACGTGAGTGCTATCGTATTCTTCCCGCTCATCTTTACTATCCGTTGCGCTAAACTCCACAATTACAAACTTGCCCATTTCAGGTTTGCCAAATTCAAGATCGGTGTAGCCGGCATCTGCGATGGTCCTCGTAATCAAATCCTTTAATTGTTTAAGTTTTAACTTTTTAAGCTTTTTAGCCTTCTGAAAAATCGGATTCTTTTCTTTTTTCTCCTGCTTCTTCCACTTTTTAACCAAAGCAACAATACCGTCAAGATTTGCTACCGCTTTGGGACCATCCTCATCATTAAGACAAAATTCAGAACGGTACTCATTCAGAAGTTTTTGTTGTCTTTCTTTTTCTTTCTCTCGTTCAATACGTCTCTTTTTGAAATCTATAACGTCAACTTCCTTATATGAACACTTTGGGCAATAAGTGATTGTGGTAAGTTTCTCACCTTTCTTTTCATACTTATTCTTGAGTTCTACATGGCAATCTTTACATTTTGGGCGTTCAAAATCCCAGGGTGAGCCGTCTTCGTAGAAAATCTGTCGCTTCTGACATTTCAGACACTCAAACATAAAGGATACCCGCATATTGTCGTCATAGGCATCGTGGAGGGTTTTTTCGATAACTTTAGTTGCAGATTTACACTTGTCGCAGAGTATTCCGTCAGGAGCTTTGGCGTTATCAATTTTATCTTGTCTTTTTTGGTCGGCATTCATCCATTTCGAAATGCGGTCTTTTTTGTGGCGGTACCTTTCAATTTTTATTGTGTTAACGAAATAACTGCAGCACTTATGAACCTCTTTATCAAAATCAGTATCAGGTTCCTTAGATTTCAACTCATCCCGATGTTGTTCCATTCCCTTACGTAAACGCCAGTACCAATCAAGACACTCCTCAATCGTGTGGAGATCGTATAAATCTTCATAATGTGAGTGTTCCTGAAGGTAAACAAACATAACGCCTACTCATAGAACCAGATAAAGTCTGGATCTACCTCCTTTATTTCAGGGTCCCAAAGCAACCAACGTCCGTCAACATCTTTAACGTCCCAATAGCCCTCGAAGTACTTATAAACAATTTCCTCATCAACAAAGTCCTTAGTAGATAATTTAATAATCACCCTATTTTCTTTTTCTGGATCATTTTCAATTTTGATAACACTAGTGTCTAAAAGAGGTTCATATCCCTGCTTCCAGTACTCAAAATCGTAACCCTTCTTAAAGTTATCTGATAGCAAGTCAAATGCCTTCTCTAGTTTACGAGCCTTGAGGTAATTATAGAACGCTCTAACAGCTTCTAAGGGGCTTTCTTCAGGTTTAAAGTCAATCTTCTGGACATCTGACAGTGGATCCTCAGCTGTGGCCATTTCAAGCCATTTTTGCTTAATTGAGTCAGAAGATATGCCAAGACCTAATCCAGATAGGCCTGCCGTGTTTATTCCAACCACCTCTCCGCATATATTAATCATTGGTCCACCACTTACTCCAGGGTTTAATGTTGTGTCTGTTTGGAGGTACTCGATACCAACATCTTTAGATCTTCGGCGACCAGAAAGCGAACCTTTATTGACGGAAGCCTCCCCACTAAGCTGTCCTCCTAAAGGGAATCCAATCGCCAATAACTCTTCTGCAGGATCTAGCTCAGAGGGCTCCCCCCACGAAATAACAGGCAGCTCTTTATTAATCTTAATTATTGCTAGATCTGCATTTTTGTCAGCCATGAGAACTTCAGCAGTGGCAAATGAATTATCAGGAAGAACAACCTTGGGTGTAGGCTCAAACTCGATGACATGGAAATTAGTAAGAATTACTCCATCTGACTTAATAGAAAATCCAGAACCTTCGGCCTCTCCGCCGATGATTCTAACTACAGACTGACGAACCTTTTCAATGGAATCTTTTTCGTTGCAATCTATTTTTTCAGCACCGCCTAGCTTAATCTCAACTTTTTCTAATCGTGCATTAATCTCACCGAGCTGTTTGTTCGTATATATCAACCCAAAAAATAAAGCTAGTAGAATACAAAATCTGATAATTGCTGAAACATTTTTCATTTATTTATTTTTAAATTTAGTCCCAATCTGTTATTCATAAGCAATTTTTCTCAATACTTCCAATATTCTAACCATAGCAAATGTATCGAGAGTGCAATACTCACTTAAATCTTCCATTATTTGATTTTTTTGATGTCGGTGTTTACCTTCCAGAACTGTTTGAGTCCACATCCTTCTAGCAAGGAGGCCATTGCCCACATTAAGCTCTTTGTAACTCAGCTCAGGGGCTAGCACAGGCATTACCTTCTTAACTGATGCACTACCAAAGAAATCCTTATGGAAATACCACATCTCAGAGAAGGGTGTCATCAGGTCTTCAATTCTCTCATTAAGTTCTGCTAAAAATTCCGAGTATTCTGGATATAGTGCAACCATGCGATCATTACAGCCCTTTTCATAACTCATGTTCCAAGTAAGAACAGTACCTTCACTACCAATGTCTTGTTTAAGCTGACTAAGAAGACCTGACATTGGATTTGAGCGTTCTGCATGAAGATACTCATAATGTTCAAGTTCAGCATCTGGTGACCTAAGGACATGTAAAGAATACTGGAATGGATAATCTTTATAAGGAATCATTCCATCAAAAGCAGGAATGACAGATGACATGGTTTCATAATCAAAAAAGTAAAGAGGATACTGAAAAGAATCTAAAAACTCTTTGATTTTTTCCTTATCTAAAATTGGTTTGTCTTCTCTAGTTGTTTTTATTTGAGCAAATTGTTTGGGCCTCAGAACTAATTCGTCAGGTATATCTGCTATTTGGGTAATTCCAGCATCTTCCAATTTGCCAACTTGTTCAGCATTAGGATAACTTAATTCATATACATTGTATGGATCACCATTCGGTTTTAGTGTTTTAAAGATGTTTAGCCACTCTTGAAACCATTGAGAAACACCAGGAATATCAACTTTATTTACATGACGAGGAGAAATATCTGGAATTGTTCTTTGATTTAGTACTGCTTGAGCTGCAGAGACTTGTTGTTCCGTCAAGTCTTTTAATGCTCTAACTTTTTCAGTGATATCCGTTTTGCCACAAAGAAGTTTTGGATCTATTTCACCATTTCTCTCATACTCTTTATTGGCATGAACAACAGAAATATTTCTAACCGAGTAACCAGACCTCTCCAAAACTAACAGTTGAAATGCTAGATCGTATTCGTGTTCTGGCTTAGCTTTGGTAGTAGCTTTGATTTCAATTAAATCAAATTCTTTCTCTCCAACTTTCTGCAGAACATCAAAAATGCAGGTTAAACCATCTATCTCTAATCGACCTTGGAAAATAGTTTGAGTGCCATTATTAATTTCCTTGAGCGTTTTACTGGTTAGCGAAAGATACTCATCGTAATTGTTAAAACCTAAACGGATGGCATCAGGAAACAGCTTTTCTGCGTAACTTTCAAATTCATGACCAGCGTCAAATAGAGCCTGTGTGTCTTCATCGATAGGAGGAAGTTTGTGTTTATCGAATTTCTTCAGCCACAGCCAAGCGGGGTGACGAAGAAAAAGCATGTAGTCAGATTTAGAAAGGGTTAAATTAGTAGTTTTATTCATAGATTGTCGCACCTTCGATTAATAAAGATTCGTTATCCTCCATAACAAAACCTACACTATACTTAGCTCTAGTAATTGCTACGTATAGCTTGCACTTTGATGTCATCGGCAGGTTTGAATCATTATCTTGCAACCAATTTTTTATACTAGATGTTGGATATATCATTACATGGTCAAAGGTGAGCCCTTTCGACTTACCGAAATTCCATTCTGGATGAACGGATCCATTCCACCTAAGAGTCGTTGGTTTACAATGCTTGATATAGCTGGCTACGTCACTTTTCTTAATCAAATAAATTCCCTTGTGTCCACTAGGGTTTTTTCTACATCTTGGGCATTCGCAAGGAACAGATTCGTCATATTCTGGAAATATCTTTGAAGCAAAATCACATATTTCTTGATTATTTCTATGAGTAGCTTTTAGTGTTTTGTAGTCAATATCGCAAGACTGTGAATCACATTGTTCTACAATAAACTTATCAACTTTCCCAAATTTATACTTTACATATTTCCTAGGATGGTGTGTTAGATAAGTAACTTGCCGTGGGTCTCCGGCTAAATATATTTCAGAACTGGTTAAAAATAGTAACTTTAAAATCTCGAGTTCCCATCCAGCCAAATCTTGTACCTCATCTACAAAAATATGAGGGTATATTTTTGAAATTCTACTGATTAGTTGCCCCTCTGAAACTGAGTTACACTTCACAATAAATCGAGCAATTTTGTCAGAGTATATTTTCAAATCTGAGGTGAAGTAATATTTAAAAAAATCACTCTCTCCCCAATACACTGGCCGTCCTTGTTTGTTCGTAAATCTGTATCCAGAGGGTCTTTCGGTTAAGAAGAAGCCAATTTTGCGTTCATATAGATCCTCATCCATTAGGTCTTGATATGGTCTAACACCTTGACTTAATAAAAAAGAGAACCAAGTTTGAATAGTGACATTTTCTGGTACACAACCCTTTAGTAGTACAAATTTGTTTTTTATTTCTTCAGCGTTTGCTTCTGTATACGTCGTGATAAGTACTTTTTCGTTCTCTATACCCAAGGCCTTTTTGATTAAGTATGTCGTCTTGCCAGATCCGGCAGCGGCTATCAATAATTTATTTCTCATTGGTAATGGCTTCAAGAATATAATCTGGATAACTTATTGATTTTTCAGCATCGAATATTTTTAAAGCACAAGTCGTTTTGTGTTCTTCCATATAATTACTAATATCTTTCCCATCAGGATATTTACTTTGGTCAAGTTCTAATATTTCCCTTAACAGATCTAAATTGTCCTTGTTTGCTTTGACTAGTTGTGGCTCTAGTGTGTAATTTTTCTCGTCATTACTTGCACAGATTTTAATCAATTCGGAATCTTTATAGTCTTTATATTTCTTTGTAATTTTATTTGCATAATCCCCATCATTATCAGTTACCACTATCACATTTTTATTTATTTTTTTTGCGATTTTTAAAAACCGGAGGAAAGATGTTCCAACAGAAATAACATCAATTTCACCTTCAATGGGTAATTTTCCATATTGATCTTTGTATGCTCTTTGGACAATCAATTCGTCTGAAGGACCCTCAACGAGTATTGCTTTTTTGCACAGAACCATTCTTAAAGTGTCATAACCCGCAAGTTTTTTGAAAAAATTATGAGTCGATATTTCAAGACTTTTTAACTTAATCGTAGATCTCTTATCGTTTGATAAATCTCTGTTTATCAAAATTAAACTATCTAAGCCTAGCTTGTTAGCCACATAACTGCTGTGAGTAGAAATCACTAACTGCTTATCATCATGGTTTGTATTTACAAAATTAATTAAACTGTTAAGTTTTGAATGAGATAGGTGGTTTTCTGGTTCTTCAAATAAAATAATGCTTGCCTGCTCAGCTTTTTTATGACTTAGTGCTAGTTTTGTTTTAACCACACTTTGTTCACCTCTACCGATATTTTGAAAAGGTATATCATCAAGGTAGGTTGTTAATGACGTTTCCCATGCATTTTTTGTAGACACATCAACAGCTAGTTTCACTTCTTTATCAGAAACCTGCCTCTGAGACAATTCTTTATTAATATCACTAATTGCTTCATCAATTGAAAATGCATCTACCATCTTTCTGTGAGCAAGTGATGCCTTTACCTTTATTTCATCGCTTAGCGAATCACGAATTATGCGAGAAATGTAAATGTCTGATCCATTCTTTCCAGTATTTGCTGATGAATCAATGGGTGCTGCTTTAATTGGTATAATTTTTGGAGTTATTCTGTCGTCCCTTGCAAACGAGGACCAAGAAAATTGATAAAACTCTATAGGCAAGGATGCTATAGGCTCTCCTGAATCTAAAAGTATTTGGTACTCTTTTTTATATCTTTCATCAAAAGAAATTTTGAATTGAAGCCCACAAGCAGGTTTATGACTAGAATTTAAAGTTCCTGTAAACAATTCTTTAAGCGATTCGTCTTCGATATTAAAATACAACTCAATTGTTATGGTTGGTGGCAATTTTTTTTCATCGGCTTTGAGGCTTTGCAAATATTTTGAGACAACTTTGCTGTTAAACAAAGCTTGAGTAAGCTCCGTGCTGATATATTTTCCATATATCCATCCAGACAATGCAAGATTGATTGCTTCTAAAATAGTTGACTTTCCTGCTTCATTATCGCCAACTATGATATTAAGTCCCTGATTTAAACTAAGATCAAATGTGCCCTCAAAGCATTTAAAATTTTCTATGTGAATTTTTTCTATATGCATACATTTGTTATCATTCAAAGTCGATCATTTCTATTAGCTATTTTTCATAATTTGTTAAACATTTCACTAAGGTAGCCATCTCTCATAAAAAGAACATTATTCTCTTGAAAATCTTCTTCCGAGTAATCATTGCCCCACCATGACTGGTCAAGATAGGTGGGAGTGATGATAAAGGAGTTTAGAGAAACATTCTTATCACCAAGTTCATCTTCAATCTGTTTGATCGCATGGGAGAACTGGATTTTAGGGTCTGACATTCCACCTACTTCTCTGATTCCTTTTGGGTCAATAAAAATAATCTTCTGCTTATCTCCCTCTACAAGCCACATGATAAAGTCTGGAAAAAAATTGTTGGCTTCAAAAAAGCTAATTCCGTTACCCTTTGACTGGTTTCTAAGTAGGTACAAATCAGTCGATTCAAACATTGATTGGTTATCTCGGTAAAAAACACGAATCTCTTCTACAAAATCCTTTTCACTTTCGTTTAGAGCAACAGGAGATACTTTAATTAATTTTGATTTATGGTCAGAAAAAACCAAAGGTTGGTATATATGACGACTGAAATTGATTAATTTTAATTTATTGTCGAATCGATCATAATCATCATTAAGCCTTTTTATCTCTTGAGAGTATTTTTGCAAATCCTCAATAAGTGCTTCTTCAGATTTATCTATTGTGATTAAGTATTCACCAACTATGTTTGGATCTGCGTCTGAGAGGCTTGTATACGTCCTGTACTTGGATTCATGCTCACTTTGGAAATATGTATATATGGTTTTGATGTATTTTTTCAACAGCGGAATAACCACTTCTGATTGAATCGAATCAATTTCCGAAAATGAAGAAAGATTAAATAGATTCTGAGGTGCTAGTATCTGATACCAGCCATCTTTAAGTAAAAGCTGTTTTAGTGTTTGCTTAGATACTGTGATGTTTGTCCAGCCTTGACTTTTGCAATAGTCATTCACTTCAAAGAAGATCTTATTGAAGTCAAAAAAATCAACCAATCTTTCATCAATCGAGATTTCGTGCTTGCTGACATTTTCAGATGTAGGATCAAGGCTAGATATTGAGGTCAATTTTGCATAAAGATTTAATTCGACTTTTCTTTTAGGTTTAATAGGCTCGTCAACGGCTATTGGCTCAATAAATTCAGGAGCTTTTGATGAAATCACTTTTAAATGCTTAAGCGAGCCAAAATTTTTTATGGTTGGTAGGGTAATTTCAACAATGTTATCCTTTGTGGGAATGCCTTCTCTTTCTAAGTATTCTTTAAACTCGTACATGTAATCTGCTCGTACACCAAAAATATTTAAAGTTTCAAGAACACTTAGATAATCTGGCTTCTCAGTCGAAAGCTCCGATTTTTTCAAGCTCTCTGATCTTTTAAGTGACCAGTTATACCCTTTTAATCGGACACCTCGACCAAACAATTGGATTATCTCTGAACCTTCTGTTCTACCTAAGTTCATAAGACCGATACAGCTTACTCTCCAACTGTTCCAACCCTCAGTAAACTTCTTTGATCCGATCAAAAGGTTTATGCTTGATTGGTCACTATTGATGTTGTTGAACAGGGAGTTGGCAAACTCTTGCTCGTTTGTTTGCAAGTTATTCTCTTCACATAATTTTAGTAGCCTGCGATCATCTCCTACGTTGATAACTGCAAAGTATGGGGCAGAGGAACCTAAACGCACTCCTATTTCACCATCAACCGATTTGAGATTGATTAATTGAAAGGAGGCAGTACTGTTTGAAGTATTGAATATCTTTATAAGTAAGTCCTTATATAAGTCGTTTGACCCTAGATTGAGCTTCTGTAGAAATCTAAACTGACCTGAAAACACATCTGTGCCAGAATCGTCAAGCAACCCTGATTCTTCCTTCAAAATTGAATCAATTGCTTTAATACTGGTTTGTTTATCCTCTAGGAAGCTTTTTAAGAATAAAAGAATATCAATAACATCGGAGACCTTTTCTTTATTTTCAGTCCGAACAGCATTAACACTACCACCTACAAATATCATTAGTGGTTTCTCTATGTTGAAAGGCTTAAATTCCTGTTTCTTCGATTCAAAGAGTTTTAACTGTTGATAGTAAGATAACAAGCTCGATACTAAGTACCTAAACCGTGTTTCACTCCAATTATTGTTGCTGATATTCAATATTCGGTACTCTTTACCATACCCATCTAGGTAAAAATACTTATAAGAGTAATCAAATAAAATGGTTTTGCTGTACAGGTTGAATAGCTTCTTTTCCTTTGGGCTAATAGCTTGCTCAAAGGTGGCTGAATATTCAAATGAAAAACCATCCAAAGTTAACCGATCACGCATTTTCAACCATTCTTCCCCAGATGATCCTCTATGTCCTTCATCAACAAATACAATATTATTTTGACCAAAAGAATCTACAGCAACAGTCTTGTCTCCAGACTTATCTTTTAGCTTATGAATATCGATTATTTCGATGTAATCTTTTGAAGACGAAAATAATCCGCCTTGATTAGACTTATCAAATATTTCTCCGCCAATATTTGATTCCCGAAGTTCCTCCAAGTGTTGTTTTGAAAGTCCTTCGTTGGGAGTTAGTAAAATAAACTTATTAAAATTTCTCTCAAGTTTATAATGATCGAGATAGTGCTTTAATTGTAAATAGTTTATATGCAAGGTTAAGGTTTTGCCTGAACCAGTTGCTTGCCAAAAAACTAGTTTGTTGAACTCTGATAAAGTGAAAGGAGAAACTTCATAATCAACTTCTTCATGCCGATATAGTTTTTGAGCAAATTCATTTAAGTCTAAAATTAATTGATCCTTATTGGAAAAATATTTATCTAGAATAATTTCAGTGAAAAGCAATCCTAAGTATTGAAAATACTTCCAGGTTATTGGCTTGGTTCGTTTTTGGTTGATCTGTTTCGTATGGAGGTAAATATTGTGATCATATTTGCGAAGTGCTTGAGAGAAATCTTGATCTAGGTTGTTATACCTCTCCAAAAGTGTGTTAAGGAACCTTGACTGATTATTCTCGTCATAAGTTTCTAATCGTGAATCTTTGAGATATTGCGACAAGCCATCAAGATTATCCTCCTCGAATAATGACAAAATATATCGATTAAGAACTAAATTTTCAGATAGTTTGGTGACTTTTTTTGCCATAATTAATTAAACATTCTTCTCTTAAATTCTGACTCCAACTGGAGAACTTCACACTGCTTAGAAGAAGCTATTGTCTGACCATTAACGAATACAATATCGTTTTCTGATTCAAGAGAGTTGATAATAGCTTGTATATCTTTGTCAGAAGTTTTCTCGACATTTCTCCAAATAACAACAATCTTTTTATGTGTTTGATGCTGGGTTCCTGTGTAGATTAAACAATCACCCTTCTTGAACCTCTTATTTATATGAAGGCCAATTAAGTAGTTAAAGGTCTCTGTCACATCGATTTTTTGTCGCTTTTGCTCATTGTCAGAGGTGATGAGTAGCGAATAATTAAATGGTTCCTTAAGTTCGTCAATATTTAGCAACGAGCTACTTTCTCTTGTTTCCACATCCAGCATGTAACGAAGGAAGTAGTCTTCTTTTAAATCACTGTTTGAAGAAAGCAAACTTTGTTGATTTTCAGTTTGATTAAAAACTAAGTTATTTAAAGTATCCTCGTATGACTCGAGCTTCAAGTATTTGACGATCTGAGATACTCCCTCATTATCTTGAGGTTTTCCATTTTTCCAATTATTAGAATAAACAACTTTCTGAATTCTTGGTTTCGTAACTGAATCAAAATACTCTCCCATCTCTACTAGAACATACTTGCGATTACCTCCATCCTCACGATTTAGGTTTATGACAGCATGCCCAGTTGTCCCTGAACCTGCAAAATAATCTAGAAATATTCCATTTGAGTTAGATGATGATATTTTCACACAATCTTCTACAGCATATATCGACTTTGGAAATGAGAACTCGTTTCTTGAAGAAAATAATGCTTTTAATAAGGCTGTGCCGTATTCTGTGGCTGAATATTTTTTATCCAGCCATAGGGTATTTGGCAGAACTCCTTCTCTATTTGGTCTATATTTATAGTAGATCTGGAGTTCATTATTACCATTTCTCTTAGGATAGATTTCTGAAATTTCTTTCTTTATTCTCTCAATACCCCATCGCCAAACTCTTTCATTCCCGTTGCTATCGATAGGATATAAAACCTCTTCTTCAGAACTTGGGTCTTCAAGTACATCATAAGACCTGTTTTCATCAACCCATTTAAGTTTTGGTATTCTAAATTCTTCTCCTTTAACATAAAGAGGAAAGTAACGTTTTGGACGACTAGTACGTTCTGAGCTAGAACCTTCTCTTCTGAAGTTTCTTTGTTCGTAAGTACCTTTTTCATCTTGTTTGTTAAACCGCTCTTTTTGTGCTTCGGTTCTTGGTAGTTTGCTAACTTTTGAACTGTCTGAATTACCAGCAAAAATTGCATATTCATGACTTTGAGCAAAACCATTCAAAGTAATCCTTCCTGAAGGATTTATTCTGATGCTAATTGTTCCCAAAACTTTATTTTTACCAAAGTGCTTTTCTACAATAGATGCAAGCTCTTTTTGTTGTTCGTCATCAATAGTGACACAAAAAATACCGTCATTGATTAGCAAAGGCATAGCAATACGAATCCTATCGTCAATAAGGCTATTCCAAGAAGAAGTTTTATACCCGTTTTTATAGCATATTTCTGAGGAATCTGTATTGTAAGGAGGATCAATGTAGATCGAGTCAATACCTTTTGAAAAAGAACTAGCAAGAAGATTGAGCGCTTGCCAATTTTCACTGTTCATTAACAATCCATCTGTGCTTTCATCAAGATTTTCAATATTTGCCAGCAGTTCATCTTTGAACTCTGGAAAGTATTGAGTATCGAGTGTTAGGAACTGGTGTTTTTTAAGGTACTCTGTGTCTATCTTTTGGTCCTTGTCAAAAAATCCTAAATTTACCCACTGTTTTAGTTGATCTTTATTTGTTGCTATAGCTTTATAGTGTCTCTCATCTATAAGATCTAGTGTAATCAAATAATCAGACTGAGTAACAAATTTCTTTTTCTCCCAAAGCGTTTTTTGGAAGTTCTCAAGTTGCTCTAGAAAATCAATGATTTTTGAAGCAATTGATTTAAAAACTTTAATTTTAGTAAATGTTTCTCTGTTGTGTTCCAGTACAGACCCCAAATCGTCAACATTCAGAAGCTCATTTTTAATATAAAAATCCAATTCTTTTTTGAGGAATCCACCTAAGTCTTTATGTATGAAGTAGTCAAAAGTGTTTCTGGAAGTATATTCCTCAAGTCTTTTTTCAAGTAGAATACGATCTTTATTTTTTTTAGTTGGAAGTACTTTTTTAAGCTCATCATATTCGGACGGGATCGCATCAACTAGTTTCTCAGACGCCTTTTTATTGAGATCGTCTTGTTTAACCTTTTTACCTAGAGAAATGTATTCAAAGTAAATTTCTAGTTTTCCATTAACTTCCTTAACAAAATTTTTTTCATGTAACTTAAACCTTCGCTCTTGGCCATTTTGAGTTTTGTTGTTGTTTTGTTCTGTGGAGGCTTCGACTAAACGAAAGGTAACTTTTTTTCCATTTTGGAGTTTGAAAGAATAATTGGAAAAATTTTCAGTTGTTTTTATGTAATACTGATCATAATTTGCCCAATAAAGTTTTACTTCTTCGCCTTGGTATGGAATTGCATATACATCACCTTTATATCTTCGCTGGGAAATAAAATCCCCCTCAAGATAATATCTGCTAAAAAAATCAACCAAATGAGAATAAATATCATTTTCAGCATCTCCTGTAGCGTTTGAGGCATTGATTTGCTTTTTTAACTCAATAACCTTAGGGGCTGTGTCTGGGTCAACTCCAGCTGACTTCAGGCTGCTAACAACACCTTCGAGCTCTTTGGCGAGTGATTCCGCACCTGATTGCTCTAATTGAGATAATCCCTTGGTAACAGCCTTTTTAAGATCGGTTTCCAGAAAAGAGTTTATTTCACTTCTTTTCTGGTTCATGATTCGATAAATACCAAAGTCTAACTCTTCCTGATCTGTCTGGAATAACTGGTTAAGAGTTGAAATAAGTTGTTGGTATTTATTCATATTAAGATTTCTTGTTACTTTCTTTTATAAATTTTTCGATGTCTTCCTTTTTGTATCTTCGCACTTTTTTAACGCCAATACGCACAGCCTTAAGCACACCCTTTTTGTCCCAAAGCCTAAGAGTATTTGGGTGCACTTTCAAAATTTGTGCGGCTTCAC
>JACKFZ010000001.1 GCA_020632215.1 Candidatus Nomurabacteria bacterium | reverse complement strand
TAACAGAAGATACAACAAATGTTGATGAGGAAGTGAGATTGAAATATCGATATTTAGATTTGCGAACAAAAAGAATGCAGGAAAATATCAAGAAACGTTCTGAATGGGTTAATGCTAATAGAGAATTTCTTCTAAAAAATAAATTTACAGAAATAGAAACTCCACTTCTAACAGAAGCAACACCAGAAGGATCCAGAGACTTTGTGGTGCCATCCAGAATTCACCAAGGAAAATTTTATGCTCTACCTCAATCACCACAACAGTACAAACAATTACTGATGGTTGGAGGTTTTGATAGATACTTTCAGATGGCTAGAGCTATGAGAGACGAAGATCTAAGAGCTGATAGAGGATTCGAGCATACTCAAATTGATATTGAAATGTCTTTTGTAACACAAGAAGATGTTTTGAAAATGGTTGAGGAAATGATTATTCATTCAGCAGAAAAGATTGGAGCAAAGATAAAAGAAAAACCTTTTCCAAGATTCACCTATGCAGAAGCTATAGAAAAGTTTGGTGAAGATAAATTTGACCTCAGAACAGAAGAAGAAAAAACAGAAGGAGTCCTGGCTTATGCTTGGGTAGTAGATTTTCCTTTCTTTGAAAAAGATAAAGAAGGTAACTGGACTTTCACACACAATCCATTTTCTGCTGTTAAACAAGAACACGAAGAAAATCTTTTGAAAGGAGAAAATATTGAGTCTATTGTGGCTCAACAGTATGATCTTGTATGTAATGGATTTGAAGTTGGTGGAGGAAGTATTCGATCTCATAAACCAGAACTGCTAGAAGCAACATACAAGATAATGGGTAACTCTGATGGAGAAATAAAAGAAAAAATTGGTCATATGTTAGAGGCATTCAAGTTTGGTGCGCCCTCACACGGAGGCATTGCCTTGGGTGTGGAAAGAAATCTAATGACTGTTATGAACGAAGAAGCTTTGCGAGAAGTTCAAGCATTCCCAACAACTAGAGGTGGGCAAGTGGCAGTGATGCAGGCTCCGACAGAACTATCAGATAAACAATTGAAAGAATTGGGCTTAAAAGTTGATAAAAAAAATGACTGACAATCAAGCTTTCAAAATTAAAACGGAAGTATTTGAAGGTCCCCTAGACCTTCTTCTACATTTAATAGAAAAAAGAAAGTTGTTAATTAATGATATTTCTCTAGCCCAAGTGACAGATGAATACATAAATTTTACAAAAGTCATGCAAGAAGAAAATCTTGGAAGAACTTCCGACTTTGTTTTGGTAGCTTCTACTTTACTGTTGATCAAATCTAAATCTCTTTTACCCACTTTAGAGCTAACTCATGAGGAACAAAGTGATATTAGTGACCTAGAGAAAAGATTGAAGCTATACAAAATTTTCAAAGATGCCAGTGTTAATATAGAACAAAACTTCGCTAAGAAAATAATGTTTGAAAAATTAGAGAAAGCTAATGACACCATTGTCTTTTCTCCTACAGAACAGATAAATAACAAGTCACTTTTGGAATCTGTTTTGTCTGTCCTAAAGTCATTACCAAAGAAAGAAAAACTCAAAGAAGCAGTTGTTAGAAAAGTTATCAGTCTAGAAGAAATGATTGGCCGTCTGACGGACAGAATCAAAAACAGTATTCAAATGAGCTTTAGAGATTTTTCTGGATATGGCAAAGCTCAAAAAGTTGATATCATTGTTAGTTTCCTAGCTATGTTAGAATTGGTACGACAAGATATTTTGAATGTAAAACAAGAAGAGAAGTATGACGATATTCAGATGGAAACAAAAACTATCTCAACACCTTCTTATCATTAAAACATGAACATGACCTTAGACGCCAAAATTGAATCGATTCTTTTTTTCAAAAATCAACCTATGACTTTTAAAGAGCTAGCCAAGATTTTTAATATTAATGAAAGTGAAATAAAATCATCCTTAGAAAGTCTGAAGAAAAATCTAGAGGGCCGTGGAGTGCAATTAGTTTTCTCTGAAAATGAAGTGACCTTGGCTACTCACTCAGAGATGTCCGCAATGATAGAAGCCATGACAAAGGAAGAGCTAATGAAAGATCTCAGCAAAGCAGCACTCGAGACCTTATCTATCATCGTCTACAAAGGTCCTATTAGCAGAAGCGAACTGGATTACATCAGAGGAGTTAATTCTCAATTTATTTTACGAGCTTTGACTATTCGTGGATTGGTAGAAAAGAAAACTAATCCGAAAGATGAAAGAACTTTTATTTATGAGCCAAGTTTAGATTTGTTAAAATTCCTAGGAATAAATTCAAAGGAAGAAATTCCTCAATATCAAGATGTTCAAAATCAACTTGATGATTTTATAAATCAAAAAGAAGAAAACAAGGAAGATGGAAATACAGAAACCGAAACACACTAAAGAAATTGTCGCTAGTGTCATACTCATTACTGTCTTGGGAATCATACTAGGTATCTTTTTTGTCATTGCTCAGAAACAAGAAAAAGCAAAAGAGGAGATGTCCACTGAAGAAGTAGGTGAAATCAAAGTTAATCCTCTAGATAAAGTTGTTATAGAGGGCAAAGCTGGACTGGTAATAGATTTAAACTCACAAGAGACATACTACGCAAAGAACACAACAATGATTTTGCCTTTGGCTTCTATTACAAAACTGATGACAGTTTTGGTAGCTTATGAGGTATTAGGAGAATCAGCTGTTGTTCAACTAGGAATAGAGCAGTGGCGAACAGAAGGCGAGTCCGCTATTTATCCTGGTGAAAATTTTAAAATAATGGACTTGATAAATTTAACTTTAGTTGCCTCATCAAACGATGGTGCTGCAGCGCTTGCCTATGCGGCTGGTCAAAAACTCAATCAACAAAGAGGCAACCCTAACGCAAATGCCACTGGGACCTTTGTGGCAGAGATGAATGCCTTGGCCAAGAAAATAGATATGAACAATACAGTTTATTACAACCCCACAGGTCTTGATCTATCAGATGGTTCAGCAGGTGCAAAGGGAACAGTTAGAGACTTAGAGAAAATGTTTCAATACATGATCAAAAGTTACCCAGAACTTTTGGAGGCAACAAAAGACTCTCGATACTCAACATATTCACAACAAGGCATTGGCCATAACCTAGAAAACACTAATGAAATAGTAAATTCATTACCAAATCTCCTAGGATCAAAAACCGGATTTACTGACACTGCTGGTGGAAACTTAGCAGTGGTTATCGATCCTGGATTAAACACCCCCATAATGATTGCTGTTTTGGGATCAACAAAAGAGGGGAGATTTAATGATGTTAAAAAGCTTTCGGACACTTTATTAGAATATTTTTCTAGTGAGGGAGAATAAAGTATACTTGGTATAATGATTTTAGATATTGTAAAAGTAATATTACCCTCCACTCTCTCTTTCTTGATAGGCGTTGGCTTTGCTCCTTATCTGACAGACTTTTTATATAAAAAACAACTTTGGAAAAAGAAGGTAAAAGAAGTAGCCATTGATGGACACGGAACTCCTATTTTCAATCAAATGCATAAAGAAAAAGAAGTGGGAACTCCACGACTCGGAGGAATATTAATTTGGACTTCTGTTCTCATCATTGGAGGATTGATTTGGTTTATTGCGAGATTTTTTGATATTGAAGCTTTAGATAAATTAGAATTCATCAGTAGAAATCAAACTTGGATTCCTTTTGCTACTTTGTTAGTTGGTGCGATTATTGGACTTATTGATGATATTTTAGAAATTAGAGGAAGTGGAAAATATATCGGAGGTGGACTTTCTCTAAGTGTCAGACTTGGTACTATGGCCATCGTTGGAATACTTATAGGTTCATGGTTTTTCTTTAAACTAGATGTGGTCTCTATTGGTATTCCTATTATTGGAAACTGGAACATTGGATGGCTAATTATTCCTCTATACACCATCATCATTCTGGCAGTATATTCTGGAGGAGTGATAGATGGTATAGATGGGCTAGCTGGTGGAGTTTTTTCTATTATGTTTACAGCCTATGGAGCCATCGCCTTTTCGCTGCATCAGTTCGACCTAGCTGCCTTTGCAATGCTCGTTGTAGGGTCTATTTTGGCCTTTCTTTGGTTCAATATCCCTCCAGCCCGCTTCTATATGTCAGAGACCGGTTCTATGGCTCTAACGAGCACTTTAGCGGTTCTCGCCTTCATGACTGACTCTCTAGTAGGTGGGGTAGGAATAGCCGTTCTACCTATCATTGCTTTTCCTCTAGTGATTACTGTTTTGTCAGTCATTATTCAGCTTTTCTCTAAGAAATTTAGAAATGGAAAAAAAGTCTTCCAAGTAGCACCTCTTCATCATCACTTTGAAGCTATCGGCTGGCCAGCATACAAAGTAACAATGCGATATTGGGTTATCTCTGTAATCTTCGCTGTTTTAGGAGTGATTGTGGCGTTGGTGGGGTGAGTTCAGCTGTCAGCTATCAGCGATCAGTTTTCAGAAATTAGACATCAGACGTCAGAAGAAATAAAAACACCGTCATACTGATCTTGATTCAAGATCTTTTTAATATATACAGGTAATTGACATTTAGTATAAGAATGGTAATGTTCGGATGAACCCGAACCCCGAAGTACCATGGAAAAATCTGCCATAAATACATTTAACCCGTCAGTGGTCCTTTTCGTCCCCGAGGCACAAGATCGAAGGAAAGACACAAAGGAAAAAACCTTGAACACTGAATCCAGTCTGGGCAAAATTATCAAGCGCTGGCACAAGGAACGTCAGTGTGAATACAATCTGATATTCTTAACCACTTTTTGCCACTTCGACGAGAGCGGGGCCCACGAACCGGAGAACTTCTTTCGGATCGAGATCATGAACATTGGACCCCATGAAGAGTCTGCCGTAGATGCACTGGCTGAAAGACTGGCTGAAGAAGCCGGTATCCGACTGATGTTCTGTCAGACTCAAAAGCTCTTATCAGTGCCAGGACTAGGAGGAATTACATTCAAAGAAGTCGTGGAATGGACAGTCTATCGGTAGGTAAGTAACGACATCGACGCGCCGCCACGTAAATCGCGTAGGCCTAACAGCCTTTACGCGACACGTGGCATGGCGCTTCTTTTTATCTAAAAATTTAAATTTCATACAAATTTTATTCTTATTTCATATCAATCTGCTATAATGCAAAGCATGAGTTTAATTGAAATAATAAATACTATTGTTGTTATAGTTGGTGTGCCGACACTAATTGGTTTTTTTATAAAAACTGGTAAAAAACTACAAATTCTAGAAGACTTGGAGGATGTCAGAAAAAATTTCTCGGTAGTCAAATCAAGAGTTGATGATTTGTGGGCTGACAGAACAGCGCCTGCAAAATCCCCTAGACAGTTAAACGAACGTGGTTTAGCTATTTTAGAAGAAAGCAAAATTGATCAAATCTTAAATAAAAAAATTGATGTCATCGAAAAAGATGTAAAAGATAAAAATCCACAAACTGCTTACGATGCTGAAAGAGAAATTACCGAAAGTATTCTAGCTTTAGAAACATTATGTCCTGACATTACAGAAAGACTCAAAGATGGTGCTTTTAAATCTGGGGAAGATATTGAAACTGTTTTGTTCGTTGGTGCAATCTCAGTTCGAGACCAGCTTCTAAAAAATCTCGGATTTAATTCAAAAGAGTTATAATTTAAATTTTCATTATCAATCATTAACTTTAAATTAACTCAACATGTACATCATCTACGCATTACTTGGAGCATTAATGGCCAGTGTCGGAACCATTTTTGCCAAGATAGGATTGAAAGGAGTTGATTCAAATCTTCTAACGGCTATTAGAGGAATAGTCATGGCTATTATTGTTTCTGTAGCAGCTCTTTCTTTTGGAAAACTTTCTCTAACCGCTATTCAATCTCTTTCTCAAAAGCAATGGGTCTTTGTAGTTTTGTCAGGTGTTGGAGGAGCGCTGTCTTGGATCTTTTTCTACCAAGCTTTATCTGTCGGTCCAACTGTAGCTGTGACAGTGATTGATAAACTTTCTATAATTTTCACAGCCATACTTGCTGTTTTTGTTTTAGCAGAAGGAATTACTTTACAAACAGGAATTGGACTTACACTTGTAGCCATTGGAACACTTCTTGTTTCTATTCCTTTAGAAAAAATAGTAGGATTGTTTAAATAGATGCCCCACAACATCCCTTACAAAGTTCGTAGAAGCTACAGAGCTAAAAGAATGAGTGTCACTATTTCTCCTAATGGCCTTGTCACAGCTGTAGCTCCTTATACAGTGCAAGAAGAATCTATTCATTCTTTTGTAAATAGACATATAGAATGGATCAAAAGACATTTAGCCAAAATAGATAAAAAGATAAATAAAATTGAAAACAAAGATCTAACTATTTTTTCTAAAAGGCATTATCAAAAACATAAAGAAGAAGCTAGAAAAGTGATTACTGAGAGAGTTGAGAAGCTCAGTCAAAAAGTTGGTTTAAAATACAAAAGAATTAGCATTAGAAATCAAAGAGGTAGATGGGGAAGTTGTTCATCACAAGGTTATTTGAACTTCAACTACAAGCTAATGTTCACTAAGCCCGAAATCCGAGATTATGTCATCATTCACGAACTGTGCCACTTGAAGTTTCTAAACCACAGCAAAAGTTACTGGGCTCTAGTAGCCACCTTTTGTCCAGATTATAAGAAGTGGGAGAGGGAATTGAAGGGGTTGGTGTGAGGTTGAATTTTGGGATTGGGAGTGGTTAAATAACAGATAATCATGTCTACTCTGGAAGAATTTAAAAAACAATATATCCGTGATGATCTTGGAATAACAGAAGAATTTGCCAACATATTTTCATTTATAGACTTTGGGAATGTAAACAATTGGTTTGAAGAAGATCGACAAGATTATGACAATAACCAATTAGATGATAATCAAAAAATAGTAATTAATCTTGAGGGATTGAAACGATTTGCTGATATATTTTCTAGTAAAGTTAGAAATTATTATGGATATGATCCAAATAATTTAGGATCAAAAAGATATACTTACGTAAATGCCAAAATATTTGGTAAAAGAAACTTTATAACTAAAAAACTGCAAAAAATAAAACACTACCCTGAATCGGAAGATCTGAGTCTGTTTGATGAACTACATACCGACAAAAAAGGTAAAAAATATATAGAAATTAGAAAGAGTAATTTTGATGTCGAAATGTCTGTTGATGCTATAAAAATGTTAAAACACTATGATACTTTTTGTCTTTTTTCTGGTGATTCAGATTTCACTTATTTAAATAATTTTTTGAAAAAGGCTGGTAAAAGAATTATTCTAATAAAAGCAGGAAACATAACATCTTATTTGAGAAAAACAGCAGATTTAATTATTAATGCACAAAGAATAAAGAAACACATTACTAAAATAAAAACAAAGGCCTGAGCAAGTCAGGTCTTTGTGGATCGTTTTCCCGAATTAACCTCGAGATAGGTATGCAATATGTATATCATTTTTCTAGACTAAAATCAAGGTTATCAACATCCCTGAATATAGACTTTTGAGAGGTTGAATTTTGGGATTGGGAGTGGTTAAATAGCGTTATATATGGGTGAGATTTCTAAACTAACAAAACAAATAACAGACTTTCGAGATAAAAGAAATTGGAAACAATTTCATAACCCAAAAGATTGTGCTATTTCTTTATCTCTTGAAGCAGCAGAGGTGCTAGAACATTTTCAATGGAAAAATGAAAAAGAAATTGAAGAATATATAAAAAAACAAAAAACTGAAATCTCAGAAGAATTAGCTGATGTTTTATACTGGATTCTGTTAATGTCTAATGATCTTAAAATAGATATTGCGAAATCTCTTGAAAGAAAAATAAAAATAAATAGTAAAAAGTACCCAGTAAAAAAATCCAAAGGAAAACATACCAAATATAACAAACTTTAATATGACACAAATAATAACTTTTCCTTTTAAACAAGAGGGTTTTGAAAAAATTAAAAATTACCATTTTGGAAAAAATTGGCCAGTTGTCTATATCATAGAAGACATAAAAGGATGTAAAGAAATGTATATTGGAGAAACAATAAATGCTTATTACAGAAGTAAGCAACATTTCGAAAAACCAGAGAGAAGAAAGTTAAAAAACATCCATATTATAAGCGATCAAGAATATAATAAGTCTGCAACATTAGACACTGAATCTTGGCTCATACAATATATTTCTGCCGAAGAATCTATAACCTTACAAAATGGAAATGGTGGTCTCAAAAATCATAACTACTTTGATCGAGAAAAATATAAAACTAAATTTGAAGAGATAATCTGGCAAAAATTAAGAAATCATAAATTAGTTACAAATGATCTACAAGAATTAAAAAATAGTGATTTATTCAAATATTCTCCATACAAAACTCTTAGTGATGATCAATTACTACTTGTAAAGGAAATTTATAAAAAATTAAAAGATGGCCAAGATATAACTTATTTAATAAATGGAAAACCAGGAACAGGAAAAACGGTTCTTGCTATTTATTTGTTGAAATATTTAAAAGAAAAAGAAGCTACCGAAAATCTAGAAATTGGTTTAGTTGTTCCAATGACATCATTGAGAAAAACAATAAAAAAAGTTTTTTCAAAAGTTAAAGGATTAAAATCATCAATGATACTTGGACCAAATGATGTAACAAAAAAGAAATACGATTTATTAATAGTTGATGAATCTCATCGTCTGCAACAAAGATTAAATCTAGCAAATTTTAAAAGTTATGATGATACAAACAAAAAACTAAAATTGCCTAAAGAATCCACACAGTTAGACTGGATATTGAATTCGTCCAAAAATCATATCTTTCTATATGATCAAAACCAAACCATAAGACCCGCTGACATTAACAGAGAAATTTTCAGTAATTTAAAAGCAACAAAACGAGAATTAACAAGTCAAATGAGAGTAGAAGGTGGTGAAGAATATATTTCTTTTATAGAAGGTATTTTTGAAAATGTAAATCTCAATCCAGTCACTTTTAAAGATTATGATTTCCAAATATATGATGACATTGGAAAGATGATTACTGATATAAAGACTCATAATAAAATTCATGGGTTATCTCGTGTTGTCGCAGGATACGCGTGGCCTTGGCACACAAAAAAGAAAAAAGAAAAGTTTGATATAAAAATTAATGGTTTAGAACTAGTTTGGAATAGTAAAACCGAAGGTTGGGTAGAATCAGAAAATTCTATAAATGAAATTGGTTGTATTCATACAATACAAGGATACGATTTAAACTACACTGGTGTAATCATTGGTCCAGAGATTTCATACGATTTTGAAAATACTAAATTTATTATAGATAAAAATAAATACATGGACTTTAATGGAAAAAGATCTGCTTCTCCAGAAGAATTAGAACAATATATTATTAATATTTATAAAACCTTATTAACACGAGGAATCAAAGGAACTTATGTTTACATTTGTGATGAAAATCTAAGAAAGTATTTTATGAATGTTTTTATGAAAGGGAAGAAATATCAGAAAGTGAGGGTTTAAATTAGAGAAAACCTACATATTGACTTTTTTCTTACAATATGCTAGTAATAATGATATATATTTTAGTTATCCACACAAGATTCTTTGACTTTGTTTGAGTCAGAAATAAAGTGTATAATTTTAGGTATAGTATATTTAGTGGGTGTAGGTTTCTTGTCTATGACCCGCGAAGGAACGGCACGCTTTTGCGTGTCGTTTCCTTTTTATTTATTGAGAGCACTCAAACACATTAAAATAGGCTTTTGATTCAAAAGTAAATTCTTTAGCTAAAGAATCCACAGAAAAAGCTTTCCTTAAATTACTTACAAAATCCTCTTTCTTTATTTCTGTTCTTTCAGATGTTAAACCAGCCTGTTTTTTGTAATCATACATTACAGAGCCCAAAAGAACATCGCATAACTGCATTGGCATATTTGAATGTGATTCAATACTAAAACACCCAAAAATTTTATTGAAATCTAAATTTGATATGTTTGTTATGTGGTCTCTAAGTTTACTGAGAACAGCATCCTCTAGTGATAATGTTTTAGTTTGAGGTTTAGAAATCTCATCTACTACTAAACAAAGCTCATCATTAGAACTTAATTTAGCCATTTCAGTAGCTACTAACATTGCTATATACTTTGTATATGTTTCCCACGCATCTCCTAGTTCATTGTTATTAAAATCTTTATGTTCTTTATCTACAACCATTGCAGAGAACCTATTATCCGAATCAGCAAGAAAGATATCAATCATATTTTTATAATATGGTTTTCTATCACCATTACTAATATGATCAAATTTCATTTCAAACCTATAGTTTCCACGTAATATGTTAATAACTTCATCTTTTTTACCAACTGCTAATAAATCTTGAATAGCCTTATTTTTATTTTCTTTGACAAGAGCTTTGACTGGCTGAGCATTTTTGTTTAATTTATCGTTTAAATCACCAATGTTTTTAATAACCAACAAGCTCAAAATTAAAAAATCGTCGTTTACAGCCTGATTGGCGGTAATTCCAAATCTTTGGCCGTTACAATTGATCACGAATATTCTTCTGTTCATTGCGGTGTATGGTTGAATCACAGACTAGTTTAGAACTCAAAAGTTCTCCGAGACATACCCCAACACTCACAGATAATTTTGTAAAACTCTCTTTTTAAAAATCCTCAAACCTTGTAAAATAACCCCATGCCTCGAGTTCCTAAAATAGACAGACCTATTTTGCTAATTGTTGTATTCCTAGTAGTTATTGGCTTTTTTATTTTCCTTTCTGCATCACTTGGAATCACCGCTAGAGATAGTGGGCGATTTTCTTCATTAGTTTTGAATCAACTTTTATTTGGACTAGTTCTTGGAGGAATTTTTGCTTTTATAACTTCTAAAATTAAATTCACTTTTTGGAGACAATATGCTTTTTGGCTATTTATCATATCCTTGTTTCTAACTATTCTAGTTTTCATCCCAGGCCTAGGACTAGAAGCTGGAGGAGCAAAGAGGTGGTTACTACTTGGTCCATTATCTTTTCAACCATCAGAACTTTTGAAAATCACGACCATTCTATACATGGCTACTTGGTTTTCAGGAGTGAAGAACAAGGTAGAGACTTTGAAGTACGGATTGATACCATTAGGAATTGTGGCAGGAGTAGTGGGCATTGTTTTATTACTACAACCAGACACTGATACTTATGTTGTTTTAGTTTCTGCTTTAGTTTCCATGTATTTTGTAGCAGGAGGTAAGTGGAAACATATTTTATCTATTGTCGGTATTGGATTGATATGCTTGGCTTTACTCCTAACTTTTAGACCATATTTGAAAGACAGACTACTTACTTTTCTAGATCCAACATCAGATGCTCTAGGATCAGGGTATCAGATTCAACAATCATTGATTGCGATAGGGTCTGGAGGTTTTCATGGTCGTGGTTTTGGTCAAAGTTTACAAAAGTTCAATTTCTTACCTGAACCTATTGGAGACTCTATATTCGCTGTATATGCCGAAGAATTCGGCTTCTTGGGCACTTTGTTGTTATTGGCACTCTTTGTAGCATTCCTATGGCGAGGACTAAAAATAGCGGCTAATTCTACTGATTTATTCGGTGGACTAGTGGCAATAGGAATTGTTATACTAATTACCGTACAATCTTTTACCAATATAATGGCAATGCTTGGGTTAATACCTCTATCTGGATTACCTTTGATTTTTGTTAGTCACGGAGGTTCAGCCTTGTTTGTGACCTTATCCTCAGTTGGTATTTTATTTAATATTTCAAGATATCAGAAAAATTCATGAAAATAGTTTTTACAGGGGGAGTAACAGGTGGACATTTTTATCCGATTATTTCTATTGTCGAAGAGATGAGAAATATCACCAGAGAGAACAAGCTGATTGATCCGGAAATATATTTTCTAGCTCCTACTCCATATAACAAAGGAATACTTTTTGATAATGGCATTATTTATAAAAAAGTCTTTGCAGGAAAAATTAGACGATACGCTTCTATTTTAAATTTTTTTGATTTGTTCAAAACAGCCATCGGGATTTTGAAGGCGCTTTGGACCGTCTTTTGGATTTATCCTGATGTTATTGTGGGGAAGGGAGGTTATGGTAGTTTTCCCGTTTTAGTAGCCGCAAAGATTTTGCATATTCCAGTCATTATTCATGAATCAGATAGTAAGCCAGGAAAAGTAAATGCTTGGGCAGGGAAGTTTGCCAAGAAAATTGCTATATCGTATCCAGAAGCTGCACAATATTTTCCAAAAAATAAACAAGATGTCATTGCTCTGACAGGTTGTCCTGTTCGCACAGAAATACAAGTACCAGCCAAAGAAGGTGCTCATGAATTTCTTGGTCTAGAACCAGATTTGCCGACCATTCTTATTCTTGGTGGATCACAAGGTTCAATGGCTATTAACAATGCCGTCTTAGACACATTAGAACAATTGGTATCTCGATATCAAATCATTCATCAGACTGGAAAAAATAATTTCAAAGAAGTAAAAGATACTGCGGATCTCATGCTAGACACTTCTTTTTATAAAAATAGGTATAAACCTTTTGATTACATGAATGATCTTGCTATCAGAATGTCTGCTGGTGCTGCTGATCTAGTCATTTCTAGAGCAGGTTCATCTATTTTTGAAATCGCTTTGTGGGGTAAGCCAAGTATTATTATTCCAATTCCCGAGGATGTTTCTCATGATCAAAGAACTAACGCTTTTAACTACGCCAGAAGCGGTGCTGCCGAAGTTATAGAAGAAAACAATTTATCTCCAGAAATACTTCTCAATGAAATAGAAATCATATTAACCGATAGCAAATATATACAAGAGATGAGCGATGCAGCCAAAGAATTTGCAATGCCAGAAGCTGCTAGACTAATAGCCGAAGAAGTGCTAGAAATGATCATCAGCCATGAATAACAACCAAGTTATAACAAGAGTAGCTCCATCCCCAACCGGGAATTTGAATCTAGGAACAGCTAGAATGATGCTTTTTAATTATCTCTATGCAAAACAAAACAATGGAAAAATTATCTTGAGATTTGAAGATACTGATAAGGCAAGGAGCAGAAAAGAATTTGAAGATAACATCAAAGAAAGTGTTGACTGGTTGGGTTTAAAATTTGATGAAATATACAGGCAATCAGAAAGAACTGAGATTTACAAAAAATATTTAGAAAAAATGATTGCAGATGGAACTGCATACATCTCAAAAGAAACAGAAGGGAAGAGAAGTGAAGTCATTCGTTTCAAAAATCCAAATACAAAAATTGCTTTTAATGATACGAATAGGGGAGACATTACAATTGACACAACAGATCTAGAAGATTTTATTATCGCAAGAAGTATAGATGATCCGCTTTATCATTTGACTGTTGTTGTTGATGATTTTGAAATGGGAGTCACTCATATTATTAGAGGTGAAGATGGTATCGCAAACACTCCGAGACAAATATTAATTCAGGAAGCCATTGGAGCTCCAAGACCTTTATATACTCATATGCCAATGGTATTGGGAAATGATAAGAAAAAACTTTCAAAAAGACATGGGGCAAAATCAGTTTTGGAATGGAAAGAAGAAGGATATTTCAAAGAAGCAATAATCAATCAATTAGCATTTCTAGGTTGGAATCCTGGAACAGATCAAGAAATTTTTTCTATGGATGAGCTAATAAAAGCTTTTGATTTGAGCAAGATTCAATTAGGTGGTGCAGTTTTTAATATGGATAAATTAAATTGGTATAACAAACATTATTTATCTACAAGAAATGAAGGGGAAGTAGCAAATGCTATTATGGATAAGCTTGATGGCATCAATGAAGATATAGCAGAAAGACTTATACCAACTATAAAAGAACGGATTTCTGTTTATTCAGATATTGATATAATGAAAGAGTCTGGAGAATTAGACTATTACTCTAATGACCCAGATTACAATGTCAATTCAATTGTTTGGAAAGATTCTGGACTTGGAGAAGCTAAAGAACATTTAAACAAAGCTAGGGAATTACTTTCTAATGCAGACTTTTCTTCGGCAGAAAATATCAAAAATAGCATTTGGGATTATGCGTCAGAAAAAGGAAAAGGAAATGTCCTATGGCCTTTGAGATACGCACTTTCTGGAAAAGATAAATCTCCAGACCCATTTGAGCTTAGCTATATTTTTGGAAAAGAAATAACCATAAAAAGAATCGATAATGCAATATCTAAAATTGAAAAAGAATAAAATAATATCTCCAATTCTGATTCTACTTTTTATTTTTATATCAAACTCGGTTCCAATAACAAAAGCCGAGACAGTTGATGAATTGCAAGAAAAAATTGAAGAGCAAAGAATTGCCAAAGAAAAACTAGACAAAGAAATTGCCGAGCAAAGAGCAAAGTTAGTAGAAATAAACAAACAAACAACTACATTACAAACTACTGTAAATTCCCTCAATTTAACTGAGAAGAAAATTGGTACAGAGATACAGAAGACTGAAACTGGTATCAATGAAAGTAATTACGCTCTAAATAAACTAGAATTAGAAATCACAGACAAAGAAACAAAAATTCTAAACAATAGAGATGTTTTAGCAAAAACTATAAGAGACATGAACCAAAGTGAATCAGAATCTCTAATAGAAATTATTCTTTTCAAAAAAAACTTTTCAGAAGTTTTTAATGATCTTAGAAACCTAGAAGCTTTTAAAGCTAGTGTGTATGGCACTGTCCTAAATCTACAGGATTTAACTTCAGCCTTACAAGAAGACCATCAGGAAAAAGTCGAGGAAAAAGTAAATCTGGAAAGCTTGAAAAAAGAATTATCAGGAGAAAAATCAGCTGTAGCCTATACCAAACAAGAAAAGCAGCAACTACTGACTGTTACAAAAAGTACAGAAGCTGAGTATCAAAGAATATTAAAAGAGAAAGAAGCAGCTCGAGCTCAGATAGAAAGTGACTTGAACGCATTAGAATCACAATTACAATTTACTCTTGATCCAAGCAAATTGCCAAACAAGGGGAGTGGGGTATTGAAATACCCTGTTTCCGAACCTGTGGTTACTCAAGGCTTTGGTTTAACCTCTTTTGCATTATCTGGTGCATATGGATACTCAAATGGCCAGCCAAATCCTCATCGTGGAGTTGATTTTCGAGCTCCAATAGGAACAAAAATTTATGCTAGCGCAAATGGAGTTGTAAGGTCAACTTACAACATGGATGCGGTGCCAGGATGTAAATCTTACGGCCAATGGATATTGGTTGATTACAACAACGGTCTAACAGCTTTATATGCCCATCTATCCGTTCGTTCTGTTAAAGCCGGAGAATCTGTGCAAACTGGTGCCTTACTTGGTCTTAGTGGTAATACCGGATATTCTACAGCGGCCCATCTACATATGAGCATTTTCCCCAAAGATGCTGTAAAAGTTCAACAATTCAGCAATAGTATTGGTTGTAAAAATGCTTATGTTCCTATAGCGGCCTTAAATGCATACTTAAATCCGTTAGATTACTTCTAGTAATTACTAAATAGTAAATAGTAAATAGTAAATAGAAAAAACAGAGCTATTTACTATTTAGTATTTACTATTTACTGATATACTATTAATTAATGAAAGCTTATTTTAAAAACAACAAACGTGGTTTTGTCCAACTTATTTTCATAATCATTATTGCAGTAGTCATACTAACTTTCTTTGGGTTAAATCCGAAAGTTATTTGGACTGACCATGTTTTACCAATAATTCAATTTACATGGGATGCAGCTATTACTATTTTGACCTTCGTTGTTGACCTTGCAATCAAACTAGCTCACGAACTAGGTATTGGTAATTGACGCACAGCGTCATCCTAAACTTGATTTGGGATCTTATAAATTTTAAAAATAAAAATCCCAGTCCCCTAATTTTTTAAAATAAAAAGGGGAGAGGAGTAACTTTTTCTATATACTCGACTTCCCTAATATTAAAAGAAAAAATAGATGATCAATCCATAGTCTCACATATTCAAGGCATCAAATTGAGGCATTTTGAGCCTCGTAAAATTAGTCAGTAGTTCGTAGTAAATAGTTAATAGGACTAAAAATAAAGAGAATTATAAAGAAATAAATTTACTCTTTATTACCTTTTATTTATAAATATAGTAGAGAAGTAGGACATAAATTCATTATCTAGATCATTATCACGCTGTATTATTTATAGTTATTTATATAGTATTATGTCGCAAAAGCGATTGTGCGACAAAATTACGAAATAGTAATAAATATAGAAATGAGGTGTATTTTTAATAGAAATGAGGTGTATTTTTAGTCGCACAATCGCGCCATCTTTTCCGACAAGTATCCAAGATACATGCTTAGTTAGTTATATGATCAACATTATATAAATATATAATTTATAGTTAAATGTACGGTATTATGTCGGAAAAGATATATTGTGCGACATATATAGAGAAGGGCCCCCTGAAGTTATCCACAGGTGCCTCAAATAAAACAATGAATTGACATTTTATTCAAATCCTTCTAACACAACCCTCCGTCATTCTGAAGGAGTTCCGAGCGAAGTCGAGGGACCCACATTCAGAATCTCATTAAGTTACTAAAAAGGGGTCTCCTCTTCCCTGTTGATGTTGGTGGGTGAGACAAAAATTAAATATTTATCCAATATCTAAAAACTTTTTCTCCATCAACTTCTATTTCATCACGAAATTCTCCACCATTATTTTTTATAATCTTATTAGAAGCAATATTATCTTTATTACAAACAAGTAGTAGTTTGTCCAATCCTAAATTCTTGGATTTTGGTATTACCATCTCCAATATCTTATTTCCATAACCTTGTCCTTGCCTACTCGGTCTAATAGCATAACCAATATGTCCACCGACTTTTTCTAACTTTTCTGTAAGCTTATGGCGAATATTCACATGACCGATAAACTGATCTCCATCTACTAACCAAAAAGTAGTATTTGGTACCCAACTTTCCTCCGGCATATTAACGCCTTTTTCAAAACCTGATGTCTTATTAATGTATTCATCAACATCATCAGGCTCACCAAGAATATTCCAAAAACCTTCTGTCTCAGCTTCTCTAAATTCTTTCAAAGCCTCCAACCAACTCTCTCCATATTCTTTTGTCGGTTTTATTAGTTTCAACACTTTAGTAATAATATATTAGATCTCCTAATTTAAAAAACCCAGCATGAGATCGTAATGATTATATGGGATCCTGAAATAAGTTCAGGATAAATAAAAAAGTCCGGGATTAACCGGACTTTTTTATTTACCTTAAAGCAACCTCTCTTGTTGTATTCCAACAAGCAGATGAGTGGACCCAAGGTTTTGTTCCTTGCTTACTATATAGGTATCTGGCATAAGCCATATTACCTTCAAGTGAGTAAAGATCGTAACCTAGTTTAACCGCTGTTGCTGCGTGATACTTTTCATTAATCTGCATAACGCCAACATCAGCTTTGTTCACTACACCTCGAAGAACATTACCATTCGCATCATATTGTCTATATCTTGATTCACAGTAAGCGACATCAGCAAGTATAGGAATATCTGAGAAGTATTCTTCGACTTTTTCTTGAGTTGTTAAAGGTTCAGAGTTTAATTTGTTTGGTGTTTCTGTAATTTCAGTTGAATCTGCTCTTTCTGCAATTTGCTCTATCACAGGAACATTATCTGTAATAACAGAAGTACTAGTTCCCGAAGCAATAGCTGCGGCGAACATAGCGATTCCAAGTGTCAAATGTATAATAAGCGTTTTCTTAATGACAATCTGCGCATGCAACTGTTCTTTCGAACGCAGGTTTTAGGTTTACCTTATGGGGCCTAAAACAAAAACCAGCTCAATTGCTGGTAACAGCATTATAGCATGGAATTTACCAGAAAGTCAAGTTAGACAATATATTTTATATATAGTCAATACTCAAAATATGGCTCTAATCCTAGCTTAAATACATATAGCTTAATCTCCAGGGCAATTTTTAGCCTTTTCATATCCCCTGCTTGTAGCCTCTTCTTTACTACTAAACCAGACTTTATTCTCCTCTTTAACTCTACTAGATCCAGAACACCAAACGTAATAGTATTTTGTACCACTTTTAGAAGCAAAAATAAGCTTGTCTGAGTTAAAATTAGGCTGACTATCCCCCATTTCCCCACTTATCACTATCACTGGGTGTCTACTCTTGTCTGTTTTTGTTATAAATTGACCGAATAAAAAGGCGTTTGCTACTATCAAAAAGACAAGCAAAGTCTGTAAATAAGGCTTGATATTTATAATAATTTGATGTAAACTCATCAGACATTTTGTATAACACAAGGTAGTTAAAATATATTTAAAATAATTATAAAATATGTCACACGTTAAAGCTGGCGGTACAGCCAAAAACCTCAAAGATTCAAAGCCAAAGTTCCTAGGCACAAAGCTTTATGCTGGTCAAAAAGCTAAAGCTGGCTCTGTTATTGTCAGACAAAGAGGTTCTAGAATCCTAGCTGGAAAGAATGTCAGTATGGGTAAAGATCATACTCTTTTTGCTACAAAAGCAGGTGTTGTCTCCTTTTCAGAATCTAAAAAGAAAAACTATAACGGTCAGATTAGTAAAAAGAAAGTAGTTAATGTAGTAACAAAATAAAAAATTAGGCTATCTTAAAATATCCAAAATCTAAATTTTAAAATTTAGATAAATTTCCCGCCCAAGGGTGGGGGTTAACCACTTACCACCTAAGTTCATTTTAGCATAAGTGATATAAAGAAAAATAAAAGAAAAGTTAAATTTTTTATGAATTTTTTAGTTTTTCTTTATTAACTTTTGGTATTCTTGTTCCCCAATTAAATCTCTACTCTTAGTCCTGTCTATAAATAAAACACCATTTAAATGATCAAGTTCATGTTGAAAAATTCGTGCCACAAATGAATCTGATAATTTTTCCCTCACTTTCTCTCCCTTTCTGTTGACATATTCAACCTCAACCCATTTATATCTAGGAACTAAGCCCCTTATCCCTGGTATACTAAGACACCCCTCCCAATCTTTTTCTTTTTGGTTAGACTTTTTTAATATTCTGGGATTGATCATGGCAACAGGTTTCATATTTAGTGCTTTAGGATATCTTTTATTTGGATGTGACCAGACAATCATCACTCTTGCAGATTTGTTAACCTGAGGCGCCGCAATACCAACACCTTTAGCTGTTTTGCAAGTTAATATTAAATTATCTATAAAATCTTGAATTTTTTTGTCAGTTGTCTGTTTTACAGATTTTGCTTTATGTCTCAAAACTTTGTTACCTAAATAGGTAATTTTGAGTGATTTTGGTTTTTTCATATATATCTTTAAACACTTTCCACCATCACTTTGATACTAACATTAACCTTCTTATCCCCTATTATTACATCGAATGTGCCAACAGATTTTATTGGTTCATCAACATTTATCAAAGTTTGATTTATTTCAACATGCAACTGTTCTTTCAAAGCTTTTTGTATTTCATCTTTGTGAACTTTTGAAAATAGATGTCCTTGTTCATTAGCTTTTTCTTTTATTATTAGCTCCTTCCCTTTTAGCGAATGTATTTCTTTTTCAAAGAGATCATGGTTAATTTTACTTATCTCTCTTTGTTGTGTATCACTCTTTTTAATTTGTTCTTCTTCTTTTCCAGAAATAACCTTTGCTAATTTTCTAGGTAAAAGAAAATTAGTAGCATATCCTTGATTTACATCTTTAATTTCTCCCTTATTAGCTACTTTGGCTACGCTCTGCAAAAATAACACTTTCATAACTGTGAATTATTTATTTAGTAAAATGTCTATCGCTTTTTCCAACTGGATATCAACTTCATTATCGGTATCTTCTTTGGTAATTTCTACTTCGACATCTGGAGTTAAACCTCCATCTGAAATTGAAGTACCATTTGGAGTTAACCATCTTGCAACAGTAACCTTTAAAGATGTCTCGTTTGGCAATTGAATTAGTTCTTGGACAGATCCTTTTCCAAAAGTCTTAGTGCCAACCAAAGTAGCAACGCCGTGTTGTTGAAGTGCTCCAGCCACAATCTCAGAAGCTGAAGCAGAACCGCCGTTGACCAAAATAGCCATTTTCAAATTATTGTTAAAAATATTGTAACCCTTACTTCTAAAGACTTTTTCTTCTTTTTTATCAGCAAAATTCTCTGTAACAACTACTTTGCCTGAAGACAGAAACCAACTAGCAATATCAACAGCAGAGTCAAGATACCCCCCAGGATTACCTCGCAAGTCTAGTAAAAGCTTATTGCTTTTTGACAATAGAAACTCTCTCAAGGCTTCTCTAAAGTCTTTATCTGATTGACCAGTGAAAGTATAAAGAGAGATGACAAAAATACCGTCACTTCTCAGTTCAGTGTCTATTGTAGGCAACTTTATGACATCTCTTTGTAAAGAAACCTTGAAAGATTCCTCCCCTTCTCGAGAAATTAATAGCTCCACAAAAGTTCCTTTTTCACCACGAATCAGAGAGACTGCTTTTTCTAAAGTCATACCTGAAGTACTTTGACCATTAATCTCTAGAACTCTATCACCACTCTTTAGACCAGCTTTGTAAGCTGGTGTGTCTTTAATAGGTGAAATAACAGTCAACAAGTCGTCTCGGATACCAATTTCCATTCCGACACCTTCAAAGTTACCTCGGATATTTTCGGTAAATTCTTTATTTTCCTTCGGTGGTAAAAAGACAGAATACGGATCCTCATAAGAACTTACAAGACCTCGTATTGCTCCATAAACCTTTTCTTCAGTAGAAACTGTTTCTGTTGTAGAAGCAGACACAAATTTTTCTTCCATTAGATTCCAAACTTGCCAAAATTCGTTGAGATCTGCTGGTACAGAAGCATTGGCTTTGTTGCCTGTGATATTATTTTTCAAATCTCCAAAATAGAAACCGGTAGCAAAAACTAAAGCTATCAGGAAAGTACTTGATAAAATAAAAATTACATTTTTAATAATTGGCTTCATAAGGTAGCTCGGAACAAAGTTTAATTTATACAGAGAAGTATCTCAAATTATGATGCCTTGGTCAAATCTGTATGATAAAATTTAAAAGACATGATTAATAAAAATCAGTATAAAAATATTGAGTGGATTGATCTTGAAAATCCAACCAACGAAGAGGTTAGAGCCGTCATGGATCAGTACGACATAGATCCAATCGTTGGAAATGAACTTCTCTCTCCTACCCTAAGGTCTAGAGTTGATGTTCACCCAAAATATATTTACTTGATTTTACATTTCCCCGTATCTCCAACCATTAATAAGGAAAGTAATAATAAAAAGGATAAAAAACACTCTCTTAAATCAAGAATGCAACAACCCAAAATACAAGAGGTTGATTTTGTGATTGGTAAAAATTTTATCATTACCACTCACTACGAATCTGTGGATGCCCTTTATGATTTTTCAAAGATATTTGAAGTTAATTCAATACTCTCCAAGAGTCAATTTGGAGATCATGCTGGGTATATGTTTTTTTTCATGATGAAACATCTTTATCATAATTTACGTAGCAAAGTAGAATCTCTAACAGAAAAATTGGATGAATTTGAAGAACAAATATTTTCTGGAAAAGAAAAAGAAATGGTTATTGAATTATCAAAATTAAAAAGAACCTTATTAACTTTCAAAGAGTCCACATCTGCTCACAAAGAAGTTCTTGTTACTTTTGAAATTGCTGCTGAGAAATTTTTTGGTGCAGAATTTAAATATCACTTACGCAGTATTCTTGGTGAGTACTACAAAGTTCGAATTTTTATAGAATCTACCAAAGAATATTTAGATGAGTTGCGAGAGACCAATGACTCTTTATTAAGTACAAAACAAAATGAAGTAATGCAAACTTTGACTGTTATTACCTTCATCATTTTACCTCTATCTTTAATTTCAAGTATCTTTGGAATGAATGCTATTCACACACCTTTCGTTGGACAGCCAATGGATTTCTTGATTATTACCTCAATAATGTTAGGTTTAGGCATTGTTGTTTTTGCTTTCTGCAAAGAAAGGGGTTGGATATAGAAAATGATTAAGATATACAATACTGAAACAAAATCAAAAGAAAATTTCTCTTCACTGAAACCAAATTCAGTAAAGATTTATCAATGTGGACCAACTGTTTATTGGTATCAACATATTGGCAACATGAGGGCGGCTTTTATTGGTGATATTGTTTTTCGTTCTTTTATTTTTGAAAAGTATCAAGTTAATTTTGTTAGGAATTTTACAGATGTTGGACATCTGACTGGAGACAATCTTGGCGATGCTGATCAAGGAGAAGATAGAATGGAAAAAGCCTCTAAAAGAGAAGATCTTTCTCCTCAAGAAATCGCACAGAAATACACGGACGCATACAAAAAAGACATTTCCCTATTAAATATTCTGGAGCCAACTCAAAGTCCGTCTGCTACAGAAGAAATATATGAGATAAAAAAGATGGTAAAAAATCTTCTGAAAAAAGGTTTTGCTTATGAAACTGACTTAGCGATATATTTTGATACTGGCAAAGCCAAAAATTATACTCGCCTTTCTGGTCAGAATATAGAAGAAAATTTAAAAGGTTCAGGACATGGAGACGTAGAAGATTCTCAAAAGAAAAAACATTCTGATTTTGCGTTATGGATTTTCAAAAAAGGTAAGCATGCAAATGCATTGCAAACTTGGAAATCTCCTAAGAAATCTTTTTTTGAAAAAAAACCAAATGGTTTCCCTGGTTGGCACATAGAATGTTCAGCAATGATCAAAAGGTATTTAGGTCCAACCATCGATATTCATCTAGGTGGCATTGAACATATACCCACCCATCACACAAATGAAATTGCTCAATCAGAGGCTGCCAACGAAGTTGATTTTGTAAAATATTGGATGCATTACGAACATTTACTTGCTGACAATAAAAAAATGGCAAAATCAGAAGGTACGGGTTACCTTTTGTCAGAAATTATAGAAAAAGGTTTTGACCCATTAACTCTAAGGTTTTTCTTTTTACAAGCTCATTACAGATCAAAACAAAACTTTACTTGGGAAGCATTAGAAGCTGCACAAAATGGTTTAAATAAATTAAGAAAAGATGTCTCTTCCCTTCCAGATTCAAAAGTAAAAGCCGATAAAAATTTTATAAATAAATTCAAAGAAAAACTTTTTGATGATTTTAATACACCACAAGCTTTGAGCGTTGTTTATGATATTTTAAATTCTAATTTAGAGGACAAGGTCAAGAAAGCTACTATTTTAGAGATAGATAAAGTCCTTGGATTAGATCTTAATAAAGCTCAAAAAGTAAATATTCCAACAGAAGTAACATCACTAGTAAATGAAAGAGAAGAAGCTAGAAAAAGCCAAGATTGGGCTAAATCTGATGAATTAAGAGAGAAGATAGAGTCTTTAGGATTTAAAGTAAAAGATACAGCAAATGGGCAAGAAGTGATTAATTAGTCTTTCCCCACCCTCTCCACAAGCTATGCAGTTAATAAGTATTTTAGAATAAATTGATTGTTTTTTCATTGTGATACAATAGCTCCCATGACTACTCAGTTTTCTACTCAATCTAGACAAAGTTTTGCTGGAAACCTTAAGATTCCCCCTCAAAGTATTGAGAGTGAGATGGCTTTTCTAGGTGCCGTTATGCTTAAGCCAGACGCTCTATATGATGTGGCTGATGTCGTTCGTCCCGAAACTTTTTATGCTGAAAAACATCGAATGATTTTTGAAACAATGCTAGAACTCTTTGGTAAAAATACTCCGATAGATCTTCTTTCTCTTTCTCACAGACTAAAAGAAAAGAATGACTTAGAAAGAATCGGGGGTAATTCGTATCTAACAGAAATCATCGAATCAGTTCCCTCTTCTGCCAATATTAAACACTACGCAGAGATTATTCAGAAAAAATGGTTGATGAGAAAACTGATAGAAGCTTCTGAATTTATATCTGGTCTTGGTTACCAAGAAGTTGAAGATATCGAGGTTCTATTAGACAAAGCTGAAAAGAAAATTTTTGATGTTACAAACTTCTCTACTTCAAATGCTTTCGTGGCAATGAAAGATATTCTTGGTGAAGCATTTGAACGATTAGATAGACTACATAAATCAGAAGAAGAGATTCGAGGTATCTCTACTGGCTTCAAGAGTTTAGATAACAAATTGTCTGGATTACAAAAATCAGACCTCATTATCCTAGCCGCTCGACCTTCTATGGGTAAAACTTCCCTTGCTTTGGATATTGCTCGTAAAGCAGCCGTTGCCAATAATGTACCTGTTGGAATATTTTCTCTAGAAATGAGTGCTCAGCAACTTATTGATCGTATGCTAGCAGCAGAAGCGCAAGTCGACAGCTGGAAACTTCGAACTGGTAAATTAAAAAATGAAGAGGATTTTGATCGTATTAGAGACTCTCTAGACACTCTTTCACACGCGCCTATATACATTGATGATGAACCAGGTAAAAATATTTTACAAATGAGATCTGTGGCTAGAAAACTAAAAAGTGAAAAAGGTTTGGGTATGATTATTGTAGACTACCTTCAACTTATGTCCCCTACCCAAAGTAAAAATAATGATAATGTTGTTCAACAAATAACAGAAATATCTAGATCATTAAAAGCTTTGGCCAGAGAACTGGATGTTCCGGTACTTGCCCTATCACAACTTTCTCGTGCTGTTGAATCTAGAGGAGGAAAGCCAAGACTATCTGACCTTAGAGATTCCGGTTCTATCGAACAAGACGCCGACGTCGTTATGTTTATTCACAATCCAGACAAATACAAAGAAGAAGTCGAAAAAACAAACATCACCGAAATTCTAATAGAAAAGCATAGAAATGGTCCTACTGGAACCGTACAACTTTATTTTGACTCTGATAAGTCTAGTTTCCGTGATATTGACGGAAGTGATCACGGTAGCTTTGATCAATTTTAAATATGAATGCAATAGATAAATTAGCTGAACTATTAAAAGAGTTACCTGGGGTTGGTCCTCGACAAGCCAAACGTTTTGTCTATTTTCTTTTAATGAAAAATGAAAACTATTTACGGGAACTTAGTGATTTGATACCAGAAATAAAGAAGAGGGTCTCATCCTGCCAAAATTGTTTTAGATATTTCTCCAAAGATGAATCTAACGGTTCACTATGTAAAACTTGTCTAGATAAAAATAGAAGTACAAAATCATTAATGATTGTTTCTAGAGACACTGATTATGAAGCCGTAGAGAAGAGTAATTCATTCGATGGATACTATTTTGTTCTTGGAGGCATATTACCTGTCTTAGAACAAGATCCTCAAAAATTCATTAGGTTAAATGAATTGAGAAAAGTTATAGAGGAAAGAAAAATTGCAGGTCTGGAAGAAATTATTCTAGCTTTAAATGCAAATCCTGACGGAGACTTTACTGCTGATTTTCTTAAAAAAGAATTGTCTAATACTGGACTAAAGATAACAACCTTAGGAAGAGGACTTTCTACAGGAACAGAACTTGAATATTCAGACAAAGATACCATCGGTAACGCATTGAAGAATAGAAATTAAATTTTTAAAAACTATTCCTCCTCCAAGTCGCCTCCGCCTGCCTGCCGACAGGCAGGCGAAAGCAGGGGTCTTTTATGTCATAAAACTTTTATTACAAATATTTAGTAAATAGACTACAGAACGTATCCCTAGAATTTTAAATAAATCTACATCAAAAGATCCTGGGTCGGAGCCCAGGACGAATATCAGAATCTATGTGTGATGTTGTTATTTTATAGAAGTAATTTTTACTGCATTCAAAGATTGCCGATGACCATTCTTTTTGAAATAGTTACTCTTTGCTCTGTATCTTATTACAGTTACTTTTTCTCCTTTGAAAGAATCTACGAATTCTGCTTCAACTTTTGAACCAGATACAAATGGAGCTCCAACTTTTGTGTTTTTTCCGTCATCAACAAGCACTACAGAGTCAAATGTAATTTTGTCTCCTGCTTTATGATCGCCGTCTAATTTTTCAATATTGATAATATCTCCTTCGTAAACCTTGTATTGCTTTCCACCTGTTTCAATAACAGCAAAAGCGTCTCCTCTCTTTGGAGATGTCTTAGTTAGAGTCTTCTTTTGAGTCTTTATTGCGGTTGTCATAATAGGTCAATATTCTACATAAAATCATAGGATTTGCAAGGGTCATATAAAGCACGAAATACGAAAATCGAAATACGAAACAAATTCTAAATTCTACCCAATAAATAGGCTCTATTGACACTTTCTTATGATTGAGGCCATTATGTTCATAAGCTCGATTGATTCTTTTTTCAAATTGGATACTTTATCTTCTAAATGTGGTCCTATTTCCAATAAACTAAGCCAATACGAACTTTCCTTGGCTTCTTTTCTGGAAATCCTCAGTCTCATCAAAAAATCTTTCTTACCAAGAGACTCGTTGGCTTCTATATAATTTGCACCAATCGAAGCTGAAGACCTTATTAACTGCCTTGAATACTCCAAATTCGCCTGGGTTTTCTCTAAATTATGAATTAAATCTCTGACAGATAATGCAAATCCTCTGGTTCTTTCCTCTAAATCATAAATTTTTGACATTACTAATAAATATAATGCCTGGCTTTAATGTTAAACAAATATAAATTTCACTATTTGTTTATAATTTATTTATTGAAATTTAATGCTTGTTTCGAATTTCGTTTTTCGTATTTCGAACTTATTCCCCGCTCTGTGGCTTTTCAAGTTGCGGTAGGTCTAAATCCATAGAAGAACCGGATATTTTCAATATATCCTTATCTATTTTACCAAACTCCTTATTTGACTGATTATAATGATTGACTGTAGTAGATAGAGTATTTCCAAGCTTTGTATGATACTCCTCATAGGCCTTCAGGTGCTTTTGTAATTCTCCTACATACTTTCTAATCTCATGAGCTGATTCCTCTATCTTGAAAGCCCTAAAGCCATACAGTACCGATTGGAGATAAGCCGCAAAAGTAGTTGGAGAAACAATAATCACCTTCCTATCGTTATAAGCATAATCTATTAGATTTCTAGCATTGACCTTCACAGCGCCAACTTCATTTATCAGCAAATCATAATAAATTCCTTCAGCAGGGATAAACATAAAAGCAAAAGGTAATGTTCCCTCTTCTGGTCTTACATACTTTGCTGTCTCATCTATTCTTTTCTTCAAATCATTTCTAAAATCTTTTTCTAATTTTTCTTTTTGCTCATCATCAATAGCATTAATGATTCTGTTGTAATTATCTAAAGAAAACTTTGCATCCACAGGTATCAATCCGTCTTTGGTCATAATAATGGCATCAACTGTTTCCCCATTTTTAAACGAATACTGCATCTTGTAAGCAGTTGGTGGCAAAATATTTGAAAGTATTAATTCCAAACTTGCTTCACCTAGACTTCCTCTTTGCTTTTGATGTTTCAGAGTCTTTTCTAAGTTTTGCAACTGTTCGGTAATATTAAAAATCTGATTTGTCTTTTCATTAAAAGAAGTAAAGCCTTGGGTTACATCTTTCAATTGTTCATTGAATTTTCTATCAATTTCTTGAATCAGTTTCTGTGATCTATCAAATTGATTGGTTACAGATTCGTTAATATTTTTCTGAGAATCAGAAAGAGTTCTATTTACTTCATTAATTTGATTCATCAAGATTTGAACGGATGAATCATCCTTCTTTTCACTTCCTTTTTTCCAAAATAGATAAAGCAGAGCTCCATTAAGCACCAACAATATGAAGATTATGAGTAGTGATTCTGAAGACATGGCAGTATTTTAGCATATCCAAAGTCATGCTAAAATGGACTGATTAATATCATTTAAATTTAAAACAATGGCTCTAGTAGATCAAATCAAATCAGAATTAAAAGAAGCAATGAAGGCAAAAGAGGAAGTGAAGCTTGGCGTCCTTCGGGGTTTTATCTCAGCTTTTACCAATGAGCTAGTGGCCACTGGCAAAACTCCTCAAGATGAAGTGACGGATGAGATAGTCATGACCATTATCAAAAGACAATCAAAGCAAAGAAAAGATTCAATAGAACAATTCAAAAAAGGTGGTCGTGAAGATTTGGCAGAAAAAGAAGAAGCTGAGTTGAAGATTATTGAGTCATATTTACCTCAAATGATGTCTAAAGATGAGATTCTAAAGATAGCCGAAGCTAAGAAAACAGAAATGTGTATTGATGATAAGGCAAAGATGGGAATGTTGATGGGAGCTCTGATGAAAGATTTGAAAGACAAAGCAGATGGTGGAGATGTTAAAGAAGTGGTAGAAGGGTTGTTTTAAATAAAAATTTCAAAAACTTAGAAAATACGCCCGCCCAAGGGTGGGGGTTAACCACTTACCCCGAACCAGAGCAAAGCTCGGTTCGGGACTAGCCCCACACCGTTTATCCTTTGACTAAACTGGTGCGAGGGCCACCTAAGTTAATTATAACAATTGTTAATAAAGCTACATTAAAGAAAGATTAAATTTTTTATGAAATAAAAAGATCGGGCTAGCACTTTGGCGGCCCGTCTATTTGAAAATCAAGAAAACGGATAAGAGGATTGTTCCCCCTACTGACCCATCAGGTTCTGGAAATATAAAGCCAGTCTCTGTTCCGGGCTCAGTCTCGGTCTGGAGCCATTTCTTTTCCTCTTCCCCGAATTCCTCCCTTCCTGATTTGCTGATTTTCCATCATGGTTCTTTATTCTACGTTCACGGTTCGCAGCACCGGTTGCGGTTTTCTGTGGATAGAACATACGCCACCTATCCTACAAAAACCACAATATTTTGCAAATAGATTAGAAAACAAGATATAATCAAATATCATGGGAGAAATAGAAAAAATACCAAATAATGAACTAGAAAACTCCATTTTAGAAAAAGTTTTAGCTGAACTACAACTACCAGAAAATGCAGGTTTAGACCCAGACGCTATGAGTGTAAAAGCTTTTGGTTCATTAGCCAGACACCTTATAGACATAAATCAATATAGGGAGTTGATTGATCCATTAACAGAAAAATTAAAAAGTCTTGGCTATATTCAACCAAATATAACTCCACGAACATCAGCAAATTCTAGAGACTTAGATATGGCAGATATAAGCCCACACAATGGTCCCTCAGCAGAAGAACTTTCTAGAGAGCCAAGTGAAGAAGAAATCTTTGAGCAACCAAATCTACTTTAGACTTGATAAAAAACCATAAATCACATATTCTATCTCTCTGTAGAGTAAGCAATTACTTAGGCCCTATCGTCTAACGGTTAGGACAGCGCCTTCTCAAGGCGTAAATCCGGGTTCGATTCCCGGTAGGGTCACAGGACCAAAATAGTCCCGGTTTATCCGGGGCTATTTTTGTTCTCAGTGAATCTCCTGAGGAGATAATCGAAGGCCGGAGAAAGCGAAGCTTTCGAGGCGGGGTCGCGAGCACTTAGATTTTTACGAGTGGAGCGAAGTAAAAAGCTTAGTGACTTGTGACCGATTCCCGGTAGGGTCACACGATAAAAATACATATAGCGAAGCGATATGTAATTTTATATCGCTTAGATCTCGCCGAGTTTCATTAAGCCTGCCCCGTAAATGAGCGGAGCGAATTATACGGGGATTCCCGGTAGGGTCACAAATTTTTGAGCCTTATTTTTCAACGTATTTTCAGCTACCCCAAAGGGACGTTGGAACCTTTTTTGTATTGTGGTAAGATTTTTGTATGCCAGAACAAAGTAACCCAAAGACGGAAGTGACTGAGAGTATAGAATCGACTCCTAAATTAAAAGTTAAGATTTGTGGTGTAAGAACAGTAGAGGAAGCAAATAAAATATGTAATCTGCATCCAGATGCTATAGGTGTATTAGTCGGCTTTGATAAAGAGCTAGCAAAAAATAATATTCCTGAGGAACAAGCAGTAGAAATAGTTGAGACATTAAAAAAGTCACATGGTGATATAAAGACTTTTATGCTTACTAATGCAGAGGATGCAGAAACTAATATTAACTTTGCAAACAGAGTACAGCCATCGCACATTCAGTTAACAGGTGATATTTCACCTGAAGAAGTATTGAAAATCAAAGAAGCACTTCCAGACCTTGAGATTGTAAAAGTTATCCATGTTACGGGTCATGATGCTATACAAGAGGCAAAAAGATATGAAGAGACAGGCGTTCTGAGTGCAATTCTTCTAGATTCAAAAGTTGGAGATATGACAGGAGGGACAGGGCAAACTCATGATTGGTCTATTAGTAAAAAAATATTAGAAGAAAGTAATCTACCTGTATGGCTGGCAGGAGGATTGAAAACTATAAATTTAGAAGCTGCAATGGAGGTTGGAGGATTTTATGGTGTTGATGTCGAGACAGGAGTCCAAAACCTTGATGGTTCAAAAAACTACGGAGAGATAGAGAAATTTACTAATATGGCTCATGGTTAGTTTTATTACCATTAAGCGGTCTTGTTCTCAAATACTTCCTTTCCAAAAACCTGCCATACTTGTAGTTCTCTAACCAATTGGTTCCAATTCTGTCCCACTTGGGTCACAGGACCAAAATAGTCCCGGTTTATCCGGGGCTATTTTTGTTCTTAGTGAATCTCCTGAGGAGATAATCGAAGGCCGGAGAAAGCGAAGCTTTCGAGGCGGGGTCGCGAGCACTTAGATTTTTGTGAGCGAGTCTACGAGCGAGACAAAAAGCTTAGTGACTTGTGACCGATTCCCGGTAGACTCACACGATAAAAAATACATATAGCGAAGCGATATGTATTTTTGTATCGCTTAGATCTTGCGAGTTTCATTAAGCCTGCCCTACTAAGCTTTAGCGAAACCTTGACTAAACCACTAAAAAATGTAATTAAGGCTGAACTGTAAATTTTAATTCAACCAAAGCCAAAATCATGTCAACACGACCATCCTTCATTCAAAAAGTCCACGATATCTTGGCCCATTTCGGTCTTCACCAAAAGGGCAATCGAGGAGCCGTGGCAAATCAACATTGGCCAGATGAGGTTCACACCCTGTTTTTTGGAGAGAATGTACATGTCTACCTCTGCTGGAAACTATCTTCCTCATTTCCCGAAGAAGGCATTGATAAGTGTTTTGTGAGAGTCTATCGCCGTGGCAAAGATGTCACGGACTTTGACACTGACAATCTGTGGCAATTTAACCTGAACACAAGAGGAATAAATTGCCCTCCAGCACACGGTTTCCTAATCAACGGAGACCAAGCCAGTCTGGAAGCTCTGAAACTCATGCAAGCTCTGGTCGAAGGACTTTCTTCCGAAAGTACATAAAGGAGAAGCCACTTTTTTCAACACCAACCACTTCCGAAGTCACCTCGTACTAGCTTCGGTTGGTCTAGGTGATTTTTTATCTAGCCACTTTAATCAACCTATAAACGCAAACCTTCACACTATTCACCTTATCCCTATAATTCATAAAGTCACACTTTGGAGCCCCAGCACCAACCCAACATTTGACTAAAGGCTACACTTATGTATAATGTAGCTACATGACAATTAGGGATAAGCTGATTGCTAAATTCAAATTCAAAGAAGATCCAGAAAAGTTAAAGTTTAGAGATATAGAAAAAATACTAGTATCACTTGGCTTTGAAAAAATCCAGACAAAAGGTAGTCATGTGAAATATAAAAATCAGAAATTCCCTAACGATGTTATAGTTCCCATCCATAGTAACGAATGCAAGCCATTTTATAAAAGACAAATATATAAAATTATCAAATATTTATTATGAAAACAAAAGCAAATATTACAATAAAAAACAAAATTTATTCTTATGCTTTAGAAAAAAATAAAGATGGGACTATTCACTTTACCTCTAAAGATGCAAAAATTGATCAAAATTTTCTAGCTGAAGATATTCCTGAGTTGATTTTAGATTTACCAAATCTAATTATTGCAGAACAAAAATATAATGCCAAAAAAGGAGAAGTTATTAGATTCAGAGTTTCAGCAGAAGATAAGAAAAAGATAGAGCAAAAAGCAATAAAGAAAGGATACGACTCTGTATCTAAATACCTGAAAGACATTGCGTTAACTTAAACACCACCACTCTACACCAAAAATCTAAACATTGGACTATCACTTTCTAGTTTCTCAAAATGGAAACCAAGTCTAGTCATTCTCTTCATCAACTTCTCTAAATCCTCTTTTTTAGACAACTCAATACCGACAAGAGCTGGTCCTCTCTCTCTAGCATTCTTCTTTATATACTCAAACAAAGTAATATCATCATTCTTACCTAAAGCTTTTTCCAAAAATAATTTCAAAGCTCCAGGTCTTTGTGGAAAGTCTACAATGAAATAGTGTTTCAATCCTTCGTAAATCAAACTCTTATCAACAATTTCTGGGAATCTACTAAGGTCGTTATTACCACCACTGATGATACAGACTATGTTTTTCCCTTTTATATCTTTTTTTATTTGATCTAAAACTGCCACTGACAAAGTTCCTGCAGGTTCAGCCACTATGCCATCATGTTGATAAAGTGAGATCATCTCTGTGCAAACCTTACCTTCAGGAACTGTGTGCATTGCATCTATTAGTTTTTTAGCAATAGCAAAAGTCTCTTGACCGACTTCTTTGACAGCAGCTCCATCAACAAATTTTTCTATATGATCAAGCTTCACCACTTTTCCTTTTTTCAAAGAAGCTGTCATAGATGGTGCCCCTAGAGGTTCGACACCAAAGATTTTAGTCTTTTTGTTTTTACTCTTTACATACGAACCTAGTCCCGCAACCAGCCCACCTCCACCGATAGGCACCACCACAACATCTACATCATTGTTAGCTTTTTCCATGATTTCTACTCCGATCGTTCCCTGTCCTGCTATTACTTCCAGATCATCGAAAGGATGAACAAAAATAGATTTTTTCTTTTTGCAAAAATCCATAGCTTCTTTATGAGCATCATCATAGGTATCACCAACTAGGACAATTTCAGTCCATCCATCACCAAACTCTCGCACTCTATCTACTTTCTGTTTGGGAGTATTGAGAGGCATAAAGATATGCCCTTTTACCTTGAGATCAAAACAGGCAAAAGCAACACCTTGCGCATGATTACCAGCACTAGCACATACCACTCCCCTCTTTTTCTCTTCTTTAGAAAGATTTGAAATTTTGTTATAGGCACCACGAAGTTTATACGATCTAACAACTTGTAGATCTTCTCTTTTTAGAAAAATATTTGCCCCATATTTTTTTGATAGTCTTTTATTTAAAATTAATGGTGTTCTTGTAATGACTCCGTCAAGATTGTTATTGGCTTTCTCTACTTCCTTTATCAGTTTTAATCTTTGCATATTTTTATTTTTTAACAGCTATACATGATACTTCTACTAATGCATCTTTTGGTAATCTATTGACTTCGACCGTCACTCTAGATGGAAAAGGTCTATCTACAAAAAACTTTTCATATGAATTATTAATTTCCGAAAAATCTGAAAGGTCTTTTAAATAAATCTCTACTCTCACCACATCATTTAATGTTGCTCCTGTTGACTCTAAAACATTTATTAAATTTTGAATTACCACTTCGAATTGAGATACTGCATTGTCACCTCTTATATTTCCACTAACAGGATCTAATGCAATTTGTCCAGAGCAAAAAACCATTCCGTTAATCTCAATAGCCTGTGAATAAGGTCCTACTGGTGCTGGTGCTTTTTCTGTTTTTATCTCTTTTTTCATAATTATTGATTATCAACTATTAATTATTAATTTAAAAAACCCTCGTGGTAGAGGGCTTATTTCTATCTATTTTCTACAACTAGACACAAATCAGACCTCTGCCTCGCCCTGAGCTCATAATAATTATAATGTTGTAGATAGCTATATTTGTCATGTCTTTAGATGATAGCACTTTGAAATAAAATGTAAATGAGACAAAGCGTCCTGCTAGCAGTCAGGTAAATCCGAATATCGAAATCCGAAACAAATTCTAAATATTAAGCTATAAATATAGTACCTGGTTTTAATATTAGACAAGTATAAATTTCACTATTTGTTTATAATTTATTTATTAAAATTTAATATTTGCTTCGGATTTCGTATTTCGTACTTCGAATTTTTGATTCTTATCTCCTTTCCCACTCCCCTTCCTGTCTAACAAGCAGATCATCTTTGTTGTCTTGATCTTTGATAATAGCTCCAGATATTTTCTCCATCCTAGCTCCTTGAGAACCTTTTATTAAAATTAGAGAATAAGGCTTTATATATTTCAAAACTGTCTCAATGGCTTCTTCTGATGAATCAAAATGAAAAACATGGTCCTCGGACATACCAGATTCTACTGCTGCCAAAGCCATATCCTTTGAACGAAGTCCAATAGCGAATAGAAAATTTATACCCTGATTTTTAACCATTTCCCCTATCCGTCTATGCTCCCTAACGGTGTACTTTCCAATTTCAAGCATATCGCCCAAAATGGCTATTTTTGAACTATTAGTCTCTAATTGGCCCAATACTTCAATTGCCTTAGACATAGACTCTGGAGAAGCATTATATGAGTCATCTATCAAAACAGAATTATTTATAGCTTCTATAATATTCATTCGACCTTTTGGCACCTGATGATAATGCAGAGCATCAACAACAGATAGTATAGGAAGATCTAATACTAGAGCAGTAGCCATAGCAGCAGCCATCGGATAAATATGCTGTACTCCTAACGCACCGTGTAGAGCAATAGGAACTGAGTTACCATTATAATTTCCTTTGAAAGAAACGCCGGTTGGCACTTGATGATTATCAAAATTTTCATAGATAACATCCATATTTGAAATAGAAACGTCTGCTTTTGTTGAAAGTCCAAATGTGACAACCTTTTTTATTTTACTTTTCATCTCTTCTGCTACCGCAAAGACTTTTGGGTCGTCTGCATTCAGTACCAAAGCACCGTCATACTTCAAAGATTTTAAAATTTCTTTTTTCTCTGCAATAACATCTTCAGGAGATTCGAAATATTCTACGTGCACTGGCACATCAGGAAAACTAGTAAGGATAACAACATCTGGCTTTATCCAAGACGCATATTTTTTCATATCACCGGGTCTATCTATTCCAAGCTCAAGAATGAGCCATTTTGGATAATTAAAAGAAAATATAGTTAGAAATCCCCTAATAACATTCCAAAACCACAATCCATAATTCCCCCATGCATTAGCTAAACCAAGAATAGTAAGAGGTACACCTATTTCACTATTAAAACTTTTTTGATTTTTTCTAATATATAAAATATTTTTTAAACCAGAATAAACAGCATCCTTGGTAGAAGTTTTCCCTACGCTTCCAACAACAGCAATAATTTTTGGTCTAAAACGAGCTAGCACCAATCTAGATTCCCAAGTAATTATTTTGATTATTATTTTTTTAAGAAATTCTTTCATAAGATCTACATACTAAATACTACATTCTACATTCTTTTTTTTATCGATCAGGTGGCACTTCATAATAATTGATTAGAAACTTTGCAATATTCATAAATGGTTCAGTCAAAGTCTGTGAAGCATATTGAACACCATACAGTTCAATTACATACAAAAAGACTATAAACTCTGGATCATAAGCCGGGAAATAACCAAAAAAAGAGTGTAAATACCTATCATCATAGTAGCCACCTCTTCCATTAGCTATCTGAGCTGTACCTGTTTTAGCAGCAATTGTGTAATTTGGCAAAGCCACAGTTCCTCCTAGCAAAGCATCGTCAACTACAGTGACAAGCATACGCGATATTTCTTCTGATGTTTCTTCTGAGAAAATTCTTATAGGTTCTCTTTCATCCACCTCTTTTGTGTAGCCCAAATCATATTTAATAGACTTCACTACATGAGGATGAATTAATAATCCCCCATTACCCAAAGAAGCCAAGGCTCTTGTAATAGAAATCGGTGACATGGCAATACCTTGGCCAAAAGATGCTGTTGCATGTTCAATATCACGAGGACTATCAAGATTACTTACCAACGGAGAAGCTTCGTTTGGTAAATCTATATCGGTAGTATTTCCTATTAGCTTCTTCATGTAATCAGAAAAAACATTATTACCAACACGACTAACAACAAAAGCAACGCCGGTGTTGAGTGAATTATTCAAAACATCTTGCATACTCACAACGCCACGAGCTTTTCCATCATAATTATAAAAAGTTCGATTATTCAAAGTCAGTTGTCCCCTATCTTCATATGTCGTTCCAGCAATAACAGAATTGGTATCTAAACCAATAGCCATTGTTAGTGGTTTTACGATTGACCCCATTTCATACACACTTTCCACCAAATCATTTTTGTATATAGCAATATCATCTACTTCATTGAAAGTATTTAGATCAAAAGTTGGATTTAAAGCCATGGAATAAATTTCTCCATTTTTTGGATTCATGACAATTACTCCCGTTTTCTTGGCAGACCAATTTGATCTCACATTATCTATCTCTTTCTCCACAAATGTTTGAACTGTTGGTTCGATAGTTGTGATAATTGAACCGCTAGAATCTTTTCCTTTCAAGCTATTTCCTACTCCAGAAAAAATTTCTATAAAAAAATTAGCATATAAGCTATTATGACTTTTATCTAGTACTTCATTGTATTGTCTCTCCAAACCATATTGCCCTCGAAGTTCATCACCTTTGTAAGACATAAAACCTAAAACATGCGAGCCAAGAGATTTTCCTGGATAAAATCGCCACCTATCTTTATAAAGAGAAACACCATCTATATCCATTTCTTTTATTTTTTCTGCATCACTCGGTGTTGCCCTTTTAAATATTTCTTCGTAAGGATCTTCGGTTTTATCAGCACTTTTAAAGAAATCATTTTCATCCAATTCCAGAATAAAAGATAAGTTGTTAAAAACATCCGCGGGCTCTTTCAAGGTACTTGGATTGATGGTGACATTGTAACCAGTTTGCAAAGTAGCTGCATCAATAATTGATCCATCTTTAGTAGAAAAAGAGATGGATCCTCTGTTAAAAATTGATGAATTCGGTCTAACATATTGTCTATCAGCCTTTTGTGCATAGTCATCACTACGCATTATCTGCAAGGAGTAAAGTCGTAAAAGTATAATAAATGACAAGGCAATTAAGAAAAATAAAATTAGCCTTATTCTAGTTTTACTGAGATGATGTTTCATTTAACAAAGACAAGCGAGTTGAAGGATCGCGCTCTAAATATACCTTATCTTCGACTTCTCTGAAACCTAGTGCCAAAGCATACTCTTTATTAATTTCTTTTGTTCCATCTATCAATTGAAGTTCCAGCTGACTAATCGATGATTTGATATCTGTTATTGATTCATCCAGATCTTGTCTTTCCGCTGTTTGCAAAATGGCCACATTAACAAAATAAATATACATGCCTATGGATGTAACAATTAATGCCACCAAAGCCCATAATGCATAACTGTTGTTGATATTTATTTTTACAGTATTTGTTCTCATATTTTTTCTATAATTCTTAATTTTGAACTTCGAGATCTTGGGTTATTAATAATTTCATCACGGTTTGGTGCTATTGGTTTTTTTGTAATAGCTTTTGCTTTTTTCTCTTTGACTAAGTCTTTGAAAAAATGTTTGACCACTTTGTCTTCCAGACTATGGAAAGTGATGACGGCAATTCTGCCGTTTGGGTTCAAAAGATTAAAACTTTTTTCTAAAGTTACTTTTAAATTTTCAATTTCATTATTGACTGTGATTCTTAGAGCTTGAAATGTTTTTGTAGCAGGATGAGTTTTTTTCTTTTTGTAAAAATATGGAACAGCGCCCTCAATAATTTTTACTAAATCAAAAGTTGTTTCTATCTTTTTTTCTTTTCTAGATTCAACAATAGCTTTCGCAATTCTTCTGGAAAATTGCTCACCACCATATCCCCATAAAATATCTGCGATTGATTCTTCTTGCCAGCCATTAACTATTTCTTCGGCTGTTAAATCATTCTCAGACAAATGAGATTTCATACTCATTATCAGTGGTTCTTTTCTTTGAAAAGAAAAACCTCTCCCAGAAACATCCAATTGATCAGAACTCATCCCTAGATCTAGCAAAATACCATCTACACCTTGAACATTATTTTCTTTGCTAATTTGATCTATTAGATGATTCTGTGATTCTACAAAAGTGATATCGCAAGAAATATCTGCCAAAAAATGTTTTGCTCGCTCTATAGCTTCTCCATCTGCGTCTATTGCAATAATTTTTGAATTTAGAGCATTTTGGCAAATAGCTTTTACATGACCACCTCCTCCTAGAGTCCCGTCTATATAGACTCCTCCTTCTCTAAGGTTTAATCCGTCAATAACTTCTTGTAAAAGAACTGGTTGATGAACGCTTTGTTTTGCTTTCTGGTTTTTTTCTAAATCAGACATCTTGCTTCTATATCGCTCCTATCTCTCCCAATTTCTCTGCCATCTGATCCGCGCTTTTAACAACCTTGTTTTTATATGCTTCCCAAACTTTCTCGTCCCAAATTTCAACTCTGTTGTACACGCCAGTGAAAACAACTTTGTCTTTGATTTGTGAAGTTATGCGTAGAGTTTCGGGAATCAATATTCTTCCAACAGAATCAACTCCAATCTCTACAGCACTAGCAAGCATATATCTGTTAAAACCTCTGGTATCTGCAGCACCCATTCCTAAACTTCCAAGCTTTTCAGAAATCTTTTTCCATTCAGATTGTGGATAAAGAAACAGACAACCATCCAAACCGTGAGTGACGATAATCTTTTTACCAACTTGTGATCGAAATTTAATTGGTAAAGAAATTCTTTTTTTATCATCAAGAGTGTGTTTGTATTCTCCAATTAACATATTGCGATTTGTTTCATCCTGCGTAGCTTTGGTAGCAGGAGGGATTTACCACTCTATCCCACTTATCTACTATTTTACACCACCATATACCATTCAGCTAAACTAGTTTTCCACATCACGTCAACCTGCCACGTCGACGTGGCAGGTTGACACAAAAACATAAAAAACCGCTTTGTTGAGCGGTTTTTTTAATTTTCAAATCAAAGCCTACTCCCTAGGTTTCATCAATGGGAAAATCTGCACTTCCCGAATTGGTTTATCAGCAAGAAAAGAAAAGAGTCTTTCGCCAAATCCGAAGCCACATGCAGGTGGCATTCCATACTCCAGCATTTCAATAAACTCTTCATCCTTCATCATGGCTTCAGCATCACCAGAAGCCAACAATCCTTCTTGAATATCAAATCTTTCACTTTGTTTAACGGGGTCATTCAATTCAGAAAATCCATTTCCAACTTCACTACCAGCTAAAATAATTTGAAACCTTTGTGTTTGATGTGGTCGATCTGGTAATTGTTTTGAAAGTGGTGAAACTAATTCAGGATGATTAACCAAAAAAGCTGGGCCTGAAATGTTTTTTCGACAATATTTCCAAAGGGAATCTACTAGTCTCTCTCTATTTTCTCCTTCATATTTAACTCCCAACTCATCTAGTTTTGCTTTCATTGATTCTTCTGAGTCAAGAAGAGGATCAATACCTGTTTGATTTTTTACTTCAGAAACATAGTCAATTTCTGGCCATTCAACAGCAAGATCAAAAGTATGTCCTCTAGTTGTAAATTCTGTTTTACCAAAAACTTCAGTGGCAATCTTTCTATACAATTCCTGAGTTAACTGCATACAATCACGATAGTCAGCATATGCCCAATAGAATTCTAAGTTAGTAAATTCTTGTACATGCTCTGGACTTGATCCTTCATTTCTATATATTCGTCCTATCTCAAATACTTTTTCTAAGCCAGCAGCCATCAATCTCTTTTGCCACAATTCACCAACAGAAATTCGCAGGTATACATTCAAATCGAAATCATTATGATAAGTTTTAAATGGATTAGCTTCGGCTCCACCAGTTGTCACTTCCAATGTTGGAGTTTCAACTTCTAAAAATTCTCTTTCTTTAAAAAAGCTTCTGGTTACATCCCAAAATTTTGATTTTTTTACAAACAAATCCTTAACTTCTTCATCTAACAAAATATCCAAATATCGCTTCCGGTATCTTTCATCTTGATCTTTCAATCCATAAAATTCATCCGGGATTGGTAAGAGAGATTTTGTTAACATTCTCCAACCCTTTACTTCTAAACTATTTTGACCACTCTTTGTTACAAAAAGATTACCTGTCACTTCTATAAAATCTCCAGTATCGGCTGTTTCTGTAAAAATTTCAAAACCATCTACATCATGTCCTGTGTATGAGATAGCATCATCTTTTTTCAAAACAATTTGGAATCTACCTGTTCCATCGTACAAATCAGCAAAAAGGATTGCGCCTTGTCCACGCATAGACATAATCCTCCCGACGATTGTTACATTCTGATTTTGATTTGAAATACTTTCAAATTCGGTGACAATTTGACTGATACTGTGAGTCTTGTTTGTATCAGCCGGATAGGGATCTATATTATTTTGTCTCAAGAGATCGACTTTTTGTAATCGTACTTCTCGTAGTTCTTCTGGAGATGCCATAGCAAAGATTATACACTACTTTACATCAACAATCTTGTATTGAACCTTTCCTTTTGGTGAGTCAAAAGTAAACTCATCACCTTTATTTTTATTTATCAAAGCAGCTCCTAATGGAGATTCATAGGAAAGCTTGCCAGATCCCATATCAGCTTCTTCTGGCCCAACAATGTCATAAGTATGTTTTGTCTCTTCTCCTTTTTTCAAAATAGTAACAGTAGAACCAACGTCAACATTTTCTCCACTGTGATGTTTCAAGACAACTGCATTTTTTAGGATCTCTTCAATCTGAAGAATTCTAGACTCATTTTTTGCCTGATCTTCTCTAGCCTCGTGATATTCCGCATTTTCAGATAAATCACCCATGGATTTTGAATATTCCAATTGATCTGCAATTTCCTTTCTTCTGACTGTTTGAAGTCTCTTCAATTCTTCATTAAGCTCAGCTATTTTCTCTTTTGATAAGTATGCCTTTCCTTCTTCCATAATATCGAAAAGTTAAATAATAAAACCCTAACCCCAAAATGAAGTTAGAAGCTTATACTAAAATATATAAGGACATTGATTATACTTATTTGAAATATATAGTCAACCTGTAAACAAAAAGCACAAATCACAAGAAACAAAAGTCAAGCAAAAACAAGCAAATTACAAGAAATAAAAACCGACCGTCTTCCCTCAGGACAACGTGATTATCAATAATTTGCTTGGTATTTGTATTTTGTGTCTTGCGCCTTTATTCCAAATATTCTGGCTTATATACATGCAACCAATCAAAAACTCTTCTTCCAACAGCCACTCCTCCGATCAAGTTTGTTCTCAAACCTTGCTCCATAACAATAGCAAAAGCATACTTTGGATTCTGATATGGCCAAAAACCAACAACCCAAGAATTTACTCTTTCTTTTGTCACACCCAGTTCCGCAGTTCCAGTTTTTCCAGCAATTTCAACATAGCTAGCATTGAGACCGCGTGCGATCCCATCCAAAACAGATTGTCTCATTCCCTCTTGAACAATTTTAAAATTTTTCAGACTGATTTCGTCTAACTGACTGACAACTTCTGTTTCTTCAGATTCAACCAATTTTGGATTTATTAAAGTTCCATCATTAGCAATCGCACTTACAGCTCGGACAACTTGTATAGGTGTCACCTGCACACCATATTGACCAATTGCAGTAAAATAAGTGTCCCCAAGTCGCCACGGATCACCGTCAAATATTTTTTCTTTCCATTCTGGATTGGGAATGGTTCCCTTTTGTTCATCAAAAAAATCTCCATCAACTGTTTCTCCAAAACCAAATTTTCTATAGTACTCTTCGAGTCTTGAAATCCCCAACCCTTCTTGATCTTGAAAACCTCCACCAACAACATAAAAATAAATATTTGAAGAGACCGCTATGGCCTTTCTCACATCAACTGGACCATGAGCTTTCCAATCAGAAAAAACAGATGGTTGCGATGGATTATAAGGATTAGGAACTTCCAAAGTACCACGACTGACTATATTGGTATATTGATCGATTACACCCTCATTTAGAGCCCCTATAGCCACATATGGCTTCATAATAGAACCAGGAGTGTATAAACCAGAAATAACCCTGTTAAGAAATGGGTTGGAAGGATCGTTGAGATAATTACTAATTTGTTCTTTATTAGAACCATCAGTCATAACATTTGGATCAAATTCTGGATAACTAGTAAGAGCTAAAATATCTCCATTGTGAATATTCATAATGACCCCACCTCCTCCCTTGAAACCTACTTGGTCTGCAATTTCTTTTATAGATGTGAATAATGCATTTTGCACATCAGCATCAATAGTTAATTTTATATTTTCTCCGTTCTCTGGATGTCTAACTGTATTTTCAGATACTATGTCTTGCAAAGCATCTGTTTCAATAATTCTTAGGCCATTTTGACCACTAAGTATGTCATTATAAATTGCTTCCAACCCATTAAATGGCTGAAAACTCTCTTCGTAATAAAACCCATACTTATCTTTTTGTGGATATTTGACATAACCAAGCAAATTGGCAAAACCACCATCTTCTATATATTTTCGCTGGCTGAACTCATACTTACTCTCAGAAGGTAAGTTCCAAACCAAAGGAGTATCATTTTTGTCATATATGTTACCTCTATTAGCAAAAACCAAAGTGTGTCTAAGTCTGTTTTGTTCACTTAAATTCAAATATTCCTCACCCTGCTTGACTTGTAGTCCCCAGACTCTGAAAGAGAAAAAAATACCAATCAACAAAAAGATTGACCCTAAAAAAATTAATGTTTTCTTTCCTATTGGTTTTTCAATTCTACCTTCGAATTGATGGACATTAAAATCTGGGAGATTTTGTGAATCCAAAAAAATATCATCTGGACTGATGTCATAATGATAAGATCTACCTTTTTTCTTTTTAAAAAATTTCTTAAACATCAATACATAGATAGGCTATCTTTTAATTTCAGTATCATAATAAAAATTATTGTCATAACTAAGGTAAATAAATAAGAGAAATGATAACCAATCACCCCACTACCATATATAGAATCTATAATTAAACCAACGATGACAATTTCGAAAAATAATTTGAAATAAAACGCACAAGCCAGTGCCAATACAATAGAAAGCCACCAAGGCAACAAAATGCTTGCTAATATAGTTAAAACACCAAAGACAACTCGCCACAACATAGATGACTACTACTTTACCATAACTTCGACAAAGAGTATCTTGGAGATAGAGACTGGCAGATTGAAGTAAACAATCTGGAAGGATTCATCAGCAACTTCGATAGTAGATACCACACCGACCAAAGAGGATGTTATATTTGGTAAATAAACCACATCACCATTCTCTACGTCTATATCCTTTGGCAAAGAAATGATCAAACGACCACCTCCAATACCTGTGGCGGTAGCATCAATTTCATTTTTGATACGAACAACACTTTCAACATTTGAAGATGAGATCATTTGTACTATAGAAAAATCTTCAGAGACTTCTTGCACAAAACCTATAAAAACTCCCTTGGTAAAAACTTTTTGTCCAACATTTAATCCATCTTTACTTCCAGACGAAAGAGTCAATGTATCATAAGGAGAATACGGTGGTCTAGATATAACTTTTACAATTTTAAAACCTTCCTCGTCACCTATCGACTTCTCAGAATCTTTAAGCTCTTTATTTTCAATAGAAGAAATCTTTTGCTGCAACAAATCTAGTTGTAGATTTTCTATTGTCTCTTGTTGTTTAGAAATTTGATCTATTAAAGACTGTTTGAACACAAAATGATTTTTAATAGAAATAAAAGGTCTTGCCACCCAAGATTGTAATTTGCAAATGGAACAAGAAGTTTCTCTTGTAACGTCATTTATAAAATTAATCTTGTATATTCCAAAAAATATAATGGCAATAAGAAAAATAAAAGTGGCTATTTTTTTATTTCGATTTTGTAATCTTTTCTTTTGGTAATTCATCTTCCCCTTCGATCAAAACATCTCGATATAATTCTAGATTTTCTAATATAACCCCAGTCCCTCTAGCAACCGCTGTTAATGGCTCGTTAGCTACAGATACTGGAATTTGTAATTCTTCTTGCAAAAGCCTATCTAGACCTTTGATCAATGCCCCGCCCCCGACAAGAAAAATTCCTCTCCTCATAATATCAGAAACTAGCTCTGGTGGCGTAGACTCCAAAACTTCTTTTGTTGATTCAACCAATGTTGCAACAGACTGTGCAATAGCCTCTCTCAAATCTGAATCCGTTAGAATCACTTCTCTTGGTAAACCAGTAATCAAATCTCTCCCTCTGACAGAAGCTTCAAAATTTCCCATATCAGGGTCGACACTACCAACTTCTATCTTTACTTCTTCTGCTGTTTTTTCTCCTATTAAAATTTTAAATTCATTTCTAACATAAGTAATAATGTCGTTGTTTAATTTATCACCTGCAATTTTTAAATTTTTAGAACGAACAATCCCACCAAGAGAGATAACAGCAATATCTGTTGTGCCACCTCCAATATCAATGATCATATTACCAACAGGGTCATGGACTGGTAATCTAATACCGATAGCAGCAGACATTGGTTCTTCAACAATATAAACTGCTCGGGCTCCTGCATTGATTGTGGCATCACGAACTGCTCTTGATTCCACATTTGTAACTCCCGAAGGAACGCCGACAACAATTCGTGGCCCAAAAAGTTTTTTCTCATCTGCTAACGTCTTTTTGACCAAATAGCTAATCATTTCTTCTGTTACCTCAAAATCAGAAATGACTCCATCGACAAGTGGTCTAATAGCTTCAACGTGTCCAGGAGTTCTCCCAAGCATTTGCTTGGCCTCTTTTCCCACAGCCACAACCTGACCAGTCTTTTGATTCAAGGCAACCACAGAAGGTTCATTCAAAACCACCCCCTTACCAGGAACATAAACTAGCGTATTTGCAGTTCCCAGATCTATACCAATATCACGAGAAAAAAGCTTAAAAAAGTTCCTCTTTACAATATCGAAATATTTCAAAATATACCCCTTAAAGTCCATATATTACTTAATATTAGCCAATATTATCTATCAGCGATTACCTCATTAGTTCTGCTAGGATATCAGATTCGTTGACTTGTGTCACTTTTTGGCTTTGTCTATCTACTATCTCAAACAGACTACTATCGACAGCTTTGCGACTAATAACAATTCGAGTTGGAATACCTATTAGATCACTGTCTGCAAACTTTTCTCCAGCTCCTTTGTCTCTATCATCGATTAACACTTCTTTCCCCTCTTTTTGTAGTTTCTCATACAAATCAAAAGCATATTTTGAAACATCTTCATCATCTTGATTTAAAACTAAAATATGAATATCAAAAGGAGCAATATTTTTTGGCCACACAATTCCTTTTTCATCTGACATAACTTCCACAACTGTTCCCATTAGTCTACCGAGTCCAATTCCGTAACTTCCCATAATAACTGATTGTAAATCTCCACTCTCATTTTTAAATTTCAACTCAAGTGCATCTGAAAATTTTGTTCCTAAATTAAATATATTACCAACCTCCACTGCTGTTACTTCTTCTAAAGAACTCTTGTCTAAACCTAATTGATTCAAAACATCATCGTTATATACTTCCTTGTTAACTGCAATCTTTTTTTCTCTTGATAGATATATGGTATCCTCACCTGCATCAGTAATAGTTTGAAACTCATGTGAGAATTGGCTAAAGCTTCCGCCACTAGCAAAAGTCATAAAAGTAACATCTCCTAGTCCAACTCTTTGAAAGATTTTCAAATAGGCATCTCTAGCTTTTTTATAGAAATCACTATGCTCCTCATCTGTTTTTGAAAAAGAATATAAATCTTTCATTAAAAATTCACGGCCTCTCATAATTCCAGACTTTGCTCTTGTTTCATTTCTAAACTTTGTTTGAAATTGATAAATATATTTTGGTAAATCTTTATATGAATTTATATGATCTTTCAACAAATGAGTTAGTGGTTCTTCGTGAGTAAATCCTAACCCAAGCTCAGTGTCATTTTTCAATTTAGTTTTAAACCAAATATCTACGTTTTGATCATTCCACCTGTCTGTTTTCTCCCAGAGGTTTTTGTCTTGTAAAGAAGAGAGTTCAATCTCTTGTCCGCCAATATTGTCCATCTCTTCTCTAATAATATTTTCAATCTTTTTTAAAACTCTCAGACCTAAAGGTAGCATGTCATAAACGCCCGCCATTTCTTTATGAATATACCCTGCTTGAATTAATAACTTTGCATTTTTTGCCTCCTCGTCTTTAGGAGCCTCTTTTCGAGTCTTAGTAAAAAGTTGTGATTGTCTCATAGGCATTAGTTTACAGGAAAAAATAGCTTTATTGAAGTGTCTTGCTTTGTATGATAGAAATGGTTCGGAACCGTAAGTCACACACCCAAAACCCCATAGATACCATGAATAATATAGTTCCCCCAATAGATGACCTTGCTATGTATGTCGCTATTTATATGATGCAACTACTCACGTTTATTCGTTTTGTGAGAATGAAATACGATGTTCGATCTTCCATTTCTTTTCGCAACCATAAGATAAGTATCAGGACGAAAGACCCAGACATAACTATGCTTGAAGTCGAGAGAAGAGCGTTATACCTAGCAAAAAGAAGTATAAATGCTTGGATAGCACTTTCTCTGATCCCATTGTCTCTTCTGGGATTACTTATTCTTTTGTGGTTTTCCATTATCTCTTATCGGCTCTCGATTGTTTTTTTGAATGGTTGAGAGCGCTTCCTTTTTTCTAAAACAATTTAACTACATCACTAATAGTAATAACAACCATCAATAAAATTAGTATCGCAAATCCTATAGCATTAGTAACATTAGCAACTTTTGTTGGAATAGATTTCCTAGTAATAGCCTCTATCAAAATGAAAAGTAATCTTCCTCCATCTAATGCAGGAAATGGTATTAAGTTTAATACTGCTAAGTTTAAAGATATAAAAGCTGTGAATCCTAGAAGATAGATGAATCCAAACTGTGCAGCATTGCCGACCAGAGAGACAATGCCTACAGGACCAGCCACTTGCTCAAGATTTGCCTTACCAACAAATATATGACCAATAAATGTATATAAACCGATAGCAATATCTCTTGTCACTTGCCCTGTCATTTTCAGACCTTCAGCAAATGCCTTGTGTATAGGAAGTTTCAGAGAGCCAATCATGTCCATAGAAATTCCGATAGCAGGTTTTCCTTCTACAATTCCGTCTGCCGGAACAATATAACTTGTCTGAATATTTTCTCCTCTAAAATATTCAAGAGTAAATCCATTTTGATTATTAGCAATAAAATTCTGAACATCAGGAATTTTTAAATTTTCATCCAAAACATTATCTTCACTTTTTATAGCAACAATTTGATCTCCAACTTGCAGACCAATAGAAGCAGCTGGTGAATTTTCTAAAACATCCGTGACAACTACATTCACATCAGAAATACGGTCTCTAGTTTCATCAGTAACTACAGATGGAAAACCTGTCATAAAACTAATTGAAAAAAGTAACCATGCAAAAATAATATTAAAAGCAACACCTGCTACCAAGACAGCTGCTTGTATCAGTTTTGATTTATTAACAAAACTATCTTTAGCGTTTGGATCCAGTGATTCATCATCTGGATTTTCTCCAAAAATTTTGACATAGCCTCCGAAAGGAATCAGATTCAAAGCATAATCCGTTTCTCCTTTTCTAAAACCAAAAATCTTTGGCGGAAATCCGATAGCAAACTCATCAACTCTGATGCCACTCTTTTTGGCAACAATAAAATGTCCGAGTTCATGAACAAAAATTAGTGCTCCTAGTATGATTATGAATATGATTATCGACATGTTAGTAAATAGTAAATAGTAAATAGTAAATAGTAAAGTATATAAAAGATCTGCTTACTATTTAGTATTTACTATTTACTAGATTAAAATTTCCTGCTCTTTCTTTTTTAATAAATCTTCAAACGCATCGTGGCTTTTTTTAATCAAAGACTCGACCTCATCTTTGGCTCTTTTCATATCATCTTCTGGTAAACCACCATCTTTTTTATCTTCGTCGATTTCTTTCATTATTTTGTTCCTCTCATTTCTAGTCGAAATCTTTGCTTCTTCCATTTTTCCTTTTGCTTGCTTTACCAATTTTTCTCTAGTTTCAGTTGTCAGATTTGGAAAAATAACTCTTAAGCCTTCTCCATCAACAGAAGTAGAAATTCCTAGATCAGCAACCGTAATAGACTTCTCTATGGCTTGTATCAGACTCTTATCCCACGGAACAATACGAATTGTCTTTGGATCTTCTATATTTATAGTAGCATTCTGATTGATAGGACTTTTGGTACCATAAGATTCAACCATGACAGAATCTAGCAAATTGATGGTTGCTCGTCCTGTTCTAATACCAGACATCTCTTTTTTCAACCACTCCTCAATGTCTGATAATCCTCTTTTAAAATCATTAATGTTGTGTTTCATAGCGCTATGTTATCAAAAAAAATGCCCTTTCGGCAAACTAGGTTAGCAAAACCAAGTATTCCAAAAGCTGTTTAACGGAAGATCCTGTACTATGTAAATAATCAATGATCTTCTCTATTTCAGAAAGTTTTTTCAGTTTTTGATAATCGTTTTTCTTTTTTGCATCATTATATATATCTAGTGCCACTTCTCTAGCAAAAACTATTGCTTCAAATTTGCTGACTTTTTCATCTTTAATATCATTAACCATCTTTGTCACTAGATTCATTTTCTCTTTCAAACTCTTTTTCAAAAAATTAGAACTGACTCTATCGAGACTCTTCTTATAACTAATGACATTTACTCTAGAGAGAACTGTTGGCAAAAAAATATGTGCTGATGGAGTGATGAAAAAGAAATGTGTTCCTTCTGTTGGTTCTTCAAGAACTTTTAGCAAAGCATTCTGAGCTTCTATTGTAATAAAGTTGAAAGAGATTATATAAATTTTTCTACCTCTGTCAGTAGTTTTGTTCATCTGTATATCTCTCAATCTTCTAGCATGAGAAATCAAAAGTTTGTCATATTCCTCATAAACAAAGTCTGGGTTAGCCTTGATTTTAAAATTCAAATCATTCTGACAGAAAGTACAGAGATTATTATAGATTTCCTTTTTATCACCTTCGCAAATATAGGCATGGTGGAGATTGGTTTTAGATAAATATCCCATAACTTAGCAAGTCACAATTAGGTTGACTTTTATCATCATCTAGATCTGTTACAGAAAATCTCAATTTTTTAAAGATTTGGTTTCTCAAATAAATGCTACTAGCAAACAAAATACTTTCTATATCAGAACCAGTTTCAAAAGCACCATTTTTTAGTTTATCGATAACATCGGGGAAATGTTTAGGTAATTGAGACATTACATATTCTATGGCAACCTTAGCATCGTAGGGGCTATTGGTATTCTTTTCTTTTACTAGTTGGACTAGCTCATCCTTCTTATCGTCCACAATATCTTTTATACCACTTTCATTAAGAAGAACCTTGCCTCTATCATTCAGCTGACTAGGAGATCTCGCAGGAGCAATTTCATCTTTCCATAGAATTTCCATCTTATTTTCTAAAGAAATAAATCTATCTTTAAAATCTCCTATAGATTCTTTTATGGTGTTAGCTATTTCCTTTTTACCCTTCCAAATAATAGCTAGCAACGAAATGAAGAAAAGCACTATTGCAACAAGGAGTGTGAGAGCATTAACATTAAAAATAATATTGCTATTTTCCATACTATTTAATTTATATCATTAATAGATAAAATTACAATAAATTTTTATTAAAAATGTAAGAAGTAATAATATAGCTACTTTGTCTATATTTAGTAAGTCATCACTTTGACATCAAAACATCTTTTTGGTTATATAGGCTCAGAAAAATTCAAATTGAAAATATCATGAAAAGAACACCAGTATTATCCGTCCCACCCAGAAGAAGAAAACCTCAACCAAAAATAAGTATCGAAGGCATGTATGAACGTCTCATTGAGGCTGGTCTCAAAATGCCCGGGGTTGAAGATGATTTACCAAACCCGGTCCGGAAAAGATTCACAGAGTTGACTTACTCGGTTATGTTGGGTGAACACTCAAAGAAGGTCCCACCTACAATAACCTTGGAAAATCTCATAAAACTACAGAACAAGTTCCATAATCAACAAATTGTCGTAGAGAATCCAAGAAGGAATTCTTCTATGCCAGTATTCGCACCAGACGGAATCTGCTTATATGTCGGATTTGCTTCTTTTTTTCCAAGCCGAGGGAAAAGGAGAGATTCTGAAATACACCTAGCAGCCATCGTAAAAAAAATCAATACTAGCTCCCCAAGAGATACCAATCTTGTTCGCTTTGATCAAGTCAGACTTTTCGAAGATCTCGAGGACTCCGGATGAGTCCTCTTCCTTTTTGTTTTATAGATAAATTCCAAGAATTTATGATATAATCATATAGCAAATGAGCACCTCTATTATCTACAGACTCCTCTGGAGCCTGGTCGAAAAAGACCTTGGTTATGAAACCTTAATAAAAATCCGAGACAATATTCCCCAACTAGAAGAAGAAGCCAGAAAACTAATAGACAATCATCCAGACAAACCCAAGCCACCTTTTTGGAGAAGCACTTCAGGTATTCTTGTCAGAGACCGAGAAAAATCTACTTGAAAAGAATACCTATGACCGATGCAATTTCGGTCATTTTTAACGTTTAGAAATAATACTTCTCTTGTAAGTATCGAGATGATTAAGAGCAATACCAGTTCCCTTGACTACACAATAGAGGGCATCTTTTGCTAAAACGGCTTTGACACCAGTTCTTCTGTAAACAAGTTCTGTTAGATTTCGAAGTTGAGATGAACCTCCGGTCATAGTAATTCCATGATCAATAATGTCTGAAGCTAGTTCTGGCGGAGTTTCTTGCAAGACATCTTTGATAGCTCTAATCATCTCATTAAGCTCTTTGCTAATGGCTTTAACAATTTCATTTGTCTTAATAGTTGTTGATCGTGGTAAACCTGTCAAATAGTCACGACCTTTAATAGTCATCTCCAGCTCATCATCCATAAAAACAGCAGATCCAATTTTTATCTTTATCTGCTCAGCTGTTTTATCTCCAATAGCAAGATTAAAAGTCTTTTTTACATAATCAATAATGGCTTGATCTATTCTATTTCCTGCACATTTCACAGAAGTAGAAGAAACAATTCCTCCAAGCGATATTACGGCAACATCTGTTGTTCCTCCTCCAATATCAACAATCATATGACCTTGAGCTTCTTGAATCGGAATACCAGCACCAATCGCAGCGAGAATTGGTTCTTTAACAATATATGCATTTTTAGCACCAGCCTTGATAGATGCTTCAATGACAGCTCTTCTCTCTGTAGAAGTAACACCAGCTGGCACACTAACCATCACTTCTGGTTTGAAAAAATTCCATTTACCGAGAGCTTTGTTGAAATAATATCGAAGCATTGCTTCTGTGACTCTATAGTCAGCAATAACACCATCTCGCATTGGACGATAAGCAATGATACTTTCTGGAGTTCTACCAATCATATGCTTAGCCTCATTCCCTACAGCTAGTACTTTGTTATCTTGTTCGGAGACAGCCACAACAGAAGGTTCGTTAAGCACTATTCCCTTTTTAGGCATAAAAACAAGAGTATTTGCCGTTCCAAGATCTATTCCTAATTTTGGAGTAAAAAATGACATGATTTGTATTTGAGTAGGCCTATACTAGCTTATTTTCATCTTTTTTGAAAGAATAGTGTTCTTCTTGAAAAAAACTCACTTATCGCTATAGTCATACTATGTATTTAATCCAAGTTGTACCATTTGCTAAAAATTTTAGAAAAGACTCTCTTTCATATTTTTCATCTAAAAAAATAAATATTGGCTCTATCGTAACTATAGAACTTAGAAATAAAAATGCCTTGGGTTTGGTTATCAAAACAGAAGACCTAAGTAAAGAAAAAGAGAATCTTAAATCTTCCAAGTTTAAACTAAAAAAAATAAAAGGTGTTACAAAAAACACTCTCTATCAAAAAGAATTTGTTAATGTCGCATTTGGAATAGCTGATTATTTTGCCTCTACACCTGGTAATGTTCTGCAAAATTTAACTTCAGCAATAATATTGGATGGTATTAATAAATTACAGAACCCAAAAGAATCGAGGAATAAAGCCGCTGAAAAAGAGCCCGAGCGATTTATTTTACAATCGAATATTACAGATCGTTTTTCTCATTATAAAAATTTAATTCGTGGCCAATTTGTCAAAAACAAGTCAGTCATTGCCATCTTCCCAACGACCGAGGATGTATTATGGGCAGAAGAAAACTTATCAAAAGGTATAGAAAACTATGCTTTCATTTTGCATAGTGGTATGACCAAAAAACAAGTAGTTGACCAGTGGAATAAAATTATAGAATCAGAAAAACCAATTGTGCTTATCACTACGCCAATATTTCTTGGGGTACCTAGACATGATATCGGTTGCATAATTTTAGATAAAGAAAGTTCATCTATTTATAAAATACAAAAAAATCCTTACCTGGATATTAGAATGCTGGCTGAAGATTATGCCAAGAAACTTGGAGCTAAATTTGTCTTGGGTGACATCATGATGAGAACAGAAACTCTTTGGCGTTTTGACAATCATCAATTTGAAGAATTTGCACCAATGAAATTCCGTTCACTTTCTTCTGCCACGCAGAAGTTCATAGATATGACAAAAGACAGACAAAATGGTGGTGAAATGTTTGCAGTATTATCTAACGATGTTATCTCACTAATCAAAGCGACAAAAGAAAAAAATGAGCAAACTTTTCTCTTTGCTGGTCGTCGTGGACTAGCGCCAACTATTATATGTGGTGATTGTGGAACTGTGGTGCAATGTAATCAATGTACTGCTCCCGTGGTTCTGCATGGCAAAGATGCCACCAAGAAAGAAAATTTTTTCAAATGCCACGTTTGTGGTGATGAGAGGAGTGCTGGTGAACTTTGTCGTCATTGTAATAGCTGGAAATTACGACCTCTTGGCATAGGCGTTGGCACAACAGTAGAAGCGATCAAAGAAAAATTTCCTGATCAAAAAGTTTTTGTTATAGATAGCGATAATACTAAGACTGCTAGACAAGCTCGCCAAGTAGCAGAAGATTTTTATGATACTCCTGGAAGTGTTCTTGTTGGCACAGAAATGGCACTTCTGTATTTGAAAAATCCAGTTGAAAATACTGCTATCGTCAGCATTGATTCCCTCCTCTCTTTACCAGATTTTGCGATCAGAGAACGAGTGATGAGAATTTTACTTAAAATTAGAAATAGGGCCACCCAAAACTTTTTTGTCCAAACCAGAAGGATAGACGACCCTATTTTTGAATTAGCTATTCGTGGCAACTTATCAGACTTTTATAGAGATGAATTTATAAAGAGAAAACAATTCAACTATCCACCTTTCTCACTTTTGATAAAAATAAGTTTAGCTGGCAAAAAATATTCGGTTGAAAAAGAGTTTGAGAAACTAAAAGAATATTTAGAGCCAACAGAGCTAATAATTTACCCTGCTTTTACACAAGAACAAAAAGGAAAGTATATCCTCAATGGATTGATAAAAATAAATCCTGAAAAATGGATTGATCAAGAATTACATCAAAAGTTAATGTCATTGCCACCACAATATAAGGTAGTGGTGGGAGCACAAAGTCTTTTATAGAATGTAGAATTTAGAATGTAGAATGTAGAATGTAGAATGTAGAATGTAGAATGTAGTATGTAGTATGTAGAATGTGGTATTTAGAATACTTGCCCTGTATAGCGAAGTTTATGCGGAGTAGTTAATAGGTAATAGATAAAAACGAAGCGGCCACGAGGAGTGAATCCTGTGACCGCGGGATAAAGAGAAAGGTGTCGATCAAATTTCAGGGTATTTCCTGAGAAAATCAGGTTGAGTTAACCATTCCAGTGACGATGCCCGGGATCCCAACTCAATTGCTGAAGACAATTGTTTGGCATCATTTGGCAAAGAACAGTTTTTCGTGATTTTCCAATAGATTACCCATACCTCATTGCCTTTTTCGAGGTCACTTCGACGATGTCTGCCCTGACAGACCATCGTGAACGTTGTGTCGGCAGAATTTTGAAGAAGTAGTGTCCTCTGATCACCAGCACAGTAATCGACCATCCCCTCTCCTTCATGGCTGCACAAGATAACACCATGTCTCGGCGGACCAATTTGAAGTTTGTGAAATGCAATCCTTTTCATAATTTTTTTCCTTCCTCGGTTTGATTTTGATTTTGTAAATGTTCTCCTAAACTAAAAGAGAAACGTGAACTTTTGACATAAACTACCAAATTTTCATATATTGTCAAAACAACATAATTCCTTATACTTAGCAATATATGAAAAGTATCGTTCAAAAAGATACAGTAGAAGGGGAAGCCTTGAGAAAGATCAGTAATGCTGTTGAACTTTCAGAGATTGAAACAGATAAAATCCAGAATATTTTGAAAGAGATGCATCAATCTTTAGCTTCTCAAAATGACGGTGTAGCTCTAGCAGCTCCACAAATAGGTGTAAACCTGCGCATCTTTGTCGTTGCTCCAAAAGTTTTTGCCAAGGACCCTGATAACATGAGATTGGTATTTATAAATCCAGAAATTATCAAACATTCAAAAGATGAGAAGTTGCTCGATGAAGGATGTCTCTCTGTTAGATGGTGGTATGGCAAAACCAGAAGACATTCTAGAGCAACAGTCAAAGCTTATGGTGAAAATGCTGAAGAATTCCAAATGTCAGCCAGTGGCCTCTTGGCACAAATATTTCAACATGAGATAGATCATTTGAATGGTATTCTATTTGTCGATCATGCTGTAGAGTTAGAAGAAATGGAATCAAAGGAAAGTTAGAATGTAGAATTTAGAATGTAGAATGTAGAATGTAGTATTTAGAATGTAGAATGTAGAATGTAGAATGTAGAATATGGTCAATCAAAAATTAGAAACAAAAATAGCATTTTTCGGGACTGATGAATTCAGTGTTTTTGTTTTGGAAGAATTAAAAAATGCTGGCATCATCCCAGATCTGATAGTAACTACTCCAGATAGACCAAAGGGAAGAAAGTTAGTATTAACTCCTTGTGAAGTAAAGGTTTGGGCAGATGAGAATAAAATTGAAACATTGCAGCCAGAAAAACTAGATGACAATTTTATTTCAAAAATAAAAAAATATGAGTGTGAACTATTCTTAGTAGCATCATATGGACTCATTATTCCAAACTCTGTTTTAAAATTACCAAAGTATAAGGCACTAAATGTTCACCCTTCTCTACTGCCAAAATACAGAGGTGCCACTCCAATAGAGACTGCTATTTTAAATAACGATAAAGAAACAGGTGTCACTGTCATGAGAATGGATGAAAAAATGGATCATGGACCAATACTTGATCAGGAAGTTCTTTATTTTGAAAATTGGCCTGACAAAATGGAAGTCTTGGAAAAATTGGCGAGAGATGGAGGACGTATTTTGGCACAAATTATCCCAGAGTGGATTCTAGGTAATATAGATGAACAAGAACAAGAACATAATCTTGCTACTTTCACAGAAAAAATAGAAAAATCAGATGGAGAACTCAATTTAGAAGATGATCCATATCTTAACTTCTTAAAATACAAAGCCTATAAACCTTGGCCTGGTACTTTTTTCTTTAAAGATGGTAAGAGAATGAAAATCACAGAAGCAGAGTTTATTCCTTCCCGTCATCCTGAACCCGAGCCGAAGAATGAGGCGAGAGATTCAGGATCTCGTGGTAAATTCATCATCAAAAAAGTGATTCCTGAAGGTAAGAAGGAAATTCTCTATCCGTCATCTTGAACTCCGAGCGAAATCGAGGGGCTTTACCCTAAGCCGTCCGACAGGACCGCCAGCTAGGCAGGATTTTTTTATAAATAAAAACATTCTGAAAGACCTGCTTTTCGGAGTTTCAGAACGACAATTACTATTAACTACTACCTATTTACTACTGACTAATAGAAACACTCTCAACAACCACAGGACTTACAGGCACATCTCTCTCCCCTGTCTCTACTTTGCTCAACTGCATCACCAGATCCATCCCTTCAATCACTTTTCCAAAGACCGCATGTTTACCATCTAGAAAAGTATTATCAGCCACATTAATGAAAAATTGGCTTCCGTTTGTATTTGGACCGGCATTGGCCATCGATATTGTTCCAGTTACATTTGAAAGTCCTTCGCCAAATTCATCAGCAAACCTATAATCTGGACCACCTGTTCCCCATCTTGTCATTTGAGAATCATCTTTTGTCAAAGGGTCACCACCTTGAATCATAAAATCAGCAATAATTCTATGGAACTTTGTATTGTTATAAAATCCTTGATTGGCCAAAGTGACAAAGTTCTCTACTGTCTTTGGAGCTTTATCCCCAAATAGTTCTATTTTAAATTCTCCTTTGTTTGTTTTAAATGTTGCGATTTGATTACTCATATTTTTTTCTTGATTAATTTCTCCTAATTCTTTTGATTCTCCTGATGTTTTATCCAAATCATTTTGCTTCACAAAAAAATAAGCTCCAGCAATGATAATGACAAAAATTAAAAATGTGGCTGAACTGCTTTTCATATTATTTTTTTAAAAAACCTTTAATAGCTCTGGCTCCTTTTCTAAAAAGACTCTCCCCTTTGTTCTTTGATCTCCTAACTCTCTTTGAGATTTCATCTTTCAATTCATCTATAGCAGAAAATACATCTCCAGCTTTTGTTGATGCTGTATATTTTTGCCCATCATGAGTAAAAACTATTTCCGCTTTATATATATCTCCTTTTTGATGGTGTTTAGACCTCAGGGCAACTTCCACTTGTGCCAATATCTCTGTATCAACATCTGGACTTACAAACTTTTCAATGACACCGAGTTTCTCGTGTATATAGTTGGTAATCTCTGGTGTTAAATCTAAATCCTTTGTTCTGATTTGAAAATTTATTGACATGAATTAGTTTATAGTTAGTAGTAAATAGTAAATAGGAATACCTAATTACAAAAATATTATATCAAAACTTACTGATCATCTAAATTGACTGACAAAAGTTTTGATGGCGAATGATGACCACTGACAATTTTTATTTGTTTTGCATCTGGAAATTTTTCTCTGATTATTTCAATCACTCTATCATTTGCTCTATTTCTCTCAGCAGGTTCTTTAACCGATATATCAAAATGATCTTTATCAATTTCAATAACAGATTCTTTTTTACTATTAGTTGTGACTTTAATGTGAATATACATAATTTTAATCAGTAGAAAAATCCGAGTATCGAAATTCGAAACAAATTCTAAGCACTAAACCCAAAATTATAAACCACTCTCCACGTTTAATATTTACAATTTATTATTTGTTTCGTATTTCGTGCTTCGTATTTCGAATTTATTTCTTGTTATACTTACCCACCAACTCTGCCTGTTCAATGATGTGTCCTTTCATTGCATCTTCCACTTCTTTTTTAGAAACACCTTCTGGAAGATCGAGCATTGTATCTAGAGCATACAGTTTGAAGAAATATCGATGCTCTCTGTCTGGAGGACATGGGCCACGATAGTTTGCATTACCTGCAGTTCCACTACCATGAACACCTTCAGGTTCACTATTTTCATCAACCTTGGTCGTCTGCGGAGGAATATTAAAAACAATCCAATGATCCCACATACCGTCTTCTCTCAAATTTGTTGGTACATCTGGATCATCCATGATTAAAGCTAGAGAGATAGCTCCTTCTGGTACCCCATTCATATTAAATTCTGGATTAGTATTATCTCCATCACATGTATATTTGGATGGAATGTTCCCGCCATCTTCAAATTGAGGACTAGATATTTGTAACGCCATATTTTTTTCTAAATTATTTTTAAAATCTTCATCATCAGTCTTGGGGCTATGTGCAATTTTTACAAAAGACAAAATTACAATCAAAACTATTACAATGGCCCAAATCCAACTTCTTTTATTCATCATATACTCATTATACAACCTTTATGTGTAATCCAAAAAACTAGACATCAAGCCATAATGTTGTTAATATTTCTGACTAGTTCACTTATAGAGAACTATATTCCACGGTAGCTCAATGGTAGAGCAGTCGACTGTTAATCGATTGGTTGCAGGTTCGAATCCTGCCCGTGGAGCAGAGCAGTAGAAACCCCTACTAAATCCTTATTTCGTCTTTGTTTTACAAAGGTTTTTTTTAGTTCGAAACTCTTTTCAGCATCCAACTTCTCCTGGACCCTTTTAGCCAATACCTCTACTGGTTTTGTCAAAGAATATATAACTTTTTTGTCTTTTAAAGTTAGGTTCGAAAAAATATAATTTAGTAGCAATCTCTTCTCTTCTGGAGATCTTTTTTCATAAATTTCTCTTGCTCTCCGTGCAAGATCTAAAATATTTAGCCAAATTTCAAAGTATTTAGCTTCTTCTGTTTTCATTTTCTTAATTTGATTTTGGATCTCCTCTTGTTCTCCAACAATCTCTTTATTTTTTATCTCCCACATATTTAGAGATATTCGTTCATCCAGCCTATCGTTGTAGAGTACATCCAGACGCTTCTGTAATGCCTTGTAGCGATTATTAAGACCATCTAATGCCTTCTCTTTATATTCGATTTCTTGAGCGTGATTTTGGCGAATTTTAGACTTAATCTGCTCTGCTTCTTTTTCGGTTATCGACTCAAAGAACTTAAATACTCCCATAATTTGTTCTTCCACGACTTTTTCTGGAGCATAAGCTTTTTGACTACACTTTCTATAATGATTGCAGTGGTAATAAATAATTCCCTTTTGAATTTCTCCTGTAATAGTTCCTTCGCACTCTCCGCAAGTAAGTAGCTTCCTAAACATAAAGCTGTGACTCTTGTAGTGAGGAACTTTTTTCCTAGTCAGTAAATTCTGGACCTTATCAAACAGCTCTTTGGTTATTAAAGGTTCATGCCTGCCAGAATACACTTGATCATTCCATCTCATAGCACCGTAATAGAAAGGTTCTTTTAGCATAACCTCAATCCTACTTCTAGCCACCTTGCCGCCAGCCCTGGTCCTCAAACCATCTTCGTATAATTTTTCTGTTACAGCAGTAATAGAATTATTACTGGACCCATAGTATTCAAAAGCTTTCTGGACGTAAGAAGCAGTTGGTTGTTCGATCACATGGATCTTATGACCTTTTTCTCCCACAGTTTTATACCCAAGTGGTGGTTTAGTCGGTAGCCAACCCTGTGCAATCTTTTCTTTTTGGCCTTTTCTTACTTCTTCAGAGAGATTGTTTGTATAAAACCTGGCAATAGCCACCTTCATATCCCAAACCAAGTTTTCATGGGCTCTAGTATTTTTATTTACAATAAAATTCTCTTTTACAAAATGAACTTCATGTTTTTCATCTTCTTGTATCCAATCGCTTATTACAGCCGCATCCTTTAGATTTCTAGTCAATCTATCTATTTTTTCACAGAGAATGATATCTACCTTATTCTTATCAGCATACTGAAGCATTTCATTAAAAGTTTTTCGTATCTGTCTACCACTAGCAGATTCGGTAATCTTGAAAGTTTTAATTTCATTTAAACCCTTCTTCTTTGAATATTCTTTCAATAGTTTTTCTTGAGCATCTAAAGAATATCCGGTATCCTCCTGTTCTCTAGACGAGACTCTTGCATAGATTATAGTTTTCATATTTTTTATTTTACCAAATCTTTAATAATTGCATTGAAATACGCGGGTGGATTTTTTATATCTTCACTAATTTTTCTCTCAAAAATTTCATAAGCCTGATTAATTACATCAATTCCATGTTTCTTGAGTATTGATAAGATAAAGTCCATATTTTTTTCTCCAATCCTTTTTGCAATTACCAAGCACAGCTTTTCCTCTGGAATCTGTGGATCATAGTTACTCACAGTAATTTTATTTTTATATAATCGATCTTTATTATCAGTATCGTTATCGTTATATCTTCCGTAACCTCTTACTCCTTCTGTAAATTTCTCTAAAATATCACGTTTATTTATAGTTTCTTCATCGAACAACCTCTTACAAACATTACCAGGGCTCTTACTAACCTCTGTTTCTTGATGAGGTCTAACATTAGAAAAGCCATTATTTTCTGTGTCAAAAAAACTATCAATATTCTTTAGAATACCGCCAGATATAAAGATTTTATCAAAATGGACATCAAAAGAACCTTTCTTGCCGGATCTAGGATAATAGTATATGTACCTCTTAGCTTTGAGTGACAAAAGTAGTTGATTCACATAATTCCTCTTAACACGATTTGAAAAAACATCCTCACAAAGTGAGTCCAAACTCACAATGGCTATCCCTTCAAGATTTGTGATCGTTTTCATCCAAACATACAGGTCGTATTCTCCCTTGCTAATCTTGCCATTTCTTTTATCAGCAGCAAGGTCTCTTTGCAAAGGAACCCAGTTCTTAAATTCTTTTGTATATTTTACTTTTTCCATCCCTTTTCCCATTTTTATATAATTAGCACCCAGGATCAGAATCTAATTCCGAGTCCCTAGGGGATGGATCTAAGGAAACGGAATCATACCCTGATCTTTCTTTTAATTTATCTTCGTAGTCAAAACTAGATAGCAAGTCAAAAAACTTAACTATGCCATCTGTAATGAAATCTTCTTCTTTTAAAGGAAATGCAAACATATTACCCTCAGTATCTAGAACGTATTAGAAAACAGTTTTTTGGTCTAAGACTTTATCCACGATATCGTAAATAATCATTGACACATAAACGATATCGTTTTATTAAAAGGCTTAAAATAAGGACCATAGGGTGTTTCTGATATACATGTTAGAATGAATGGACAACTGAATAATAATATTGCCTAACCCAAATTTTATTTGGCACGGTAAGAAAGTCCTATCAAGCATAAAGAACCCGTCATGGGGTTTGCTTGATAGGCCGTATCAGGAAACTGGTACGAGAGGTTCGGCCTCTATCCGTGGCGGGCTTTTTGTGTGAAAGCCTAATTATTTAAAAAATAAAAATACTAGGCATATGACATTAATGTATTTAGCAGGAGTATGTATGGGAGCAATAGTAGGAATCTTATTTTCAGGCTTCATATTTGGCTTACATGTCCCCGAAAAGTACCAAATAAAGAAAGATTACTCTAAAATACTACTTCTATTGTTTGTAGCCTCTGCCATATTAGCAGCTTTTGCAAATTAATATTTTTCCGACAATTTCCGATAATTGTTGTCCGAGAAAATCCGAGAATTTACCGTATAAAACCGTATAATATTACCCGACAAAACCCGACCATTACTAACCCTTAAATTCCGATATTTTCCTAGAAGTTGTGACCGAGAAAAACAGAGAATTAAATTCTTTTTATTTTATGATAAAATTAAGATATGAAACTGGAATGGGCTCATATACAAACAGTATCTTCTAAAAGTTACACATGTGGATTTTGTAGCCGACCTTTGGCGTCTGAAAAGGCATATTCAGCAAAAAATAGTCATACTGGACAATCAGCTTTTATATATATCTGTCATCATTGTCAGAAACCGACTTTTTTTGATGTTAACGATAAACAAACTCCAGGAAGTAAGTTTGGGGATGATGTGTTGGGTATTGACGATGAAAAAGTTAAGCATCTATACCAAGAAGCCAGGGGCAGTTTTTCCAATAATGCTTTTACAGCGACAGTCTTATGTTGCAGAAAGCTCTTGATGCATATCTCAGTATCGAAAGGTGCCGAAGAAGGAAAAAGTTTTGTGGAATACGTTGAATTTTTATCTAGCAATAATTACGTCCCACCTGATGCAAGAGGATGGGTTGATCATATTAGAAAAAAAGGCAATGAAGCAAACCACGAGATCTTAATAATGTCTGAGGAGGAGGCCAAGGACTTAATATCTTTTTCAGAAATGCTTCTTAAACTAACCTATGAATTTCCAGCTACTTCAAAAAAATACAATGTTTCAGAATAAAACTCTAACTTTTTCTTATAACATCCTTTTCTTCATCGTTTAAATCATATAAATCCATCACTAGATCGTTTACCTCACATTCTAACTCGGAAGTATCCTTAACATCATCTCCAGCTTTATCACTAATAATCTGGGCTACATAATCTGAGATTTTATTAATAATTTCTGGATTAGTTTTCTTTGGTATTGGTAAATTATTAATCTCATAACCATTAACATTACTGTTTGTACTAAACCTAGAAAAGACAAAGTTCATGACTTTGCTATTAAAGAGCCCTAACATAAATCTCAAATTCTCGCTCTCTGATTTAAAATTTAAATAATTTAGTGAATTAGCACAATAAGCCTCACTTATAATCATCATCTTTAAACGTAACTTTTCATTTACACCAGTAATTCCTTGTAGCACAATCCTCGGTTTTATTTTTAAATCAGTATCAATAGTTCTTATTTTTGAAAGCTTTTCTTCATCAATATAGACAATTTCTCCTTGACTCATTTTTTTTCTTAAGACATACCTATCAATTATTGCACCTTTAAGTAATGGAGTATTTTTAGAATCTGCTGTAAATGCCTCTTTACAGAAAGTCATATCAATCTCACCAGTATTACATGTTCCAATTTTTGAAAATTTGTAACTGTTCAGATAAATTTTTGTAAGAAGCTCCGTCTCAATTGATGATGCTAAAGGTATACTGTAATTTTTATCATCCAGAACTTTAATCTTATTCAAATCCAGATATGTTTTTTGTGTACTATAATCAATAAATTTATCCTTATTTATTCTTAGAGAAAATGGTTCTTTGGGAGCGCTTTTTCTGGTGATCAGTATACAAACTGACATCTTCACAGCCTCAAAAACGCGTTTTTTATGATTATCTCTTTCTGGAAAAGCGTCAATTGATATAGGTTGCGTATCTTCGAGAATAAATTTCCTAAGATTAACTGCGGTCAAATCACAGACAAAAGCAAGTGGAAATATTTCAACAAAAATACCATCGTTCTTAAGAAGATCCAGACTTCTAACAATAAATAGTCTGAAAATGTTAAGCATTCCTCCCTTAGCAGCTTTGTACTTTTTAGAATGTTTAAAATAATCTAATTCGGAACTAGTAACAACGATACTCTTACTTTTGTTTTGTTTTTTATTAAGTATGCCGTACGGAGGATTCCCTATCACAATATCAAATCCATCTTTTACGTCAGGGAAAAAGTATCTCACATCAAAAAAATCAACTGGTTTATTTTCAAAAATATTTTTGTAGCTATCCCATAAATTTAGTATCCGGGAGTGTTCATCGATTTGATTTTTATTATTTCTTGCCATTGCTATTTCTACTTTTTGATCTCCATTGTAAGAAACGAGTTGATTAAGGTGACGCATTTTTTCTTCTACTTTTCCATCAATAAGTTTATGGATCTCATTGTTTGCAGATCTTTTATTTTCACCAGTAGAACTAAAGTACCTATCAATTGAACTTGCCAACCTCTCTTGGAATTCGTCACTAAAAAGTTTATTCGTCTCAGTATCACTTTCTTCAGGAGCAGGAATAAGAGTATTTGCACACACAAACTTAAAATCTAGATTCGGGAGAGATTCTATACCTCTATTTTTTTTTGAGTCATCAATTTCAGATTCCACAACTAGAGTTAAAAAACAACGTAAGCGAGACACTTCAACAGCAATAGATTGATTATCTACACCGAATATTGAATTTTTTATGACTTCTAATTTTCGAATATAATCTAGCGTTCTGAATCCAAACTCTTGTTCAATCTTTTGTCTATATAATTCTGGAATCTTTTCTAATTTTTTATTCCTCCACAACTCTCCTGTTGAATCCACTACTTGTAAAATGTAGACAATTTTTTGAAGTATACCTATAGGAAAAGCACCGGAACCACAAGCGGGGTCTAAAATTCTTAAAAGATTAGCCGCTTGCACGACTTGTTCCTTTTCAGAATCACTGAGTAAGTATTCGGGATCATCTAATTGATCGTAACTTATCAATGCAGATATTTTATTTTCTGATAAAACTGTCTTCTTTTTGAAATACTCTAACAACGATTGATCAACCATATATTCAACAATATGGCGTGGAGTATAATAGCTCCCAGTCCTCTTTCTCTCACTAGTACCAGTTTCTGGATTTATTTCAGCTAGAAGATTCTCGAATATCCGACCAAGCATTTCAGGATCGACTGAAAGTTCTTGATCGAAAATAGTATTCTCATCAATTGTGAAATTATAAGTCTCAAGAAGTGTAAAAAAATCTTTGAACCACTCATCATTAATTTTTAAACTATCGAAAAATTTAGAATTGAAAGTGGATCTATCCAAATCATAAAAATCATCAGGTCCGGGGTTAAATAAACCACCATTCAAATAAGGGACCTTGTCAAAATAGCTATCTCTTATATCCCTATCCTCAATATTTGTGTTCAAGACTTCAAAAAAGAGACGCTCAAGAACATTATGATAATAATCTTTTTTTACAGATTGGGACGACAATATTTCATCTGGAACAAGTTGTCCTGCACTCGACAACTTCTGTTTTAAAAACCAACAAAACATAATACGACCTATAAGTCTCACAGAAAAATTCTTTTTTAAATTGTGATCATTGCCTGGCAGTACCAATACTTCATTATCATCTACAAGTTCATCAAAAAAATCAGCTATGTCTAGATAGAATTGCTTATTGACTACTTCTAGTGAGAATCTATCTAGTAAATCATCAGGGTCTTTGACTCTACCTTTCCCTACCAATTGTTGATCTGGTGTTTTAATCTTTGCACCAGGACCAAGTATAAAAGAATACCTACGTGCATTTGAATACGTTTTTTTCACCTTACTTCCCTTACTCAATTCTAAAGCAATAGTTAAATATGAAAACCTATAGTTCTCAGTATCATCATTCTTGAATACAACCAAAGCTCTTTGAACATCGTAATTCTTCATTATTTTGAAAGCATCTGTAGCAATAGTAACTCTGGGATCGGTCTCTTTGTCATGGCTCATCTCAAAAACAGTAAGATCTAGCGATTCACAATACCCTACTTCTTTTACATCTTTTATTATTTGGCATCCAGAAATCTCGGATAACTCTTTTTCTTTTTCTGAATAATCTTCCGGGAGAAAATCCTCAAGGAAATTAGAAAATATTTCTTTTTTGTAAGGTTTACTAAAATCAATCATGATATCAATTCTTCCGAAAGAACAACTAACTTACCAGAATCTTTAGCTCTATCAGCAGTTTCAAATATATCTTCAAGATAATTACTTGGTACATATTCTTTTAGACTCTTGTATGCCTTTTCTGGTTTATCTTTATCAATTTTCAAATCTGCAATCTCTTTCAAAACACCATTAGGTAGAGCATCCAGGTCTTTAATAATTTTAATAACATCCATACATAAATCTTTTGAACTTGGATAAGTTTCAGAGAGAATTTTTAACTTAGCAATTGCATCTTGTTTTCTTTTACCACTTACCGGAGCTTTTGTATTATCTTTAAATATATGCTCTTTAACAATTTGGTATATTGGATCAAAATCCACCGTTGTTTCTATTGCCTCTTCATCATCTATAATGTCATTGAACAACGGTAATGCTACTTCTGGAGAGACTATAGCTACATCTTCTGGAGTCTTTCCAAATGCAAAAACGAAGTTGCCATTTCTCTTTGCGAAGGCAACCACCCCAGATACTTTAAATTTGCGAGCAATACGAGCCCGATGCGGTATAGATCCTATCTGTCTAAGAATATTTTCATCATCTTTAAACCTATTCCATTCATCTCGATATTTCGCATCCCAGGATAGGCTTTCATTTTTATCTTGCTCTTCTCTATATTGTTTAGCAAAGTAATTCTGTAGATCTTCATTCTTAGTAAATATTTTAGTATCTTCTCCAAGCAAAGAGTGTATCAAATCCATTTTCAGAGTAGATATAGCTTTTGTTCTAGTCTCCACTTCTCCTGTCATCGTTGGGAAAAAGTTGAATATAAAAAGTTCTTCAAAAACTTTTTTATTTATTCTATTGATTCTTCCTACACGTTGTATAACTCTAGTGGGATTATAAGGAATATCATAGTTAACCACAGTACCAGCCCTATGAAGATTAAAACCTTCTGAAATAGCATCTGTTGCAACGATTATGTCGTAATCATCGTCTTGTTTAGAAAGATCTAATCCTGCATCAAAGTTCTTTTGAATAATCTCTTTGTTTTCTTTAGAAGCATCTCCGGAACTATATTTATAAACTCTAGTAAATCCATCTTCTTTTAATTTGTCATAAACATACTCTGCTGTATCTGAAAATTCTGTAAATACAATAATTTTTCTCTTGGATTCTTTGGCCAAAGACTCGGAAATTTTTTGTTCAAAAAATTTATATTTAGGATCATCTTCAACAGAGACCCAATCAGATTGGATTGCTTTAAGTATTGATATGTCTTTTTCAAGTGCACCTTTGAAATGATCCTGTATTTCAGATACTGGAATTTCAATTAACCCTTTACCTTTTAGTTTGTTGAACAAATCATCTAATTCTTCTGGGGTTTTATCTTCGAGATCACTAGTAGTTGGCAGAGATCCCTTTTTATAAATAGGTACAACACCTCTGTTATCATACCAGTCAAGCATTGCTTCTGAAGAAGCTATCATATTCTTTAGTGACACCCTAAAAGATCCCATTGAACTCTCAAATCTTCGGACCAATAAACGCCTCATAAACTTAGCCACGTTAGACTGTCCTTGCATAATACGCTGTAACTTTTCTTCCGCAGACATACCAGAATCATCATCTTCTTCGGTCTCTAATAATTCTTTTATAAACTTTGAGCCTGCTTTTATATAACTAGCTGGTTTGTAACGCACACCTTCAAAACTATCACTATCATCTGGGGACGATATCTTATTCAAAGTTTCCACATAAAGAGAAGTGATGTCGCCTAAATCATACTCAAGCAAAATTGGGTCATTAACTTTAGCAAAAGCTACCCCCTGCTCTTCCAGATCCCTTTTGTAATCTTCAATCTCATCAAGATCTAACCTGGACCTCCTAATGACTAAGGGTTCTATCATTTTTCTTAATTCTGATGCTATAGAATTGAGCTCCTTCTTAATCTCTAGTGAGTCTTCGGAAGCATCCTTATCAGCTGACTTTCTAAGTTCTCTTCTGATATCTCGATATCTCTTAAATAATTCATGGAAAGAAATACTTAAGTTTTCTACAGTTTTAATAGTTGATTGTCCTGGAGTGCTAAATAACTTTATTAATGCATAAATATCTTTTGGATCATTATTGAAAGGTGTCGCCGAAAGAGCCATAACTCTATTACCTGCACAAAGCTTGTGAAGATTTTTGTAGTTATCTGTGTCTTCATTTCTATGTTTGTGAGCTTCATCTAAAATAATTAGGAGATTATCTTTATCGCCATGTCGTTGCAAGGCCTCTTCTACCTTACCTGTTGTGTAAACAGAACCCTTAAAATCAAACTCTGCAAGATAGTCCTTCCATTGTGTCTCAAGGTGAGGTGGAGCAATAATTACAGTCTGTAAGTTTAAGTTATGGGCAATAGTAGATGCAATAATACTCTTACCAAGACCCACAACATCAGCAATAATTACCCCGCCGAATCTTTTGATACGATCTAATCCTAAATTAACAGCATCCTTTTGATATTTTAGATCAGAGAACTTACCGTTTGTAATCTGTCTAGGTGTCTTCATGTCCTCGGTCTCTTCAACCGAAAAATATTCATCAAGAACCCGGTAATACATTAACTTTGGATCGGGTAATTGATAGAGCCAAATACGTTTTTTTACTTCAGCAATAAATTCATCTGAACTATCAATATCAGTTATCGTTATGTTGTCCGGATTATCCCATGCGTCTTCAAATCTTTTGACATCTTCTTCGTAATAGTGTTTTTCTTTTAACATTCTATTTGATTCTCCTTGTCCCTTAAGACCAGAAAAAGATAGGTTGCTTGAACCGACAATCACAACTCCAGGATCATTTCCACCATCTGTATGTTCTGCTTTTTTATGAAGGATATAGTTTTTTGAGTGATCAGGTCTTGCAGTCTTTTTTATCTCAAGACTCCCATCCTTTATTTTAGACAAAAACACTTCAAAAGCTTCCTGGGACTCTTTGTTATCAAACAGATCAGTATCATTAAAGATTCTAGAAAAAGAATCTATATAATCTATCTTTGCACCAGATCTGGAACTTATCTTTGTATCAACAAGATGACTATCTAGATTTAAATCATCTAACAGAGATACCTTATTGATAATTTCCTTATCAATATCCATTCCGACTAAAATTCTTATAGATTTATCCTCTAAATCTTTATATAAGTCCTTAAATCCTGAAAAATAAAAATATCCGACCAATGCATCAACACGATCACATTGAGGTAATATAGATTTAAGACTATCTGAAAGAGTATTCCCTGGTGAATTAGTGATTACTGTCATATAGATTATTTTAAAAGCTTATCTATGGAGATACCGACTGAGTTAGCAAGTTTAGTTAAAGTAATCAGAGTCGGATTTTTCTTACCACTCTCTATATTACTTATAAATCCCCTACTAATACCCAAAGAATCAGCCACATCACTTTGAGATAATCCCTTCTCGATGCGGAATTTCTTGAAGTTCTCCCCTAACTTTTTTGACTCTTTAGTCACTAAAAGAGTATAGCACAGGGTTACATTTTAAGATAACAAAATATTTATACCGATTTTAGAGTAAATTTATTACTTTCTCATCAAAAAGTACCCTGGAATAAAATTTGATATAATTAGACTGCAACATTCACCTTTTGACAACCAAAATGCGGCTGACAACTGACTGCATTTAGCAGTCAGAAGGAATTAGTCGAACCTTCTTAAAGTAACTTAAGATATTCGCTATGAAGCGTTGCAAAAATGATGCTGCTGGAATGAAAGGGTGCCGATCTAGAAACCAAAACGGTTTATTACGTGATAAACGCAATGATACTCACATTGGTACTATAGAAAAACAATATGGCATAAATTTAGGCGTCAGATCTGATATGGAACTTGGGACTTATCTCAAACAAAACAATATCAAATCACTAAATGACCTGATAAATAACCAGTAAGTATTAACCGAGAGATTGAGCCCATTTTGGGCTCTTTCTCTTTTTACAGTTTAATTTTCTCATGTTTGATTAAAATGAATAGAGAGTAATCAACAGGAAACACCATATAGTTAAGATACTAATATTATATTAAAACAATTAATCTTTTTATTTCTTCTAATGACAAGTTAGGAAACTTAAATTCTTCGGACCAATCTATGGTTAGAAAATCATCCTGTAGAGCGAGCAAGCTAGAACATGTTAAGAACTATTCTGTGTAAAAATATTTCTGCAATTCTTCACTAGACACAAATTTACTAGCTTGATTAAAAATAGCTTTCACTGTCCCCTTCTTCAAATTTTTATGATTTGGAATAGTTAAGACTTGTTTTTGCAGACTTGTCTGGCGAGATAATTTTATATGACTTCCTTTTTGAGAAATTACCTCAAAACTAAAAGACTCCAAGATTTTTATAATGTCTTTGGAGTCTAGTGATTTTAATTTAGGCATACTGCGGTAATTCGTAATTTACCAAAATAGAAGGTTTTTGAGAGTAATCAAAATCAGCGAAATTTTCACCTTCTAAGTGCAGAGATACTGCCTCTTCGATGTTTTTAACAAGCTCATCTAAGTCATCAGCTTGAGTAACCACAGCTAAATCAACACCCTCTGCTACATAGGAGTCCCCATCTTTAAAAACTTTAAATTGAGCGATTGTTTTCATAGTGTGACTAATTTTACTGATTCTGAGTATAAAATCAAGGTTCGAACTAGTCTCAGTTCGCGGAGCATAAAAAAGTAAAGCCCTAATGCGCAAGCATTGGGGTTTTGCTTTTTTACTTTATGAGACAGGATGAGAATCCTGCCCTGAACTTGATTCAGGGCATCCTGCCCGTGGAGCATAAAAAACTTTTTTTAATATCGAATCTTTACAATAATTCTTTATTTTACGACATCGAACTGCTTGCTTTACCTCTATCGTAAATGTAGACTAAAAATTCATATGCCCAAAATCAAAATTGCAATTGGATTTGTTATCTTATCCATACTGATCAGTTTCTTACTAACAGAAATATTACCTCAATTCCCTGTCATTTCAGATTTTCTAGACTATGACAATATTGCTGTGGCTTTAAGCAACGGACAGGGATACATCACAATTTCAGAACAACAGATCATTTATCCTCCCCTTTACCCCATCTTCCTATCAGTTATCTATTACATCTTTGGTCATGTTTACTCCATGGTTTTTCTATTTCAATTTATACTGTCTGGAACAATAGCATCTATCTGCAGTTTCATTGCTTACGATTTTTTCAAGTTAAAAAAAGTTACAAGCTTATTAATCGGGATAATAGTTTTGTTTTGGCCATACATGATCTTATACTCCCTATTAATCAGTTCGGAAATGGTTTTTATATTCTTTTTAATCACTAGTGTCTTTTTCTTCTTTAAATTTATAGAAGATCCATCTCTCATAAATGCAATTATTACGGGTGCAACAATCGGATTGGCTATTCTAGCTAGGCCAGTGGCATTACTACTACCACTTTGGATGCTAATCGGTTTATTTATTCTGAAAAGATTTCAAAATTTTGTTTGGACCAAAAAACATTTTCAAAATGGTATCCTATCAATAGTAGTGGCCATAGTAGTCCTATTACCTTGGACTTTTTATGTACAACAAAAATTCGATCGAATTGTTCCCATAGCTTCTAATCTTTCACACGTTTTTAATAAAGCAAATAATACTATTGAGTATCTTGATAAATCTTCAGTTGGGGAACAGAGATTGGGTGACCTAGCAAAAGCTAAATTGAAAAATGTTTATTTATTTTGGAATCCTGGTGCCGGTGGCTATCAAGCTAATGAAGTAACCAACTCACATAGTTGGATTAACTTACTAATATGGGCTTATAAAATATTCTTCATCATAATGGTCATTCTGATGTTATCTTCAATTTATTGGTTTAGAAAAAATATCTTTATTCTTTCTTCACTATCTATCATTCTCTACTTTTGGTGTCTGCACATTGTCCTTTTCCCTTTTCCAAGATATACTCTCCCAATAATACCTTTAGTTTTAATTCTTTCTACTTTTTCTATAGAAAAAATAATCAGTATCTATGTCTCAAAAAATACTAATATCCATACCAGCTAAAAATGAAGCTCAAACTATTACTGAAGTAATTAATTCTTGTCGTCAGCAAGTTTTAAATCATACTGGCATTACTGCTGATGTTCTAGTCGTCAGTGATGGCTCAACTGATGATACTGTTGAACTAGCAAAAAGTGCAAGAGCTGATGTCATTGTCCATCATAGAAGTCAGGGACTTGGTTATGTTTTTAGTGAAGCTATAGAATATGCGGTTCGACATGATCATGACATCATGATTACCATTGATGGTGATAATCAATTTGATACAGAGGATATACCAGCAATGCTCAATCCTATTTTAGAAAATGAAGCAGATTTCGTCACAGGTTCTAGATTTTTAAGTAATTCAAAACTAGTAGGTATCCCAGAGGTGAAGAAAATTGGAAACAGAATGATGTCAAAATTGATTAGTTCGATTTTAAAAGAAAAATTCTACGATGTTTCTTGCGGATTTAGAGTATATAACAAGGAAGCTATTCTGAATCTAAATGTATTTCATAATTTCACATATACTCAAGAAGTTTTTCTCAACCTAGGTGTTAAGAAGATTAGGATTAAAGAAATTCCTATTTCAGTCCAATACTTTAAAGAAAGGAAGTCTAGAATCGCTTCAAACCTATTTAGATATGGCTGGCAAACTTTGAAAATCATTACTCGTTCTGTTGTCCACTACAAACCGATGAGGCTCTTCGGTACTTTTTCACTAATTACTTTTTTGATTTCGTTTCCCATAGTTGTCACTTTGGGAATTAGATATATTAGAACAGATTTAATTACTCCATATAAAGGAATAGCTATTTCGGCTATAGTGGTATTAGTAGTCAGCATGGCTTCATTGGTAAGTGGAATAATTTTAGAAATCATTAGTAGAATTCAGCTCAGTATAGAAAAAGCAATTTATTATCTAAGAAGAAATAGATCATGAACAATAGGATTACTCAATTTACGGATAAGTATAAAAAGTCTGGTTTCATGGGGCAAATACTTTTAAAAAAATTCTTTGCCAAAATACAGAGTATTTTGCCAAATGAGATTTCCTCAGTAGCAGAGATAGGTTGTGGAGCTGGATATTCAACCAAAGAGCTGGTAAATTTCTTTGATTCAGGTGTTAGTTTTTTTGCCTCTGATGTTGATCCGGAATTAGTAAAGTTAGCTAGAGAAAAAACTAGCAATGTTGAGTTTGGTACAGAATCAATATATCAATTAGAACATGACAATAGTTCTTTTGATTTAGTATTTTGCCTAGAAGTTCTAGAACACCTCGAAAGCCCAGACGAAGCTTTAGCAGAACTAGAACGCATAACCAAAAAGTATGTAGTCGTTTCAGTCCCAAATGAACCTCTTTGGAGAATGCTAAACATGGCTCGATTTACTTATCTAAAAGATTTTGGCAATACCCCAGGTCACCTCAATCATTGGTCAAAGAAAAAAATGGTAGACTTTGTATCTAGGAAATTTGATGTTATAAAAGCTACTTCTTCATTACCGTGGATCATTATATTAGCAAAGAAAAAATAATAGAGTTGGTACATCAACTATGGAAATATGGCGTAACGATGATTCTCAGCCAAGTTATTATCATTGTATTTATGTTCCTCACAGTAAATCTGTTAGGTTTGAATGAAAAAATATCCTACGCCACAATTCTGACTTTAATATACGCGGGAGCCTATTTAAGTTATACGAAATATGTATTTAAAACAGACCACTCGAAAAAAAGATTGTTTAGATTCATACAAATCCTTATATTCTCATGGTTTAGTAACAATGGAATGTTTTTTGTATTCACAGAAATCGCTCATCTACACTACATTTTAGCTACTATTGGAAACACCCTGGTATTAGGAAGTGTTAGATTTTTATTAAACAAATATTATGTATTCGAAAAAGAGTAAGGTTATATTAACTTTTGATGTTGAGCTTTGGCACGAAGGTAAGTGGCAACAACCTTTTATAGATTATATATCTAAAAATGACATTTCATTTGAAAAATCTATGGATAAAATATTAAACCTACTCCAACAAAGAAAGGCTTCTGCTACCTTTTTTGTGACCAGTCTAGTCGTCGATAGCTATCCAAATTATATAAAAAAAATTAAAGATGCTGGACATGAAGTATCATCACACGGCATAGATCATCAAAAACTCCACCAGGCTAATCCAATACAATACAGAGAAAAACTTATTGAACATACCAAGAGAATAAAAGAAATTACCGGAAGCCTTCCTCAGGGTTTCAGGGCTCCTCATTTTTCTCTCAACAAAAAAAGTAGCTGGATTATACAAGTCTTGAAAGAATTAGATTATAAGTACGACTCTAGCATTTTCCCAATTTCTATTACTAACCAATATGGACACTCCAAAGCGCCACGAGAAAATTATTATGTAAATGAAAATATAATAGAAAAGAGTAGTGATGGTTTACTGGAGATTCCCATCTCGACATCATCCCTCTTTAGTATAAGAATTCCTTATGCAGGCGGAATCTATTTCAGAATATTACCTTTATTCATTTTCAAGTATTTCTTGAAAAAAGAATCTAGAAAAACAACAGCACCTATTATATACTTTCACCCTCACGAACTAGAAAGTTCTACACCAAAAATCAATAGAGGACCAATCCTAAAGAGAATAGTAAAATACTGGGGAACCAAGAAAAGCTTCAGAAAATTTGAAAGACTATTTGATGATTTTGAATTTCAATCTATAGAAAAAAATCTAGGGTTGTGATTCTTCCTCCTTTGTAAGTAGGATATGATTTGGTTCTAAACAATGACCACCAATAGGACCTTCTATGTATTTTAAAATATATTTTTTATACTCTGGATTGCCCATTTTTTCATAACCCTCGTTATAACTTTCATTAGATTGAGTATAGACAATGTCGAAATCCAAATTGTTGTCTTGGCAATACTTATATATTTTTTTGTTTAACAAAACCGCTTCCCTATAAACCTCAGTATCCCACAGTTTCATCGCTTCAACATTTTCTGCTTTATCACTTATGACAACAGAAACACCTAAATCACTAAAAATTTTGGCAGCTTCTTTTGCTCTTGGTCCACCAAAAAATTTCTTAAAAGTCCTTATACTCTCTGTCAGATTAGGATGTTTCCCTCGCACCGGACTATGAACGGCGCTAGGTCCTAGCTTACTAGTTGTACCAACCGGCAAAGTTGAATGAATAATTATCAGATTAGCACCAGACTTTTCCTGATACTCTTTGACATAATCTACAAATTTATCTGAATAAGGAAAGCAGACATGCATTATATCGGCTTTAGGTACCACTTCACCCTTATCAATACCAGAGCAATTAAAAAAAGGCATCAAACTTTGCCCTATTTCTCCCATTCCTACTATCAAATGTGTCATGTATCAGAAAGTTAATTAAACAGGTCAAAATTATAACATAGCCTAATTAATTGTTAAATCTGTCAGAGAAAGCAAACTGATAACTTATATGATAAATTATATACATATGCAAAAAATAGCCACAAACATTTTCGTTTATTCATCAATTGCTTTTGGAATTATTGGTATATGTATTGTTCTAACAGCATCTGGACCTGATACTCCAGACACAAGACTAGATGAAACATTAATAAAACTTCTGTTCACAACGGTGTTCATTATATTGCCGTCATTTGCGCTCAGTATTGCTGGTAGATATTTGAAAAAATAAATTTTAAATATAAATAATACCTATTGACAAATATATATCATATATGATATATTGTATTGCAATATCAGTATAGGATAGATCTTTGATAAAACATCTTTGTCAGATCTCTCTTCTGCTGTATCTAACTTCAATATAACTCTCATTGGATTTAGCAGGAGGGAGGTGTTCTGACACATTACAAGTCAAGAATTCTAAGTCGAAAGAATCTCAATACTTCCCTCTTAATACAAATCTTATGAGTATTTTAAGAGCGATAGCATTGGGAATGATGATTATTATATTAGGTCTCTTGATGCCAGATGTTTTCGAAGCATTCGAAAAAACCCTACTTCACTTCTTCGGATTACTAGACACAGTATTTGTACAAAGTGCTTCTAGCTACGGAGAGGGACAATTCATACCTGCATCAGTAAACCTACCTACTGTGCCAATGCGCTTCTAAAGAATATGCTTAATTTCAAAAGAGGTTCAAAAAGAACATTTTGGGTTGTATCGATATGCTGGATTGCTTTTTGGATATATCTGATATCCCAAGCTGACCCAGACTCAAGATTTATGCCTTACGCAATAATACTAGCTTTTATACCAGTAGCATCTTTGAACTGGATCATTAAAGGATTTTGAGATTAATTTTAAAAAATCATTCACCTTTTGATTTTGAAAATCCTTCTAATGCTCTTAGAGCTTCTACTGGGAGCATATAAACAACAGTATTACTTTGATCTGAAGACATATCATTGACTGATTGCAAAGTTCTAAGGTGTAGAGCGCCGGGAGTTTCAGCAAGCATTTTTGCTGCTTTTGCAATATTTTCTGATGCCGCAAGTTCTCCTTCGGAGTTTATAATAACTGCTCTTTTTTCTCTTTCTGCTTCAGCTTGTTTTCCGATAGTTCGTTCTAGGTCGGCTGGCAAACTAACATCTTTCAATTCAACATTTTGCACTTTTAGTCCCCATTCGTCGGTCTCCCTATCAACAATTTCTCTAATTCTGTCTGCAATTTTATCTCGACTTGAAAGAAGCTCATCGAGCGTAACTTCACCAACAATATTTCTCATTGTTGTTTGAGCGTATTGAGAAATAGCATATCTAAAATCTTCAACTTCTAAAATAGCTTTGCTTGCGTCACTGACTTTATAGTAGATAACTGCATTTACTCTGACTGAAACATTGTCTTTGGTAATAGCATTTTGATCTGGCACATCTACAGCTTTTACTCTAACATCAACTTTTTGATAGCTTTGGACAATTGGCCAAACGATTCTCCAACCTGGCTCCATCACAGATGTAAATTTTCCAAAAGTAAGTTTTACCCCTCTCTGATATTGATTAATCTGTTTAATACTAATCAGAATTACAACTATGATGATAATACTTAAAGTAGTCGGCATAGTAATTTTTATTAAATAATAATATAGATAAAACTACCATACTATTTTTGCTTGTAAAAGCTAGGTCAAATAACCCTTGAAATACAAGGAAAAATATTGTAATGTGGCCACATAAAGAGGTATTATTATTAATTTATAAAAACATGAAATACATCAAAATACTTCCAATAATGTTTGTTTTGGCAATAGTTTTGACTGTTTCTGCCCCATCACAAGCAGAAGCCCAAAGCTATATCCCTGCTTACAACCCATACAATACAAATAGCACGTTTGCTATTCAGCTAAGCAACGGATCATATGTTCAGATGTCTATTGGAGACATATTAAACCTAATTCAAAATCTTAGAAATCAGATCTCTGCTCTTTCTGGATCATACGGATATTATTCTTCTGGAAACACTTACTATAACTATGGCTATGGAAATCGTTCAGACGCCGAAGATGATCTGGATGATGCTTATGATGCTTTGGACGAATTGGAAGAACTCATAGATGATGCTAAAGATGACAGTGATGTCAGTAGTAGTGAATTAAAAAGGGCAAAAAATGACAGAGATGATGTGGAGGATCTTCTCGATGATGCAGAAGATGCATATGATGATGGAGACTATTTTGAAGCTTCTGACTTAGCTCAAGAAGCAAAAGACATAGCGGAAGATGCATACGATGATTTAGACGATGCTATGGGTAACAGAAACAATGATAAGGAAGATGCTAGAGATGAATTAAATGATGCGGAAGATGCTATTAATGATTTGGAAGATCTCATTGACGATGCTGATGACGATGGTGTTAGGAACAGCGCAATCAATGATGCAGAAGACGAATTAGACGATGCAGAAGATCTCCTAGATGATGCATATGATGCATATGATGACAGTGATTATGATGAAGCTTATGACCTTGCCAAAGAAGCCAGAGAAACTGCCGAGGATGCATACGATGATTTGGAAGATGAATTCTAGTCTTTAAAATAATCTCGTACTAATTTTGGAAGTTCTCCTGGACTTTCAACAAAAGAAATAAAATCATAATTAAGGAAGTGCTCTTTACGATGGTAACCCCACGTAACAACCAACGAAGGCACTTCTTTTTCTTTTGCCTCTAAAATATCACCCACCGTATCTGTGACAAAAATACAATCTGTGTTCTTGTAATCGTATTTATCAAAAACCATTTGTATTTTTTCTGATTTATCAAAATGAACATCAGAACCCAAAATGTCAGAAAAATAAGATAGTAAATTATGTTTTTCCAAAAATTGTCTGATGGCAGAAGATTCGCAAGAAGAGATGATTACCATATCGAAATCCTCACTCAATTCCTCGATAGCTTCTGGCATACCGACGAATATACCTTGCTTCAAGAGTGCGGGAGTATATTTTTCAAACCACTCGTCATGATGTCTTTTAGCATCTTCCTCAGTTTGATGATTCAAAATTCTTTTAGTTTCTGTAAAGATATTGCTCTTAAAAAGTTCTCGATACTTATCTTCACTCAATTTATGATAGTCCTTATTTAGAGAGTGTATCATCCTGAAAGTGTCAGCAATCACCCCATCAAAATCAAATAAAATTACCTTTTTCATGAGAACAATATACCAAAATGATTAAGCCCTAACCATAAAACTGATAAATTTCTAGTAAAATAGCCCTAAAATCTTTATTAATCGAATGGTCTATATTTTAAGACTTTTTTATTTTGATTTTAGAATTTTTTATAAGTTTCTTTAGAAGATATTTTCTATAATAAAAATTGCCCAGAACTAAAGCGAAGCTTAGTTCTGGATTAGTCCCGAACCGAACAAAGTTCTGGTTCGGGAGTGGCTAAGTGGTTCCCCCACCCAAACAAGGGTGGGAGCAATGAGTCTTTTAAAAATAAATAAAAAATAAAAAAAGAATTTTATTTTGATATAATTCTCCTTATGAAAGTTATAACTCTATCCTGTTCTCCATCGAGAAAAAGAAATTCAGATACCATGCTGGATAATTTTATTTCTGGGATGCGAGAATACAGCAAAGATTTGGAAATAGAAAAAATTTATCTAGAAGATGTTCCGATAAAATTATATAGATTTGAAAATAGATTGGGGCCCGAAAGCAACGAATCTGCTTTTAGAAATTTAACTGACAAAATAATGGGGGCTGATGGACTAGTCATTGCCACCCCAACTTACAACTTTGGTGTCCCTGCTCATCTAAAAAATTTTATAGACCGTATTAGATTTTTTGCTTTAGATTTTGATAATCAAACAATACTGAATCAACCAAAAGGCATGTTAGATTATTTAAAAACTTACTACATAGTCTCCGGCGGCACACCATCTTGGGCACAAAAGATTTTATTCTTTGCTTTTCCTCCATTTTGGCTTAGAAGTGTTTTCCTATATTACGGTGCAGATTGTATGGGAGCTCTTTACACTGGAAATGTTAGAGCTTTTGAAAATCAGAGAATTTTAAATATATGCCATAAACGAGGCAAAAAGTTTGCTAAACATCTAATTAATAAAAAGCAACAAGCCTTGCCAGAACGAATATTCTGGAGACCACCACAAGTCGATTAGTTATGTTAAAATCTTTCAATGCGAGATTTTCATATTAAATATCAACAAATCATAACTATTGTATTACTAATAATTTCTCTACTTGGTCTCTGGCAATTTTTTGATTTAAGTAGCAAAAATAAAGACAAGGCAGATCAGATTACTCAGCTCAAAAATGATCTAGCTTCCACAACAGAATCTCTAGCTTCTGTCCAGAATGACAATACTAATTTAATTGAGGCTTTAGATACTGAGAAAAGAAGAAACGATGATTTTGAAAATCAAATAAGTGACATCGCAAGTACAGTTGGTGTTCTAGACAAATTGAGCAAAACAGATCCTGAACTTTTACAAAAATATTCAAAAGTTTATTTTTTAAATGAAAATTATGTTCCTGCCAGATTAACAAGAATAGATGAAGATTTTGTTTATGATCAAAATCGTCTCTATCAAATACATGCGGATATTTGGTCTCATTTGAAAAATATGTTAAAAGATGCGAAAGATGACAACATCAACCTACTTGTAGTATCGGCTTACAGATCATTCTTTGAACAGGCTTCTCTTAAAAATAGCTACACTGTGACTTACGGGTCTGGAGCTAATACTTTTTCTGCTGATCAAGGATATTCGGAACATCAACTTGGAACAACAGTTGATTTGTCAACAAAAGAACTGGGTTCTGGATACACACAAATAGAATCTACTGAGGCTTACCAATGGTTATTGGACAATGCCTATAAATATGGATTCATTCTTTCATATCCCAAAGGTAATGACTATTACGTTTTTGAACCGTGGCATTGGAGATTTGTTGGCACAGATTTAGCAAAAGATTTACACAGAAAGGATAAAGATTTCTACGATCTGACCCAAAGAGAATTGGATGAATATTTAGTAAATTTCTTTGATTGACTTTTTTTATAAGATGTGATAAATTTCAAACAATCAAGACTTGTACTGAGTCAAGGAAGCTAAGTCGATTAGGTTCTGCAGTAGAGAGTTTGAGGTTTTATTAGATTTAGTTTTTTGAAAATGGTAACAGGTACTATTGCGAAAGTGATGCCAAAAGGTTATGGCTTCATCAAAGCAGAAGGACAAGAGAAGGAACTTTTCTTCCATGCAAACGAACTTCAAAATGTTTCTTTTGATGACCTAAAAGAAGGTGATCAAGTAAATTTTGAAATCGCTGATGGACAAAAAGGTCCTCAAGCTGTCAAAATCAGCAAGATCTAATCTTTCAACCCCGCCGCGTCAAACGCGGCGGGGTTTTTATTTTTTAACAAATTTATCAAAATATTATTGAACAATTCCCGCCCCTGGATCAAGCCCGGGGTGGGCTGCGCCGCGTTTTACCTGGGCACCACACTTTTTATTATAAAAAATCTCTTCTAAAGAAACTTATAAATAATATTCAAACATTATTAAATAATTCCTAAAATAACCCTGATTTTCTTCATTCATATTTCACATTATTCTGCTATACTCTACCGCATGAAAATAGGCATTTTCGACTCTGGTTTTGGTGGGCTCAATATTATGAAAAGCATTGTTCAGACAATGCCACAGTATGATTATGTCTATCTAGGAGATACAGCTCGCACCCCTTACGGCACCAGATCACAAGAAACCATTTTAGAATACACCAAAGAAGCTGTTGATTTTTTATTTAAGCAAGATTGTTCTCTAATTATCCTGGCATGTAATACTGCCTCAGCAGAAGCTTTGTCAAAAATACAAAAAGAGTGTTTGCCACAGACCTATTCTGATAAAAACGTTTTAGGTGTCATCATACCAGCTTGTGAAAAAGCAGTAGAAATAAGTAAGAATAAAAACATAGGAATCATTGCCACTTCGAGTAGTGTACAATCAGAGACATTTCCAAGAGAAATAAAAAAATTAGATACAAACACTAATATCTTTCAAAATGCTTGCCCCTTACTAGTGCCGATAGTTGAAGCTGGTGAAAATGACATAGAAATTATCAATAAAGTTTTATCAAATTACTTAAATCCTCTAATAGACCAAAACATAGATACTCTTATACTGGGCTGTACTCATTATGGATTATTGGAAAAAGAAATTAAAGATATTTTAGATAAATCTGGCAAAAAAATAATGATTGTTAGTGAAGGTCCTGTGGTAGCAGAAAAACTCAAAGACTACCTATCTAAACATGCAGAGTTTAGTAATAAACTTTCAAAAAATAGTTCCAGACTTTTTTTCACCACTGACTTAACAGACTCTTTTGAAAAACTGGGGGGATTATTTTTTGGAGAAAAGATTAAAGTTGATAAAATACATCTATGAATTTAACAAAATCCTTTTCGGAAAAATATGGAACTTTATTAGTATTTTTAGCAGCATTAATGTGGGCCACAGACGCCCCGTTTAGAGTTCACCTTACTTCTACACTAAGTAGTGAATTTATAGTTTTAATAGAGCATTTTATCAGTATTTTACTTCTCTCTCCTATTCTCTTGCCCGCCGTCAGAGAACTTAAAACTTTTAATAAAAAAGAATGGGTATCAATTTTGATAATTGGATTTGGTGGATCAGCTTTATCTCTTGTTCTTTTCACTCAAGCTTTCGCATATATGAACCCTTCAGTTGTAATTATTTTACAAAAAGTTCAACCATTCATTGCAATTTTTTTGGCCACATACATTCTGAATGAATTTAGAAATAAAAAGTTTTGGTTTTGGGCTTTAGTTGCAATAGTTGGCGCTTATGTAGTTTCTTTTCCAGATTTTGCACCACAACTTTATGAAGGAGAAGTTTTTAATCCAAACATCATTGGAATTTTATTGGCATTAGGAGCAGCTCTACTTTGGGGTTCATCTACAGTATTGGGTAGATACTTATTAGTAAATAGAGATTTTAAAACGATAACAGCATTGAGATTTCTAACTGCTTTTGTGTTTCTTTTAGGATGGAATGTCGCCAATTCATCTATCACACAAATCTCTCATCTAACTGCTACTGATTGGTTGTTCTTGATCATAATCGCAATTGTCTCCGGTGTTGTATCCTTATTCATTTATTACAAAGGTCTTTCGCATACCAAAGCCTCAGTGGCTACTATTGCAGAGCTTGGGTTTGTTGGTGGAGCTGTCATCATCAATTACTTCTTCTTGAATGCCACTTTGGTGCCAATGCAAGTTTTGGGTATGCTAGTAATCCTTTTTGCTGTTTGGAGACTTAATAAAGTTAGCAATGTTGAAACACAAAGTTAAAAGGATAAAAGAAAAAATCACACAACATGAAAGAATTCTACTTTTCCTATCTTTAATTTTTGGTTTCATTGTAGACTCTCTTACCCTTAATAGAGCGGACCAAGTTTTAGATAACATAATCTTGATTAGCCAACTGTCTCTAGCTGGAGGAACTTTGCTATTAACTTTTTTAAAAAAAGAAAAAGAAATCAAATCTTTTATTTTTCTTAAAATACAACCCCTACTTCCCTATATGATGCAATATGCTTTTGGAGGTTTGTTTAGTGGTTTCCTTGTTCTCTACATCAGAAGTGGAGCCCTGATTACCTCCTTCCCTTTTCTTTTAACTCTTCTAGTGTTGCTAATTAGTAATGAGTTTATTCATGAGAAATATCCTTTTCTAACTTTACAAACCACAATACTTTTCATAGCTGTTCTATCGTATAGCAACATGATTACTCCAGTTATTCTAAATCAGACAGGAACTTTTATCTTTATACTCAGCACATTGATTGCTTTGCTGATCATCAGTCTCTTTGTACTGCTTTTAACAAAAGTCTTGCCAAAAACATTTTCCCGATCAAAAGATTTACTGAAAGGCTCTATTATCATCACCTTCTTAGTTTTTCATTTTCTCTACTTCACCAATATCATTCCCCCAATTCCACTTTCACTAAAAGATGGAGGAATCTTTCACTCTCTAACAAAATTGCCTAACGGAGACTTCCAAGTCCAAGGAGAAAAACATGAGTGGTATAGACCGTTCAAAGATTACAACAATACTTTCCATTGGACATCTGGAGAAACTATCTATGCCTTCTCAGCTGTTTTCACCCCTATTGAAGTCAGAGAGAAAATCTATCATCAATGGTCATATTTTGATGAAAAAGCCCTTAGATGGATAGATTCCGATAGAATACCAATAACTATTTATAGTGGGCGAGATTCAGGCTTTAGAGGCTATTCACAGAAGTCTGCTGTCTTTACTGGGAAATGGAGAGTTGATATTGAGAATGAAAAAGGACAAGTCATAGGACGTCTAAGATTTGATATTGTGAAGAGTAGTCAGAAACCTAGTTTGGTGGCGAGGGTGTATTAAACGTTAATATTGACAAAATACTATTTTATGTTAAATATAAGAAATATATAGCTCTTTGATATTTGTTAATCGGATTTAGCTTTTTGGGTACATGGATATGCCTATGCTAATAGAAAGCTAAATCTGAAAAACAAAAATACAACCCGCGCAGAGGCGCTTTTCAACATGAAAGATAAAATTGTAATAGTAATATGGCTTGGTGCCCTGATTGCACTATTGATCGGCTTCTACATCGTCGATCCTCTGGTATCTGAAAAGATTCTATCCCAGGAATTCTTAAGCCTGGAAGGCCATGCAGATGACACAGCGTCTGAGGTGGTACTCAGATACTTGATCATCCCCGCAGGTATTCGGTTTGGGGGCTATTTTGGCCCTTGTGCCATGTACATCCTTATTGTTTGGATGTATATCAGATTTTCCATCTGGCGTATGAAAATCTGAACTTCAATTATCAGCCACGATCACCCGTCCCGCTTAGTAGAAATCGAACAGCGGGGCTCTTCTTTTTATCTAAAATCTAAACCAAGTTTGGTGACGAGGGTGTATTAGGAATATTTGACATAATACAAAATTTATTATATTATCCCTGACGAAAGTTCGTGGAGCGAGTGTTCCACAAATGAACCTTCACTGAAAATCCTAACCAGACCTGGGGACCACTCCAGGCGGAATAAAGGCAATGACAATAAGCGCATACTCAAAAGCGGCTATCGGAGTTTACCCGAACGCTGGGCAAATCGCCTACATGGAAAGAGGCAGAGAACTCTGCCTGAGGCAGTGTATTTCTACCGGATACAGACCAGACTACTTCACTGTCTACTCCAGCTTACTGAACAGAAGAAGTGATTGGCGGACACCAGGAAGATACTCCTTCGGAACAGCAACCGCGGAAGTTTCACCGCCCGGTTATTCTGACAAAAAAAGCGGGTACCAGTTCAACATCAAAGCCAATGGTCCATGCATTGACGATGCTGTCGACTTGGTAGAGCTGATCATGACCGGTAGAATCCCCCCGGACGAAGACTACGCCGCCGAGCAGATCGCCAGCATCCCCAAACACGCCGGCGAGCTGATTCACGAGCTGTGGATCCTGATCTGCTTATCCATTCGTTCAAGATTCAAGAAGTGGCTCAGGGTGGCTAACGCCCACTGAACCCTTCGCACCCCATTTAAACAAAGGTCCCGCGTTCGTCAATCCGAAAGGAAAGACGGCGCGGGGCTCTTCTTTTTATCTAAACCCCCAAAGCTTTAATAATATCCTCCTGAACCTTCTCTATAGACTGATCACCATCTATTTCACAATATATATATCTATCATCATTCTTAAACTCTTCTACAGTCTGAGCCACTTCTTCTCTAAACCACTTAAGGCGATTTCTAATTTTTTCTTCTTGATCATCAATTCTTCCTCTACTCATCAATCTCCCAACAGCCACATCATCACTTAGATTCAAATGTATAACGTAAATATCTTTGTAGTCCGCATATTGTAAAGCATCATCAATCAACTTTTTCTCTTCCACTTTTCTAGGAGATCCCTCTAAAATGAGATTCATATCTTCTTTCAGCTCAAGAGCCAATCTTCTCCCCCAGTTCCAAACCATGATAAATCTAGGTAACAAACCACCTTCAACATTGATAGTGTGATGAACCTTCTTGGCCATAAAGCTATCTCCCTTAGCAAACTCTCTCAGTGAAGCTCCTGCTTCATATCTCAATATCTCTCTATGGTCTTTCTCTTTGAGATAAGTTTCCAACAGATCTAACTGTGTTCCCTTTCCAGAACCTGATGGACCTATGAAAATAAAAGCTTTTTTGTTTTCTATCATGAAAATTGATTATGTTATTTGACTAATAATTTTTTCAACAATCTGATCTGGTGTGATATTTGTCGTATCAATAACGAAGTCATAATACTTTGGATCATCAAAGTCTGCAAGATTATAGGCAATCTGATATCTGTCTCGAAGCAGTGCTTCTCTTTCCAAAGCTTCTTTCAAAGAATCTTCTGCTGAAGTTTCATCTCTTTGCCCGATTCTTCTAGCTCTCTCTTCATCCTGACAAGTTAAAAGAATCTTAAAAGCATCTTTGATAAAATGAGCTGGCAATCTTCCTTCAAAAACAAAGTTGGTGTTTTCTCTTCCGAAGTCTTCTGTCCTTTGATCAAGAATTAAATCTAATTTTTTTCCTGCTTCTTCATCATTCTGATGTTTCTGATCAAATTGAAAAATAGTCATTCCTTCTTCTTTAGCCATTTCTCTAGCAAAATCTCCAACTGAAGCTCTAGTGAATCCAATTTTCTCAGCCAACATTTTTGAAATGGTACCCTTGCCGGTACCACTCAAACCTCCTATTGTTATTTTCCTATACTTGCTCTTCATCACTAAATTGTTTATGAATTAGGACAACAGTCTTGTCGTGACTAATGTCCAAAACACCACTTTCGGCTTTGAATTGTTTTTCTCCTTCTTTAGTTCTAACACTGATGACACCTTTATCTAAAGAAGATATTAGAGGTGCGTGATTTGGAAGAATAGTAATATATCCTGAAGAAGTATTCAGATTCAGCGAATCTACCTCTCCTTGGAAGATTTCTCCGTCACCACTTACAATATGCAATTTTAGAAATTGATTTTTTTCCATTATTTTGATTCCACCACATCTTCAACACTTCCTTTCATGTAGAATGCATTTTCTGGTAGATTATCGTGCTTACCTTCAAGAATTTCTTTGAAGCTTCTGATTGTATCTTCCAGTGTAACATACTTACCAGGAGCACCTGTAAATTGTTCTGCCACATGAAATGGTTGTGAGAGGAATTTTTGAACTCGTCTTGCCCTTTCGACAACTTTTCTATCTTCTTCAGAAAGTTCATCCATACCTAGAATTGCGATGATGTCTTGCAAATCTTTATACCTTTGCAAAATAGTTCTCACACCTGTCGCTACTTCATAATGTTCTTTACCAACAATTTCTGGATCAAGAATTGTAGATGTAGAATCCAACGGGTCGACAGCTGGATAAATACCAATTTCCGTAAGGGCTCGACTTAGTGAAACTGTTGAGTCTAAGTGAGCAAAAGTTGTAGCAGGAGCAGGGTCAGTAAAGTCGTCAGCTGGCACATAGACAGCCTGAACAGATGTAATAGAACCCTTCTTTGTAGAAGTAATTCTTTCTTGCAAGTTACCCATCTCAGTAGCCAAAGTTGGTTGATAACCCACGGCACTCGGCATTCTTCCTAACAAAGCAGATAGCTCTGAACCTGCTTGTGTAAATCGGAAAATGTTATCAATAAATAGTAGCAAGTCTTTATTTTCTTCATCTCTAAAATGTTCTGCCATTGTTAAAGCACTTAAAGCAACACGAGCACGAGCTCCAGGTGGTTCATTCATTTGTCCAAAAACCAGTGCTGTCTTGTCGAGCACTCCGGCTTCTTTCATTTCTCTATACAAATCGTTTCCTTCTCTTGTTCTCTCTCCAACACCAGCAAACATTGAGTAACCTCCGTGTTGCTTTGCAATGTTGTTAATCAGCTCTTGAATAATAACCGTCTTACCTACTCCAGCACCTCCGAATAGTCCAACTTTACCTCCTTTCAAGAATGGACAAATCAGATCAATAACTTTGATTCCAGTCTCTAGAACTTCTGACTTGGTAGCTTGTTCACTAAATGAAGGAGCGTTTCGGTGAATAGGTTTTTTAGGAGCATCTTTTTGTTCTTCTAACCCATCAATAGGTTGCCCAAGCACATCATACATTCTCCCTAACACTGCATCTCCCACAGGAACAGAGATAGCGGCTCCAGTGTCCTCCACTTTATCTCCTCTTTTCAAACCATCAGTTGAAGTCATAGAAACAGTTCGAACTTCTTTCAATCCGATATGTTGTTCAACTTCAAGGACAATACTACTTCCATCTTCTTTCTGGACTTCCAATGCCTGATAAATTGGCGGTAGCTCACCATCAAAAGAAACGTCTACTACTGGTCCGATAATTTTTGTGATTTTTCCTGTTTTCATAATATTAATTGTTAAACTAAATTGCCTGGGCGGCGTTAATAATTTCAATAATCTCCTTCGTAATACCAGCCTGTCGAGCTCGATTATACTCACCTGTTAGCTCATCTTTTACTCTGGCAGCATTATCACTGGCATTTCTCATGGCCAACATTCTGGAGCTATGCTCTGAAGCCAATGATTCCAATATAAATTGGAATGCTCCAACCTGAAGAAGTATAGGTAATACTTCTTCTAAGATTTGCTCCTCATTTGGTTCAAATAGGTATGGAGTAAATCCTTTCTTCTCTTCACTCTGAATTTCTCCATCAAAAAGTTCGTTTAGTAAATTTTTACTTAATGGTAAAAGATTCCTAGTGACAACCTTAAACTCTAATGAAGAAATAAATTCTGTGTAGACAAAAGACGCTTTTTTGTATTGCCTATCTTTTGTAAATAATTCTTTTACTTTCAAAATCATTTCAATAACATCATCTCCGTGCACACTATCAGGAAAGGCACTCTGTGAATAAATAACATTTAGATTTAATTTTTTAGCAATCTTTTTTGCTTTGTTGCCAATAGCGATAATGTCAGTTTCTTCTTTATTATCAGCAACAAACTTGGCGACTTCTTTTTCAATACGCATGTTATATGGCCCACACAGACCCTTGTCTGATGCAATAACGACTAGGAGATTTTTCCCTGAACTTCTTTTATCAAAAAGTGGATGCCTAATATCATAATGACTAGCCACTTTGGCCAAAATCCCCAAGGCGCTTTTGGCGTAAACTTCCGAATTTCTTCTTCTTTCTACTGCTTTTCTCATCTTGGCAATAGAAATCATTTCCATGGTTTTTGTGACCTTTCTAATGTTCCCGACAGACTTTATTTGTTGTTTTATCGCCTTGGTGTCCAATGCCATGTTATTTTCTAATAGTTACAAAGTGTTCGATTGTTTCTTTAACTGTTTTTTCAACTTCATCATTCCAATCTTTATCAATTGCACTTAACAATTCTTCTCTGCCTTCTAAATGTTCGTTCAATTCTCTAAGCCATACTGGCACTTCATCATTAGAAATGTTGTCTAAGAATCCGTTATTCAAAGCATAAATCATCACAACTTGCTTTGCAGATGGAATCGGAGAAAATTGCTTTTGTTTCAACAAAGAGACGGCTCTTTCTCCTCTATCAAGCAAAGCCTTTGTTGTAGGATCTAGATCAGAACCAAATTGACTAAAACTTTCCAACTCTCTATATTGAGCTAACTGCAACTTTAAAGATCCTGCGTTTTTCTTTGTAGATTTCAATTGTGCTGCACCTCCAACACGGGAAACTGAAAGTCCAACGTTAATAGCAGGTCTAATGCCTTTATTAAACAGACTCGACTCCAAGAAAATTTGTCCGTCAGTAATAGAAATAACGTTTGTTGGAATATATGCAGCCGCATCACCAGCTTGTGTTTCAATAATAGGTAGAGCTGTGATAGAACCACCCCCATTTTCTTCACTCAATCGACAAGCTCGTTCTAGGAGTCGTGAGTGTAGGTAAAAAACATCTCCAGGGTAAGCTTCACGTCCTGGCGGTCTTCTCAAAAGTAGAGAAAGTTCTCGATACGCTACAGCATGTTTTGAAAGATCATCATAGATAATCAAAACATCATCACCTTTCCATAGAAAATGTTCGGCCAAAGCTGTCGCAGAATATGGAGCAAGATATAGCAAAGCTGGGTTTTCAGAAGCACCAGCAAGTACCACAGTTGTATAGTCCATAGCTCCAGCTTTTTCCAAAGTATTTACATTTCTCATAACCTTAGAATATTTTTGACCGATAGCTACATAAATACATTTTACGTTCTTACCTTTTTGATTGATGATAGTGTCTAAACAAACAGTAGTCTTTCCCGTTTGTCGGTCACCAATAATGAGTTGTCGTTGTCCACGACCAATAGGAGTCAGAGCATCTATAGCGGTTATACCAGTATGAAGAGGTTGTGATACAGGTTGTCGAGCAATAACACCTGGAGCAATAACTTCTATTAGTCTTTCTTCATCTTTTTTCAAATCTCCTTTTCCATCGATTGGATTCATCAAAGGATCTAAAACTCTCCCCAGGGCATCATCAGAAGTATTAACAGCTAGAACTTTTTTTGTTCTTTTTACCGTATGTCCTTCTTCAATATTCTTGTAATCTCCAAGAATAACGGCCCCAACAGCATCTTCTTCTAGGTTCAAGGCCAAACCTACTACTCCATTGCCAAAATCAAGCATTTCCATAGATTGACAGTCTTCCAATCCAGAGATTCTTGCGATTCCATCCGCTACTGACAAAACAGATCCGACTTCGCTTTGTACTGGCTCTCCACCTAGGGCTTTGATTTTTTGCCTTAAAATTTCTGTTACTGAATCACTCATAATAATATTGTTATTGCTCTTTTAATAATTGTCTTAACCTACTGACTACTCCTTGCATACTTGCATCCCACTCAACTCCTCGATATCGGGCCACAAATCCAGCAATTAGTTTTTTGTCCTCTTCAACTCTGTGTTTAACTTTATTTTCCCCACACAAACCTTCTGCAATTTCTTTTGTAGTGTGTGCAGTTAATGGAAAAGCAGATCTGATATTCAAAGAGTTGTAATTTTCTTTTTCTTTTTCAATCATCTCCACATTATCTAAAATATTTTTTTGTAGAGAAATCAGATTGTTTTCTTTCAAGAATGTAGCCACGGAATTAGCAACAACCTTTGGGTCATTACCTTCTTCACATAACGTAATGTATGAATTGGCTATACTTCTTGATAAACTCATGATCTATTTTTTATTAGACTTGCTACCTTTGAAGAATATTCGTCGTGTTTCTTTTGATTAACTTCTTCTTCTAGAATTTGAGCAACTGCGTCCACAACAAGATTTGCCGCTTCTCCTTGAACATCTTGCATCATTTTCTTTCTTTCTTCTCTAACTTCTTGATGACCTTGCTCAATGATTTCAGCTTCTTTTTTGTAAGCACCTTCTTCTATTCTAGTTTTTATAGCATTACCTTCATCTCTAGATTCTCGTAAAATATGATCCGCGTGCTCTTTGGCTTGCTTTGTAATATCTCCTGCTTCTTCTTCGGCAGCAGATAATTTTTGCTTTGCTTCTTCGGCATCTTTCAGACCTTGATCTATAATCTCTTTTCTCTTGTTAATAATATTTTGAACTGGAGTCCAGACAAAAACTTTCAAGATGATAAAAATCACCAAAAAGTTAACAAGGTTAGCAGTAGCAACCTGCCAATCAAATCCAACTCTTCCTAAAATTTCGCCGAGATCCATGTTTCAAAAATTAGATAATAAAGAAGGCAACGAAAGCATAAATCGCTGTTGATTCTGCTAACGCCACACCAATAATCATTCTAGTAAACAATGTACCAGCCATATCTGGGTTTCTTCCCATCGCTTCTAGAGCTTTACCAATAAGGTAACCTTCACCTATAGCAGAACCGAACATTGATGTTGTTGCTAGTCCCTTTCCTATAAGTCGTGCTGATTCTAAATCTAAATCCATAATTTTATATTAATTAATAATCGCCTGTGATTAAGCTTCTACTTGCTCTCTTTCACCGCTTGGCTCGGGCGGCTTAACCGCCAGAGTATAATACGCGGCTACGAGAGAAGCAAAGACAATTCCTTGCAGAACGCCAACAAATAGATTCATAGCAAACCACACAGATGGAATAATGAAGGCTATTCCTGAAAATAAAATGATTGTTAAAACTTTTCCTGCGTACATATTACCGAAGAGACGCAAAGAAAGTGAAATGACTTTTGTTGCTTCCCCGACGATATCTAGTAGACCAATTAGGAATTCGATAATAGCAATAAAACCATCGCCAATACTTTTTCTAAAACCAAGATAAACATCTTTGAATTTAAAGAAATTTCCTAAGTATGAGAAAAATCCCCACTCTCTCATACTAATAAAATTGATGATTATGACAGAAGCCAAAGCTAAACCAAAAGTTGTATTAAAATCAGCTGTTGGAGAAGAAAAAATACCTGCTCCATTATATTCAATGTCAGGTAATCCAGGTGTTAAATCTATTAAGTTAGCCAGAATGAGGTAAATCATCATAGAACCAATGACCGGAAAAACCATCTTTGTTCTTCTAGAGTCCTGAGTAATATTTGAAACTAAATCAAGTAAACCTTCATAAACCATTTCAAAAGCTGTTTGGATGAAGCTTGGTCTAATATCGAATTTTTTTCTTATATAAAAAGCAAATAAAACAAAAAGGATGATAATAATTCCAATCATTAAAGTAGAACTAGCAATCGGATAGCCGAACAGATGAAATACAATATTTGGATCCAAACCTGGAATTTCTCGAATGATTTTTAACATTTTTTAGTAAATAGTTAGTAGTAAATACTAAATAATCTTTTCTACTTTTACTATTTAGTATTTACTATTTACTAATCTTAAGTTCTTTTATCTTTCTATCTAAATCCTTTAGTCTCTGACTCATCTTTCTATAATGAAGTATCAAAATAACCCAAGACAGAATGAAAGCGATTGGCAAAGCTATATATAGAGTATGGCCTCCCAAAAATTTAACCAAAACAACCGCAACAGCAGCTGGGATTCCAAAAATAAAGGCAATTTCTATTAGTATCCAAAAGATGCGAGTAACGTGTTTTTCTCGCTCAGACTCTAACTTTTTGATCTCTGCATTTTTGTCAATTTCCTCAACCATATCTGCGATTGCGCCCAATTATAGCAGGTTTTTTTTGGATGAAAAGGGGTTTTGTTAGTTAGTAGTTAGTAGTAAATAGTTAGTAGAAAAGAATCTCTTATTTGATAAAATTAGAACATGATAATTAGAAATTATAGTCCAGAGACAGATTATGAAGAAGTCAGCAGCCTTTATAAAGATTCTTCAACTTTTGGAGGTCAATTTGATAACAATAGAGATTCCCAAGAACGTCTCGAGAAATTATCAGAAAACAAACCTGAGTGTATATTAGTTGCTGAAAAAGATAATAAAATATTAGCCACGTTAACAATTTTTGAAGATGGACGAACTGTTTGGTTATATAGATTTGCATCAGTAGATAAAAAAGCTACTGACGAAATATATAAAAAAGCTGAAGATATTATAAAATCTCTTGGACATACCCAAGTACTAGTATATGCACCATCTGGCAATTCAGACTTTGTAGAAAGATATGAATCTCTAGGTTTTACCAAAGGAAACGATTTCACTGCTTTTTACAAAGATCTAGATTAGTATTAAAATCTACTATCTATTTACTACTAACTACTAACTAAAAATGGACCACAAAAAAGAAGACAAAAATATATGTATTAATTGCGAAGAACGTCTAACTGATATCCACAATCTTCATAATCTGACCAAGGAAGAACAAGAATTGTTAAATAGACCAAAAAGAGTTTTGACAGTTTCAATTCCTGTGCGAATGGATGATGGCGAAGTAAAAGTCTTTAATGGTTATCGTGTGCAATACAACAATGCGCTCGGTCCAACAAAAGGTGGTATTAGATACCATGAAGATGTCGATCTAGAAGAGGTAAAAGTCCTCGCTTTTCTAATGTCTTTAAAAACAGCTCTGGCTGGCATACCATTTGGAGGTGCAAAAGGTGGCATAGAAGTAAATCCTGATGAGCTATCTAAAGGAGAGCTTGAGAGACTAACACGAGGTTTCGTCAAAGAAATATACAAATTTATTGGTCCACATCTTGATATCCCTGCACCAGATGTAAATACAAATGCTCAAATCATGGCATGGTTTGTGGATGAATATTCAGATATTGTTGGAGAATTTACTCCTGGAGTTGTCACTGGTAAGCCATTAATTCTCGGTGGATCAGAAGGACGTGAACTTGCAACATCCTTAGGTGGTGCTTTTGTTTTAAAAAGATTTGTAGAAAATTTTGGAGACAAAAAAGAAAACTTATCAGTAGCTATTCAAGGTTTCGGAAATGTAGGCATGAATATTGCAAAAATATTAGACGATTGGGGCTATAAGGTAGTAGCCGTTAGTAATTCTCGCGGAGGAATTTTTGATCAAAATGGAATCAATATAAAAGATTTGATAGAAAAAATGGCAGATACTAGAGATTTTCCATCTGGTTTTGGAAAAGAAATTTCCAATGATGATTTACTATTACTTGATGTGGATGTCTTAATACCTGCCGCCCTATCAAATCAAATCACCAAAGATAATGCTGACGAGATAAAAGCAAAAATCATTCTAGAAATGGCCAATGCTCCTATCACTAAAGAAGCTGATCAAATTTTAGAAAAAAATAATGTTGAAGTGATACCAGACATTCTAGCTAACGCAGGTGGTGTTATTGTTAGTTACCTAGAATGGGTTCAAAATTCTGAAAATTACTACTGGAAAGAAAAAGAAGTAAATGAAAAATTAAAAGAAATTATTGAAAGTGCATTTGATAAAGTAATGAATCTAAGAAAAGAAAAAGATTTAAATAATATTCGTAATGCTTCATATATATTAGCTGTAAACAGAATACTGGAAGCAGAGAGACTCAGAGGGACTTTGGGATAATTCTCCTTCACCAAGGCTCCGCAGAATAAAAAAGCAGCGCATCACTCGTCGAGAAATGCGCGAATTGCTTTTGCATTGGTCGTAATTGCTGGTCCTAATCCGGCTTTCAAAACTCCAACAACTTCTTCACTTTCATTGAAGACTGGTGATCCAGAAAATCCTGGTGCGTGAAAAATAGATATCAAAGAATCGGAAGTTGGCAAAAGAGTGTTTGGTAATAGAACTTTACCATCCACCAACACCCAAGGCTCGCCCCATGGATGGCCAATCATACGAACTTTTTCTCCAAACTTAGTGCCAGAAGAGATACTGAATCTAGAGATATCCTGATGTGCCTTGAACTTCAAAAGTGCCAGATCTGTAATGAAATCGTGTCGAACAACAGAAGACTCGAGTTGGGAACCATCCCACATGATTATTAATGGATTCTGACAGTCAGAGACCACGTGCCAAGATGTAATGATCCCTTCTTCAACGATAAATCCAGCTCCAAGACCTGACTCAGCAGATACAAACACAACTCGATGATCAAAATTGCGTGGAAAAGAACTCATATCTTGCCTAGTACTCTTACAAGTTGTTAGTGATTGTCCAAACACAATCGCAACAAAAAACCTAAAAATTATATGGAACTTTTTCATAGAACAAATCCTTCTTTCTATCCAAATTATATCAACCAAAAAACAGGAAACTGATGGGCCTGTGCAAAACTTTTATTCCACTATTCCCTTCAAAACAACACCCACTATGTATGAAATGATTGAGGCTACAGTTCCTATAGCTAAAGTTTCTAAAGCTGACTTACTTGGAGATTTCTTTGTAATGATCCCTCGAAACAATCCGATGACTATAAAAAGTAACCCTGTGAAAATTATAGAGTATTTAAATAAAGTCAGATTATCAATACCTAAAAAATACCCAGCCACGAATGGCATCAAAGGTATCAGCCCAACAAGAACAAAAGAGATAAAAGTAGCTAAACCAGTTTTCAAAGGATCATCTCTTTGACCTTCAGGTTTTTCTTCTAAATCATTCTCTGATCTTTTCGATAAATAATTGGAAGCTCCCATAGAAAATCCATCTGCCAAAACATTTGCAAAACCTAAGATCAAAATAATTCCAGCAGATAAAGAAGCTCCCATTACACCCGAAACAATCGCAAAAGTTGTTACCAATCCGTCGATAGCTCCGTAAACAAACTCTGGTAAGTATTTTTCAGTAGTTCTATTCACTAAAATAATTTTAACATTAAAAAACAAAAACGCCTCACTTCAATGAGGCGAGTGGAAGACTATTTTTTCTTTTTTGTTGTCTTCTTCTTTGCTACTTTTTTTGTAGCTTTTTTCTTTGGAGCAGCTTTCTTTTTTGCTGCAACCTTTTTCTTTGCCATTGTAATCTTGATTACTAATAAACAATGAGGTTGACTTAGAGCTTGGGCCTATCATGGTTAACTCGCGCCAAAACTTTTTTTAGTTTCGGGCTTACGCTAACTAAGGAACATCATGTATCTATAATTTTATTAGAAACTTTTTTAAAGTCTAGATTTTTTAGACCACTTTCATTTTCAGTTGTGGATAATTTTTAAAAAATTATTGCAAAAAATTTTTCAAAAAATCTTTTGTCTTTTGTGTCGGATAATTTTCATCACAAACATCTACAGTATCGACTCCTATATTCATAACAACCTCATCATTACCGCCAGGAAATAGAGCATCACCAACATAGACAAAATCATCAAGAGATAATCCTAAATGTTCTGCAATGTCCTTCATACCAGTTGCTTTATTCACACTCTTATCCATTACATCAATAGTTGTTGTGCCACCAATCTTCACATTAAATTCAGGCAACATAGGTGCCAATATCTTCACAATAGCTTCTCTTTTTTTATGATCTGGGTCCCATTTTCTTTTTTCTACTGGATCTGCATCAATTCCTAGAGCTGCAAAAGAAACACCTGTAATTCTATTCTCGACAATTGGCCCAACAGGATTCTCAACATGGTGACCATACTCAGCTAAAGCTTTGTTAAAAGCATCAAAAATTTTTTTCACTTGTTCATTAGTCAACTTTCTAGAAAGGATCTCCTTCCATTCCCCATTTTGATATTTTAGAAAAGCACTACCGTTAGTAGGTAAAAGCATTAAGTTACCGAATAAATCTTTGCACTCCAAAACATTCGTGATATCTCTATGTAAATTATCAAGTTTCTGACCAGAAATAACAGCTACTTGTTTTTGTGCCAACAACTGACAAAAAAGATCTCTCATTTCCTCGTCCATGATCTCATTACTCAAAGTAATGGTGTCATCTTTATCAAAAACAAAAACTTTTTTATTTTTTAACTTTTCTAAATTATTCATAAAAAATACTTGTCATTTTAATAATATTGTTTCTTAAGTCGAGCCATTCTAACATATCCGCATTAAATATCGAGTTTTCAACAATATATGCACATATTTTGAACATACGATGGTTTGACTTCTTGGATTCATAGTAGGAAAATTATCATAGTCTTCTCATCTTTATCTGAGGAATCCAATTAAATAATTTCAAAAGGGATTTTGAATCAAGTCCCACAAAATAAATCAGTGGAATTTCCTCAGATGTTGAGGCCACAAGACAACCAAAACCCCGCACCAAAATGGTGCGGGGTTAGGTTTTTATCAATATTCAACTAATATTACATTTGTATTACATTTGCATTGAATCAGAAGAACCCCCTTGTGGCATTGAATTAGATGACCCATGATCACCGCACTTACCATCACAACATCCTTTGCAACAAGCGACACAACTCTTTCTGTGTGTAACTAGCTCAACAACTGCTGCTACACCAACCAGTGCATAAACTATTCTTGATACAGCAGACATATCACCAAAGATTGCTGCTACCAAGTCAAAACCGAAAAATCCTACCAACCCCCAATTCAATGCACCAACTATGATAAGAATGAATGTTACAACATGTAACCCCTTCCCTTTTGTAGACTTCATATTTTATATTAAGTTAACAATTATTAAAATTTGTCAGCAAAAAACCAACAAAAGATCGAATGACCTTACACAAATAATTATATCAGATTGAAGCTAGTTAGTAGATAGTAGTTAGTAGTGAATCATTTTATTTTATTAAGCATCTTCAAGACTTCTAATAAATTATGCTCTAAATCAACATATGTATCATCAAGAACATAAATGATAATTTTTTGCTTATAATTATCTGGGTCTCCAATTCGGCAGCTGAACCAAATGCTATAATTAAAAAATGTCTTCTCTCTTTTCCTAGTCTCCTTCTACTTCCTTCCGCAATATTAGAAGGCATAGATACGGATGATGGTCTCATCTGAGAAACAATTCCATTTCTCTCTGAAAAAGAAAAGTGTCTCGTTAGCTTATACACTCTTAGAACTAAATCTAACGACTTTTGCCAAACAATCAAATCTTTATAATTAAACACCAATCAATCATCCCGAAGCATCCTAAAGAAAAATTAAATTTTTTCTAAAATCTCTATTAACTACTATCTAAAACATGATAATCTTGAAAGAAGAAGGGGCTTTTAGATATTTAACTATTGAGCCAAAGATAGATTTTTTCTTAATATTTAGTCTTTGTTTTTTTGAAAGATGATCTTTGAACATATTATTTTTTGAATTGATTGATAAAAATTTCATATCTATATTTTATTTTATGTTTCTATTTTGTCAACTTTTCTAGTTTTAAATAATTGTGGATAACTTATTTAATTTTTCTAGAAAAATGCTACTATTATTGGTGCCCGTAGAGACACTTTTATAAAATAAACCTTACGAACATGCATATTATTCAAGAAAAAATACTAAAGCTTATTGATCGAAAAAGTATTCAAGGCATGACCTTGAGAAAAATTGGAGAAGAAATTGGAGAACAATTCCCTCAGAAAGTTAAGCATCATCTCAGCCAACTTGAATCCAAGGGTTTAATAAAAATAAATAAAAAAGATAAGTCCGTATCTAGAAATAATGCTGGCCTTATAAAAAATGGTGACCTTATCTCCATTCCGATAGTTGGTTCTGCGAACTGTGGTGTGGCTACAATATTTGCCAACGAGAACATAGAAGGCTACATCAAAATCTCTAAGAATATCCTAAAAAAGTGTAAAAACATATTCGCTATCAAAGCCCAAGGTCTTTCGATGAACAAGGCAAATGTTAATGGAAAAACAATAGAAGACGGAGATTATTTGATTATAGACAGTGACTATAGAAGCCCTAGGAATGGAGACGTGGTTCTATCTGTTATAGATGATATGGCTAATATAAAAAAATACATCTGGGACGAGGACAACAATCAAGTAGTTCTTGTTTCTCAATCTACAAAAGATATACCTCCTATTTTTATACATGAAGATGATAGCTTTATGATTAACGGAAGAGTTATTCAGGTTATTAAAAAACCAAAAGCAATATAAGACAATATTGCAAACATATAAAAAATAAATTAGTATTTCTCTGTATTATTAGTATTAGTGTTTTATATATATGAAAAACTTATTAAACGAATTTAAGCAATTTGCCATAAAAGGTAATGCTATAGATTTAGCAGTCGGAGTCGTGATAGGAGCCGCTTTTGGTAAGATTGTTTCTTCAATCGTTGAAGATTTAATCAATCCAATTATTGGTCTACTAACAGGTGGTATAGATTTCTCAGACAAAGTAATAACTTTGAAAAAAGCAACAGAGGCAACAGCAGCTGTAACTATAAATTATGGGTTATTTATTACTACCCTAATCAACTTCATCATAGTAGCTTTTGCAATCTTTATAATTATAAAGCAACTCAACAAACTAAAGAAAAAAGAAGAGGCGGCACCAAGCGAACCACCAAAGCCATCTAACGAAGAAGTGATACTTTCTGAAATTAGAGATATACTGAAGACAAAATAATAACCAAAGTAGTAAAAATATCCACTAAACAGTGGATATTTTTATATATATTTTGGTCTAAAGAAAAATTTTCTTATTTCTTCAAATACTACTATAGAGACTGAAACTACCAGTATTAAACTCCACTCAACTATATTCAAAGCTGTCGTATGCAAAACTGTTTGCATAAAAGGATGGTAAATAGCTAGAAAATGCAAGACTATCGCTAAAATTAAACCTAATAATAAATATTTATTATTAAATGATCTCTTAGAAAAAATTGATTCGTATTTTGATCTGATATTAAATAAATTAAACCACTGAAAAACTGTCAAGGTGGTAAGAGAGATTGTCCATGCTTTCTCTAGGCCATCCGGTAAAAAATTAATAAATAAAACCAATGTGCCTATGGTCATCAAAATACCAGTGGATAAAATTCTAATTACCATTAAGCGATCAACTATCCATTTACTTGGTTTTTCAGGTCTTCTGAAAACTAACTTTCTATTTTTTGGTTCTAGGGCTAATGCCGCAACTAAAAAAGTATCAGTAACCATGTTAAGCCAAATAATTTGAGATGCTAAAAGTGGCAATGGTAATACTAGAAACACAGCAAAAACAATAACCATCATCTCTCCCATATTAGTAGATAATAAATAAAGAATAGATTTTCTAATTGTAGAATACATATTTCTTCCTTCTTCTACAGCTGAAGTAACATTGTCAAAATTATCATCTACCAAAACAATATCTGACGCTTCTCTAGCTACTTCAGTGCCTTTTTTACCCATAGCTATTCCCAAATCTGCATCAGTTAAAGATAAAGCATCATTAATACCATCACCTGTCATAGCAATAATCTCTCCATTCTTTTTATATGCCTCTATAATTTTTAACTTATGTTGTGGAGAAACTCTAAAAAATACTGCTGTGTTCTTAACCTTCTCCAATAATTCAACTTCGCTTATTTTATCTATTTCAATACCAGACAAGGTAGAATCTCCTTCACAAAATATCCCAACTTCTGTAGCAATAGAAACAGCAGTTGTTTCATAGTCTCCAGTAATCATAACAATCTTAATGCCAGCTTGCTGTGCTCTTTTCACAGCATCTTTAACTTCAGGTCTAATTGCATCTTGAACACCTAATAATCCAACAAAAGTTAGATCCTTCAAACCATTTTTTTCTATCTCGCTGTAATTATTCTCAACATTAAAATTAACTGCACAAGCTATAACTCTTTGGCCATTTTCGGCCATTCCTTGCATATACTTTTTGATTCTCTCTTGTTCAGCAACAGACAGTGTTACCACTTCCCCATTCTTGTATACCGTATTAGAAGCTCCAATTATTTTTTCTGGACTACCTGAAACAAAGAACGTTTTTTCATCTTCTTGCCGATTGACAGTAGCATGATATTTATTATGGAAATTAAAAGGAATTTCAAAAATATTCTTATACTCCCTTTCTAATTCATTTTTATTAAAACCTAACTTTTCAGCAAAAACTTTTAGCGCCGCTTCAGTTGGATCGCCCATTATATGTTTCCACACCTTCTTTTCTTCATCAAACTCAATACTAGCAATAGAAGTTAGTGCAGAAATTTTTGCTATCAAATCTAGACTTTTTTTCTCCTCTACAATTACTTTTGAATTATCGAGAAAAATTTCGCCAACTGGTTCATACCCACTCCCTGTAACATCAAATAATTTATCATTGGCAAAAACTTTAGTAACCTGCATTTCATTAGAAGTAATAGTACCTGTCTTATCAAGTGCTAAAATACTAGCTTGTCCTAAAGCTTCAACCGCCTGAAGTCTTTTTACCAAGACATTCTTTTTGCTCATTCTAAATACGCCCGCAACAAGAACCAAAGTAACAACAACAGGTAAACTTTCAGGTATGGCAGCCACAGACAAAGCTACTACAGTAAGAAACATATTTACTACTTCTTGTCCATTAAAAATGCCGACCAAAAATATAACAAAAGAAAGAGCCAAAACAGAGAGAATTATAATTTTTGAAAGATTCTTTATATTGTTTTGCAAAGGCACATCTGTATGCAAAGTTTCTAACTTCTCAGCAATATTACCAATAATAGTGTCTGGACCAACAGAAACCACGATGGCATATGCTAAGCCAGAGACAACATAAGTTCCCTTAAAAACCATATTGACCTGATCAACAATCGGTAGATTTTTACTACTAATATCTACATTCTTTTTAGCAACTGAAACTGATTCTCCTGTTAGAACAGATTGGTTAACTAAAAAACTATTAGTTTCAATCAGTCTGGCATCAGCAGGAACCAGGTCTCCATCTTTTAAAACTAGGATATCCCCAGCGACCACTTCAATGTCTTTGATCACTATAGTCTTTTCATCTCTTATAACAGTAGAATAGCTCGTTACAGCATCTTGAAGAGCCATTAATGTCTTTTTGGCTTTCCCTTCTTGAACAGCGCCGATAATAGAGTTTACGATGATAATAGAAAATATTATTAATCCATCCAAATATTCGCCCAAAGATATTACAATTAAGCTAGCTATCAATAATGTAACAATAAAGTAACTTTTGAACTGAGATATAAAAGTATGTAGAAAATTTTCAGTTTTCTTTTTATTTAAAACATTAACTCCAAAATTTTTTCGATTTTTGTGAACATCATAATCATTTAGCCCTCTCAAGCTTGAATGAAAATTATCATACAAATCACTTACTTTTTCTAAATACCAATTTTCTTTATAAATCATTAATTTTCAATAAATTCAAAGCTCTCTAGTATATGCTTTTCTATTTCTATTGCATTAACATCAACCTTCCCTTGTCTAGTAATTTCATCGCCTATAAATGGATTGCACTCTTCAATTTCAATAGGGTTTCCATTTCTTTCACAGCCATATGAGACATTTTTAACAGTAGCACTAGCCCATAAAAACCCCCACCTCTGCCAAGTTCCTGGTGGATTTTGAAAATTTGTAAAATTAGCCCAAACATCGCCTCCTTTCAAGAGATAATCTTCACTTATATTTACAGATTCTTTAATTTGTAAATTGACCTTTTTTCTCTTCCCAGACAATGCCTCAGCTTCAGATCCTTGGGGGTAAATACTAACAACAGTAACTGTGTCATCATAAAAAGTAAAAGGTAACTCTATATCTTTTTGTTTAGGATAAAAAGATATTACTGGTGGCGCATCATTGTATTGCTTGAAAAGCTCCCAAGTCGATGGGTATTCTATTTGAAAGTTAAACTTTTCATCTGTATATGTTAACCATTCTACATCTTCAACATTTTGGAATTTACCTATAACCCTGTCTCGTGTATCAGATTTACTTCTGTTCTTCACAATTACAAGACTCAAAAGAGCAACAAAGACAATGATAATTATTAGAATGATTATATTCTGTTTCTTAATCCAAGCATTCATGACACCATTCTACTATCCATTTAGAAAGCCCTCAACCACTTATTGATTGATTTGTTTTTTCAAATCTTCCACCATTGGAACCTGTTCTGGATCAACACCATTATTAGTAGCAACATGAAAAGCAATCCAATCTGCAAGCAATAGAGTAGAAAAAATCTTCTCAAGAACATTATTCCCCTTCATAAAAATACTAGTAACTGTCAATCCTTTTTCTTGATAAATAGACTCGGTCACATCCATCCTTTTTTGTATCCGAGAGTAGTCATCAGAATCTCTTAGGAAAATAAAGTGAAAATTATTACTTAAATCTTGAGTGTTATCTCTCACATCAAAACCGTTAAACTCATTGTGATTGAGTTCAGGAAAAACATTATAGAAAGCAGGTATCTTCCCTGTCTCATTCATTTTGATTTTCCAATTATATGCCACAGAAAGATTATGTAATGAAGAATAAATTATAGGAACTTGACCCTTCAATTCATTGGCCAATCGTTGACCTTCATCCCTGAAAGATTCAGGATTGATTGACTGAGCAATATTTTTCAAATCATCTATCAAAGCTTTATGATCCATCATATGAGCTAAAGATATAGCAGCATAACCAAGCGCCATTCGTGGTTGAATTCCATCATCGGGCATTTGTATATATGGAATATTATTTTTCTTAGCAAATTCCAACAATTTACCTCCTGTTGTGATAGCCGCAACATCAAAACCTTTTGAATATGCTTCTTCTATAAAGTCTATAGTTTCCTCTGTATTACCGGAATATGAACTAGCAATAAATAAACTATTTGAACAAAAATCTACATCAAAAGGTGGCACACCATAATCTCTATGTACATAAAGCTCTATACCCGGCTGATACATTTTTATAATACCTGCAGATAAATGAGATCCTCCCATTCCTCCAACCACAAAATGTTTATATGACTTCAACTTATCTGAATTTATAATTTCAGGTTGAAAATTAAACTGTTTTGAAAAATTTAAGATTGCTTCTTCCATAGTCTAGTCGGTAGTTAGTAGTAAATAGTTAGTAGTCTAATATAAAATTATTCCTAGTAACACTTCTAATTTTCGCACCAAATCACTTTTTTTCAAAATAGATACCAAATCAGCGATATTTTTAGCGGCTGATTAATACTGCTCGCACTGGTCCCCCTTCAACATCCTTCAATTTGAGAGGTAAACAAATAAGTTCATAATTACCAGCTGATACATCTTTTAGATTCAGCCCCTCTACAATAGGAATATTTTTTTCTAATAAAGATGTATGAGCTCTGTTATCATCTGAACCTCTTTGTTTGATAGATAAATAATCAATACCGAATAATGTGATATTTTTATCTGCCAAAAAATCTGCCGCATCACCACTCAACGCAACAAAGTCATCATAAAATTCATCGATGCCACGATCTGAATTAGAAGTCTTAACCAAAATTCTTTCGCCTTCTGAAACTTCACCCAAATCTTCGACTTCCACTAATTCTCCAGCTTTTCTATGACTAGTATCAATTACTCTACATGGTCCTATGAAATTTTCTAATGGTAAATCTTCTAACTTTTCTCTACCATCGAATACATGTAGAGGTGCATCAACGTGTGTAGCAGTATGAGTTCCTAAAATAACCTTTGATAAATTACTAGAAGCTCCATCACTAATTTTGGCATATGCAGAAATACTGATCTCTGCATTATTTGGATAAACAACCATTCCGTCTTTTATGAAGTGTGTAATGTCTATGATTTTCATAATTATTTTATCTTATTTAAAGTATCAATAATAAAAGGGTCCACTTTTTCCATTTTTAATATTTCATCTACACTAAACCACCCAAGTTCATTATGCTCAGAGGACAACATAATTTCTAATCCTTCATCCATCTCTGCCATAAAAGATAATCTAATAACATGGCGATTATCTACCTTAGGAAATATATCTTGCACATCTACGATTTTAAAATCCTTTTCAAAATCAATGCCTGTTTCTTCTTTTAATTCTCTTTTCAAACCTTCTTCTGTCGATTCATGTTTTTCAATTCGACCGCCTGGTATATCCCACCATCCCGGCAGTTTTTGACAAGTATCTGAAATTCTCATTAAAAGTATTTTACCTTCTTTATTCTTGAAAAAACATTTTGCACCAACTTGAAGTTCTTTTTCTTCCATAATTATTTAATTAGATTCTAACAAGATCCTGATATTCGTTAAGATCACTAAAAACATAGTCGTTATCACTCATTGTTTTTAGAGACATCATGACCACCAAATTGATTTCTAAGAGCAGAAACTACTTGGCCAGTATAACTTGGATTACCGTGTGAATTTTCACGAAACTTCAAAGATCCCTCGATAATAGGCACCGGCACATTATTTCTCTTGGCAGCTTCGACAGTCCATAACCCTTCCCCTAAACTCCCAACTTCGCCAGATATTTCATCCAATCCCATTCCATATTGTTCAAAAGCTTTTTGTAACCAAGCAACTAACCTAGATTCTATAACCGATCCGTGATTATAAACTTTTGTAACTTCAAGTAAATCTACATCAAACTCAGGGGCCTTTTTCATTACCTCAAAACCTTCGCCGATAGCCTGCATCATTCCATATTCGATCCCATTATGAACCATTTTGACAAAGTGTCCTGCTCCATGTTTGCCCATATATCCAAATCCATTTTCAACACAAAGATCTTTTACTAAGTCTTTAAGTAAATCAAAATCTTCTTGCTCTCCACCAATCATCATACACGCTCCGTTTCTAGCACCACTTGGGCCACCTGAAACTCCAATGTCAACAAAATGAATACCTTTCTCTGTTATTTCTTTAGCTCGCCTGATTGTTTCAATATAAGGAGAATTACCACCGTCTATCAAAATATCCCCTTCATTTAAAAAAGGTATGACTTCTGCAATCACTTCGTCTACCGCTTTCCATGGCACCATCAACCAAATAATTTTTTGACCATCTAATTTACCTACTAGTTCTTCTATAGAAAAAGTAGCCATTGCACCTTTTTGTTCTAATTCTTTTGTCGGTTCTGGACTCCTATTAAAAGCAACCACTTGGTGGCTATGATCTAGTAAATTCTCAACCATTCCATATCCCATTTTCCCTAAACCAATGTATCCGATTTTCATATTAGTAAATAGTAAATAGTAAGTAGTTAATAGTCAAATAATCCTACCTGTTTACAAAAAAGTTATATAGCATAAAAAAAGTTACAGGAAATTCATTTTTTCTTTAACTTTTTTTATAAGTTTTTTGAGAATAAAGTTGTTATGATTTTCAATGGCCCAGAAACAAAGCATAGCTTGGTTCTGGATGAGTCCCGAACCGAACAAAGTTCTGGTTCGGGAATGGCTAGCGGTTTCCCCCCCCCCACCCTATAGGGCGGGAATGAAAAAATCAGAAAAAAATTATCCTGAGTAGACAATTTCTTCTGGTTTTGATCCTTTCTTATATTTCTTTAACGGTACCTTTTGCCAAAAGTCTAAAATAGACGTAATAATTTTCCATTCTGCTTTTACTTCTGCTGTGCTAGTAAATAATGTTTGGTCTCCTCTTATACAATCAAAAAGAACTCTCTCATATGGATTTGGAAGCATTTGATTTTCAGTCTTATAAGAAAAAGATAATTCTTTGTCATCTATCTGATAATCAAATCCTGGCTGTTTAATCCAAAATCTAACTCTAATACCATCCTCTGGTTTAACAACAAAAATCAATTTATTTGTATGCTGTCTTTTGTCATCCACAGGACAAGCACAGCTTGGTCTCTCTTTAAAAATAATTTCTATCTCGGTCTTTGTTTGATTCAAAGCCTTTCCGTGCTCCAAATATAATGGTATACCTTTCAGTTGTTTATCTTTTGTTTTCAACGAAATTCTGAAAAAAGTTTCTGTTTCTGAATTCGCATCCACTTCTTCAGACAGGTAACCTTCATATTGCCCACGCTTAATATTTACAATATCTTTTTTGTCTAAATAAATTTTTTCTAAAGCATCTGTTCTAGCATTCCTAACAAAAGAAGCTCCTAACATTTTGGGGTCCTGCATTGTTATCAAAGAAAGCATTTGCAACATGTGATTTTGACCCATATCTCTTAGCGCTCCGATGCCATCGTAAAACCTACCTCTACCTCTAATATCATAGTCCTCATAAACTTTGATTCTAATTTCTTGGATATGATCTTTATTCCACAGATAATTGAAAATGGAGTTAGCGAAACGAAAAGTCAAAATATTCTGAATAGTCTCCTTTGCCAAATAATGATCAATTCTAAAAATTTGATCTTCACTGAACAATTTACCAAGCAAAGTATCCAATTTTTGAGCCTCATCCATATCATTACCGAAAGGTTTCTCTACCAAGACTCTGGCCCATGTTTTTTTATTTTCTTCTGGTGTAGCGCAAGGTATTGTCATACCAGAAGATGCTAAATTGTTAAACACAGACTCATATAAGTTTGGTGGTATAGCTAAATAAAATAATTTATTAGAGCACAGATTGTCTGTCTTATCTAGTTCATTGATAAAATTAGAAAGTGTTAGATATGACTCTTGATTGTTCAAATCACCAGAACAGTAGAATATTTTTTCAAGAAATCCGTCACAGTCTTTACCTCCACAAACACCCTTTTGATCTAAGATATTTCTAGCAAATTGACGATATTCCTCATGAGACATTTGTTTTCTGGAAAAAGCCACTATCCTAAAATCATCAGAAAAAATTTCATTGTTGTATAAATCAAAAAGAGCTGACATTAGCTTTTTCTGAACCAGATCACCTGTACCCCCAAATACAACAATTGTTACGCTATGCTTTTTCATAATTATCTTATTGAGTAAGATCTTCTTTGTAAGTTCTGCAATTGTAATTGAATTCTTTTTATTTCTTGAGATAAAACAGATATACTCCCTTCAACTCCTCGAGCATGTGTCTTGGTGCCAGCAATAGAACCTCTAACCTTATCTGCCTCTCTCTTTTCTCTCATCAAATAAGCTTTTAACTGTGTAATTATCCCTTCTTCTTTATGAATTTCACCTTTCAAATCATCAATTTTCTTTTGATGTTTTTTGATTTCATTATCTAACTTATCTACATCTAACTGTTCTTTGCCAATATTACTAGAAATGTAAGAGCTATCTTCTTGTAACTTTCTTCTAGTATGGACCAAACGATTCAGTTCTTGCTCTTTTGTAAATAAAATATTTTTTAACTGACTCATCTCTCGACTAATTCTTTCCCTTGCCATTCTTTTTTGTCTTTCAATAGCATTGCGCTGATGTAAATCTAGAGTTTTGACAACTCCAGGAGCTAAAAAAGCTCTACGCATTTTTTGTAATTGTTCTTTTGAGTTAGGCACCCAGCGCATATATAAATTTTATCAAAATTACTCCACTTTCTCTCTTCCGTAAAAATATGAACAATAATCACATTCCAGACTAGATTCTGGAATTTCTTTTTCGTCTAAAGTTTCTTTGATTTTAAAGATAGTATCCTCAACCCAGTCTGGATTTCCTTCATATGGTAGTAATGTAACTTCAAACTCTAATCGACCATCAAAAGCATTTTTGTCAGTTAAACCATTGGCATAAACAAAATACCCTAAATCACAAACAGCAAATCCAAGCTTACGCAAAAGCCACTGGTAAACTTCCATCTGCCTTTTATAACCTTGTTTCCATTTATCTTCTAAAGTAATCTCTTCTTTTTTACTGGTCGACTTGTAATCAACAACAATCAATTCTCCTTTTTTATTTATCCAAATATCATCAACTGCTCCAGATATTGTCATCGATGTAGGTTCATGAAAAAATTGCACTCCTTCAAAATTTTCTCTCCATGTATTCATTTCTTCATGTTGAAAAGGTACCGCATCAACACCATATTTTTCCATCAATGGGTGTTTACTACCTTTTGCTCTATGAATATCAAATTCTTTCTTAAAAAGTTCATCAACAGCAGAGTTTAGAAGAAAAGCCGGAAACTGTGGCCTTTTAATTCCTAACTTATTATCAAGATAGAAACATCTAGGACATTCGACGAATAAATCGATTTTTGAACGACTTAATTTCCAATTTGGACCACCGTAGTTCCACCTAGAGTCTCTTGGTTTTTGAATAGGTTTTTGCATGATGAGAGTATTATAGCAGATTAGTGATTAGTAATCAGGAGTTCGGAGAAAAAAGCGGTCAGCGGTCAGAATACACCATCATTCCAGACTTGGTCTGGATGACAATGTCCTTAGATTTCCTCTTGTTATTTGCTTGGAATTTGAGTTTTTGGAACTTGGAATTTTATTCCTTTGTAGAAAGTTTCCCTGGCCATCTAGAATATAAGATTGGCACCAAAAATAAGGTGATGATAACAGCAAATGATAATCCGAACATGATAGCGAATGCCAAAGGAGACCAAAGTTCTGAAGCATAAGTCAAAGGAATGATTCCGATAACAGTTGTTAAAGTAGTCAAAAGAATAGGTCTAATTCTTGAAACTGATCCTTTGATTACAATATCTCGAATTGGCATCAATGAATTTTCTTCTCTTAACTTATTCATTGTGTCTATCAAAATAATAGAGTTATTTACGACAATTCCAGACAGAGCGATAAATCCCATAATAGATGGAAAAGATAAAGCTTTGCCACTAACAGCTAAACCAACAAATACGCCGATTAAAGAGATTGGCACAATTGCAATAATAAATAATGCTTGTCTGTAAGAGTTAAATTGCAAAACCAAAACGGCAAGAATCAAAATCATTCCTAATATCAGTGAAAGCCCCATTTCTTTGAATGATTGGTTAATCTCCTCTGCTTCCCCACCAAATGACATTTCAACACCATTCGGTAAACCAAATTCTTCTATTCTATCTTCAAATACTTTTAATATTTCAGCCGAAGTTTTCCCATCTACAACAGAACTTGAAACAAAACCTGTTCTTTTTTGATCTTCATGTTTAATAATTGCATTACTTGAACCAAGACTTGTATTCACTAACGACCCAACAAGGACAGATCCTCTGGATGTTGGAATAGAAATATTTTCTATTGATTCTATAGTTGTTTCGGTTGTTTTATATGGATCGTCTGATTGATTATTTAAATCTAATTTAACAATGACATCTGTATCTCCATCAATGTTCTTTATAGTAGTTGCTTCTGTTCCATATACAGCCGTTCGTAATGCTAAAGCCACATCTTGCGAAGTTAAACCAACCTGACTGGCTTTTGCTCTATCAATATTTAGTCTAAATTCATTAGCGTCAGTCTTGATAGAACTAGAAACATCAATAGCTCCATCGACTTCTCCTAAGATAGTCTCTGCATCTCTAATAGTTGAAGCCAAAAGATCTAGGTCATTTGCAAAAAATTTGACAAAGACTGGTGCGCCACCAGGTGGACCACCGCTCGGTTGAAATACCCTAACATCCGCAGATCTAATATCAGAAAGAGTTAATCGTAAATCTTCAACTACTTCTGAACTATTTTTACTTCTTTTTTTATCTAAAATAACAGTGATATTTGCCAGTTTTTCGCCAGAACCACCACCATCAGAATTAAAAGCACTACCTCGCCCAACTTCAACAACGTAAGATTCTATTTCTGGTATTTCTAAGATTCTTTCTTCCACTTCTCTAACCGATAAATCTGTAGCCTCTAAAATAGTTCCTTGTGGTCTTTCAATTTCAACAAAGACAAAATCTATATCTTCTGGTGGGAAGAAAATAACTTTTACAATTCCAAAGAATGGAAAAGTAATTGTCATTATCAAAACAATAATAACACCGACAATGAATTTCTTTTCTTTCTTTGTGTCACCAATAATTTTATCCAATTGCTTTTTATACCAAACTTGTATTTTTTCCGTTAGAGCTTCTTGTTTCTTTTCTAGATCACTAACAGTTCTTCTCTTCAAAAAAATAGAAGAAATTAAGGGCACAAGCCCAAGAGCCACAAACAGAGATGCAATTAAAACAAAAATAATTGTAAATGGAATACTGGCAATAAATTGACCTGTCACTCCAGATATCAAAAATAGTGGAGCAAATACAGCAATCGTAGTTGCCGTTCCTGAAGTTAGTGGGTAATGAAAATATGATACAGCCTCACGAGCCGCTCCAGTCTTACTTCCATCTTCTCCACCTTCTTTCAACTTTGTATGAACTGCTTCGGTAATCACAATAGCTGAATCAACCAAAATACCAACAGAAAGAATAAGTGAGAACAATGAAACAAAGTTAATAGTATTGCCCGATGCTTTTAATCCGATAAAAGCCACCAAAAAAGATAAAGGAATAGAAAGCCCTGCCACCAATGCTTCTCTCCATCCTAAAAACAGGAGCAGGATAAGCATCACAAGGATGACAGTCTGCAATGCACTGAGGGAAAGAGTTTTTAAGTCATCATTGACGTATTCCCCATTATCAAAAGAAACTAAATAATTTACATCGTTCAAAATTCCTCCATCTGCCAAATCTGCCAACTTCTCTTTGACATTAGCACTTACCTTTGTCACATCAGAACCACTTCTCTTGAAAATTTGTAAGGAGACTGCTTTTGCAGAAGGTTGCCCATCGACACTAATACGTGCAAATGAGCTTCTTGGAGCCAGACCGTCATTCACATCTGCTATATCTCTAACATAAACTGGTTGCCCTGATCTACCAAGAATAGCAACATTCTCTAGATCAGATGGAGAATCAATTCCACCTTCAAAAACTACAGCGTAAGAAACATTATTAAACTCAATACTACCAACTGGTAATGAGCTATTGGAAGCAGATATAGCTCTCACAACTTCCGAGATAGAAATACCAAACTTAGCCAATGACTCTTTTCTCAAAATTATTTGTGTTTCTCTGTCGGGTAAACCACTTCGAGAAATTTTTGAAACACCTTTGATACCTTTTAATTCATCTTCTAGTTCATCAACAAGTTCTGAAAGCTGTATATCATCAACCTCACTAGAAATAGAAACTGTCATAATTGGTTCGTCAGCAAAGTTTACTTCAGACACCACGGGATTATCTGCTTCACTAGGTAATTCATTCTTTATTTTGTCTACCTCATCTTTGACATCCTGAATAGATTTTTCTACATCCGCATCAGCATTAAATTCAACAGTGATGGTAGAGAAAGAATCCTGAGAATTGGAAGTAATAGAATTAACATCATCTAAATTATTATTTAACTGATCTTCCAACTTGTTAGTCACTAATTTTTCAACATCGATAGCTGAAGCTCCTGGAAATGGAGTAGTAACAATAGCCACAGGAACAATAACCTCTGGCGCAGATTCTCTGGTAATAGAAAGTAGAGATTGAAAACCAAAGAAAATAAGAGCAATCAAAATAAGAAAACTAAAGTTTTTGTTATTCAAGAAAAATGACCAAAACTTGTTCATAATTATTTAATGGTTACTTTTTGTCCATCTTTCAGACCTCGTGCATCAACCACAATAATGTCGTCGAGAGAAACACCAGAAATCACTTCTACTCTTTCCCCTTCTATTTTTCCTATAGAAACAGGAGTTGAAGTTAGGTTACCTTCTCCATCAATATAGAAAACAAATTGACTATCACCACTAATCTTAACAGCAGTAATCGGAATAAAGACTTTTTGCAAATCAATTTTTGCTTGGCTTGAGGTTTCAATAATCATAGAAACATTTTGACCATTTTTTAGATTTGTTTCTGTGCCATCTACAGCAATTCTGATTTCAATCTTTTGTGTATCACGATTAATAGCTGGTGCAATCCTAATAACTTCTCCATTAAATTTGTTTTCAATAATTACTTTTGTACCAATCTTGATATTTTCTCTTTCGTTTTCATTTATAAAAGCAACAATTTCATTTTCTCCATTTCCTACTACATCTCCAACATCTTCAAACTGAGTGACAACATCTCCTTGTTTGATAGAAATAGAATTCAAAAGCCCAGTTACTGGTGATCTGATAATTGTTTTTTCAAGTTCTGCTTGTGCCGCATAAAGCCCAGCACGAGCTTGTGTCACTTGTGCTTCTGCTGACAAAATATCCTGATTCTTTCCTTCTAGACCAACTTGTGAACTGTAAGTATTGTAAGAAGAGATCATACTACTCAAGCTTGAATTTACATTACTTCTAGCTACTGAAACATCTGACTTATATTTATCAATAGTTGTTTGTGGTAAATAATCACCTTCAAAATCCTGTTGATTAATAGTAACTGCAACTAAAGACAGGAAATTTCGAACTTCCTCTAGTGATTCTTTGGCAACATTGTAATGTCTTTCCAAATCATCTCCAGAACCCAAAGAATCGAGTGCTTGTAAATCTTCCTCCCACGCTGTTAATGTTAAATATAGTTGATACCTTTCTTCTTCTATTTTTTGTCTTGAAAAATAATCTCCCAAAGAATTAATCATGTCGGGAGTATATGAATCTCCATCCTCTATAAACTGATCGACTTTGTTTCTGACAGCATCATCAGCAGTAGAATATGCATTAGTAATGGAAGTCTTGATCAAAGACTCCGCCTGACCCGAACTATTAGTTGATTTCAATAAGTTAGCCTGTGCAGCGTCTAAAACACCCTGAGCCCTTAGCAAACTGGCTCGTTGAGATGAGTTCTTGATTTCTGCAATAACTTCACGAGAGTAGACACTATCACCAAGTTTTTTATTAACATATGAAATTTCTCCCGAACTCTCTGCTCTTAATATCGCCTCAGATTGTGATTCAACGATTCCGACTAAAGATAATTTTCCTGAGTCAGCCACTAGGTCAAAGACTCTGGAAACAGAAACTTGTGTTTCTTTTACAACATTTTTGCTAGAGTCATCATTTCCCTTAATTAAATTGATTATAAAAATTACTATCAAAACTAAAACGATGATAGACACAACTTTTTGCCACTTCTTCTTTGGAATTAACTTCTTTAACTGATCTTTCATATATAAAATTTAGCTTATTTTTATAGCCAAGACACTAACATAGTTTTATCGATTTGTAAATATTGACAACTCTTATTTATTTTGTTAGAAGTGGCTTCATTATCACATTTCTTTGCCTCATAGTCGTTATTGTCCTCGTGGCGATATCCATTGTCTTCTTCCATCTTTCCATTGATGACCTAATCTCAAGAGTAAAGAAAGGAAAATTATCTTGGGTGGACGGAAGAATTACGAAAACAGATTTGGAATTTGGAGACTTAGTCGAAAAAGATCCCCTACCAGGTTATACGTTCCGTTTCAATCTGACATTGGGACTGATCTGCTCCTTCATGTTCCAGATTGTCATCGGATTAATATCAGGAAACCCTTGGTATTACTTCCCTCTCGTTTTATTGGTGGTAACACCATGTGCAACTTTCATCTTCGATCTCTTTTTGCCCTACGGAGAATGGGTGAACAAAGTTGCTTCGAAAAAACTAACCTCGAACCCCGATTCCTAGTGGATCGGTTTTTTACTACCACTTGCCTTCCAAGTCATACTGTTCATTTTTATACTCCTCTATTCTCCTTTTTGTAGCATCAGAAATGGTATTTGGTAAATTGTCTATATCAAACCAACCCGCATCTTTTATCTCAACTTTCTGCATAATTTTTTGAAAAAAATTCCATCTGGGTCCTTTTTTAAAATCGTTAGCTACTAATATTGTTAAAGTATCATTTTTGCCTTCTTGATTATTTTTATAAGTTCCTAATCTTTTAGCAAATTTAGTAACAATCAGGCCTGTCTCTTCAAAAACTTCCCTCCTACAAAGATCATCAGCATTTTCTCCCTTCTTCATACTACCCCCAGGGAAAACCCAGTAATTGTTATATCTGTGTTGAACTAAAAAGACCTTTCCTTCTTTTTCTAGCAACACTCTAGCTCCAAATGTTTTTATTCTGAAAGTGCGCCAATACCATTTCCTAATTGAGTGTAATATTTTAAAAATAATTTTGATAATCTTACTCATTGTCTATTATTACATTTACAAATTTCATAAACTCAGTCCCCCTCTCATTGAAGTCTTTAAACAAGTTTTGACTACCGGCTCCAGGTGAAAGCAAAACAACATCACCTTCTTTGGCACTTTCAAAAGCTTTAGAAACTGCTTCTTGCATATTATCAACTTTGACATAATTTCCGACCCTAGCTTCTTCTATAATTTGATCAGATGCATTTCCTGGCAATAAAATAGTATTTCTAATATTTTCACTAAAAATCTTTCTCCACTCTCTGTAATGATCAACCTTACTAACTCCACCTGCTATCAAAATAATATTTTTACCATTTGATAAAGATTCGACTGCCTTAACAGTTGCGTCCGGACTTGTTGACTTTGAATCATTAATAAATCTAATACCGTTACTTTCTGCCACAAATTGAATACGATGTGCCAAACCTTCAAAATTCCTAATTGGCTCAGAAACTGTCCCTGAATTAATATCTAATAATTTACAAACTAGGATGGCGTCTCCAATATTATATAGATTATGCCGACCAAATAGTTTTCTATCTGAAACATTATCAAAAACAATTTCATTTTTTCCTTTGCTACTTCTAAAAACCAAGTTGCCATCATTATCAGAGTAAATACCAGTTTCACTAGCATCATAATCTTTTATCGATAAAGACACTTTGTACAAATCTTTTGGTTTAACTATTGGTAAAATATATTTTTGTATTCCCTCATTATCTCCTTCTACTATCAGAGATGTGTGATTAGATTTGATTATATTGCCCTTTGCTTCTGCATAACTCTCTATACTCCCGCCATAACGAGTCAGGTGATTGTTAGAAATATTTGTGATAACCGCAATATCTACAAAGTAATCAGAATTGAAAAGTTCTAACTGATAATTAGATAATTCCAAAACAATTACTTCATCACCAGTTAATTTATTCTCGGTTAAAAAGTCTAAGGGAGAATTGCCAAGGTTACCAGCCACCTTGTGAGCAATGCCACAGCTTTCCATAATGTGACCTAATAAACTAACAATGGTGCTTTTTCCATTAGAACCAGTTACTCCGACCACTCTATTAGAACAATTCCATTCGTCCAAAAATAAATTAATATCATTTTTTATCTCCACACCTTGAGTCAAAGCTTCCTTGTAAACAATATGGCTAGAAGAAACACCCGGACTAACAACCAACAAATCGGTAATAGTCATCAGATCATCAGGTGGTATTTCGCCGCCAAAAAATTGAGCTTCGCAATCCTGCACCAAATCAAGAACATCAGCAGGTAATTTATCCGCAGAAAGATCGTCTATTACTATCACTTTGGCACCCCTACTCTGTAAATATTTGAAGGCCGAGACACCAGTCACTCCGAGACCCAAAATCAATACTTTTTTATTTTTGAAATTAACTTGTTTTAACATACATATCTTTTACCTTATAAATATCTCCTGCGCCAATGGTAGTAATAATTCTCTTTCCCTTTATTTTGTAAATATTCTCTAAAACTTGCTTGAAATCTTTCGCAAAAAAGACTTTCTTCTTGCCAGAATATCTTTTTATAGCATTTATAATATCAGATGTTTCTAAACTATTCTTGTCTGATTCAGTATCCCCCAAAGCTGGCAAAATAGGTGTAACCACAACAGTATCAGCCTCTTTGAACGATTCGCCATACTCCTTTAGAAAAGTTTTAATCAAATGATATTGTCTAGGTTGAAAAATTGCTATCACTTTTTTATCAGGAAAAAATTGTTTTATACCTTTAAACAGATTTTTAACCTGAGTTGGATGGTGACAGAAGTCATCTACAAAAACTGTTTGATCGTCTGCCTCAGAAACTTCAAACCGACGTCCGACACCATTAAAGTCTTTAGCAACTTTTCTTATTGACTCAACATTGAGACCAAGTTTGTGTAAAGTAATTACAGCAGAAGCAAAATTATAAACATTATAGAAGCCGGGAACCTTTATACAAACATCTTTGACAACAGGTTTTCGTTCGTAATATAAATCGAAACAAGTGCTGTCAGTTTTGTAGTAAATATTTTTAATGACATAATCATTACAAACATTAAACCCAAAACTAAAAATTGGACACTTAGCATTTCCTATAACTTTCCGAATGTTCATATCATCTCCATTGTAAATAATCATGCCGTCTTTTTTGTGCAAAGCCACGAATTTAGCAAAAGCACCTAACATTTCTTTCTCATCCAAATAATATTCCAAATGACTTTTTTCAACAGCAGTAATAATGCTAATGTCACCAATTAAATTGTGAAATGATCTATCATATTCACAGGCTTCTACTACACAATTTGCCCCATTACCATTTCTAGAGTATGAATCGATCTCTTTGATCAGAGCGCCACCAAAAATTGTCGGATCAGCACCAGCTTCTTTTAGGGCTAATCCAACTAAAGCCGTAGTAGTACTTTTACCATGACTACCCGCAATTGATATAGACTGAAAGTTTTTCATCAATTCTCCCAGAAAGAGTGAGCGTTTTACAATTGGTATCTCCAAATCTTTAGCTTTTTGAATTTCTTGGTTATCATTTTCAATAACAGAAGAAAAAACAATTAAATCAACCTTTTGGGTAATATTATTTTTACGATGATTATAAAAAATATTAGCGCCCATTTTTTCTAAATCTATAAGTTCTAATGACCTGTTCTGATCTGAACCAGAAACTTTGTAGCCTTTTTCTAAACAATACCTTGCAATACCATTTAACCCTTTTCCCCCAATGCCAATAAAATGTATGTGTGAACCTTTTTTGTTCAAAACATCTTCAATAATTTCTTTTATACTTTTCATCATGATCAAAATCATGACAAATCGATAATAAAGAAACTTATAAGAAAAAATAAAGAAAAAATGAAATTTTAGATTAGATGTCAGTTTTTAGACATCAGCAAAGTAGCTATAGTAACCTGATATCTGATATCTATAGTACCTTGAAATCCAAAAACGAATGGGTATAATCGAACTATTACAATATAATTTAAAGTTTATGGATTTGTTATTTATCTTAGGACGATTGGTTTTTGGAGGTTTTTTCCTGATAAAAGGAGTAGAGCATTTTAAAAACAAAGAAGGTCTAGTTGGTTATGCAAAATCAAAAGGAATTGAAAAAGCTGACACCGCTGTCATTGGAACAGGGGTGATGATGATTCTTGGAGGTCTAGGTATTGTACTTGGAACATTCGTACAAGTAGCATTTGGACTTATTATTCTATTTTTGGTTCCAACCTCAATTATGATGCATGCTTATTGGAAAGAGACAGATGGAGGTAAAAAGATGAATGAAAAAATATCTTTCATGTCAAATATGGCATTAGCAGGTGCAGCACTTATGATGCTTGCAAATATGCCAGGACCTTGGACTTGGGGGTTGTAATTTTCATAAATACTTTAACTTTTCTTATAAGTTTCTTTATTTGAAATTGTTATAGTTATAATAGAGCTATAGGCGGCCCTCGCACCAGTTTAGTCAAAGACTAAACGTTGCGGGGCTAGTCCCGAACCGAGCTTTGCTCTGGTTCGGGGTAAGCGGAAGCCCCCACCCTAATATGGGTGGGTTTTTATTTGGAGTTTTTTAAAATTATATTTTTGCTTTTCCTGTATTAATAATCAGTATTTTGCTACTAGTATCAATATTTTCTTTCATTTGTAACATAAGTGCAAGACCTGCTATACCAGAAGGTTCGGTATCTATACTGTTGTCTTCTGCAATTTTCATGGCTTCTTGCATAAATTTTTCCTTTACCAAATGAACTCCTGACCCCTTACCACAGTAACCTGAATATCGATAAAATCTTATCCACTGTTCGTCAAAATGAACAAATGGCAAATGTGGTGAATACAACTTATCTGCTAATGTCTGAGGGTTGTTAGTAGTTGCACCTAAAAAGTTACAGTTCATAAGAGTATTGATATCACCACCAAATCTAGGGTCATGATTATTCTCTACGGCAGAAATTTCTTTTTTGTTTACGTTCAGAATATTTTCATACAAATTTCCTGTTCCAAATGGAATAAAACAGTAGTCTGGAGAATTATTTATAATTTCGTAACTAAGCCAATCATAAAATGGATCTATGGCTTCATTAGATGTTATATCAAAACCTTCTTTATTATGAGTTAATATTAAAATTTCCTGCCAATTTAAAGACTTTCTACTTAAATCTGTTACAAACACTTCACAACCTATTTTTTCTAACTTACTTATTATCTTTTGGTCAGTATTGGTATCAACTAGAACTTTCAAATTAGGTAGATTATATTTATTTAGTTGAGTTTGTATGGCAATAGCAGCAGAACCAGAAGATATGATTGACATGTGAGGCAATTCTCCAACAATCTGACCCTTATCTTTAGCAACTAAAAAATTTTTATAGGCAACTATAATTTCCCAAGCCATTCTGTCCTTATGAGTACCAGTTGGATTTTTGCTTTCGTCCTTTAACCAGACATTGGAAAAACCAGGAACCTCAATTTTATAAGTAGGAGTAGCAGGAAACTTTGGGTTGTCACTTGGAAATTCTGGTTTAAGTGGATTATTATCAGAAGCAACAACAATAGAATCTACTATTATTTTTTCTTTTTTCGTTAACATATTCTGAATATTACATAAATTTATAAAAAAATCTATGGTCAAAATAAAAGTTTCTAAAGTTTAACGGGATTCCAGATTAAATCTGGAATGACGTAACTAATATCTCTCTCGCCTTCTCTAACGCATTCCCTCTGTGACTCACTTCATTCTTCTCTTCCAAAGTTAGTTCTGCAGAATTTTTACCTTTTTCATTTACAAAAAATATTGGATCATACCCAAAACCATTTTCTCCTTTTGGTTCTTCTGTGATTCTACCCTCCATGCTTCCCTCACAAGTTCTAATCTTCATTGTTTCAGGATCGCAAATAGCGATGACAGTTTTGAATCTGGCAGTTCTGTTTTCTACTTGAACGCCCTTCATTTCTTCTAGAATTTTATTGTATCTATCTGCATCACTGCCTTCCGCATATCTTGCAGAATAAACTCCAGGCCTGCCATCAAGCGCATCAATCTCAAGTCCAGAATCATCAGCCAAAGTAAGTAAACCTGTCTTGGTTGCCAAAGTTATAGCTTTGATAAGCGCATTACCTTCAAAAGTCATTCCAGGTTCTTCCACCTCAAAATCTTTCGGCAAATCTTCTAGGTCATTTAAATTTAATAATTCAAAATCAAGACCTTCTAATTTTTTTACTATTTCAGGAAATTTCCCTTTTGATCTTGTTGCAATTAGAAGTTTTTTCATGGAGGTGATTATATCAGATCAATCAAACTATTAAATAAAATTCTATCAGTTACAAGATTAGTGCCTAAAGTCCACCGAGATTCCAGACCAAGTCTGGAATGACGTTGAATGTAATTGTCTAAAGTTCAACTCTGTCCTGACCGCGTCTGACGCGGCAGGAAGACAAGCGGTCCTGATATCTGAAGTCTGATGTCTAATATCTGATGTCTGAAAACTAATACCTATAATTCTCAGGCTTGAACGGTCCTTTTGGATTTACATTTATATACTCAGCTTGTTCTTTTGTCAGCTTTGTAATTTTTGAATTTAATTTTGAAAGGTGAAGCCGTGCCACTTCCTCATCCAAAATTTTTGGCAAAGTATAAACTCCAATTTCATAATCATTTTTCCAAAGATCCATTTGGGCCAAAACTTGATTTGTAAAACTAGCACTCATGACAAAACTTGGATGACCAGTAGCACATCCTAGATTGACAAGTCTTCCTTCTGCTAACAAATACATTTCATGTCCATCTTTGAAAATATATTTATCGACTTGAGGCTTAATATTTATTTTCTTAACATCTTTTGCAGAATCTAGTTTAGCGACTTGAATTTCAGAATCAAAGTGTCCGATGTTACAAACAATAGCTTGATCCTTCATTTTTTTCATATGTTCAAAAGTGATGACATCTTTGTTACCTGTAGCTGTGACGTATATATCAGCAACTTTCAAAGCTTCTTCTATTGGTCTCACATCATAACCTTCCATAGCTGCTTGAAGTGCACAGATAGGATCAATTTCTGTAACGATAACTTTTGCACCAAAAGCACGCATTGATTGAGCAGAACCTTTTCCAACATCTCCATAACCACAAATCACCACGGTCTTCCCTGCAACCATCACGCCTGTTGCTCTTTTTATTCCATCAGCAAGAGACTCTCTAGAACCATATAGATTATCAAATTTAGATTTTGTTACTGAGTCATTCACATTGATAGCTGGAAACATCAGACTTCCTTTTTCCAACATTTGATAAAGTCTGTGAACACCAGTTGTCGTTTCTTCAGAAACTCCTTTCAATCTTTCAGCAACCTTTGTCCATCTAGTTGGATTTTTCTTATATTCTCTTTTTAGCATATCCATCAACTCTTGTTCATCTTCTGAAAGTCTTGAATAATCTTTTTTCAAAAGTTCTGGATTCTTTTCTATTTCTACACCTTTGTGAATAAGAAGTGTCGCATCACCTCCATCGTCAACAATAAGGTTTGGTCCTTTACCCTTTCCAAAATCAAGGGATTTTTGTGCATAGTCCCAATAATCTTTC